>DASUHZ010000042.1:0-3820 GCA_036273275.1 Bryocella sp.
GCTCGCGCTGTCTGTGTGTCTCGTCATGGCGGCCGTTACGCTTCGTCGCAAGCCGGGGAGCCTCTGGACGGCAGCGCTGCGCTGGTTCGGCCGCCATAGCTACGAGCTGTATCTCTCGCACGAGTTTGTTGTGATCGCCGGTGTGAGTCTCTTCGTGCACTACTTCCCACACGGAACGACGCGGCCGGTTCTCACCGCGTTTGTTGTAGGAATTACGATAGCCACCGCGCCGCTTGCATGGGCGCTGGCGCGCTGGTTCACCGAGCCCGCGAACCGCTGGCTGCGGGGCGCCGAGATGGCGAAGACGAGCAGCGCTCAATCGGCTTGTGTCGAGAGAGCTTTAGTCGGCAGCTAAGAGCCGGCTCGCGCCCGCTCCGTCTCCAGCACTCTCTTCACGCACGCTACCACCGGCGCAACATCCTCTTCCGTTGTTTGCCAGTTCGAGACACTGATCCGCATCGCCCGCACCCCGCGCCAGGTCGTTGGCGTGAAGAACGCCTCGCCTGTAGCGCGCACGCCGACAATCACCGCATCCGTTATCCGATCATGATCGTCATCCGTCGCCTCCGGCCGCGGATCGAAGAACCGCACCATGCCCTGATTGATCTGACCGGGCAGCGCTTTTGCGCCTTCCAGTGCACCGATGCGCTCTACAAGTTCTTGCGCAATTGCGCTGCAGCGATCCACCAGTTCCGCAACGCCTTCACGTCCAAGTTGCCGCAGCGCCGCGTACGTTGCAAAGCCGCGCGCTCGACGCGAGAACTCCGGCGTCCAGTCCACCTGATCCCTCGCCCCCGCGCCCTGCACCAGGTACGCCGAGTGCACACCAAAGGTCGAATAGTGTGCCTCCGCATCGCGAAGAAACGCATACCCACAGTCGTAGGGAACATTCAGCCACTTGTGCCCATCCGTGCTCCACGAGTCCGCCGCCTCTGCTCCCTTGAGCAGCCAGCGATGCTTCGGCGACGCGGCACACCACAGACCCATCGCCCCGTCCACATGCACCCACGCTCCGTGGCGATGGGCAATCGGAACCAGGGTAGAAAAATCATCGAACGCCCCGCGATTCAGATCACCAGCTTGCAGTACGACAATTGTCGGCTTTCCTGCACGATTCTTCAGCGCACTCTCGAGCGCATCGGCACGCAGTCGTCCTTCGTCGTCGCACGGCAGCGTGTCAATGCACCCGGTCCCGAGCCCGAGCAGCCGCGCTGCTCGCGGCACCGTCGCATGCTGTTCTGTGCTCGTCAATATGCGAATCGCCGGCGCCCCGCCCAGCCCGTCGCGCTCCACATCCCATCCCGCGCGCTCGAGCACGCGATGCCTCGCCACCGCGAGGCACGTTACATGCGCCATCTGGCATCCAGTCACGAAGGCGAAGCTCGCTTCGAGGGGCAAACCAAACAACGACTTCAGCCATCCTCCCGCGACGTCCTCAACGAGTGAAGCGGCTGGTCCAATTACATACAGTCCCGCATTCTGGTCCCACGCTGAGGTGAGCCAGTCGGCCGCCAGCGCCGCCGGCAACGAGCCACCAATCACAAATCCAAAGAAGCGCGGTCCCGCACTTCCGACGATTCCACCGTCGCACGCATCGACGAGTTCATTGATGACCTGCTCGGGCGCAATGCCGCTGTCTGTGAGTGGGACGTTGATACGGTTGCGCAGATCTTCGAGCGTGGCGGTTGCATCCACCGGGCGGTCGCCCACATTGTCGAGGTGCGCAAGTGCGTGGCGCATCGCGGCGCTGAGTGGAGGCGCGAATCTGGAGTCGGACATTGGTCCTGATGGTATACCGGCCTGCAACCGCATACCTTTTGAGATTAGCTGCAGCCGGTGAGTTCTCTAGGTTCCAGATAAGATCATGCGCATGTGGCGACTGGCCTTTACATTCATGCTGATTTCCATGCCGATGGTGGCGCAAGTTCAAGAGGAGCCGTTATCCAAAGAAGAGGTTGCGATGTTTGCGCGATACCATGTCGACGATGTATTCCGGGGCAAACCCACTATGCCAGATATGCGCGATCCTGATGTGCGAATGTACGGGACGCGATTGCGTTATGCAGCCGAACATGGAGCCAACTTCGCAGGTCATTACGCGATGGCGGTCTGGGGATGCGGATCAGGTTGTATTGTGCTGGCCGCGATCGATCTCCGCAGTGGCAAAGTCACGTATTTCCCCGGAGCGGTTTCCTGGGATCGAGAAAAGAACTATGGCGTCCGGTTTCAGAAGAACAGTCGAGCGATTCACGCGGTTGGAGCACTGAACGAAGAGGATTCCGCTGACCGCTGGTACGTGTGGACTGGGCAACAGTTTAAGCTGATTGCGAAGAAACCCGCGGAGCTTGAACCGGACGAGCCAGACACGACTCAGTAGCTACTACTCTTCGCCGACCTTGAGCACGGCGAGGAAGGCTTCCTGCGGAATATCGACTTTGCCGATGCGCTTCATGCGCTTCTTGCCTTCCTTCTGCTTCTCTAACAATTTTCTCTTGCGGCTGATATCGCCGCCGTAGCACTTGGCGATGACGTTCTTGCGAATCGCGGTCACCGTGGAGCGCGCGATGACCTTCGAGCCGATGGCGGCCTGGATGGCGACTTCAAACATCTGCCGCGGAATGAGCTCGCGCATCTTCTCGACCAGCGCCTTGCCGCGATCGTAGGCGAAGTCGCGGTGCACGATGATCGAGAGCGCGTCGACTGGTTCGCCGGAGACCAGAATATCCATCTTCACCATCGGCGAAACCCACATCCCAGTCAGGTGATAGTCCAGCGAAGCGTAGCCCCGCGAGACGGACTTCAGGCGGTCGTAGAAGTCGAGGACGATCTCATTCAGCGGAAGCTCGTAGGTGATCATCACGCGCGTCTGGCTGACGTACTCAATATTCTTCTGTCGGCCGCGCTTCTCTTCCACGAGCTTCAGTACTCCGCCAAGATATTCCTCGTTGGTGAGGATCTTGGCCTCAATGACGGGCTCTTCAATCTGCTCAATCTCGCTGGGGTCGGGCCAGCGCGAGGGATTGTCGACGGTGAGGACCTTGCCGTCAGTCAGAGTGACCTTGTACTGCACACCGGGCGCGGTGATGATGAGGTCGAGGTTGTACTCGCGCTCGAGGCGCTCCTGGATGATTTCAAGGTGCAGCAGCCCGAGGAATCCGCAGCGGAAACCGAAGCCGAGCGCGACAGACGACTCGGGCTCGAAGTTGAAGCTGGAGTCGTTTAGGCGAAGCTTCTCGAGTGCGTCGCGCAGCAGCGCGTGTTCGTGCGAGTCGACGGTGTAGAGGCCGGCGAACACCATGCTCTTGATGTCTTCAAAGCCGGGTAGCGCTTCTGGCGCGGGATTATCGACGGAGGTGATGGTGTCGCCGACCTTCGTGTCCCCGACATTCTTGATCGTCGCGACGAAGAAGCCGACCTCGCCGGCAGAGAGCTCTTCGAGCTCGACGGGCTTCGGCGTCATAACGCCCATGCTCTCGATGTCGAAGACTTTGCCGTTCGACATCAGGCGGATCTTCTGACCTTTGCGCATGCGGCCGTTGACGATGCGCGCGAGCACGGTCACACCTCGGTAGGGATCGAACCACGAGTCGAAGATGAGCGCCTGTAGTGGCGCGTCGGCGTCGCCCTTCGGCGGCGGCAGCAGATGCACGACAGCTTCCAGGATGTCGGCGACGTTCTGACCCGTCTTTGCGCTCACAGGCACCGCATCATCGGCCGGAAGCCCGACGGACTTCTCGATCATCTCCTTGGTGCGCTCGATGTCCGCGCTCGGGAGGTCGATCTTGTTGATGACCGGGATGATCTCGAGGCCGTGCGAGAT
>DASUHZ010000043.1:0-15748 GCA_036273275.1 Bryocella sp.
AGCTTGCCGTACCCATACAGGTTCGCCATCGCCATCGGATGATGCAGCCAGTTCGGCTCCATCCCAACATTCACGACGCTTACGAATCCGCCAGTTGGCTGATCGAAGGTCTTGCCGGTGATGATGTCCTTCACGTCGGAAGGTTTGCCATCCACGCGCATGTCGGTGTCGAGCACCCAGTGCCACATACTCGGCAGCCACACCATGTGCCGCTGCTGTCCGGTGTACTCCTGCGTCGTTTGCACTTCGATTGCTTCGGGCGTATGCCGCAGCGCGGCGAAGAGCGGTGAGACAGGCTCACGTGCCTGGAAGTCGATGGGACCTTCCTTGATCTGGATGATGACGTTCTTATCGAACTTGCCGTCGAGATACGCGAAGTTATCGACGCCTGCGCGTGCGCGGTCAGCCTTCAGATCGTGCCAGTCGAGATGGTTGTTGTAGACGAAGCCGCGGTAGAGCACGACTCCGTGATGCGGAGCAAGTGCGCGCGCGAGCACGTTGGCTGCATCGGCTGGAGTGCGTCCATATTGCGACGGCCCTTTACGGCCTTCGGAATCGGCCTTTACGGTGAAGCCGCCGAAGTCAGGTATCAGCGTGTAGATCTCGTCGACCTTCTTCTGCCACCACGCGATGACTTTGGGATCGAGCGGATCGAACGTGTCCAATCCGCCGACGGTCTGTGGGCTGGTGAGATCAATGGATAGAGCGAGCTTCACACCCCACGGACGGAACACATCGGCAATCCGGGCGAACTCACGTAGGTGCTCGGTTGTGAGCAGGTCGAGGTCCGCATTCACGTTGTTGACGTTGCATCCGTTGATCCCGACGGATGCGAGCAGTCGGGCGTATTCGCCGGCGCGCGTGAGGTCCTGGCGGACGTGTCCGTTCTCGAAGAAGATCGATGGGCCGGCATAGCCGCGCTCGATCGTGCCGTTAAGGTTGTCCCACTCGTCCGTCCATCGGATAGGAGCAGAGGGTGTTGCTCGGTAGGTCTGCGGAATTGGCTGCTGCGCGGCAACCTCCTCGAGCAGATGGAAGGCTGCATAGAGATCACCGTTCGGATGTTCACCTTCGATGAATATCCTCCCGGATTGTCCATTCCAAGAGATGAAGTAACTTTCAGGGCCGGGCGGAGGCCCGACCCTGTCTGCAATCACGTGATGTCGTGTCCACTCGAAGGAGCGCACGACAATCGCTTTATCTGGAAGCCACAGATCCCCAACCGTATGCACGGGTCTGTTCTCTTCTAAGGTGAAGTTCCGCCCAAGAAGCGAAGTAAGCCCGCGTTGTAGCTCTACTCCCGCCATGTGATCGGCGGCTGAATCTCCATCAATAACGATTCGCGACGGAAGGTCTTTATATATCTCCGGGTGAGTAATCGGCGCGTAACGCAGCCATGCCGCCGAGCCATCTTCCGCATGTGCAGGTAGACCAGCAGCAAACAAAAGAGCGAAGCCTGCAACGCTCTTGACCCAGATACTTGAGCACCGCATCGCTTCGCTCCTCCAGGATGACTACGTGATTAGTGCGGCAGCTCCTGCGTGCCGACGATTGTGAAGGTTGCGGTCTCGGGTTTCGTGAAGGCGCGGGGATCATCGGGCTGTGAGCCGCCGACGGAGAGTTTGTAGCTGCCGGGCTGCACGCTGCGGATTCCCTTGTCGTCGACCTCGCTGAGCTCGCGTGGCGAGAGCTTGAAGATAACGTGCTTCACCGCGCCGGGAGCGAGGTGAATACGCTCGAGGCCTTCGAGCTGGAGGTTCGGCGAGAGGCCTCCATTCCCGTCATGCGGTGGGATCAGGTAGAGCTCGGCGACTTCGTCACCTGCGCGGCCGCCCGTGTTCTTCACGTCCGCTTCGACGGTCAGGGTGTCGCCTGCGTGCACCGTCGTCTCGGAGAGGTGCACGTGTGAGTAGGCGAACTTCGTATAGCTGAGGCCGTAGCCGAAGTCGTAGAGCGGCTTGCCGGTGAAGTAACGATAGGTGCGGTTCGTCATCGAGTAGTCGGTGAACGGTGGAAGCTGATCGAGCGAGCTATAGAAAGTGAGGGGCAAGCGGCCTGATGGGTTATTCTTTCCGGCTAGCGTCTCGGCGATAGCGCGGCCGCCAGCCTCGCCTGGATACCACGCTTCGAGGATCGCGTTGGCGTGATCCTGTGCCCAGTTGACCGCGAGCGCAGAGCCGTTGAGCAGAACGACCACCAGCGGCTTGCCGGTTGCGGCGAGTTGCTCGAGCAGTTGCACCTGCGAATCGGGCAGCTTGATGTCAGTGCGGTCGCCGCCGGAGAAGCCGGGGATCTGAATCTTCATCTCTTCGCCTTCGAGCTCGGGCGAGAGGCCGACCATCGCGATGACGAGGTCAGCATTTTTCGCAGCATCGACGGCGGACTGTTGCAGCAGACCGGGCGCGGGCGCGTACTCGAGCGAGATGCCGGCGCCGAAGAGCGGAGCGTTGTGGGTGTAGGTGACCTCGATGGCGTGTGGTTTCATGTCAGGGAAATCAAAGGAGAAGCGCGGCGTGGTGCTCTCGCGGTTCTCACTGCCATCGGTGGAATGTGTGCTCACGTCCTTACCGTCAATCTTCACGACGAAGTGTTCGCGATCGCCGCAGGGGTAGCAGTGCGCGAGGCGCATGCTGAACTCCTGCTTTCCCGCGGCGAGCGGCGTGATGAAGCCCGTCCAGCGCACGCCGAAGTGGTCCTGCTTCACTTCGGGAACGGGCGCGGCGGAGTTCCAGTCGAAGTCGATGGCGTGATCGATGCGCGTGGCGACGGGCGCGCTGTTGAGGTCGCCGTTCGCAAAGTACTCGGCTTTGAGGCCTTTTTCGTGTGAATCGAGCGCAGGGCGGAGCATCGTGCGCGGAACGGGCATCGCCATACCATCGGCGTAAGGCGCACCTTGCGCGTAGACCACTTTCGCGTTGGCGAATTCGTTGCGCAGCGCGTCGATTGGCATCGCAGGATTCTTTGGCACGGCGTTGTAGTTGCCTTCGAGTGCCGAGAGCGAGGCGGCGTTGGGGCCGACGACGGCGATGGTCTTGTACTTCGCAGCGGAGAGCGGCAGGATGCCGTCGTTCTTGAGCAGCACCATGGATTTTTCAGAGGCTTCGAGTGCGAGCGCCTGGTGGGCGGGCGAGTCGACGGCGGAGAAGGGAATCGACGTGTAGGGCACCATCGATGGCGGATCGAAGAGGCCGAGCTTCATGCGCGCGAGGAAGAGACGGCGGAGCGAGACGTCGATGTCGGCTTCGCTGATGAGGTGTTCTTTGACGGCGTCGGCGAGGCCGCTGACGTAGGAATGGCCGCACTCGGTGTCCGTGCCGTGGTGGAGCGCGTCGGCGTCGGCGTGCGCTTTGTCTGGCGACGTGTGGTGCGCGGTCTTCTCGTAGAAGTCATCGACGGCTCCGCAGTCGGAGGTGACGAAGCCCTGGAAGTTCCAGTAGCCACGCAGGATGGTCTGCATGAGCAGGTCGCTGCCGCAGGCGGGCTGGCCGTAGATAGCGTTGTAGGCGCACATCGTCGAGTAGGCGTGCGCGTCGACGATCGTGGCGCGAAAGGCTGGCATGTAGGTATCCCAGAGATCGTGTGGACTGGGGGTGACGTCGAAGCGGTGCCGCTCGCTCTCGGGACCGGAGTGCACGGCGAAGTGCTTGGGAGTGGCGATGACTTTGAAGTAGTTGGGATTGGTGCCTTGCAGGCCTTCAACAAAGTTCTTGCCGAGCGTTGCGGTGAGGAACGGGTCCTCGCCATAGGTCTCCTGGCCGCGGCCCCAGCGCGGATCGCGGAAGATGTTGATGTTCGGCGACCAGAAGGTGAGGCCGAAGTAGATGGAGTGGATGTTGTTGCGAAGCGCTTCGTTGTTCTTCGCGCGGGCTTCGGTGGAGATGACGTCGCCAATCTGGTGGATCAGCGGGGCGTCCCATGTGGCGGCCATGCCGATGGCTTGCGGGAACATCGTCGCATAGCCGGAGCGCGCGACGCCGTGCAGGCCCTCGTTCCACCAATCGTAGGCAGGAACGCCGAGGCGCGGAATGGCGGCGGAGCTGTTGGACATTTCGGAGATCTTTTCTTCGAGCGTCATGCGGCTCACGAGGTCCGCGGCGCGCTGCTCCTTCGAGAGTGAAGGATCGAGGTAGGGCAGCGGCTTCGTCTGCTGCGCCTGCGAGATGGTCAGAGTGCTCGCGAGTGAAACTGCAAGAGCCAACAGGCTGCGCCGAAGTTGAGCAAGCTGCATTCTTGTTCTCCCGGTGTTTGCTGAGGTGGACGTGAGCTAGGCGTGTACTGGGTTTCGCGGCCGCTCGCGGCTGCCGTGCGTGGAGCGGTAGTAGCCGGAGTGCCGCTGCAGCACGAGGGCGGCGGCGCCGCGCAGACGGGCGAGTTCGCCGTCAGATGCTGCCGCGAGGCGGGGAGGCGGACCGGCGAGCATGGTGGCAGCCAACTCTTCTTCGACGAGCGGAGCGATGCGTGTCCAGGAGGAGGTGATGTCGCCGATGACCAGCACAACCTCCGGCGAAAGAGCGGCGGTGACCAGGCGTAGACCGCGGCCGAGCGCGCGTGCCTGGCGCTCGAGCGCAGCGAGGGCTTTGGGATTGCCTTCTTCACCGAATTTCAGCAGGTCCTGGATGCGCGTGGCGGGTTGCTCGGGATTGAGCTCTGCGTAGTAGCGGAGTGCGGCCTTGCTGGAAGCAAAGGTCTCCCAGCAACCGCGCTGTCCACAGCCGCAGACCGGCCCGTTCGGATCGATCGGGATGTGGCCAAACTCTCCGGCGAGACCGCTGCGTCCGGCTAGAATCTGCCCGTTCGCGAGAATCGCGGAACCAACGCCTTCGGAGACGGTGATCAGCACAGCGTTGCGGACGCCGTCCATGCGGCCGAACCAGAGCTCGCTGAGCAGGCAGGCATTGGCTGCGTTGTCGAGCTCGACTTGAAGGTTGAGTCGTTCGGTGAGGGTCTTCTTCAGATCGAAGTCGGACCAGTGCAGGTTGGGCGCAAGGATGATGCGTTGTGTGTCCGGGTTGACGCGGCCCGGAACGCTGATGCCCACGCCCTCAACTCGCTTGTCCGGGTGCTGTTTGCGCAGCGCATCGAGCGCCTCAGCCATCTTGATGGTGGCGCGTTGGGCGTCGGAGGCGAGCGGAATGGATTCACGTGAGAGGAAGCGGCCGTTGAGGTCGACCACGGCGAGAATTGCCTGGCCTGGGCGAAGGTCGGCGACGAGCGTGACGAGCTCCGCGTTGAGGGTAAGCATCGTGGGACGCCGTCCGCGCGGGCGCCTGGCGGCAGCGCCTTCGGTGATCCAACTTTCTTCGAGCAGTTGTTCGACGATCGCGGAGACTGTGCTCGGCTGCAGGCCGGAAAGGCGCGCGAGCTCGGCGCGCCCGACGGGTTGGTTAGCGCGGATGAGTTCGAGCACGATGTCGCGATTAATGTCGCGCGCCATCTCGCTGGAAGCGAGCTTTACATAGGCGAGGTCGATTCGACGGCTGGTTTGCCCATCGTTGCTGTTTCGTACGGTTTCTTTCACTGATTGACTCCACTTGCCAGGAAGCCGCCATCAACGGCGATGATCTCGCCCGTCACAAAGCTTGCCTCGTCGGAGGCGAGAAAGACTGCTGTCCCGGTGAGCTCTTCCACCTTTCCAAATCGGCGCATCGGCGTCCGCATCAGTAGTTCCTTTCCACGGGGCGAGTCGATGATGGCGCTGTTCAGCGCCGTCGGGAAAATGCCTGGCGCGATGGCGTTTACGGTTACGCCATTCTGCGCCCACTCCACGGCCAGCGACTTCGTCAAAGCACCGACGGCCGCTTTGCTCGCGCCGTACGGAGCGACTTCCATGAACGCGACGAATGTGGCGAGCGAAGCGATGTTAATGATGCGACCGTAGCCACGCTCGACCATGCCGCGGCCGAAGATCTGGCAGGCGCGAAACGTGCCGGTGAGATTCACGTCCACAATCTCGTTCCAAAGCTGTTCGGTGCAGTCCAACGTCGGAATGCGCTGGGTAATGCCGGCGCAGTTGAAGAGGATGGAAACGGGGCCGAGCTCGCGTTCGACCTGTTCGCAGAGCCGTTCGAGCGAAGCGCGGTCGGCTACGTCGGATGCAATTCGTGAGGTGCGGACGCCGGTCTGTTCGATCGCTCGGGCTGTCCGCTCGACCGCGTCCATCCGGCGCGAGGAGGCTGCGACATCGGCGCCGGCTTCAGCGAGGGCGAGCGCGATGGCATAGCCGATTCCCGACGTACCGCCGAGTACGACGGCGCGCTTTCCATGAAGATCAAACATTTGCGGACAGCCTATGCACCATGTGCACGGAAACAGCGCATTCATTCGTACTACAAGCGCGAGGCAAATGTCACGAAATTCCTTCTCGTGAAGCTAAAATATAGTCCCCTCGGTAGGCTGTTGCATAAATTACTGAAACTAATAAAGATAGATGACACGTCCAGGACCGGTTGCTCGGATGAGCTGGTGTTAGTCGACCACTTTTTTCGGCTCGCGAGTTCCAGCCCGGCGCGACACACTTCTTGCGCCGTCCTGTCCGGAGACACCGCCGGCCCGGGCCAGGAAAGACGCACGAATCAGGCTTGCGGAGTGCCTTCGCGGCGTAGGTGGTCAGAGAGCAGGATCGCGTCGGCGATCTCGCGCATGGACTTGCGACGCTGGCGACTTTCACGCTGCATGGTGCGATAGGCTTCGTCCTCGGAGATGCTGAGATCGCGCTGCAGAATTCCCTTCGCGCGATCGACAGACTTTCGAGCCTCAAGCCGGTTTGTGAGTTCGGAGTTTTCCGTCTCGAGGCGAGCGCGCTCGATCTCTGCGCCGACGAGGATGCCGATGGTGGCGACCAGCCGTCGCTGCAACTCGGTATGGACGTAAGGATCGCGGTGCTGAAGGTTGAGCACGCCGACAACGCGATTCGCGCAGATCACGGGAGCGCAGAGCATAGCCTCGAAGCGATCTTCCGGGAGGTTCACGAACGCTTTAAAGCGGGGGTCTTCGCTGGCACGCTCCGAGATGGCGACGGTCTCGCGATGCTCGGCGACCCAGCCGGTGACGCCCTGGCCGACAGAGATGCGAAGGTGATCGACCTCTTCGCTGTGCGGGTTCTTGGAGGCGCGCAGGATGAGCTTGTCGACTTCAAGGGTGTAGAGGAAGCAGGAGTCGCACGGGATCACGGCGGTCACGAAGGTGACGATGCGCTGAAGGACGACGTGAAGTGGATCCGAAGATGCGATGCTCGAACTGATCTCGTGCAGCACATCGAAGGGAGCGAGGCCGTCGGGAAAGCCATGGATTGTTCCCGTGGACGGCGCGACCTGCTGGATGCGGTGATCGCGTGCGGCCGCTTGAGCGATTGTGGGAGCAGGCGGTTCGCTCTGAGCTTCGGTTGATTGCGCGATCTCCGCTGACGGCGCGGGTGTGCGCTTGGCGGCCAGGAGCTTGTGCGCGTACTGTGCGGCTTCGTTGACGAGGAAGCCCATACGCGGATGTGATGGTTCGAAATCGGGCCGAACGCCGTAACGGAGAAGCTCTTCGGTCGTCGCAGGGCCGACGGAGACGACGACGGCAGAGTTGAGCGCGAGGCGGAGGTCGTCTGCGAGGCCCATCTCGTCCGCCACCTGAAAAATATGGATGACCTGTACGGCGGTCATGAAGAGAACGACATCGATGGTCCTGTCGATCAGCGAGCGAACGCTTTGGCGCAATGGGCCGAGATCCAGCGGGAGGGCCCACTGGTAAACCGGAACCTTGGTGAGCGAGGAGCAGCGCTGGACCAGCTCGGAGAGCAACTCGGGGTTGCTCGCACCATACTCCTGAACCGCGATGCGCATGTGGCGCAGGCGGTCACCGTAAGTCGTATCAAGGATTGAGACCACCTCGCGCCACGTGGCCGGTTCGGGAGAGACAGCATTCGCAGAAATATCGAGTTCGCGCAGAGCGGCCTGCGGTTTTACGCCGCGGCAGGCGATTTGAACTTTATGGAGCGCGGAAAGGATTGCCTCGCGATCGAACTTCGTCTCGAGAATGGTGATGACGTTGCGAACGCCAACCCCGGTGAGGAACAGGACCAGATCGAAGTGGCCGGCGAGCAGGTCGCGTCCGAAGTCGAGGCAGGCTGTGTTCGATTCGAGCGGGACCTCGCGCATCGCGGGCACGACGATCGGATCACCGTTGTAGGTGCGAATGAGCTTTTCGACCTCGCGGGCGCGACGGGACTCGAGCGAGAGGACACGGAGTCCGTCGAAGCTGGCGTGAGGCATGGGTTTCAGGTCCTTTCGCGAGTGCTAATAGTTTACGTGCCTGACAGGAACCCGGCGTCGAGACAACAGTTCGGCTCATTTGTCCAGTCTCTTGTCAGTATGTGGCTGGGCGAACAGGCCGACGTCTCTCGGCGCCAGCGTAAATGGCCGTCCATGGAACTTGAGTCGTTTAGTTGCGTAGGAGCCATTGAAAAAGGTATAGACGGTTTCACCGCCGCCCCGAAAAGAATTGATAAGGACTTCTGAATCGGGAGAGCTGACGAGAGGAACCGCTTCGCCCGCGAATGCTGCTGCATGTTCATGAAGCAATGGGTGAGCCCAGCGCAGGAATGACAGCGCGTCTTGTCCATACCAGGTATCGGACCGGCCTTTGAGCCAGACACCGTCTCCCATCCAGAATGCGTAGCGGAAATCTTCCGCAGATACGATATGAGGCTCCACTCCGGCGCTGACCATGTCCCAGAGCCGTACCTGGGGAAAGGCGAAGCGCCACAGGTTCAGCTTTATTCCGTACGCGCTGGGCGTAGAGGAGGGAAGCGCGTACGTAAACGATCCGTCCACGAACGGAGCAGCGATGTCGACAGGCGGACATTCTGTATAGACGATCGTGGAGGTCATGCCCGCAGCGTCGAGCGCCTCGCGTACGCTGCGTTCCATGCCGATTTCACCGGGAATCATGTTTGCGCCGATCGGATGGCCGTGATCCGGAGCATTGCATCTGCGGTCACGGCAGCCGAATTCGTCGAGGTAGACCGCCTGCGCGCCCGTCTCTTTTGCCGTACTCGCCATTCGTTGCGAGAGATACCTCTGCCAATCCGGGATGCGCGGACACACAAACATCTCAGGGCTGCCGTGGGGCCACCACAGGCCTTTTCCGTCTTCTCCGACGATCTGCCATTGGACCCCGTGGGCACGGCCCACATCGGAGTTCTTATCGATAAGATAGCCCTCGAAGTAGAGTCCCGTAGGGATGTGCTCGCTGGTCGCGTCCGCGATGTTGCTGCGCAGGTTCTCGAGTCCGCCGAGTTCAATGGGATAGTCGCCGACACGGCCGTGAGTTTCGGACAAAGCCCACCCTGAGATATCGATGAAATCAATTCCTCCGAAAGCTTTGCCATCCTGGATCAAATGTCCGAACGTGTACCGATTGTGTGATTCATCGAAGAGCAAGCCGCTTCCGCCGACGGGGTAGTCGCGTCGCATGTAGAACGAGTTTTGTAGCCACGCGGAGCGTGCGCTGCGTGACTTGTACCAGGTAGCCAGCCACTCTTGATAGGCCCGGAAGCCGGAGTGCCAGTCGCCATTGTGCAGAACGATGCGCACTGGCGGCAGCGCGTAGGTCTCGTGGGCGGGGATATGAAGCACGTAATCGGTAGGGTCCAGGATCGTTCTTCCTGCCTTGGCGAGAGCGAACGTCTTGGGCTGGCCAGAGGTATCTTCCACGATGACGGCTGCTCCGCAACGCGCTTGCGCTGAGAAAATATCCGTGAATTGCAAAAGGAAATTCGGCCCGTAATCGGCTGAGAGAGCCTGCTCGGCTGAAGAGATCGTTGCAAGCTTCTGGGGAAACAGATACGAGACATCTGCCGGTTCACGACCGATGTGCAAACTGAGCGAAGGAAAAGAAACGGTGGTCGTAATCTCGTGATCGGTTGGATTTGCCAAAGAGAGTGAAAGGTCAACGCCGTCCGCCGCGTGACTGCTATTGAGTGAAGGTTTCAGAGATTCAGCTCCGGACATTTTGAACCACGGCGAACCACCCAGGACAGACGCAACAGTACAGCTTTGGCTCATTGGCTGGGTGGATGTAGGCGCGGGCTGATAATCGATGGCAGTCTCCACGTGATTTGAGAGGCCAGCACGATAAAGCAGCATTTGGACATGTGGACTGCGGTCGAGCAGTTCTATTGAAAGCAGGCGCCGATGCGGATCCAGTTGTACGGCATAAAGGGAGCGCTTGCGGTTCAGCAAAACATGCCGATGTTCAGCGACGAGGACTGGAAACTGCTGCTCGACCTGCCCGGGAGCGTCGGCATAGCGGACGTTCACGATTGCAAACGCAGGATCGCTTGTGTTGGCAGGGCGTGACGGCGCAGACGGTATGTAGTTCGTGAACCCTTCCAGGCAAAAGTACAGGTCCAAATAGAGAGTGGCTGCGCTGCCGCGGGCATCGATTTTCAACGGTTCACGCCCGCGCAAGGATGTCGCAACTGCGTCTCCGCAAGAGAGCGGGCCTTCCACGTGTAACGGATGACTGTCGAGCGGCAACTCGTTCCGTGATGTTCCCGCGCAAGGGAGGAAGCCAGGGTCGGCCAGAAATTCGAGGCGATCCACGGTGAGTTGAACGCCCGCTGGAATTAGAAACTCCAAAGCGTCGATCTGTGGTGTCTTGAGCCTGCTTGCCAGGTCGACCCGAAGTGTGTGCGGCTGCCCATCCAGGTTCAGATCACTTCCGTGGAAAGGGACGATGTCGCCGCCGGATGCGAATGGATTTTCAGGGTTGTCTGCGTGAGGCGTGACTGGCCCGACACTGCCGGGTCGCAACGCTAGCACCGAGGCTTCCGGTGCGATCTGTCCTGAACCGCGATACTGCAGGACAAGCGTGTGGTAGTCCACCGCCCAGATTGGATCGGTAGCAATTTGCTTCTGGACAGGGCCAACCAGACGTTTGCTTTCCAGAGAATAGCCGCTCAGGATTTGAGCCATTGCTTTGGAATGCGAGACGACAAGCCAGCACCCACAGATAAGGCTCAGGCACAAAACTCGACACCAGCCTCTTCCTCGACCGGCGATAGCATTCTCTGATCTATTTGTAGAGCAGTGCGGCGGCACGACCGCGTTTGAACGCTTCCAAAGCATTGCGATCATCCTGGGTAACCTTGCGTGGGTCCTCGCCAGCTTTTAGAGCGTGAACCGCTGTCTGGTTCAGCAGAAGCTGATCGATCTTGTCGATCAGGAAAGTTTCCGGGAAGAGCTTATAAAGCGCGGAAGCCACCTCCAAGCCGAGCTCGGGTGAATCGAGCACATCGCGATCTGTCACCAGAAACTCAATCCCTTTGCAGAGTTGCCCGTGAAAGGGATATGCACCGCCCGGAGTAAATTGCACCGGGATGAACCGTACGCCTGGTATATGACGCGCGTTCAGATAGGCCGCTGCGACACGACCATCCATCCATGGAGCGCCGACCCACTCAAAGGGCGTATCCGTTCCGCGCCCGACGCTCAGATTTGTGCGCTCCAGAATGCCAATGCCGGGATAGAGAATCGCCTGTGTAAGACTGCGCAGGTTAGGGGACGGATTGATCCACAGTTGTCCTGTTGCATCGAACCAGTCAGCCCGCTTCCATCCGCGCATCTGTACAACTGTGAGGTGTGAGTCCAGATGCCGGGTCGCCTTGAAGTAGGTTGCCAACTCACCCATCGTCATTCCCTGACGCACGGGTTCTGAGATGAAGTTGATATAGCTCTCACGGCCTGGTGAGGATACGACTCCCTCCACGGCGAGGCCGCCGATTGGATTCGGCCGATCCAGCACCACAACGTCGACGTCAGTACCCGCCACCGCCTCGAGAAAACGTCCTACAACGGACTCATAGGTGTAGTAATGAACGCCGGCATCCTGGAGATCGATTAGCACAGCATCAAGACCTGTGAGTTGTTCCTTCGAAGGCCGGCGTTGTGCGTCGGTCGCACCAAACAGGCTGATTACTTGCAGGCCGGTCGCTGCATCGTGATCATTCCCAATACTGTGCTGGTCCAGAACGCCGTTGATGCCGTGTTCCGGACTGAACAGATCGACGAGCTTGAATCCGGGTACAGCCGCTGTCGCATCGGAGTAGAGAACATCGATCGTTCTGCGGTCATGATTGTCCATGCCGGCCTGATCGGTCATTAGCGCAGCGCGAAGATGACCTCCATGCCTGGCGGCGAGTGTCTTCAAAGCCGCAAAATGGTCGCTCTCCAGGACGTCGATTCCATTCAGGACGGGTGGCTGCGTCGGGACCTGCGCCTGGCCACAGAGCCCGAGCGCCAGAATTCCTCCGCAGATCCAGTTAGTCGTCAACATTGCGTTGCTCCATCAAAGGTCCGTCGCACAGGCCCGACGCCGACCTGCGTGCGACCGTGCGCAGATTCATTTGGTCAGAAGGATAAGCGAAGTGATCCCTGGATTTGGCGAGGTGTGCTATTCGTCCGAGTGCTTGTGATGGTCCCGAACGTCGCCGATGGGAACACCGCGGCAGGCTGTCCGAAGTTGGGAGTGTTGAAGACGTTGAAGGCCTCCACTCGCGCCTGCAAAGTGAAGCGCTCGCTGAGGCCGAAGTCCTTATAGACAGACGGATCGAAATGGCGGAAGTGGGGGCCAAAGAGCATGTTGCGGCGCTCTGTTCCTATCGTGCCCAGGGGCTGAGATGCGAACGCAGTTGTGTTGAACCAGTGAGTACGAGTGTTGATCGGCGCCCCGGAACCAGCGGAATTCGGATCGGCGATCTGGTTGGGGCGATCGCTGCTGATTCCGGTGTTGCTCAGAGGGCTTGAATTCGTGACCGTAAAGGGCTGGCCCGTCTCCCACACGTCAATCGCATTGAGCTGCCAGCCCTTGATCAGGGCGGCCTGAATGCCATGAGCGGATTGCCCGAACGGAAGGGAGTAGTTCAGCATCATCGCGAATCGATTCTGAACGGAGAGTTCACTGTTTCCATATTCAAGTGTCGCGGTTTCGTTGGGAACCGCGCTTGCATACAAGCCACCGGCAGAGAAGGCCTGCACGTCGCCAAGAGCTTTGGACCAGGTGTAGTTAGCGTTTAGCGTCAGCCCATGTCCGATGGTTCGCGTCAGGACGGCCTCAAGCGCGTGGTAATTCTGGAATCCGGAAGTCTCATCATGCAGCATGGACGTTACACCCGGGTACTGAGAGTAGAACGGTCGGCGTGTAACGAAACTCGGCGAGGTGACGGGAGAAGGCGCGGCGACATTTCTGTCCGGCGAAATCCGTAACTTATGCCCGAACTCTCCGACATAAGCGAGACTCGCAACGAAGGATCCCAGCTGCTGCTGAATGTTCAGGTTGGCTTGTTCGACAAACGAGTTGCGGAAATTGAGAGCCATTCCGCGCAGAGCGCCCGTAGGATTTGTATAGGAGCTCTGAACCGGAGAAGGCAGCGGCGTCGTGAACGTAGTTGTCAGATTGTTCGGCGAGTAAGTCGCGACGTATGGGGGATTCGAAAAGGGTACGCTTGGCCCTGTGTTGTCACGATAGAAAACAAGACCAAAACCGCCGCGAATTACGGTTCCCGGCCGTACATTTGCTGCGAATCCAAATCGCGGCCCGAATGATCTATAGTCTGTCTGAATCCCGGTGGTGCGTGAGGAGTTGATACCCGCGACAAGAATCTTCCCTGAAGGTGGATCGAACTGGGAGATGTTGTTTCCCAGTGCGACATCCGGTGTAATGATGTCGTAGCGCAAACCAATGTTCAATGTGAGGATTGGTGTAACTCGCCAATCGTCCTGTGCATAGAAGCTCGGTTCCCAACTGCGCAGGTACCGTGGTTCGAGTTGCATCACACGAGCCACACTCAGGTTCGTGCCCTGAAGCAGATTAATTAGGGGAACGATGCTGGACACCTTGGTAGCAGTATTATTTGGGCTCGATGTGAAGCTGTACGTACCTGAACCGGAGCTCGGCTCTTCGTTGTAAATCTGGCGCCGGATCAACACAGCCCCGACCTTCAAGGTGTGGCGGCCTCTTACCTGAGTCAAACTCCCGCCGTACTGGAAGATTCCATCACGATCGTAAAGCGGCAGGGAAGTCGAGTCGCCAAGTCCCGCAAAGCCGGTAACACCTACATTCGGAAGTGAGGACGTGAACAGGTTAATGTTTGCATTCGGCACGCCCATCGCGTTCCCAAAATTTGAACCGTAGTTCAGCGGAAGCGACGAGTTGGATATGTAGGTATAGCCCGCCTTGAGTTCCAGGCTCGTTCTCGGGGAAAAGATGTGCGTGAAATTCATGATTGCCTGGTCGGCTGTATCGACTGAACTGCCCGGGTAGGAAACAGATCCACCGGGTTCGATCGTGCCTATATTGGGCAGGCTGACGGCGGCCAAACCGCTGGCTGTCGTAACGGTTACCCCGTTATAGGAGTACCGCACGAAGAAAAGATTGTTGTCGTTAAATCGGTAGTCCACACGGCCATCGGCTGTAGTGCCGTAATACGTTCCGTTAGGGCTGTAGATGAAGCTGTTCGTTCCGGAATTAGGAGCGGGATACAGCTTGAAATAGTTCAAGCCCGGCGTGCTGAAGGTTGATGGAGAGATAATCGGCCCACCGATATCAGAGAAATTACCGGGATTAGCGACTTCAAAGGAGGTTGGAACGGAATTTACTGTCGTGGTGCCTTGAACAATACGAAGCCCCTCGTAATCGCCGAAGAAAAATGCTCTGGCCCTGATAATCGGTCCGCCCACACTCCCGCCGAATTGATTCTGGCGAAGTTCCGGACGTCTTCCAACCGTTGCGAAGTAGTTGCGACCGTCCAATGCGTCATTACGAAGGAACTCGAAGACCGACCCGTGCAATTGATTTGTTCCGCCCCGTGTGATGAGGTTGACGACGGCTCCCGGAGTTTTCCCTGCCTCCGCGGGATAGAGGTTTGTCTCGACGCGAAACTCGGCAATTGCATCAATTGACGGGCGAACACCAATCGTACCGATCGTGCCCTCGTTATTGTCGACGCCCTCAACCATCTCGTTGTTCAGAGTGTCAGACCATGCCGCAACGACAATGGCCGAAGACTGCCGACGATCATCCGGACGGCTGCCATCAGTGATCGCAACGGCTGTTCCTTCGTTTGCTCCGGCGGCGAGATCGGCGAGTTGAACGTAATCACGGCCGTTCAACGGCAGATCCTGCACCGCTCGCTGAGAGACAGCGGTGCTGAGGACTGCGGAGTCGGTTTCCAGAGACGGAGGCGCGGAAGATACTTCAACGCTCTGCGCAACCCCATTCACGGTCATCGTTACACCAACACGACGCCGGTCGCCTGCTGAAAGCGCAAAATTTGGAATCTGGGCGGGCTTGAAGCCGCTGGCGCTTACCTCGATTGAGTATTGTCCAGGCTGCAGCAGCGTGAAAACATACTCGCCCGCCTGGTCGGAGGTGGTTGTGTGGCGCTCTTGCGTCTCCGTGTTGGTTAGAACAATTGTTGCCCCGGGCAATACGGCCCCACTCGGATCGTTGATGTTGCCGAGAATGTCTCCAGTAGAGAGTTGGCATCTTCCGGCTATAGGCAAGAAGAAGGCGACACCAGCGAGAAACAGTGTCAACAGACACACCAGGCTCCCTGCCCCCGAGCGGACGTAGCGTGAGATTGGCAGCCGGATAATTTCAGATTTTGTGCGATCACTGGTGCCGTGCATAGTGCCTCCTGAGTTGGCAGAGAGGAAGGCTACCGGTTCGCGGTATACGGACTCTTAGATCACGCGAACGCTTC
>DASUHZ010000044.1:0-41149 GCA_036273275.1 Bryocella sp.
CGGTGCCGACGACGGCGACGGAGTTTCGGCTGCTGGAGTACCTGGTACGGCATCCGTCGCGGGTGTTTACGCGCGACCAGTTGCTGGATGCGGTATGGGGCGATGCGCGATTTGTGACGCCGCGGAGCGTGGATGTTTATGTGGGGCGGATTCGCGAAAAGATTGAGGAGACGCCGGAGACGCCGCGGTATTTGAAGACGCTGCGCGGGGCGGGATATAGGTTCGAGTTCCCGAAGACGCGCGAGCCAGAGCCGGAGATGAGCAGCCACGCGTAGTTGAATTGTTGATTGATCGAGCGCAAGTGCTGCCCGAGTTTGCGCAACAAGTTTCGAAATGCGGAGCCTTGAACTTCGAGTTAACGCAGCACGTCTACGCTAGCTGGGGTGATGTTCCATCCGCGGAGGGCGACCACGGGATGTGCGTGTGCGGGTGAGGATGGGTAGGTGATTTCAATGGTGCGTTGCTCGTTGGGTAAGAGCGAGACATAGTTGTCGCTGTAGAAGGCGGGCAGGATGCGCTGGCCGTTGGGGCCGTCGAGGAGAGTGAGTTTGGTGGTGAGGGCGACGGTCTTCGATGGGTTGGCCAGCGTGACGGTGATGTGCTGCTCGGAGTCGCGCGTCGCGGCGGTGGCGTGTGCCTGGAGGTTTACGGGAGGCAGGTCGTTCAGCTTGCGGAAGTCCGCGTCGTGCGCGGCGAGCCAGTAGAAGTTCTGCGAGAGCTGCTTGCCCGCAGCGTCGGCCAGCGTGAGCTTCACGAAGACGACAGGGTTGTCGTCGAGCGCATCCTCGAGTGCGAGGCGCTGGAGATCGGTGGTCGCATTGGCGGATGCGTTTTCGACGTGGAGGGTGCTTTCAGACAGCGGATGGTTGGAGAGGTCAAAGACCTGCGCGTGGACGGTGAGGTTGGGAAGCGCAGCTGTTGTGTTGTTGATGATTGCGATGGTGTGGTCGGGCAGATCGAGCTGGATGTGGATGGGCTCGCTGGCGATTTTCACGCCGTAATAGGCGGCGTGGGTGTCGTAGTCGTGCGAAAAGATCTGCCACTCCATGGAGGGCCATGCGGGCTGGGTCATCCAGAGCATGCGGCCGCTGTTGGGGTTCCAGAGTTTAGCGTTGAAGCCTTCAAAGACGGCGCGATGCCCGACGTAGTTGAGTAGCTGGGCCTTGCGGTCGAAATCTGCCAGTGAGGATGGCGGGCCGAGTTGGTCGTCCATTGCCTTCATATAAGTGAGAATGTTTCCGTTGCCGCCCATATGCCAGTCGTGATAAGCCCAGTCATCTGAGATGGGCCATTGATCTTCTTTGGGGAGGAAGCTCTCGAGAGATTCGAGTGTGGGCGGTGAGGGGAGGCCTATTTCTACCGCAAATCCGAGAGCCAGGTGGGTGAAGTATTCGGACGGTTCCTGGTATCTATAGGGGCCGCTGTCGTGCAGGTTCACGCGGTTGGAACTGGCGGAGTAGAAGCGCGTGCCATCTAGCGAAGAGATGAGGTCGATGAGGCCGCGGTTGAAGGCGGGTGCGGGGACGCCCTCGTTGCGCCCGCACCACACGGCTATGGACGGGTGGTTGCGGAAGCGCGTGATGGTGTCGCGGGCATTGGCGAGGAACAGAGCGGAGTCATCGGGCTCGATGTTGTCGTCCTGGGTGGAGTCCCAGAAGTCGTTCCAGACGAGCAGGCCGTACTGGTCGGCGAGATTGTAGAAGGACTCTTCGGTATTCTGGCCCATCCAGTTGCGGATGATGTTCATGTGCGCGTCGCGCTGCAGGCGGAAGAAGGGCTCGAGACGATCGCGCGAGACGCGCTTGAGCATGTCCTCCATGCCGGAGGCGCCCCCGCGGACGGCGATGCGCACGCCGTTGACCTTGATGACGAGTGCGGGCTGGGTGGCGAGATCTTTGGAGTCGTGAACGGCGGGCGAGTGCTCGCCCGCGGCGGTCAAGCTGGCGACCCAGCCGAGTGGCGTCTCGCGAATGCCTTCGTGGGTCTCGTCGACAAGCGGCTTGTCGCTCAGGGCTTCCTTGGCACGGTCGATCTCGACGCGGCGGAGGTGGCCGGTGGTGTCCAGGAGGGAGAGCTCGTAGGTGATTTCGCGGATGCCGAAGTTGGAGTGGAGCTCGTCAGAGACTTCGTCGCCGATGTGAATGACGGTGGTGAGGTGGTAGAGGTTGGGCTCGCCGTAGCCGTTGGGCCACCAGAGGCGTGGGTGGGCGATGTTGAGCTCAGGCGTGTCGGTGGGTGTCAGGGTGACAGTGCTGTCGCCGGGAGCGACGTTGATGGCGTGGGTGATGTGAACGCCTTCGAAGGAGAGATCGAGCGTGGCGTGGAGAGTTTCATTGGCTGCGTTGTGCAGCGGGAAGCGGAGCGTGACTGCGGCGCGCGAGGTGTCGGGCAGCGGGAGCGTGGTGACGATCTGTGGCGTGTCGAGCGAAACGGGGCCTTGCGCGGAAAGACTGACGTCCTGCCAGATGCCTATGTCGCGATCGCGAATGGCGGGAATCCAGTCCCAGCCTTCGGTGTCGGCGAAGGTGGGGCCGTCGATGGCCATGAGGCCGCCGTTCGAGCCGGGGCCGTCGGCGATGGACTGCTCGTGCGGAATGCCGGGGTGGTCGGGCGGGAAGATGAGGACAGCGAGCACGTTGTCGCCAGGTGTGAGCAGCCCGGCAACATCGAAGCGGCCGCGAATGAAGGCACCGTCGATGCGGCCGAGCTTGTGACCATTCAGGAAGATCTGCGCGCGGTAGTTGATGCCGTTGAAGGTGAGGGTGGGATGGCCGTGCAGCGTGGCAGGTGGAGCGGTGAAATGCGTGCGGAACCAGAAGCGCTTGTGCGCGAGCGATTCCGGGATGGCCATGTTGTTGAGGCCGAAGTCGGGGTCGGGGTAGACGCCGCGTGCGATGAGCGTGGTGAGGACGGTGCCGGGCACCACAGCGGCGTACCAGTGCGAGTCGTCGAAACCAGGCTTGGAGATACGCGCACCATCAGGTAAATCGTTTGAATCCTCAGCCATTCGCCAGTTGGCGCGAAGCGTGAGGGTGCGGTGGTCCTCCGAGAGCGCGTCCGTGAGATGGGGCACGGGATGTGCGACCGGCTTCTGCGGCGGAGCGGCGCTGCGGGGCAGGGTGGCGGGATCCTGGGGCGAGCGGTAGCCGATCCACTGGCGGGTCTGCACGGGCCAGGGTTTCGAGGCGTCGTCGAAGGCAAGGTTGTCGAGATCTGACTGCGGGTGGGACAGTGCATCGCGATCTGATGGTGTGAGATCGCGGGCGAGGTTCACGAAGGCAAGCAGGCCGCTGAAGTGATGGAAATCAGAGGTGGGTGTAACGACGGGAGCGATCTCCAGTTCAGGCGTGGCCGGGCCGACGGCCAGGGGAGCGTGAGCGACGTCGTGTCCGTCGACCAGAAGATGCGTCTCCGCGCCCTCCGTGTAGATGGCGATCGAATGCCAGGAGTTCGGAGCAAGCGCAGTGGAGGATTCGAGGGTACTTTCCGAGCCGGCCCAGAACGCGGGTTTTCCGGAACGCAGAGCAAGAAAGCGCGGGAAAGTGTCAAGCGGCTGACCAACGCCGGCGAGCAGCGCAGTCTCGCCGGCGGTGTCGGGTTTTACCCAGAGACTCAAGGACCAACCGGAACCCGAGAGCGCCAGAGGATCGTGCGCGGCGAGAGGTTTGGTGATGCCAATGCCACCGGCGATGGAGCGCACGTTGTACGGGCCGTAGGCAGGTGTCGCGGGCGCCGACTGGGCGTTGGCGGAGGAAGCGGTTAAGGCAAAAAGAAGGCAGGGTAGCAGAGCGGTGCAATGTGGAGCAGAGAGTTCCAGCTTCATCGAGCCTCGCGTTCGGTTGGTGGCCTGTGGCTGCGGTTGTGGACGGTGATAACCCTACCACGCGCGCGCGATGGGATCGAGAGCTGTAAACGGCTAGTGGAAAGCCACGTCTTTGTGGGCAGGAAAAATATCCAGCGAGGGAGTGATGCTGCGTCCGGCGACGCGGGTGGGAACCGTTGTCGCTTCAGGTGGAGGGAAAAATTGCGCGCAAGCGCGCCTGAATCGATTTTTTAGCGCACACAGCACAATTTTTCTTGACAGGGCCAGAGCCGTTCTATATCAAGGCTGGTGCCTTCATGATAAAGATACCGGCGGAGCTCTGGACGAGAGACAGGCGGCGTTGCGACCCGGCGCCGCATTGCTGTGAAGTTGACGGCTCGGGCGGGGTGGAATCGACGGCTGGTGGTGTGGATGCTGCCGACCGAAGGGCAGAGCAAACGGACAGATTGATGCATCGGCAGAAGAGGCTGCGAGAGGCGCCCATGGGAATCAACCGAGGGGGCGTGCAGCCGAGGCAAACGGAAGGAAACCAACGGGAGGTTGTAGCGATGAGGTCATTTCCCAGGATCAGGCCGGCAGCCGCACTTGTGATGCTGTTGGTCGCGGGGCTGCTGCTGTGGCAATCACCCGTGATGGCGCAGGAGACGACCGGGAGCGTGTCGGGCATCGTGCAGGACTCGACCGGCGCGGCGATTCCACACGCGAGTGTCATCCTGACGAACCTCTCGAACAAGACCGAGCGACGTACGGTGAGCAATGGCACGGGCGAGTTCACGATTCCGTCGGTGCAGTCGGATGTGCGCTACCAGGTGAAGGTCTCGATGCAAGGCTTTAAGGGCTGGGTATCGAAGCCGTTTCCGGTCCGGCCGGGCGATCGGATCGCCTTCAGCGATATCAAGCTGCAGATTGGCGAGGCGACGGCCGAGGTGACGGTGGAGGCGACCGAGAGCCAGGCGGTAAAACCGCTCGATAGTCCGGAACGCAGCGACGTGTTGACGTCGAAGGACCTGGAAACGCTGGCGATTGTGGGGCGCGATGCGACGGAACTGATTGAGACGCTGCCGGGGTTTTCGGTGATCAGCCCGGGCGTGAATAACCAGACGTCGGTGAACACGGCCGCGGTCGGAATTAATAACAACATCACGGGTGGATACTCTTCCAACGGTGCGGGACCGACGGGCCTGGCGACGGTGCTGGATGGTGTTTCCCTGACCGACATCGGCACCCGCACCAACACGGTGCAGACGGTGGACGCGGACATGATCGAGAGCGCCAAAGTCTCGACCTCGACCTTCAGCTCGGTGAATGCGCAGGGCCCCTCGATCTTTAACGCGACGACGAAGCACGGCACATCGACATATCACGGTGAGTTTTACTTCTACGCCCGCAACACCGCGATGAACGCCAACGACTGGGACAACAATTACCTGCAGCAGACGCG
Organism: Bryocella sp.; assembly: GCA_036273275.1. Classification (GTDB taxonomy): domain Bacteria; phylum Acidobacteriota; class Terriglobia; order Terriglobales; family Acidobacteriaceae; genus Granulicella. Next base: position 5,265 of record DASUHZ010000044.1, read on the forward strand.
GCCGGACGGAAGCTACTACTATCCCGGCGGAACGATCGGCGGACCGCTGTGGATTCCGGGCACGAGATTTGGGCGCGCGAACAACAAGCTGTTCTTCTTCTTCGGGCTCGAGTATCTGAACCAGAAGTTCTCCCCGACGACGCTCGACTCGTGGGTGCCGACGCTGGCTGAGCGCAGCGGCGACTTCAGTGTGGGGAACCTGAATGCGCAGCTCTGCGGAGCGCGGCCCGATGGGCTGCTGAATCCGAATTCGATTAAGGCAATGTGCTACGCGGAGAACTATCTGGCCAATGGAAATATGGTCGCCAACGGCAATGTGAAGCCCTATGCGAATGCGGGCGGCGTGGCGCTGGTGAACTGGCTGCCTCTTCCGAACGCAGACCCGTTTCATAATGTGTCCGGCTACAACTACATTCAGCCGGTGGTGGTGAACCAGAACGGCGATATTCTCCACGCGCGCGTGGATTACGCGATCAATGACCGCAATAGCCTCTACGCGGCCTACGGACGGCAGACGCAGATCACGGACCAGCCGGTCAACCTGAACTATATTCCCAGCAATGCGATGCTCTACCCGGGCGACGTGACCACGGGCGATATCTCGAATATTGTGTCGATCACGTATACGCACACGTTCAGCAGCTCGCTGACGAATGAGGTGGAAGCGGCGATCTCGTTTTACAGCCAGCCGGGGAACATGGGAAATCCGGACGCGGTCTCCCGCTTTGACATGAACAAGTACAACGGCGGGAACGGGAACTTCAACTACCTGGGTGAGTACAAGAATGCGGGTGACTACTCGGTGCCTGCGCTGCAGGATTACAACAATCTCGGGTATCCGAATCTTTCGATGCCGGGCGGCTTCTACAACAACCAGATCCACACGAAGAAGGTAGTGCCGGATGTGCAGGAGGTCCTGAGCTGGACCAAGGGCGCACACTTCTTCCAGTTCGGGTTCTACACGGAGAAGGGAATCGTTAACGGAACCGCGGCGGGTGGCTATCCGCAGGGCGAGTACAGCTTCAACCCCGGAAACTCCTTCTACGAGTACAACAGCAATCCCCAGGGGCCGTTCACGAACGCGCAGTTCATCTCCTGCCAGAACCCGCAGACAACGGGAACGAGCCGGCTCTCGGGCGCAGCGTACCTGGGCTCCTGCATCAACCCGGTGGCGATGATGTACATGGGAACACCGGACAGCTTCACACAGACAAACTTCACACCGATTGCCGACATGCAGTACAGCACCGTGGCCGGTTTTGTGAACGACCAGTGGAAGATCCACGCCAGGGGAATGCATGAGGTGACGGTGATGCTGGGCGCTCGCATTGAGCATCTCGGCCCATGGACGGACAAGCACAACAATGGGCTCGCTACGTTCTCGCCGTCGCTCTATAAGCAGCAGTGCACGGAAGCGATCGGATCTCCGGTGACGTGCGCCGCATCGAATGACTATCCGGGTATTGTGTGGCACGGAACGCAGAGCTCCATTGCAAACTCGGTTAACACTCCGCAGTCCATCTACTTCTCGCCGCGTGTCGGCATGGCGTGGGACATCCTCGGCCACGGCAACACGGTGCTGCATGGCGGATGGGGCATATATCGCCACGAGGAGGAGTTCGCGCCGTACGCTGCTGCGGCAGCCACTGCGCAGGGCTTCAAAACGACCTACCTGCAGCAGCAATGGAACTTCGACGGTGTGGATGAGCAGTCGCCGATCAACCCTTCGGACTTCAATACCGACATGCTCTCCACGACCGACACAGATCGGCCGGTGATTTACCAGTACAACGGCACGATCTCGCAACGGATCAACACCAGCCGGTTGAAGGGAGCGTTTGCGAACTCGCTGATGGAGGTTGCGTATGTCGGTACGTCGATGCAGCACCTTAGCTCGTTCAACCAGGGCAGCTCCTATAACGAGGCCTCCGATCTCAATCTGATTCCTGCCGGATACATGTTCGGCGACCAGACGACGAACGGCTTCTGTCTCTGCAACACGCCCGGAAAGCTGAGTGCGGTGAGTATCGGATCGCTGACGACCGCCGGGCAGGACTGGTTCCGTCCGTACCCGTTCTATCAGCACATTTACATGCTGAACCACAACTTCTACGGCAACTACAACGGTCTGCAGGCGAGCTGGAACAAATCCACCGGACTGGTAACGTTCGGGGTGAACTACACGTTCTCGAAGACGCTGGCGACGGCGGCTTCTTACAACAACCAGATCGTCGATCCGATCAACCTTCGCAACGACTACAACCCGACGCCATATGATCGCACTCACGTCATCAACGCGCATTACCAGATCGATCTCGGAAAGCGCTACAAGGGCGACAGCACTCTGTGGAAGGAAATTGCGAACGGCTGGCTGGTATCGGGTATTTCAAGCTGGCAGAGCGGCGTCGATCTGCCTTCCGCGCAGGGCCAGAACTTCGGGTTTGGATATGGATCGCTGCAGGTGGTGCAGGTGGCGACGGTGCAGCAGGCGGTCTCCACCTCGTTCGAGCAGGTGTGCAAGTCGGAGTACAACATCCCGAACGACAAGAACGGCCACCACTACTGCGTAACGAACATCGATCCAACCACGTGGCTGGGGACGCCGGACTATCAGCTGATGCCCACGTTGAACTGCAACCCCACGAGCGGAGGCAAGGCGAACCAGTACATCAATCCGCTCTGCTTTGGCGTGCCGATGCCGGGAGGACCAACGACCGGGCCTTCTGGAGGAGTGACAACGAACCCGACCGGCCAGGGAGCCTACCGGCTGCCGTACATTCACGGCCCAGCGTATCAGAACCACAATCTTTCGATTTATAAGACATTCGGAGTCGGCGAGGGAAGAAACCTGCAGCTTCATGCGTCTGCGTTCAACTTCCTGAACCACCCGCTGACCTCGTTCAACAACAACGACAATACGAACCTGAATATGGGCAGTCTGAACTATGCAGTGGCGGGGCAGCCGCTCACGCCGACGCAGCTCAGAGCGCCGGACTTCGGCATCGCGAATATCAAGTACGGATCAAGGCTGATGGAACTGGGAGCCAAGTTCACGTTCTGAGCGACGGCTCCGGCCGGCTTTAAGCGGCCGAAAAGATGCACAAGGCCAGCGGCCGAACGCATGGGATTGATTCAGATTTTGGAGGGGTCTTATGGCCATCGAGACAGCAGCGAATCTTCGGGGGCTGGTGCGCTCCGGGTTAATGATTGCGCTCGGAATGTTGTCTTTCAGCGGCGCCGGTAACGCGCAGAAGAATCTGGTCGCGACCGGATCGGTGATTCCGTTCCCCCTGAATCTGCCTGCTCCCTGCCAGATCTACAAGGCGATCAACGCGCCCAACGGAGACACGCTGTTTCTCGATGTGTGCGGCGGCGGCGGGTACGGGTCGCTGTACCAATTAAAGAAGGGCGCCACCACTCCGCAGGTCATCACCTCCGCCATCGACTCCTCGGGCACGTACTGGAACGAGGGCATGGCGATGGATGCCCAGGGAACGCTCTATATTACAGACCGCTATAGCGGCAGCCAGCACATCTATCGCGTGCCCTATGACGCGGCCAAAGGGACCTGGGACTTCTCCGCGACAACCGACAACTGGGAGGCTCAGATTGCAGCCGGCTTCGGTGGCTCGGGTACGGTTGGCGTTGCGTTCTATGACAGCCCCGCGAAAGACGGCAGCGGACTGTTATTCGTTTCCGAAGAGACATCGAGCGCGCTGCTCGTGATTCCGGTGAACAAGGATGGAACGGTTACGAATTTTCCGTCGGGTGCGAAGTCCGGGTTGCCCGAATACCAATACCTGCTGACCGGGCTGGCAGCGAAGATCATGCCGATGGACGTGGACGTCAACGGCAACCTTTATTTCATCGAGAATCCGTACGTCACCTCCGCGAACCGCAGCACGGGCGTCTTCTTTATCCCGGCATCGACGATTGCGAACTGTGTCGCGGCGATGAAGGCCGGCACGTCGACTCCGGATACGGCGTGCATTTCGGGCACGGAGTCCTCGCTGCAGCGCATCGACCCGGGCAATACGGAGAAGTTCAACGGCATCACGCATGACGCGGCAGGAAACATCTACGTCGGGGACGGGAGCGACAGCTACGGAGGAACGCGCAATGGCTTGCTGATGATTCCGAATGAGAGCGGAAGCCCGGTCGGTGTCACGGCCACAAGTTTTAACTTCGAGCACGCCGAGTACCTCGCGCCGACGCCGATCAACGCGAATCCTGCAATCGACTATCGCGGCTTCTTCTGGCTGCCGACCGGAACGACGGGCAACTGGTCGCCGGGCGGTTCAGGCCCGATCGCCGGCACCGGCAACATCATTGTGTGGCAGCCGGGAGCGGTGAACCTCGGCTCGACTCCAGTAGGCACCCCGGGCACACCGGGCGTTGTGTTCTTCACCTTCAGCGGAACGGCGACGCCGGGCAGCATCGCGCTCACGCAGCCGAACGGCGGCGGAGACTTCATCGCCTCCAACACGAACCCGAATCCCCCGCCGGCCGGCTCGACGCCAGCCGTGCCATGCACTGTCGGCACCACCTATAACGCCTACTCGAGCTGCCAGTACTGGGTGGCGCTGGATCCCTCCGGCACGAACTCCGTTGGCAACGACCAGGGGCAGATCTCGATGCTTGATAGCTCGAGCAACGTGATCTCCGGAAGCACGGCATACCTCGAGGGCGTTGGGCTCGGGCCCGCAGCCGCACTGCTGTCGCCGGTGGCGCAGACGCCGCTTGCGATCAGCCTCACGCAGCCGGCGCAGGTTGCGGGCGACTCGCTCGGTAATGCCTACGTGGCGGACCCCGGACAGCACGCCGTACTGTTGTTCCCCGCCGGAACGACGACAGCATTTGCGGGCTCTCCGGTGGGAACGGGACTCACTGCACCTACCGGGGTCGCGGTCGATGGCAACGGCGATATCTATATTGCCGACTCCGGCAAAGTCATCGAGATCCCCTCGGTCGGCGGCACGCCCAATCCTGCAGGACAGACCACTGTGGCCACGGGCCTGGGCGCCAATGTGCAACTCGCCGTCGATGGATCGGATAACGTGTACGCCGCCGACCCGGCGAACGCGCGCGTGGTGCGTATCTACAATCCGCAAGCCTCGCTCATGGAGGGGCTCGGAACCGTGGGCAGCGGCTTTACCAAGCCGACGGCGGTCGCGGTAGACGATGCAGGGAACGTGTTCGTCGCAGACGGCGCCAACCTCGTAGAGGTGAACGTGTGGGGCGGGCAGACCTCGATCACGAGCAGCCTGGCAGCGCCCGTGACCGGACTCGCGGTCGATCCTTCAGGCTCGGTGTACGTGGCGCAGAGCGGCGGAATCATTCGCATTCCGTTTGAGACCACCAGTCAGGGCACGGGGCTGAACGCGAACGATGCGTCGCCGATTGACAACACAGGCGTGACCGCGCCCACGGGCCTTGGGCTGGACGCGCTCGGCAATCTTTATGTGGCTGCGGACGCGTACAACGTCACGGCGATCAATACGACCGGCACGCCGTTGGGTCCGGTGACGACGAACGTCACGACACCCAACGTCCTGATGCTGGCGAACGCTGCGGTAAACTTCGGCGTCGTTGACACGGCGACGACGACCGACCCGGTCGACATCAGCGTTTTCAATATCGGCAACGCCCCGCTATTGTTCTCCACCACGACGACGCCGAGCTTCTCCGGCACCAACGCCTCCGACTATGCGATCCAGTCGGACGGCCAGAACCCGTGCGACACGACGGGCGCAACCTCCGTGGTGAGCGGATCGGCTTGCACGCTGGGCGTGACCGTGACGGCGGCGAACACAGGCCTGAGCCAGGGAAGCCTCAGCTTCGCGACGAACGCGATCAACGCTCCGACAGCGAGCGCAACGCTCGAGGCGTACTCGGAGAACAATCTTTGCCGCACTTCAACGACGATCACACTGAATCCCGCAACGGGCGTCAGCTTTCCCGGAAGCACGGCGGTGACTGCGACGGTCGCCGCGCTGGACCCGACCTGCTCGCCGGGCAACACGCCGACGAACGGAAAGATCTCGCTGACACTGGCGCCGCAGACCAAGGGCGAGGCCCCGATCGTGCTGAACTCGACGCTCGCAAACGGGACAGCGAGCTTCAACGCGACGGCCTTGAATGGCGGAGCTTACAACGTGTACGCCAGCTATCATGGCGACCCGATCTTCGGCGGCAGCTCGAGCTCGAAGACCTACGCGTTCACGGTCGCGCAGGCTGCTTCCACGGCCGCGCTCTCCACGCCTGTCGGTGTGACGGCAACCAACGGCGTGTACTACGTGAAGCAGGGTTCGAGCACAGTCATGACGGCGACGGTGACTTCGAAACTTGGCTCGCCGACCGGCACGGTGACGTTCATGAACGGGTCTACCGTGCTCGGCACGGCGCCGCTGAATGCGAGCGGGACCGCTACCTTTAACACCTCGAACCTCGCCCAGGGGCCAAATACATCGCAGCTCGGGCAGGTGTACAACATCACGGCCGTGTATAGCGGAGATCTCAACTTCGCCACGGCAACATCACCAGCCTCGGCGATCGAGATCATTCCGCCAAGCGCGTTGATCACGGCGAGTCCTGCTTCCATAACCACGAAGGCGGGCACACCGGTACAGAGCACGTTGACGGTGACGCCGCTGGAGGGCTTCGGGCCCAAGCTCGGCGCGACGCTTTACTGCGATAACTCCACGCTGCCGCAGTACGCGGAGTGCACGTTTGACACGCCGACGCTCGATTTCGGTGATGATCTGACCGGCGCGCCGCTGTCGAGCCACGTGACGATCAGCAGCAATCTGCCGGTAAACGTTGGCGCGTTGCGGAACGATCCGCTGCGGAAGGGACCGTCGCCGATCGAGTACGCGAGCCTGTTCGGGCTGGGAATCCTTGGGCTCGCGCTGCGTAAGAAGACGAGGCTTAACGTGAAGTTGCTTTCGGTAATTTGCGTGCTGCTGCTGGGCGGATCGATTGCGGGTCTCAGCGGATGCACGAACTCGGGTTACACCCACACGCCGCCGTCGCCGCAGGTTACTACGCCGTCGGGAACGTACCACGTGAGCATCTACACGATCGATCTGACGACAAATCAACGCAGTTCGCTTCCGTTCACTCTCACAGTGACGATTCAGTAGAAGAGGCTAAGTCAATAGACGCTCGAGGCAGGAATGGCACGCAGGGAAGGTATCAGTTTTTCAGGGAGAAATGGAATGGTCACCAAGTCCTTCACATCGCTTCGCCGGTTCTCCGGACATGCGCTGACGATGATGCTGTTCTGTGCTTCGATGAGCAGCGCAGCAGAGGCTCAGGTCACGCCGGTGGTGGCGCCCAGCTACGCGCAGGTGCTGACGCCTCCCAGCGGCTTGAAAACGGTGTTCCAGACGGCCATCGACTCCTTCGGCGACCTGCTGTTTGTGGACTATCCCAACGGCGCCCTGTACGAGTATCCGGCGGGCGGTGGAGCAGTGATCACTCTGCTGCCTGCGGGAAGTCTCGGCGGATATGCGAATCCTGGCATTGCCATCGGCGCGAATAATGATCTGTATCTGGAGGGCAACTACAACAACGTGCTGGGCAGGTTCCCCTACGATCCTGCGACGAAGTCGTGGGATGGCCTGGACACGATCAGCGCGGCGAATGGAAACTCTTCGACTGCTCTGTGCCCGAAGGGATCGGGCACGCCGGCTGCACCGTATGGATTTGCGTGCGGAGACACACCCAACACATCTCCTTATTACTTCCAGCCATGGGCGATTGCAATCGATCCGAATAACAACGTCCTGGTCACATCGCAGAACAGCGGAAATTTTATCTTCACGCAGCCCGTGGTTGGAACCGGCATCACTTCGACTGCGCCCCAGGCGAACAGCCTGATTATCTCGGCGATGTCGGCGCGTGCGCAGTCGGTCGCGGAGGATAAGTTCGGCAACGTCTACGTGGTCGAAGAGACGGACCAGAAGACGCCTCTGCCCGGTGTGCTGATGATTCCGGCGGGATCGACGGGACTAACGTCGGACGCGGGCCTTACGCGCGTGGATCCCAATCTGCCTGGAGTGTCCGGCGTGACCGTTGATGCAAACGGCAATCTCTATGTCAGCGATTCGAAGCAGGGCGTGTACTTTATCCCGAATCCTTCCGGTACGCCGCAGACCAGTTCTGCAGTGCTGCTTACGCCTGTTCCTGCGGACGGGCAGGTGAGCATCGACTGGGCGCGCGGCATCATGTACGTGCCCAGCAACCCGAGCAGCGGGCAAGAGATCTATGCCGTGACGTTCAACACCGCGGCGCTTGGCACAGTGGCTGCCGGTTCCTCTTCTTCGACTCCGGCATCGATTCTGTTCGGCTTCAACGGAAGCGCGACGCCGGGCTCGTTTGTGATCGAGGAGGCGGGAGCAAAGAATCCCGACTTCGCCATCGCCTCAGGGGGAAGCTGCAAGACCGGCACGGCCTACGCTGCAGGCAGCAGTTGCAGTGTGAACGTTACATTCAATCCGCATGCACCGGGCGACTTAAGCGCAAAGCTGCTGATGCTCGACGGTTCCGGCAATGTGCTCGCATCGATGCCGTTGTCTGGCATGGGTTCCGGACCGGCGATTCAGCTTTCTCCCGGCACACAGTCGACCATCGACAGTGGCTTGAAGACTCCGAGCCAGATTGCAGCCGATGCAGCAGGCAACACCTATATTGCTGACCCTGGCTTCAGCGCTGTACAGATGTTCGCCGCAGGATCGAGCACGGCAACGAATGTGGGAACAGGCCTCACCTCGCCGACCGGAGTTGCGGTCGATGGCGCGGGCGATGTCTTCATCGCGGATGGCGGCAGCGGTACTGTCGTCGAAGTGCCGAACGGACCAAGCGGGCTTATGACGTCGGCACAGGTCACGCTCAAGAGCGGCCTGGGAACGAATCTCAAACTGGCGACCGACACGAATGATGATCTCTACATCTCGGACCCATCGAATGGGCGCGTGGTGAAGCTGAGCAGCGTTGGCGTGACTCTCAGCGCGTTCGGACAAACCGAGGCAGACATCGCCGGATTCACTGCGCCGTCTGCGCTCGCGGTGGATTCGAGCAACAATCTGTATGTTGCCGATGGGAGCAATCTCATTGAAGTGACGCCGACCGGGACACAGACGACGCTGCTCACATCGCTCGGTGCAGTCAGCGGACTTGTCGTTGATCCGTCGGGCTCGGTGTACGTTGCGCAGACCGGCGGCACCGTGCGGATTCCGAATGAGAGCGGGACGCTCAATCCAGCGGATCAGACGCTTGTCACGTCTATCGTGAATTCTCCCGCGTCGGTCGCGCTTGATGAGTCGCAGAATATCTATATCGCGGACTCGGCTGCCAAGAACGTTATCTTCATTCAGGCGAATGCGTCGAAAAACTTCGGTACGCTGAACAGCACGACAGCTACATCTTCCTCGACCTTCACAATCCTGAACGACGGCAACGCGCCGCTTAACATCACCGGCTTCACTGGAACCGCCGACTACAGTGGATCGTCGACGAGTTGCGGCTCTGCCATCCCTGTAGGTGGGACGTGTTCCGTCACCGTGACCTTCAGTCCCGGCCCGGGCGACCAGGGAACTCTCACAGGTCAAGTGCAGGTGCAGAGCAATGCCGCGAACTCGCCCATTGGTGTGAGTGCGACCGGTGTTGGCGCTGCGCTTGCGGCGTCTACGACGAAGATCACGGTGAATAGCCCTACGGTGAACAGTGCGGCCACAGTCATCACGGTCTCGCCGTCTTCCGGGACAACGCCAACGCCCACCGGACAGGTGACGCTGACGGTAACGGGCAATGGAATCACTCCGGTGACGCTGACCGGTACGCTGACAAACGGAACCGTCACGCTTACGCCGACGAACCTGCCGGCAGCAACCTACCAGTTCGCCGTCACCTACCAGGGCGACAGAGCTCTTGCCGGCTCCAGTGCGACATCTTCTGTGAAGGTCGGCGCGGGCTCGGTGTCGTTGAGCCAGCCTTCGATGACACAGGTCCAGAAAAATAATCCTTACTACCCGCTGGTGCTCGGCAACGCCGCAGGGGCATCGGAGCCATACGATGGATCAGTCTCGCAGTACCTGACGACGGCCTACTACACGGTTACGGTGCTTGCGGGCGCCGGGCAGCCGCTGATCGGGCAGCCGGTCTATGACAGCACGGGTAAGAAGGTGATCGGGACGAACTACGGCTCGGTGACCTTCCAGGGAGCATCCACACCAAGCTGCGCACCGATTCCCGTGCAGTCCGACGGGACAGCGCAGTTTGATCCAAGCTGCCTGGCGATCGACACAACTAACAACGCGATTCCAGACATCATGACGTCGTATACGGTCACCCCCGTGTACAGCCCAACCGGAGCAGGAAGCGAAAACACCTACACCAACCCGAACTACACGTCGTTCACCGGAACAGCCATCAAGTACACCGCGCTCCGGAATCCAATGGTGTCGATCAGCTCAAACCCCGGCACTCTGACAGTGGCAAAGGGATCAAGCGCGTCGGCGACGCTGACGCTGAGCTCGGTCCTGGGCTACGGTATCGCTGGTTATAACGGGCTGCTGAACAACTACTCACTGCCGGTGCAGCTGGCGTGCGATGGACTGCCGGCGTACGCGACCTGCACGTTCGTCTACCCGAAGCCGGATCCGTCGGATCCGAACTCCGTGCACGTTGGGCCGGCCACGGGAACCGTCCTGTCCGTAGGCGGAGTTACTGGACCGTGCACGGTAGCCCAGGGCTGCAGCGGCCCCGGGACGGTCATCATGACCATCACGACAAATGCCCCGACGGGCGTTGCCATGCTGCGCACGCGCCCGACAGGAACGGTGTTCTTCGCGATGCTCGGGCTGGGAGCACTTGGGTTCGCCTTCGGACGCAAGCGGTCGATGCGCAGCCGAATCGGGACACTGGCAGCGCTGGTGCTCTGCTGCGGTATCCTGGCGGGCGCCAGCGGATGCAGCACGACGCAGCTTGGCGGAACCACTGCGCAGGTGACGCCTGCCGGAACCTACACCGTGCAGGTGACGGCGAAGGAGGTCGGAAGCCAGGTGATTACCCAGAATCCATTCATCACGTACGGGAACGCTAACCAGATGTCATTGCCGTTCACGATGCAGGTGACAATCCAGTAGATCGATTTCCTCCGGACTGGAAGACGAGAGCGGATGCGCTCTCGTCTTTTTTGTGCGCGCATCAACTTTCCGGTATCAGTTATTGCGAGAGGTTGAGGGCTTTGGCGAGGGCGGGGTCGACCGCGATGTGGGTGTGGTCTCCGGCCTCGGGATAGCGCACCAGGCCGAAGTTCCCGCTCCAGTCCCACATGGCCCAGCCGATGTGGTTGGCTTCCAGTGCGGATCGCACGGCTGCGATGTAGCGGGCGCGGGAGTCGGGTGGTGCGGTGTCGCGATAAGCTCCGAACTCATTGCAGAGGATCGGGACGTGGTGTTCGCGCCCCCAATCGGCGGCGAACGTGATGCGCTCGCGCACAGTATCGGAGTTCCAGTTGCCGACGGCGTAGAGAAAGAGCTGGTAGCGCGCGATGTCGTTGGGGATCGATTTCAGGGTGCCGTCAAGCTGGTCGACCGTGGCGGGGAAGGGGATGTTTTTGTAGTAGAGCCACTCGGGTGAGCCCCAACCGGCGCCTTGGTGGGTGAACTGATATGGCTCGTAAAAGTGAAATGTGTAGATGACGTTCTCGTCGGCGAGGGGTTGAGTGACGAGAAGATCGTCCAGCGAGTCGTAATGGGCGCCGGAGGCGAGGATGGTGTGGGCTGTGTCGATGTGGCGGATGGCGGTGACGGCCGCGGACTCGATGCCGATCCAGCGATAAGGGTCCTGGACCTCTGACTCGTTCATCAGTTCGAAGACGAGGTGGTCGGGATCGCGGCCGGCGAAGTGATGCGCGAGCGCCTCCCAGAGGAAGAGGAACTGGGTGACGCCGTGGTCGGTGGCGAGCTGCTGCTTGTAGTCGTCGCGCGGAAAGACGCAGAGGTCGACGCTGAGGCCGGATTTCAGCGTAAGGTCGATGGCGTCATCGAGGCGCTTCCAGAGCGCGGCTTTGGAGGGGTCGTCAGGGCGGCCGTAGGTGCCGAAGTAGACTGGGTCAACACCGATGCGCACGTAGGTGAAGCCGAGCTTTCGCATCTCAGCAAGGTCGCTTGCGGAGATCCATTTGGACGTGTGTTCCGGCGTGTAGTCGCCCCATCCGCCGAACCAGCCAGAGGCGTTGATCCCGCGGCTGAGCGTGGCTGCGCGGCGGAAGGCCGTGGCACGGGCGGCAGAGTTTGTTTGGGCAGAGACGGTGAGAGCGAGGAGGCCGAGGGCGGAGATTGAAATCGTGCGCAGAGCGGATCGCATCGTATGTAGAAGTTTAACTGGCTTAGACTTTTCCACCTCGTATTATTTCTTCAATCACAGCGAGCAGCGTTGTCGAGCTCGAAGGCAACACGATGAAGAGCGACCGTACAGTCCGCCGTTTGGCGCCAGCCATTCTTTCCCTCGTGTTGTCTATTGGCCTCGTGGCGCCTGCACAGCAGACCGTATCGTTTGCAACGGACGATGGTGGCCAGGTCTGCGCCGATCTCTATGGTCAGGGGAATAAAGGTGTCGTGCTGGCTCACGGCGGCCAGTTCAATAAGGAGAGCTGGCGCGAGCAGGCATCCTCACTCGTGTCCTCGGGGTTTCGAGTGCTGGCGATCGACTTCAGAGGATTCGGTTGCTCGAAGGGGCCCGGGCAGCGGGATTTCTGGACTGCGCCCTTTGAGAAAGATGTGCTCGCTGCGGTTCGCTATCTGAAAGCGCATGGAGCGAAGACGGTGTCCGTCGTTGGAGGAAGTTTCGGAGGCGGAGCGGCCGGGGATGCATCGATCAAGTCCGCACCGGGTGAGATTGATCGCGTGGTATTTCTTGCGGGAGCGCCGAACCTCCCGGCGGACGGATTGAAATCGCGGTCGTTGTTTATTGTTGCGCGCGATGACACCGAAGGCGGTGATGTCCTGAGACTGCCTGGTATCCGGGCGCAGTATGAACGAGCTCCTCAGCCGAAGGAATTGATCGTGCTGAATGGTTCTGCGCACGCTCAGTTTCTTTTCAAGACAGACCAGGGCCCTCGCGTGATGCAGGAGATTGTGCGATTTCTGTCAGCGCCATAAGTGCGCACTCTTGTTCTGCTTAATCCTCAACTAGAGGAATTTGACTGATGGCAATGTAGAATGCTACATAGTATGCCAGAAGGAGCTTCATGCATATTCCTCAAGCTTTGCGAGGCAGCCTGCTCACTCTCATTACGGTGTTCTCAGGGACAGGTACTCTTTGGGCGCATCCGGCGAAAGGCGCCAATGCACCGTCGTTAGCTTCACTCGAACTCCTGCAGGCGCCTTCGGGAGCAACAGCAGATTGGGCGAGTCTGAAAGGCAAGGTCGTGGTCCTCGAGTTCTGGGCGACGTGGTGCTCTCCCTGTGTAGCGAGCCTTCCTCATCTCAACCAGCTTGTAGGGTCGCTTGATCCCGCGAAGTTTCAGTTCATTTCCATCGATGATGAGGACGTGAAAGCCGTAAAGACATTTCTGGCACGAAAGAAGATGTCTGGCTGGGTTGGTGTCGATGCTTCAGGCAAGGTGTTCGCGAAGTATGGAGTGAATTCAAGGCCAACGACCGTCATCATCGGCGGAAACGGAAAGATTGTTGCTGTCACAGAAATAGAGTCGGTGACCGCCGCGGATCTGCGCGCTGTGGCGGAAGGCAAGAAGGTCGCGTTTAAGCCGGTGTCGGAAACGGTTGAGGTGACGGCTCCATCCAGTTCGAATATCCCGAATGCGGGGCATGCCCTGTTTGCGGTGTCCGTCACGAAGGCTGCGCCCGATGCGAAGCAGGCGCTGGTCAAGCATCCGCCGACCGGATGGGACTTGCTTGGACAGGATGCCGACAGTCTTCTTACAGACGTCTTCAATATGTTTGGAAATCGCTATGTCCTGAAGGACCCGCTGCCCGCAGGACGTTATGACGTCCGCATCAATTCTGCTGACGTGCCGGACGGTGTTACCAATTCGGTTGTGCAGCAGGCCGTCCTTGCCGCCTTGCATTTGCAGATCGAGTCAAAGACCGTGACAAAACCGGCTTATATTCTGCGTGCCACGGAAGCGAGTAAGAAGCTGCTGAGTCCTTCGGCTTCCACGCACGCAGTCAAGCGAGGCTCCTGGCACGGTATGTTTCTTCTGATGAACGGCACGATGGACGATCTTGCGTACATCCTGGGAACCGGCCTCGAGACCCCGGTGATTAATGAAACAGGCATCAACGGCACTTATGACGCGCGATTTAAAGTTGCCGGAGGAGACATTGACAGCCTGAACGCCGTACTGAAGTCGACGTTGGGGTTGGAACTCGTTCCGGGCGGCCGCGAGATGTCGATGACCGTGCTCGAAGTCAGCAGGCAAGGGCAGAGCAATTCAGCTGCACGCGAAAACGCGCATTCGCGTTAAGACTTCAAAAGCGAGTCGAGCATTGTCTCGACGGTGTTGCTGAAGGCGGCAATGCCGTGGTCGCTGATGTATTGGCTTTCGGCAGCTTGGACAGGATTGCTTTTCGCCCGGGCGATAAGATATCCGCCGCTCACCGAAGAGGATGAGAGTCTTCGCTGCTTGAAGAGGTCGGAGGTGAGTGTGCCCTTTGACACACGCTCACGGGCGCCGCGCAGGTTGTCCGGCATGTTGGCCAGATCCCAGAGGATGCGAAGGGACTCGACCACGCGGCAGGCGGGCGCGAGTGTACCGTCCCGCTGCGTCGCGAAGATCGACGGGAGGTTCCAGAAGTTCAGGTAGTTGTGATTCCAGCTCACCCGCGCGCTGGAGAAAAGGGCATCGCGCAGGTTATGAACTTCGGCGGGCGACGCCTGCGAGTCCTCGGACGCGTGAATCATGCGGACGTACGCATTCCAGATTTGTGCGAGATGGGCTTCTGATATGCCTTTCTGAGGATCGGTGACGCTGAGGTACTCCCCTTCGGCCAGGCGAGCGCGAAGGGATTCGGTTGTCCAGGCGGGAGGAAGTTCGCCGGCGAAGATCTCCGCGATCGCATCGATGAAGCGCCGGGCGTCGGCGACGGTACGGATGTTCGAGGCGAGCTCGTTCAACTTGAGCGTTTCGTCAGCCAGGGTATCCGCTGAGGCCGAGGCCGTCTGGCGAGGGAGGGCGTGCAGGAATCGAGGCGCGAATAGAGCCGCCGGAACTAAGGGCGCGAGAAAGAGGAAGTGCCGGCGATGCATCGATGCGCTCCTGTGTTGCGATGAGGCGATTCGTTGCGGCGCTGCAAGTTTATATCGTTCCGTGTTGAAGGAAGAGATATGGCCCGCCCACGTCTATGGCGACACCTTAGTTGGGCTGGCACCCGCAGGAGCGCCTCAGGACGAGTTCCACAGGGAGACTCAATTTTTGCGTGGCCGCGTCGGAGTTGGCTCCGAGACGAGCGAAGAGGAGTTGGGCCGCCTCTTCGCCGGCGCGCTGCACGGGCTGGCGAACGACCGTTAGCGACGGCCGCAGGATGTCGGCCAGGTCGAAGTCGTCGAAGCCGATGAAGGCGAGCTGTTCCGGGATTTCAATGTTGAGCGCCGCCAGGGCGTGAAGTGCGCGGCGCGAGGAGAGGCCGTTTGCGGCAAAGACGGCCGTGACCGGATGCACCCGCGTACAGGCGGAGCGGAGGAAGTCCAGCGTGGCGGCTTCGTCGCCGGCGTTGAAGAAGCACTCGGGATCCAGCCCGGCCCCATGCATGGCCTTGACGTAGCCGGCGGTGCGGGCCTGCATCGTGAAGATTTTCTCGTTCAGACCGAGGAAGCAGATGCGCTTATGTCCGTGCTGGATGAGGTGTTCGGTCGCGAGAACAGCACCGTTCTGGTTTTCGACGAGAACGTGGTCGATGCGCGAACGCGGAATGGGTCGGTCGAGTGCAACCTTGGGGATTGACCGGAACTCGGCGTCGTTGAGATGTGAGCGGCCTTCGCATGCCGGAATGACGATGATGCCTTCAACGTGGCGGCGCAGAAGGTCGCGGGCCGCCTCGGTTTCCGTGGCGCAGTTGTCGTCTGACGTGGCGATCAGAACGGTGTAGGCGTGCTGCTTAGCCACCGAACTGATCGCGTGCGCGCAGGAGGCGAAGAAGGGGTCGTACAGATACGGAACGATGACGCCGATCGACCGCGTGCGGTCGCCGCGGAGCGCGCGCGCCATCAGGTTCGGCTGGTACTGGAGCTCTTTAAGCGCCTCATACACGCGAGCGCTCGTGTCGTCGGCGACGTGTGCCGTGCCGTTGAGCACGCGGGAGACTGTCATCATGCCGACACCGGCGCGCTCAGCTACATCGCGCATGCGAACCGCGCGCTGTTTGACCTCGGGAGTTGAGGGCCGTTTGGATTTCATCGATCGACCCCGCTGGTAAAAGGTTTAACTAATCGGACGGCATAGCGGAATCGAAAAGTTCGCGTTGGTTACGATTATGAGTTTGGTCGGATTACGGCCATGCGAAAGTCGAGGCGGGGAGGCCGGCGCCGTTCGCCAGGTTGGCATCGGTGAAACTGGCCCACGCGTAGCGAACGCGGGTGGGGTGTGGAATGTTCGCGGAGCGCACGAGGACCGTCGTGCCGTCAATGGTGGCATCAGCGGCTTGGAACTGGCCGTCGGTTCCGGCGACTTCGAAGCCATGTAGTGTGCCGCCATTCGTGCGAAGGCCATCCGCATGGGAAAACCAGACGCGCAGGGCGCTGCCCTCAGCCGTGACGGACAGCGGAAGCGGCCCGGAGTCTTCAACGTGTTCGCCATAGACGAGGTCGCGCGCGCCGAGCGCGAGCCGGGCGGCCACAGTCTGCTTGTCCGGCGGATGCACGTTGTCGCGTGTGCCGACATCGAGCGTGACTGCCATCGCCGTGTTGCTGACCGAAAGGGTCTGCCGTTCGGCGTCGCGGATCAGGCCCCACTCTTCATGCGGCGAGTTGAAGTTCGAAATCTGCGCGTACAGAAAGGGAATATCGCCTTCGTTCCAGCGCGCGCGCCAGTCGCGGATAAGCGCAGGCAGCAGCGCGTGATAGAGCTGGGGGTTGTGGAAGGTCGGGCTGGAGTCGGTCTCGCCCTGGTACCACAGGAAGCCGCGAATCGTGTACGGCGTCGCGGGCGCGATCATGCCGTTGAAGAGAAAGGATGGCTCCCACGATGCTTGATTCGGGTGCCACATGAATTCAGGCGCAGGCTGGTTCGCGGCCTTGGCGGCCGCTGTGGCTCGCTGCTCGTACGCAATGCGCGCTGCAACGTTGGTCTGAAGATCGGCGAAGTGTGCGCGCGCAGCGAATACCGGCATGAGGCTCGAGTCGGATGCGAGCGCGGAGAGCGAGATCCACGACGCGATCGGTGTGCCGCCCCAGGTAGAGTCGATCAGGCCTATTGGAATGTGTTCGCGCGCGTGGATCTCGCGGCCAAAGAAGAAAGCCACCGCGGAGAATTCGGTCGCCGTCGCGGAATTGCACGGAGTCCAGGATGACGGCTGATCGTCGAGCGGATAGTCGTTCGACTTCTTGTCGAACAGCAGGAGATGAATCTGGCCGCAGACAGCCGGGTCGTTCGCGGAGGCGATCTCCCTGGCGGCGTCCTTGATGACCGCCGATCCTGGGAAGCCGCGCAGCGGAATCTCCACATTGGATTGGCCGGAGGCGAACCACACGTCGCCGACCAGGATGTCGCTGAGAGTGATTTGCGTGCTTCCGTGGATCGTAAGCGAGTCCGGGCCGCCGGCCTTTTCCGGATTCAGATACACCGACCATGCGCCGAGTTCGTTTGCGCTCGTCGTCTTATGCTGGCGGCGGAAGTCGACAGTGATCGCGGCGCCGGGTGCGTCCCATCCCCAGATATGAATGGGCCGATCGCGCTGCAGGACTGCATGATCTGACAGCAGGTGCGGCACGCGCGTCGCGGCTGCGGCAGGCGCGGAAGTCTGGGCGTGCGCGGCCACCGTGCAGAACAGAAGCAGGAAGGTGAGGAGCGTGACGCTAACGGACGGATTCTGGAGCTGTCTGTTCATGTTCGGGGAGGGACTTGGAGAGTGAAGGGAGCATCGCTGCGCCGAGCAGGCCCGCGTCCGGACCAAGCGTGGCACACGTCACGAAGGGACGATCGGATTCGCGATGACTGAGCTGTGACGGCTGCTGAAGCCGGTAGACGTAGCTGAGCTCGCGCAGCGTCTGGAACATCTCGGGCGCGAACAGCTCCCACGCCGCCGCAACACCTCCGCCGATTACATAAAGAGGAAGATCAAGCGTATTAACGAGACCGGCGAGACCGCGGCCGAGGTAGCGGCCGACCCGGGCGTAGATCTCGCGAGCTTCGCGGTCGCCGGAGGTGGCCAGGTCTGCGATCTGACGAGCCGTTACGTTGGAGTGCGCGGCGAAGAGCTCGGCGAGCGGACCGCGGGACTCCTTGGCACGCGCGCGTGCGGCACGTTCGATGCCGGTTGCGGACGCGTAGTACTCGAGGCAGCCGCGGCCGCCGCAGGAGCAGACCGGGCCGTCGTAGTTCACGCTCACGTGGCCCACCTCGCCACCCATGCCCACCATCCCCTGCCAGATGCGGCCGTTGAGAATAATGCCCGAACCGACGCCGGTGCCGAGCGTGATCATCGCCATGGAGTCGACCGCTTCGCTGCGGCCCGCGCCAAGCTTCCACTCGGCGAGCGCGGCGGCATTAGCGTCACCGTCGAGGACGACAGGAAGGCCGGTCAGCTCTTCGAGCGAGGAGCGGAGAGGGAAAAAGTCCCAGCCTGGGAAGTTGGGCAGTTGGCCAAGCGTGCCGTCAGTGAGATTCAACGGGCCGGGGCTGCCGAGCCCGATGGCTTCGGTGCGGCCATTCGTCTCGTCGAGGACAGAGGCGATCGCGTCGGCCATGTCGGTGACGACGGCTTGCGGGCCGGAGCGCACGCGCGTCGGCATCACGCGGCTGGCGAGCAGCTGCATGTCGTCATCAAAGGCGCCGACACGCAGGCTGGTGCCGCCGAGATCGATCCCGAGATGAACCACGGGACGCTCGTCGTGTGGAGGGATTTGATGATGGGTCAAAGTGCCTCCCGGTGCGGGGAAGCGCAACGGATGCGCCCAAAGTCGCTTCAGGTGCCGGTCAGTAACCGGTCACCCGAGCGTGATAACGGTATCATGCCCCTGTTTTAGGGCAAACAAAATTGTACGAGAGCCCGTGGTTTCACTGCGTTGGCCGAAGGGCTGAGGGCCGAAGGGTGCCGATGCGCCCGTGCGGGCCGACAGCGTAGGGGAGCGAGAGGGCATTCCAGTGTTGGTCGGCGTCAGGCGTGTCGTTGAATTTAGCATCAGGCTTGAGGGCGCGCCAGTTGCGGCCGTCGTCGGTGGAGATGTCGGTGCCGTTGGGGCCGACGGTGATCCAGGTTTTTGTTTTTGAGTCGTAGGCGACGGCGGAGCGGTAGCCATGGGGTTGAATCTCTGACGCGCGCCAACGCTTGCCGCCGTCGTTCGATGAGGCAGCGATCCGTCTTGAATCGTTCGGCGACTCGTAGTCCCCGCCAACTGCTACGACTGTCGCTCTTGAGAACCGTTTTTGCGATGCTGCAAGCGAGAAGATCCCAGACGACGCCGTTGCATCGCCAACAGGAACATTCGACCAAGGGTAACTGATCCATCCCGTTGTGTCGGTGATGGCGAGGACACGCTTACGGACGACTCGTGCGCCGGCTCGGCCACCTGTCGCAAACAGAAAATCGTTGCCATAGGTCAGCAAGCTCGAGTTGCTGGCGGCGAAGACAACTTCGCCAACCTTTGCGGGGATCTTTTCAGTGAAGTTGTTGGGCTTGCTGTAGCTGCCTACGATTGTGCTCAACGGAAACTTGCCGTTCACGGGGTCACCAAGGAGGTCGTAAACACCGCCCCCGGGCATGACCTTCCCATTGCGATCCATCATCGTTTGCGTACTGTCCGACAGTGCGTCCCAGAAGCCGTCTTTGTCGGGGTTGGTAAATACGAGTTTCCACGATTGGCAGCCGTCGGTGGTTTTGTACAGGCGGGAGAGGTCGCCTTTGCCGGAGGACATGATGATGGCGGTGTTGTTGTCGAAGGCCTGAATAGCGCGGAAGTCGAGGTGCTCGCCGCCGGGGGGCTTGGCGCAGAGCTGCCAGACGAAGCCGGCGTCCTCGGTCCGGAGGATGGTGCCGTCGGAGCCTGAGGCCCAGGCGACGCCGTTGCCGACGTTGTCGATCCCGCGGAGGTCGGCGGTGGTGTGGGCGTCCTGAAGTTGCCACTGGGCTGCTGAAGTTGCGGCGCTCGCTGTGAGTAGCGCGAGCAGGACGACGACACGGCGCAGCATAGATCCCATCTCGCAGGAGAGCATACCTTACCGGCGTCGCACGCCGAAGGTGTTCGGCCTCTTGAATATATTCGGTCTCGTTAAGGGCATGGCTTCAGCCATGCCGTACCAGCCGCCAAATATGTTGCGGCTTTAGCCGCTGAGGTCAGTTTGTCGACAGCCCGGGATTCTTCGCCAGCAGCGACTCCAGATGCGCAATCGCTGCAGTGTCAGACGCCGGCATCGTCAGATGTCCAACCTTCCGTCCCGGGCGCGCGGACTTGCCATAGTCGTGCCGCGCAACGGAGGCAAACCGCGCGGTCTCTGTGCGCGGGCACATAGCCCCGATGCAGTTGAACATCACCGTGGGACGGGACTCCGTTGAGCCAAGAGGCAGTCCGAGAATCGCGCGCAGATGGTTTTCAAACTGCGACGTGTCGGACCCTTCAATCGTCCAGTGGCCGGAGTTGTGGACGCGCGGCGCCATCTCGTTGGCGAGAAGATGCTCGCCGCGAACAAAAAATTCAACTGCCAGCACGCCGATGTAGTCCAGGCGATCGAGCAGATGCGTGAGATGCTGCTCAGCCAGTGATTGCAACTCGGTGTGTGACGGCGCGCGCGAGATGCGCAAAATCCCTTCGCGATGAAAGTTTTCCGTGAGCGGATAAAACGCGAGCTGGCCCGAGCGGTTGCGCGCCGCGATCAGCGAGACCTCGGTTTCGAAGTCGACCATGCCTTCGAGAATGCAGGAAACGCCGCGAACTGCCTCCCAAGCTTCGGCGGCTTGCTTCGCCTGCGTGAGTCGCACCTGCCCCTTGCCGTCGTAGCCAAGGCGGCGAGTTTTGAGGATCGCAGGCAGCCCGATTTCGTGGATAGCTCCATGCAGCGAGACGAGGTCGTTGACCGGAGCAAACGGCGCAACCTCCAGGCCGCAATCGACGAAGAAATGTTTTTCGAGCAACCGGTCCTGCGCGGTGCCGATGGCTCGCGCGTTCGGATAGAGCGGCAGACCGTGCAGCACGTGCGCGTCGATGTTCTCGCTCTCGATGGTGAGGAGATCGACGTTGCGCGCGAACTCCGCCACCGAGTGCGGATTGTTCAGGTCGACAGGCAGCACCGGCGCGACCTGCCCAGCGCAGTCGCCCGGCCTCCCTGCGCAGAGCACGTCGGCGTTCACCGCAGGCGCGGCCTCGGCAAGCATCAGCGCGAGCTGGCCCGCACCGAGAATCCCAACGCGCGGACGGCGTGAGTCGCTCATGCGCGTGGGTCGGGGTTGGAGAGCACAGAGTCGGTCTGGCTGCGCCGAAACGCTTCCAGCGCGGTGGCCACGCGAGCGTCGTCGAGCGCCAGGATCGACGCCGCGAAAAGCGCGGCGTTCTTCGCCCCCGAGTTCCCGATAGCGAACGTGGCGACCGGAACGCCGCCGGGCATCTGCACAATGGAGAGCAGCGAGTCCACCCCATGCAGCGCGTGCGATTGCACCGGCACGCCCAGCACCGGCAGCCGCGTCTTTGCAGCCACCATACCCGGAAGATGTGCGGCGCCGCCGGCCCCGGCGATGATCACGCGGATGCCGCGCGTCTCGGCTGTAGCCGCGTACTCGAACATGCGGTCCGGCGTGCGATGCGCCGACACGACCTCGGCCTCGTACGCCACGCCGAGCTCATCAAGAACCTTCGCCGCGTGCTCCAGCGTTGGCCAGTCCGAGCGCGAGCCCATAATGATTCCGACTTGCGGTGATGCGGTCTTCGTCACTGAGCGCTCCCGTGATTCCAGTTTCGCAGCACGTCGATGAACGCGCTCTGCTCCAGTGCCTGCACGCGGTCCTTCAGCGATTCCACGGTATCACCGGGCAGCACCGGGCAGCGCTTCTGCAGCACAATCGGCCCCGCGTCGACATCTTCCGTGACTTGGTGAATCGTGCATCCGGTCTCCGGCACGCCCGCGGAGAGCACCGCCTCGTGAACCTTGCGGTTCATCAGGCCGCCGAACGCCGGCAGCAGCGACGGATGCACGTTGAGCAGACGCCCGTGCCAGTCGCTGACAAAATGCGGCGACAGAATGCGCATGTACCCGATCAGCAGCACCAGCTCGACGCGCGCCTTGCGCAGCTCCGCGCTCACGCGCTCGTCATATTGCTCGCGCGTCAGGCCTGTCGGGTCCACGAATAGCGACGGCACCTTGTACAGCTTCGCGCGATCGAGGATTGGCGCGGTCGGCTTGTCCGAGATGACGATGCGGAGATCGACCGCGAGCGTGCCGGCGGCGATCGCGTCCAGCACTCCCTTCAACGCTGTCCCGCGTGTGGACCCGAGTACGCCGACGCGGAGGCTCATGCGTGTCTCGCTGCCGCAGGTTGTGCGGAGTCAGACCGGAGCGCGTTCATATGTTCAACGCGGCGGCCAATGAGTGCAGCGGTGCCGATGTCCGAGCGATGGAAGAATGGCCCGCGGATGTTGGCCAGGACGGACTCGCAGGTGGATTCGGCGTCGGCGAGATTTTTCCCGCGCGCGACGACGCCGAGCGTGCGCGAGCCGGCGGAGACGAGTCTTTCGTTTTGCGTATCCACGGAGCCGAGATAAAGGGTTGTATTTGCTGACAACACTTCAGGCACCGGCACGGGATCGCCCTTGCGCGGGTGATCCGGGTACCCTTCAGGCACGAGATATTTGCACACCGTCGCGGCAAACGTGAAGTTGACATCCAGACCGTACAACGTGCCGGAGACGATAGCCCGGCAGATCGCGACGAAGTCGGTCTCCAGCAGCGTGAGCAGGTTGAGGCACTCTGGGTCGCCGAAACGCGCGTTGTATTCGATGAGGCGCACGCCGTCGCGCGTGGCGATGAACCCGCCGTACAGAATGCCGCGGTAAGGCGCGTTGAGCTCATGATGCAGCGCGGCGATGACCTGCTCGTTGGTGCGGCGCGCGGTGGCGATGTCCGCCGCCGTGAGGAAGGGCAGACCACCGTTCGCGTCCGTGTAGGAACCCATCCCACCGGTATTGGGGCCGCGGTCGCCATTGAACGCGCGCTTGTGGTCCTGCACCGCGGGCATGTGCCGCAGCGTCGTGCCGTCGCTGAAAGAAAGCAGCGAAAACTCTTCGCCTTCCAGCTTCTCTTCAATGACGAACGGATGCCCGGCGGCGAGGAGCTCATTGCAGAACGCGAGCGACTCCTCGCGCGACTGCAGGTGGTCGCCGAAAACTTTGACGCCTTTGCCGCCCGCCAGTCCATCATCCTTGATCACGTGATTGTCGCCCAACCGATCGAGCAGCGCCCCGACCCCGTCGAGAGACGTGAAGCGCTGAAACATCGGATTGCCGGGGATGCGGTGCCGTTCCAGAAGCGAGCGCGTGAAGGATTTAGAAGACTCGATGCGCGCGAGCGATGTGGTTGGGCCGACGGTCGGGATCTTCGCCGACCAGAGTGCGTCCGCCACGCCGGCCGCGAGCGGAGCTTCAGGGCCGATGATCGCCAGCGTGGATTGGTGTTCCAGCGCGAAAGCGACGATCGCGGACGGATCTGTCACGGTGCCGGCGGCATAGCCTTGCGTGAGCGCGGCGATGCCCGGATTGCGCGTAGACCCGAAGCAGACCAGTTCAGGCTGCTGCGTACTACGCGCCAGCGCAACGGCGATGGCGTGCTCGCGCGCGCCGGAGCCGACGATAAGGATGCGCTCGCGTTTTCCGTTCATCGTGCGATTGCCTCCATCACGGCTGGTTCCAGCGGGCGCAGATCGGGCTCGAACAGGTTCCCGGTGATCGCCTCGTAAAGCTGAATGTAACGCGAGGCGAGCTCCGCGATTAGGTCGGGCGGCGGTGTGGGCAGCGTCTTGTCCTTGTAGGGATCGCAGCGCTCGCGAAACCAGAGCCGGAAGAACTCCTTGTCGATCATGTCCGGCTCCCGCCCTTCCGCGAGGCGCTGCTCGTAGGTGGGCGCAAGCCAGTAGCGGCTGGAGTCCGGCGTGTGGATCTCGTCAATGAGAATGATCTCGCCTTCAGGCGTTACGCCAAATTCGTATTTCGTGTCGACGAGAATGAGACCGTGCTGCGCCGCGCGCTTCTGCCCGAACGCGAACAATTCGAGAGCTTTCGAAGAGGTGAACTCCCACTCGGCTGCCGTAAGCCAGCCTTCGCGGATGATCTCCGCCGGCCTGATGGGGCGATCGTGCGTGGACTCCTTAGTGGTGGGCGTGATCAGGTTGCGCGGCAGCGGCTCGTTCTTGCGCATGCCTTCGCCCAGCGTGATGCCGGCGAAGTCGCGCTCGCCCGCGCTGTACTTGGTCCAGATAGCGGTGTCGGTCGATCCCGTAAGATAGCCGCGTACAACAAACTCAATCGGTAGCACGCGGCACTTGCGTGCAAGCAGTGCATTCGCGTGCGGTGAGCCGATCACATGGTTCGCGACGATGTGTCGAGTGGTCTCAAACCAGTGCAGTGAAGTGCGGTTGAGCACCTGGCCCTTGTAGGGGATCGCGCCAAGCATGCGGTCGAAGCCGGACTGTCTGTCCGTGGTCACCAGCAGCAGGCGGTTGCCCAGATCGTACGTGTCGCGCACCTTGCCGGGATACTTGTTGGGCAGGGGGAGATTGGTTTGCGTCAGGCAATGCGGAATCGCGTCGAGGAGTTCCTGGGGGGAGAGCATCGTAGCTAGGCTCCTCCCGTGAAACGCACGCCGGTACGGTTCGCTTCTACGCGGCCGATCTCTGCGACGGTGAAAGGAGCGAAGGCGTCGGCGAGTGCGGAGTGATAGCCGGCCGGAGCGGCGACAACAAGCCCGATGCCCATGTTGAAGACGCGATGCATTTCTTCGTCGCCGATCCGGCCGAGCTTCTGCAGCCACGTGAAGATGGGTTGCGGTTTCCAAGTCGTTCGGTCGATGACCGCGCCAAGACCATCGGGAAGAATGCGCGGAACGTTTTCGATGAGGCCGCCGCCAGTGATATGCGCCATGCCTTTGATGGGGATGCCGCCGTCTAGTGCGCGGCGGATGGGCTTCACGTAATTCGCGTGCGGCTCCAGGAGGACATCGGCGAGATTGGCGTCGTTGAGTTCGGGCTGCGGCTCGTGGATATCGAATTTGTTGATCTCGAACAGCAGCTTGCGAGCGAGCGACCAGCCGTTGGTATGCAGGCCGGACGAATTGATGCCGTAGAGGATGTCACCCGCGGTGATGCTCGCACCCGTGAGGAGCCGGGAGCGGTCGACCACGCCGGTGACGAAACCGACGACGTCGAGGTCGCCGGGAGCGTAGACGGAAGGCATCTCGGCAGTCTCTCCACCGACGAGCGCGATGCCGGAATCTTCGCAGGCAGCCGACATGCCCCGGACGAGTTCTTCCACAATCGCAGGTTCGACCTTGTGCAGGCCGAGATAGTCGAGGAACGTAAGCGGGCGCGCGCCCATCACCGCGATGTCGCCCGCGACGGCCGCGACAAGATCGCGGCCCAGGTTTTCGTAACGCCCGGCCATCGCCGCGACGAGAGTTTTTGTGCCGACACCGTCGGTGCTCTGCACCATCACGGGATCGGTCATGCCATCGATCGCGTCGGTGAGCGAGAAGAGTGTGCCAAAGGAGCCGAGTCCGGTGAGCACGGCGGGAGAGTGCGTCCGTGCGACGTGCGCCTTCATGCGGCGGACCGCTTCGTTGCCGGCTTCGATGTCCACACCGGCGGATTTGTAATCGATGGGCTGCTGGGGGTCAGGCATCTGTGTCTTCAATTTTATGGGGAGTCGCGGGTTACTTTATCCACGCCCGCGCGTTGTCGAAGAGGCGCTGCCATGGGCTGTGCTGGAGCCTGCGGGTCCACGTGTGTTGCACGCCGAGCGAAATGCGTTCGGGGTGCGGCATGATGATGAGCGCGCGCCCGTCCGCAGAGGTGAGCGCGGCAGTGCCGCCCGGCGAGCCGGATGGATTGAGCGGGTAGTGTTGCGTGGGGCGGCCGTAGGTGTCGATGTAGCGAACCGCGATGAAGGCTGAAGGTGCGAGCGCAGAGGCATGGCCTTCGCCGTGCGCGACGATAATCGGTGTGCGCGCGCCTTCCATGCCGGCGAGGAAGATGGAACTGGTCGGCTGGACCTCGACCATGCAGATCCGCGCTTCATAGCGGGAAGAAACGTTCCGCACGAACCTCGGCCAGTGTTCAGCGCCGGGCACTAGTTCACGTAGTTGCGCCATCATCTGGCAGCCGTTGCAGACGCCTAGCGAGAAGGTGTCAGGACGCGCGAAGAAGCCAGCGAACGCGTCGCGGAGCTGGTTGTTGAAGAGAATCGTCTTGGCCCAGCCGCTGCCGGCTCCCAGGACATCGCCGTAGGAGAAGCCTCCGCAAGCTGCGAGACCTATAAAGCTGGAGAGGTTAGCGCGGCCGGCGAGGAGGTCGCTCATGGTCACATCAACGCATTCGAACCCGGCGCGGTCGAAGGCCGCAGCCATCTCGTACTGGCTGTTTACGCCCTGCTCGCGAAGTACCGCAACCCTTGGCTTTGCAAGGTTTAGATAGGGAGCGCACACTCGCTCGCTAAGCTCAAATGGGACATCAACATACAGCCCGGGACGGTCTGCATCATCGAGCAGCGAGAACTCCTGCCGGGCGGACTCCGGGTTGTCACGGAGGCTCGCGATGTGGAAGCTCGTTTCAGACCAGGTCTTGTGGAGTGCGGTGCGGTTATTGGAGTAGATAAGGCTATTGTTTTGATAGAATTCCAGCTCGTTGCCCGCCGCAGCGTTGCCGACGACATAGGCAGTCAGGCCGGCTGATGTGAGCTGCCTCAGAATGGCGCTGGCGTCCTCCATGCGGGTTTGAACGACTGCGCCAAGTTCTTCAGAAAACAGGGTTTGGAGGAAGGAAGCGGTAGCTGGCAGGTCGATTTTGAGACCGCAGTGTCCGGCGAAGGCCATCTCGGTCAGCGTGGCGAAGAGGCCGCCGTCGGAGCGATCGTGGTACGCGAGGAGCCTGCCGTCGCTGTTGAGCTGCTGGATTATGTTGAAGAAAGCAAGGACCTTAGCGGGCTCTGGAGTGTCGGGGGTTTCGCCGCCGGTGAGATTGTAGGCCTGCGCGAGTGCGGAGCCTCCGAGACGGTTGCGGCCTTCGCCGAGGTCGATCAGGATCAGCGTGCCTTCGGGTTGGAGTTGTGGGGTAAGTGTTTTCCTTACATCAGTTACGGGAGCGAAACCGGAGAGGATGACCGAGAGCGGAGAGACGACGGAGTGGGGCTCACCGTTTTCGCGCCAGCTCATCTTCATGGACATGGAATCTTTGCCGACGGGGATCGTAAGTCCAAGCGCTGGACAGAGTTCCATGCCCAGAGTGCGCACGGCGTCGAACAGCTTCTCATCTTCGCCGGGGGTGCCGGCGGCAGCCATCCAGTTGGCCGATAACTTAATGTCGGAGATTTGGTCTATCGCTGTACCTGCAAGATTTGTAAGTACTTCGCCTAATGCCATACGGGCAGAAGCTGGGGCATTGGTGACCGCGAGAGGCGTGCGCTCCCCGACGGCCATGGCTTCACCAGCTAAACCATTGAAATCGCGCAGGGTTACGGCGCAGTCGGCCACGGGAACCTGCCACGGACCGACCATCTGATCCTGCACGGTGAGGCCGCCGACGGAGCGGTCGCCGATGGTGATCAGGAAGGATTTTGAGGCGACTGCGGGCATGCGGAGAACGCGTTCGACAGCGTCTTCCACAGGGATTTCCACAGAATCGAAGTGCGAAATTGTGTCGTTTTGAGTGCTTTTAAGCGGGTTTTGAGCGGTTTTGGAGTGCTTAACTTTTTCGATTTTTCGTTCCATTTTGGGAGGTTTCCCAAAAAGGAGCTGTTGGGGAAGGTCGATGGGCCGTGTTTCCCCATTTGGGTCTGACGAGTTGATGAGGATGATTTCGAGCTCCTCAGTGGCGCGGCCGGCAACGGCGAAGGGGCAGCGCTCGCGTGTGCAGATGGTTTCGAAGAGGGGAAGGTGTTCGGGCGGGAGTGCGAGCACGTAGCGCTCCTGCGCCTCGTTGCACCAGACTTCGAGAGCCGAGAGGCCGGCTTCGGCTTGCGGGATGGCGGCGAGATCAAAGACACCGCCGACTCCGCCGTCTTTTGCGAGTTCGGGGAAGGCGTTGGAGAGGCCGCCGGCGCCGACGTCGTGAATGGAGAGGATGGGGTTCTTTTCGTCGAGCTGCCAGCAGCGGTCGATGACCTCCTGACAGCGGCGCTCCATCTCGGCGTTGTCGCGCTGGACGGAGGCGAAGTCGAGGTCGGTGTTGGTCTGGCCTGACTGACTTGAGGCAGCGCCGCCGCCGAGGCCGATGAGCATCGCGGGGCCGCCGAGAACGATGAGGAGATCGCCGGGCCGGATGGCGCGCTTTTCTATGTGGCCGGCGCGGATGTTGCCGAGCCCGCCGGCGAGCATGATGGGCTTGTGATAGCCGAAGGTAGTGCCGTCGTGGTCTTGTTCGAAGGTGCGGAAGTAGCCGCAGAGGTTGGGGCGGCCGAACTCGTTGTTGTAGGCCGCGGCGCCAAGCGGGCCTTCGATCATGATGTCGAGCGGCGAGGCGATGTGCGCGGGACGGGAGGGCCTGCGCTCCCAGGGCTGCGGTGATTGCGGAAGGTTGAGGTTGGAGACGGTGAAGCCGCAGAGGCCGGCCTTGGGCTTGGCGCCGCGGCCGGTCGCGCCCTCGTCGCGGATTTCGCCTCCGGCGCCAGTGGCTGCGCCGGGCCAGGGAGAGATAGCGGTGGGGTGATTGTGGGTCTCGACCTTGCAGAGGATGTCGATCTCTTCTTCGTGTGCGGTGAAGATGTTGGTTTCGGGGTCGGGCAGGAAACGCGAGCCCGTGCCGCCGCGGATGACTGCGGCGTTATCGCGGTAGGCGGAAAGGACGTTCTCGGACGAGACCGCGTAGGTGTTGCGGATCATCGCGAAGAGCGACCACTGCGCGTGGGGCGAGACGCGCTTCGCGCCGGGTGCGTCTTTGTGTTGATCTGCCCAGTCCTGAATTAGCTTCTCGGCTGGCTGGCCGTCGATCGTCCAACTCGCGTTGAAGATCTTGTGGCGGCAGTGTTCGCTGTTGGCCTGGGCGAACATGTAGAGCTCGACGTCGGTGGGGTTGCGGCCGAGAGCGGTGAACTCGCGGACGAGGTAGTCGATTTCGTCGGGTGCGAGAGAGAGGCCGAGGGTGCGGTCGGCTTGCTTGATCGCGTCAGCCCCGCGGCGGAGGATGTCGATGGTGGAGAGGGGCCTGGGTGTGTGCTCGGCCACGAGCTTGTGGAGTTCGTTGATGGTGCCGTAGAGGACGGTCTCGGTCATGCGGTCGTGCAGGGCGGGGAAGAGCGGCTGCGGGTCGCGGGTGCCGTGAAGCTGGACGACGCGGATGCGCTCGATGCGCTGGGCAGCGGTGAAGCCGGCGTTGAGGAGGATGTCGGTGGCCTTGCTGGACCAGGGCGACTGCGTACCGATGCGCGGAGCGACGAAGATGGCGGGGTCCGGAAGCGGTGTGTCGGTCAGCTCGAGGAGATCGGCAAGGCGGCCCATATCCAGGGCGGGGGTGCTGTCGAGGGAGCCCGTGGCGGTAATGAGATATAGAAAGAAGGCCTCGACGCCGGTTATAGCGGCGTCTATGGCGCGAAGGCGCGCGGTGAGGCGATCGGCTTCGAAGGATGTGAGGGCTGCGGGCCCGGCGAGGGCGAGGAGCTGGGGCTGTGTGATCTCGGGCGGGGTTGAGACGGCACCGGGCATCGTGCTGGCGGTTCCTCGGGGCAGAGGCCCCATTTGAGTTGGGTATACAGGTTAGGTTGGTGGCGGATGGGGACGCCCGTGCTGACATAGATAGTGTACGTGTGCGCGCAGGGCTGGTCGCCCCTTCAGGAATGCTGTGGGGACGGTCGACGGAAGCCGAAGTATTGGCGCGAATTGCGAGGCTTCGGCAAAGTCGCCGACGTTGAAAACGTCCTTCCGCGCAGTCTTCAGGAGTGCGCGCGGCGCAGCCGCAGCATCACCACTCCATGACCGGGCACGACGGCGGTATAGCTTTGGTGCAGCACACCGACGCTCTGGTGCGCCCACAGGTCCTCCGCTTCCGCGTCGCCGTGGACTCCGAGATCCGCGAGGTTCACGGTGATGTGGGTTGCAGACGTGAGTTGATTGAAGAGGCCGACTGCCACTGCGCCGCCACTCAAGGGACGTGCCCACACCTCAAGCGGTCCCTGCTGCCAGACGCGGTCGCCGGCCTTGCCGAGAGGATCCTGATCAACGGCGATGACATCACGGTTCAGCAAAATACTTTTCGTCTGCTCCGACATGTTGGTCAGATCGGTGCCCGTCATCAGCGGCGCCGCCATCAGTGCCCATAAGCTGAAGTGCGACTTCTGTTCCTCGAAGGTCATTCCGCTGTTTCCGACTTCAAGGAAGTCTGGGTCGTTCCAATGGCCGGGACCAGCGAAGCGTGAGAGGCCGGATTGGCGGTCTGCAATCGACATCATGCGCTCATAGGTGGCGTTGATGTCGTTGCTGGTGCGCCACATGTTAGCGCCCACCTGCGGACCCCACTCCCACACCTCTCCGAGTCCGTACTGGCACAGGCTGAAGACCATCGGGCGGCCGGTCTTGAGGATGGCCTGGTGCATCTTCTCGTAAGCTGCGCGCATCATGGACTCGGCCTTTGTTACATCGCCGCCGGATTCGATCTGCATGATCATGCGATAGCTGCAGAGGTCGTATTTCAGGTAGTCCACGCCCCAGCTCGCAAACATCCGGGCGTCCTGTTCTTCGTGCCCGTAACTGGCTTCGGCGCCTGCGCATGTCACAGGACCGGGGCCGCTGTACAGACCGAATTTCAGACCTTTGGAATGGATGTAGTCGCCGAGCGCCTTCATGTCCGGGAAGGACGGGAGCGGATGCAGAACGCCTTGAGCATCGCGCTGGCCCTCCCATCCGCCGTCGATGTGGACGTAGACGTAACCGGCATCGCGCATACCGCTCGCAACCATTGCGTCTGCCTGTTCGCGGATAAGCTTGTCGGAGATGTTATGCGCGTAGTGGTTCCAGGTACTCCAGCCCATCGGGGGCGTCGCGGCCAGCATGGGGGTTGCGGGCGGTGTGACCTCAGGTGAATGGCGTGGCGTGTGTGCCAATCCAGCGCCAAACATCAGCAGTAGAGCGCAGGCAAAGGAGCGCATCGTTCTTTCCTCCTAATTTTTTTTCTCTCAGACGTGCGATGAAAGCTGCTGACGTACGAAGGCCATATTTGC
The DNA here is from genome assembly GCA_036273275.1 of Bryocella sp. Classification (GTDB taxonomy): domain Bacteria; phylum Acidobacteriota; class Terriglobia; order Terriglobales; family Acidobacteriaceae; genus Granulicella. Next base: position 36,846 of record DASUHZ010000044.1, read on the forward strand.
AACCGTGTCTGCGATACAGCGTTCCGGCGAGGCGTGCTCCGTCTCAAAACAGTACCAGCCGTTGTAATGGATCTCACGAAACTCACGGATCGCCTGGCCCCAGTTGACCATGGAGGGCTCCTGGCTTAAGAGGCGGTCTCCATTCTTGAGGTGAACCTCACCGATATGGTTGCGAAGAGTGATGATGCCCGGCAGCGACGAACCGGGATGGTAGGTTTCGGCGTTGGTCGCGTCGAAGTAAACGCCGAAGGCGGGATGGTTCACCATCTCGATCAGCTTGCGATCCTGGTCGGGAAGCAGGGAAGTCTCCACACAAAGTTTTGTGTTTGCGTCGGCTGCACGTGGGGCCATTTTGCGGAACAACTGCACAGCGGGACCGTAGGACCTGGGATCGTTCATGTCAGGACAATTTTGCTTGAACATGACGACGAGGATGACCGCGGCTTCGAGCGTGGCGGCGGTGCGGATCGCGTTGTGGAGCGCACGCTCGGCGACCTCGCCGGCGAAGATGTTTTCGCCGTGTTGCCAGATGCCGGCGATGGATGGCGTGAGCAATCCGTTGTCGCGCGCCTGCAGTTTCAGATCGCGAGCGCGGTTGCCAGCGGAGATGTCCTCACCGTGCCAGATCATCTGCAGTTGCACACCGGAGAGACCTGGAATTTTCGCCGCGAATTGAAATACATTCTGACCGGGCGGAAGCGGCATCTGCGCCTGGCGATGCGCGAACCGCGGCGGCGCAGGTTGATATGGCTGCGCACCGACTGCGGTGGCCGCCAAAGAGGCGGCGAGGAATTCGCGGCGATTCACGCTCACACTCCAAAGATCCTGCGAATGTAAGCGCGGTCAGGGCCGACGGCGGCGGTGCCGGTTGTCTTGCCGCCACCCTCTTCATCGATCAGCCACCCTGCCCAGTGCGTACTGCGGATGGCCGCGGCAAGGTCTTCAAAGCCAAAGTCGCCCTGCCCGAGCGGCACCTGCTCGGTTTTGTTTTTGAAGGTTTTCAGGTGGCAGCCCACGAGGCGGCGAGGGTTGCGGCGGAGAAACTCCGCAGGATCACCTCCACCCTGGTAGCCGTGGCCTGCATCCATGAGAAAGCTGACCAGATCGGGGTTGGTGTGGTCCGCAAGTCCCTGTATTTCGGCGTTGTGATTGGCGAACTCCGGCATGTGGTTGTGATAGGCAAGCGTCAGGCCGTGGGCCTTGCATATTTTGCCGAAGTGCTCGAGATGGGCGGCCTTTTGTGCCAGTGCGTCGGGCGTGAACACTCCTGTGGGGGAGAGTCCGGCGGCGCTCATGACGACGTTGTGACAGCCGAGCGCTGCACCTCCAGCGCAGATTGCGTCGAGGTGGCTTTCGGCTTCATTCATGGACATGTGCATGCCGATGAACTCGAGGCCGGTCGCGTCGATTTTTTTGCGCGCCTCGGCTGGATTTGCGAATTGACTTTGCACCAGATGGTTGTTGCACTCGAAGCCGGCGTATCCGAGCGAGGCCATGCTTTTCAAGGCCGGCAGCAGGGATTCAAAGTCGCCGGTGCGCGTTACAAACCCATTCGCCTGACAGCCGACACGTGGTTTGGGGGCCTGCGCCATCGACCTCCATGTGAGGCTTGCTGCGGCCGTTGTAGCGAGGAATGTTCTGCGATTGAGCTTTTGCACACTCACCCTATCTCTCCTGGATGTTCTGCAATCAGAGGCGACGCGCGTAAGAGAGCGCCGGCTCTGATTGACGTGAATCGAGTGGACTAGAAGATAATCTTGGCGCCGAACTGGAACACACGCGGGAGGCCCTGCGTTCCGGTGCCTGACGTGCTGACGGTGGAGGTGATCTTGCCGTAGTTGCCCGAATTCACCGAGGACGTTGGGTTGGCGAAGTTTGGGTGGTTGAAGAGATTGAAGCACTCGGCACGGAACTGGCCGTGCACGCGCGCTTCCGCAAAGAAGTTTTTGAAAACAGAGAGATCCAACTCCTCGTAGCCGGGGCCGTAGAGATTGTTGCGATGCACATTGCCGAAGGTGCCGAGCGCCGCCGGTACGAATGCTGCGGTGTTGAACCATTGTTTGTGGAAGTCTGCTCCGCTGGGCCGTGCCGGACTCACGCCGGGCTTCACATCCGCATAGTCGTTGCCAACGCCGGAAAGCGAGCGATCGGTTCCGCTTGTGACTGTAAATGGCAGGCCACTCTGGCCTTGATAGATTGCGTTCACCTCGTAGCCGTTCACAACCTCTTTCACGAAGCCGTTGTCTGCGTGAACGGTCCTTTCGAGGTAATTGACCGAAACGTTGGCGCGGATGCGCTGGTCAAAATCTGCTGGACCGTAGGACGCACTCAGATTGAACGGATTGTTGGGACCGGCGCTGCCTTCCGTGCCGCTGGAAGCATTGTCCATGTCTTTGGACCAGACCAGATTCGCCATTACCTTCAGGCCCTGCGATACCCGGCGTGTGAGCGTCGTTTGCAGGGAGTTGAATTTGGCGTATTCGAAGGCGTCAGCCAGTTCCACGGCGCCGAGGCCCGGGAAAAGGCGCCGGGTGTTCTCGTTGCCGCTGGTGCATGTGGAGCAGGTAGAGTTATTGAAATTTGAGCAAGGCGCGCCAGGTGCGCAAACGGCCGGATTGAACTGGCGGGAGCTCATGATGTGCTCGGCATGATTACCGACGTATGCGATGGTTGTGGAGAAGCCCCACGGGAGCTTTCGGTCGATCGTCAGGTTGTAGGCCTGCGTGTACTCGACGTGAGAGGTCGGGTTAAGCACGCCGCCCGAAACTGGAAGCAGGAATTGATACGTGGAGAACTGGCTGGTTGACACGTGCGCGCGCGGGAAGGGGTCGCCGCCTGGGTAATTGGCGTATGTGTTGTCCCAGGTGCCACCGGGGTTGGTGCCGCCCGGCGCGGGGATATTCAGATACAGGTCGATTGGCTGGGTCGCATCTGTGCGCTGGTACAGCAGGCCTTCCGGGAAACCGTAGAAGATGCCGTACGCCCCGCGGATGACGGTGGAACCCTTGCCCCCAATGTTGTATGCGAAGCCAATGCGCGGAGCGACATCCTTCCAGTTCTGGCGAAAGACTGAAGCCGAAACGCCCGGGTCACCCACGAATTGCATTCCGACCGGAGCATTCGGCGCGACAGTGGACTTGAAGCCGGGCTGGAAGCCGACCAGTGTCTGGTTCTTGTCGATTGGCGGCAGCCACGGGTCCCAGCGCAGGCCGAGGTTAACGGTCAGCTCGTGGGATACCTTGTAATCGTCCTGCAGGTAGGCCGCGGGGCGGCTAGCACGGAGGTAGAACTTGCGCCCGTTGTCCTGGAAGAACTGCGAATCGAGCCCGAAGTAGAAATCCGACATGCCGATGCCAGTGCGGCTGCCGTCGAAGGTATTGTCGCCGGGCGTGTAGGAGTAGTCGTTCGCGTTGATCGCATCGCGTTCAAAGGTGAAACCGAAGCTTAGCTGATGCGATCCGAGCACCTTTACTGCCTCGGCGCGGTACTCCCACGATGTGGGGACCTGGGTGAGCGCGCCACCCGAGAAGATATTCACGAAGCCACCCGCAATGTTGTCGCGGATGCCCGGGAAGATGGGCACATTTGTTCCGAGCGCCACCTTTGACCCGAGATCCTGCAACGATTTGAGTCCGGGTGCTTCGGGAATCTGAGTACGCGCATAACGGCCGGCACTGATGTGAAACATCGCCGTCAGCGTATTGCTGAAGATCTGGGTGTCGGCGAGTGCCAGGTTCTGGTTGCGATACTCATTCAGCGCGAAGAATCCCAACGGCGCCGCGAACGGACGCTGGAAGTTGTCCTGGTTGTAGAAATAGCGTCCGCTGAAACGGTTCTTCGACGTTACCTGGTGATCGATGCTGATGAGGTACTGCGTACTGTCGATGTTCTGGTTCTCGAGCGTGGTGTATCCGCCGCTCACCGGATCGACGCCGCTCAGCCCGAGCGTGAACTGCTTGGCGACAGCGAGAGACAGCGGGTTCACCGGGTCCGTGATTTTGTTGTTGGGATACGCCGCACCTGTGATCGGATTCTTGATCTGCTTGCAGACAGTGGTGCCAAGCGGCAGCTTCGAAGTCGCCGCGAGGCAGGTTGTCTTGCCGTTTGAATCGAGGGTCGGATAAAAAGCGGAGAAGTCGCCGGACATCTCCGCCGCGGTCGGAACCCAGATATTCGCCGTCTGGGGTGAAGAGCGGCGCTGCAAGTCTTCAGCCGAGAAGAAGAAGAAGGTCTTATCACGCCCGTTGTACATGTGCGGGATCACAATGGGTCCGCCTACGGTTCCACCGAATTGGTTGAGCTTG
>DASUHZ010000045.1:0-10065 GCA_036273275.1 Bryocella sp.
GGCGCCGACCGCTGCGAGGCGATGAAGCCGATGCGGACGAGCCGGATCATCAACCTCGGTGAGCCTGGCCATCCGATGAACGGTTCAGCCTTTATTGCATCGACGGCCTGGCCGCTCGAACAAAAGATGAGCCACACAGACTTCCCGGCCGAGCCGATCGCGAGGCTGAATGCCTTGTCACAGAGCGATATCGCCTGGTTCAACGCCGGCCGCCATCCTGCCCAGGGCGTCATCGCAATCAGCTACACAACGGGAGAGGCGATCGCCGGCAGCGGAGGGGACACGGACGCGGCGTTGGCCCTCGCATCCGATAAGACCGGCAATGCGCTGCAGAAGAGTTACCGTAACACGAAGCACGCGCTCGGAACGACGGTGAAGGACGTTGACAAAGCTCTTGGGGCGAACGATTCGAAGAAGCCACAGTAGCCGCGAACTAAGGGATTTTCGAGTGAGGTTCTAATCCAGGAACCGGCTGGTAATGCCGCCGTATGCGTCAATCCGGCGATCGCGCAGGAACGGCCAGTGCTGCCGCGTCACCTCGACCTCCTTTGGATCAAGCTCCGCGTAAAGTATCTCTTCCTTGTCGTGCGAGGCCGTCGCAAGAATTCGCCCGAACGGGTCCGCGATAAACGATCCGCCCCAGAACTCGAGTCCCGCGCCGTCAGGGCCTTTGAGCACGGTCCCATCGGGAAGCTGCACATCGCCATGCTCGTGGCCCACCCGGTTCACCGCGCAGACGAAGACGCCGTTCGCGATGGCGTGCGCGCGCTGGATAGTCTGCCACGCGTCGTACTGACGGTCGCCAAACTCCTGCTTTTCACTCGGATGCCAGCCGATGGCAGTAGGGAAGAAGAGCGTCTCCGCGCCCTTGAGTGCAGTAAACCGCGCACCTTCCGGATACCACTGATCCCAGCACACCAGCGTGCCAATCGGTCCGGCAGAAGTGCGCTGCGCCTGAAAGCCAAGATCGCCGGGCGTGAAGTAGAACTTCTCGTAGTAGAGCGGATCATCCGGGATGTGCATCTTGCGATAGACCGCGACGACGTTGTCCTTCGCCGCATCGCCTGCATAATCGAGCACCGCGGCAGTGTTGTGATACAGCCCCGCCGTGCGACGCTCGAAGAGGCTGGCAATCACCACCAGCTTGTGCTCGCGAACCACCTCGCTCAGCGCTTTGGTCGACGGCCCGGGAATCGATTCGGCGATATCGAACAGCGCGTGGTCCTCGCGCTGGCAGAAGTATTGAGCTCGAAACAACTCCGGCAGGCAGATCAGCCGCGCACCGTTTTGCGCTGCTTCGCGCACGCGGGCGACCGCCTTGGCAAGGTTCGCCTCGGTCGACGCCTCGCACGACATCTGAATCAACGCAACGCGGGTTGCACTCTTCGCCATCGCAAGCTCCTCAATCCTGCAGATCTTCCTGAAACTCTCTCCCATGCAAAAGGCGCTGGCTCGAAACCAGCGCCTTCCCGTGTTCCTATGCGCTGAAACTACTTGTCGTCGAAGATCAGAATCGCGGCCGCGATTGTTGTCGTCCAGCGGCCATTCTTATCGCCCACAGCGGACTGCGTCACGTTCGCTGTGCGCACGATCTTGTCGGACATCCGGTAGATTTCCTTCTTCTCGTCCCAGCCCTTGTCAGGATCGAACTCAACGTCCAGCGTGGTCGCCAGCATTTCGGCGGCGAGCTCTTCGGCGTAATCGCCGGCCTGCTCTTCCGTCTCCCCGAAGCTGTGATGTTCGCTTAGGTAGCCATAGGTGTTCTTGTCGGTCGGGATTGCCACGCCGATCGAACTCACCACCAGCCGGTGCGGCTCGCGCGTCGAATTTTCAGCAACGACCGCGAAAACCACTTCACCCGGATGCAGATACTTCAGGCCTTCCTTGCGCGTCACCAGCTTGCACTGGGGCGGAAAGATCGATGAAACGCGAACCAGGTTCTGTGCGGCGATGCCCGCATCGCGCAATGCCAATTCGAAGGAGGTCAGTCGCTCCTTGTGTTTACCAACGCCCTTGGTGAAAAAAAGGCGCTTGGGGACCATGTCCTTGCCCAATGAATGTTCCTCCAGATGTGTCCGCTTGCCAGAGTTGGCCGCCCGGCGAGATAGCGAACAGCGAGTTCGCCCCAAAGAAAATTATCACATGCGAACCCGCCAAACGAATTGCGCCTGTCCCTGAAAACCTTGCCGATCCGCTCCCGGGCGGTAGGAGCGCCGCTCCGCAGAATCTTCCGTGGTACTTGACGGCTGTTTCTGCTAATTTTTAGTTGTGGCGCGAGTACGGCCCGCGACGCCCGGACAGCCACAGCGGATCCCCACCATTCCCACCCAAAATCTTTTGGCAGCCAGGACTGCCCCAAGGAGAGCTATGTCGAGCGAATACCGCAACTTTCTCGAGCTGTCGTACGAAGAGCTGGAGGAGCTGAATCTCAAGGCCAAAGACCAGCGTAAGAAGCGCGTCGCGATGGATAAGCTTCAGGAAGAGCGTGTGAAGTGGCTTACTGACAATAAGGGCGTTAAAGCGGTCACTGTGCTCTTCTCGGATCTCGAAGGCCGGTTGCACATGCTCGACTACGACAAGAAGTTCCTCATCAAGAGCTTCGACAATCTCACCTTCGACGGCTCGTCGATCCGCGGCTTCACGGCGCAGCGTGAGAGCGATCTTCGTCTCGGCCTGGACTGGAGCGCGTTCTATTACGCTCCCGCGGACGTCTTCGGTCCGGGCAAGGTGCTCGTCTTCGGCGAAGTCATTGACAAAAACGGCTCGCCCTACACCGGCGATGTTCGGGGCCTGCTGAAGACCTTTGCCAACGAGCAGTTCACGAAGAACGGCTACACCCTGAATGCCGCGAATGAAATCGAAGGCTTTTTGTTCGAAGGCATCGACGCCGAGCGCAGCTATCACGAGACGGGGAAGTTCGAGTACGTGAACAAGGGCGGCTACTATCACTCGCTTCCCGGCGACCCGCTGCGCGACTTCATTGACCTCGCCGCCGAAGTCCAGCGCTCGATGGGCTTCGAGAACGAGAAGGACCACCCCGAGGTTGCGCCTTCGCAGTTCGAGATCAACTACAGCTACGGCGACGCGATCGCTGCCGCCGATCAGATTCAGCTCTACAAGCTGATCTGCCGCCAGATCGCCACGCAGATGGGCATGACGGCAAGCTTCCTGCCCAAGCCCGTCACCGGCGTCAACGGCTCCGGCATGCACACCAATGTCTCGATCACGAAAGACGGCAAGAATCTCTTCTGGGATCCCAATGGACTCGAAAAGGTCTCCGGCTTCGCGTGGGAGTTCGTGGATCGCATTCTCACCGCCGGCAACGACATCTGCCTGCTGCTGAACGCGTCGGTGAACGCCTACCGTCGTCTCGACCCGCACTTCGAGGCGCCCAATCAGATCAAGGCGTCGGCGGTCGACCGCGGCTCAATGGTCCGCATCCCGATCGGCAACGAGAAGTCGGCGCGCGTCGAGGTTCGCTCGGTCGGTCCGGACGCCAATCCCTACATGGTGATGCTCTCCGTCTTCAAGACCGGCCTCTCCGGCAAGATCGCGCAGATTCCCAACCTGCGCCAGGCCGAGCGCTACCTGCCGGACAACATCTACACGGCCCTCGAGGATTTCCGCAACGCGGCCTGGACGACCGAGTTACTCGGAGCGGATGTGAAGGGCCGCTACGCCGATCTGAAGCAGGCCTCCGCCGACCGCTGCCCGCGCCTGCTCGGAACCATCGTCAAGGGCTGCGAGGTTCAGTTCCATCACGACGTCTACAACCAGCTGCTCTGGGGGCAGTTCTAAGCTCCTGAAAAGTGCATCTCAATGGAGAGACTGGTCGAATCGGTCTCTCCGTTTTTATGCCTGAATTCTGGTGAATTCTGCCGAAAACCCTTGGTTTTCGCGGTTCTGAACGTTACCATAGAGTTACCAAAACCCACTGGAGGCAGCATGGCTACACCTAAGTCCCCCACCTCGACAGAGAAGAAGCCCGGCACCCGCAAAGCTCCGGCACGCAAGACGACCGCAAAGGTCGAAGCGGCCCCTGTCGTCGAGAATCACATCGAGAACAACATAGAAAAGCGCATCCCAAGCTATGAAGAAATCGCCCGTCTCGCCGAGCAGTATTGGGTCGAGCGCGGTCGTCCGTTCGGTTCGCCGGAAGTCGATTGGCTCCGCGCCGTGTCCACTCTCCAGGCAGCGTAGTAGACCGGCGGTGCGGCAGAAACTTCTCACTGCGTTCCATCCGGGGCCGCCCGGCAAGGAAAGCGACCAGTCTGCATTTTGGTAGCTACGCCCTGAGCCACCGGCTGGCGCGCATGGTGACCCTTCGTGGAGCACGTCTGCCACGATGATCAGGTTCTTCAACAGCGTTAGTGCTCCTTGAACAACGCAACGGCGGCGTCTGGAACGATGCACGAAGCGTCGCCGTGCGCTCCTTGGCAGGGCGTGAACTTAGCGCCCAGCTTTTTAGCCAGCGCCTCACCGTTGTTCGCGCACTGCAAAACCACGTCCGTGGCTGAGCAGTGAATGTCCATCGGGATCGAGCGAAACGAGCTGGGAGCGTCCAGTGCGGGATCATACCCAGCGGTTGCGGCTGCATAACCGTCCGCAGCGTGGAATCCATAGCCCTTCTGAATAGCATCGGTGAACGACGGCCACCCCTCGGCGTAGATGCTCGCGAGATTGTAGGCCGGGAACACCATCTCAGCGGCGCGGCAGCGAACAACGCCATGCGCCACTGAGTTGAGCATGATGATCCCGCCCATCGACCAGCCCACACAATAGGGGTCGCGCTTCAGATGCAACTGGCTGTGGGCGAGTTCGACGGTTCTGCGAATGTCGTCAACGCACGGCGCGTTTCCGAAGCAGGCGTTGTTGCGATAGTCGGGACCGACCAGAATGTAGCCGCTCTTTAGGAGAGCCTTACCCATCGGTTCACCGAGCCCGTAGATCATGCTGGTGTCGAAGTTCTTGTAGCCGTGAAACCAGAGCACCCAGCCACGCGCGCCAATCCAGCGGTAGTGTGGGGGCAGCGCGAGAACTACATCCAACGTTTGACCGGGGGAACCTGATTGGACGCTAAGATGGGATACCCGGGGCTTCGCCCGATGCCACCACAGCCCCAACAGAATAGTCAGGAAAGCAGCCCCAGAGACCGCAAGGCGGAACCGGCTCAGCAAGTTTCTAATCACTCCTCAACTCAGAAAGGTTACGCCATCAAGCGATTTCTGCGCCTTTGGCCATTCGGGGTTTCGCTGGTGGTGCCTTTTTATTTTCGGGTTGGTTACTAAAGTTTGGGCTGATAATCGGCGGTGACATCATCATAATGACATCGAGGTTTTCAGGGGGGTTCCAATGCGGGTCTATCAGGCTCTCGCCTTTATCGCTATCGCAGCAGCACCTGTTGCAGCCATGGCGGACAACTTAAATCTTAGCTCCGGGACGGCAACGTATTCCGTCACCGGACCGGTGTCCGGTACGGCAGCTGTTATCACCAGCCCGAATGCCGCGTGGACGGCGAGCATCTCTGGGGCGCAGTGGATAGGCCCGAACGCTAACAGTGGGTACACCAATCTGCCGAACGGGGGCTACGTCTACACGACGATGTTTACACTTACGTCGACGTCTGACCTGAGCGGTTCGTTCGCGTCCGACAACTCTGCCAGCGCGGTCCTGACCGGCAGCACCATCAGCGGTTCGGATCTCTTGGGTGCGAATACCTACGCTGATTCCTACACCACAGTGACCCCGTTCTCAGCGATCCTTGGGCCGGGGACATACACCTTGTCCTTTGACGTAGAGAACGGCTCAGGTCTTCCTACAGGCCCGGGCACGGACGGAAACTCTGATGCAGGTCCAACGGGTCTGCTCGTTGGAGCGACTACGGTTACAGCTGCCGCTACCCCTGAGCCCTCAAGCCTGGCCCTTCTCGGCACCGGCATTTTGGGCGCGGCGGGCATTGCACGGCGCAGACTGTTTTCGCGCTAGATACCGCAAATTGAATTGAAGAGACCGCCTCACTCGAGGCGGTTTTCTTTCTTCGGGCGTGGCGTGGTCTACAAGTTCAACGGCCTGAACGCTCTCAAGCCCGACATGATTACGCAGGCGACGCGCAACGCCCGCGCGTCTGCCGACCGCTTCGCCGCCGATTCCGGCTCGCACCTCGGCGCCATCCGCGATGCGTTTTCATGAAAAAAGTCCGTGTAGTCTCCACGATCGACTATTACCTCGTGATCTAACGCACGGAAATGTCGGTCAATTGTTATCGAAAACGTCAGCAAAACCTTTGTATTCATTGAATTTTCTCGTCTTTTCACTTCGCCGGCGTTACCCTTCCGCTTGTGCCGAAGCTGAAAAGAATTCAAACTCCGTTCAAAGCGCTCTGCATGGGCCTCGTCGCCTCTCTGGTGGGCTGCGGAGTTGAGTCCGGCACGCTTCCCGCGACGACCCCGACCTCGATCGCCGGCAACTGGCTGCTCACCGGCGCCCTCCCATTCCTGGGCCCAAACCAGTTCGCCAATACCGCCTTTGGCGTGACCATGACCTTCAGCGTCGCGGGCGATCAGATCGCAGGCGGCGGCTATTTCCAGGCTCCGTGCAGTCCATCAGGACCCTTCAACGCAGATATCGGCGGAGGTGTTGTCATCAGCGGAAGTGCGAACGCGAAGGGCAGCTTCACTGCACAAGCCTCAGCCACTCAGCCCTCAACGCTTTCAACTCTGCGGCTTCAGGGCAGCGTTCCTTCCGGCACCGCTGGCTCGTGGTCTGGAACGTATAGCTTTTCGAGCAACAATGCGGGCTGCCCATTCAATAGCTCCGGTCCATTTACTGCAATCCGGATTGCCGATGTCACGGGAACCTACAGCGGCTCTACCTCGATTTACCCCAGCGGTGGATCCTCGAGCGGCAGCGGGCGACCGATCTCGTTCACGTTCATTTTTCAGCAGCAGCAGACGACCACGCAGATTCAGGCAATCAATGGCGGAGTGCTCGCTGGCACCGTCCAGGTGCAAGGCAGCCCATGTTTCACCAGCGGCACCATCATCCCGACACAGCCGCAGCTCGAAGGCGTACTGGGATCACACCTCCTCGCATCGTTCACAATGAACGACGGATCGCGACTGGACATGCCGGCAGATATCGAGGACGTCACGTCCGGCAAGCTTGAGGTTATCGGCGCCGCGGTCGTTGGCGGAGCATGCGACCGCCAGGGAACCGGTTCGTTCGAGCTCACGCGCCAATAGCCGTTTAGCGCACACCCGCGTTGCCAGTCGTCGCGCCGCTTTGTTAGCTTGGCCGAATCCCCGATTTTCTGAGGAGCAAGCTCATGCAGACCAGCTACAACGGCATCGCCGTTCCCACTGACGGCAAGGCGATCCAGTACGCCGACGGAAAATACACCGTCCCCGACAACCCGATCATCCCCTTTATCGAAGGCGACGGCACTGGCCGCGATATCTGGAAGGCCTCGCAGCGCGTCTTCGATGCGGCCGTCCAGAAGGCCTACGGCGGCAAGCGCAAGGTCGCGTGGTTTGAGGTCCTCGCCGGTGAAAAAGCGTTCCGCCAGACAAAGAACTGGTTGCCAGATGACACCGTTAAGGCGACGGTCGACTTCCGCGTCTCCATCAAAGGCCCGCTGACCACACCCGTCGGCGGCGGCATCCGCTCGCTGAACGTCGCGCTGCGCCAGCTGATGGACCTTTACCAGTGCATTCGCCCGGTCAAGTACTACGCCGGTGTCCCCAGCCCCGTGAAGGCGCCGGAAAAGCTCGACGTCGTCATCTTCCGCGAGAACACCGAGGACATTTACGCGGGCATCGAGTTCCGCGAGGGTACGCCCGAAGCCGAAAAGTTCATTTTCTTCGTCAACAACGAGATGCTCCAGGGCACGAAGAAGAAAATTCGCGCGGACTCCGGCGTCGGCGTTAAACCAATCTCCATCACCGGCTCCAAGCGCCTCGTCCGCGCCGCTATCCAGCGCGCAATTGATGATGGGCGCACGGTCGTCACCCTCGTCCACAAGGGCAATATTCAGAAGTTCACCGAAGGCGCCTTCCGCGAGTGGGGCTATGAGGTCGCCACGCAGGAGTTCCGCGACCAGACCGTCACCGAGCGCGAGAGCTGGATCCTCGGCAACCTCGAGCAGAACCCCAAGCTCACGCCTGAAGAGAACGCCGCCCTCGTTGAGCCCGGCATCGAGTTCGCGCCGAAAGAGTTCGGCGACTCCATCGTCCAGGAAGTGAAGGACGTCGTCGCCTCCATCGGCAAATCGCACGGCAACGGCCAGTGGAAGAAGAAGATTTTGGTCAACGATCGCATCGCTGACTCGATCTTCCAGCAGATCATCATCCGGCCGAGCGACTACTCGATCCTCGCCACCACCAACCTCAACGGCGACTACATCTCCGATGCCGCAGCCGCGCAGGTCGGCGGTCTCGGCATTGCCCCCGGCGCCAACATCGGTGACGGCTTCGCGGTCTTCGAAGCCACCCACGGCACCGCGCCCAAGTACGCAGACAAGGACGTCATCAACCCCGGCTCCGTCATGCTGTCCGGCGTCATGATGTTCGATTTCCTCGGCTGGCACGAGGCCGCGCGCCTCATTGAGAACTCAATGGAGAAGACCATCCAGCAGAAGTACGTCACCTACGACTTCGAACGCCAGATGCAGGGCGCAACCAAGGTCAAGACCAGCGAGTTCGCCACCCGCATGATCGAAAACATGGGCTGACGCTAGCGGAGTATGTGAAGCAGCTGGGGCCACGCGACTCTAGAAAGCGAGGCAAAGATGATTACCGGCGGTAACGCAACCCTCTACGTCTCCAGCGTGAGCGCTTCGGTAAAGTTCTATACCGAGACACTCGCGTTCAAGCTCATCGATCACTACGGCGAACACTGGGCCACCGTGCGCGCCGGTGACTCCCTCACGCTCGGCCTGCATCCGAAGCGTGACGGAGAAAGCGCAGGAGCCAAAGGCAGCATCGAGATCGGCCTCGAAATCAACGAGCCCGTCGACGCGGCCGTGCAGCGCCTCTCCGCCGCCGGCGTCCGCTTCAACGAAGAAGTGAAGCGCACACCTCAAGGCAATTTCGCCCACTTCGCCGACCCCGACGGCAACCCGTTCTACCTCTGGGAGACCGCGAAGTGGGGTTGAGCCGAGTGTCTTTCGGCTAGCGACTGTTCAGCAGATCCGGCGACTCAGGCGGGTTCGGGCAAATCAAAAGCTCGGGCCCGTTGTTCTTCGCATTGCCCACCGCCGGATTACACAGCGCCGCCTGCATCTCCTCCGACTCATACGGCCGCAGCAAATCAATCGGTAAGTGCGACGCCTCGCCGCGCTGCAGCCAGCGATCATAGTCCCGTGGATGGAGAATTACCGGCATGCGATCGTGCACCTCGGCCGCCAGCTCATTCGCCGTCGTTGTGATGATCGCGAACGTCTGCAGCCACTCGCCGTTGCTGGGGTCCTTCCACGCGTCCCATAACCCTCCAAACGCGAATGGCTGGCCTTTCGTCAGCGTGTAAACAAACGGCCGCTTCGTCTTCTTGTCGATCTTCTGCCACTCATAAAACCCGTCCGCAGGAACCAGGCAGCGTCGCTTCTCAAACGGTCTCCGCCACAGTGCTCGCTCCTGCACATTCTCCGCGCGCGCGTTGATCGTCGAAAACCCTTTGAACTCCTCAGCAGACTTCGCGAACCAGGGGATGAGCCCCCACCGCATCATCACGACCTCACGCTCGCCGGTGTCGCGATTCAACCGGATCACTGGCTGAAACGTCGTCGGTGCCACGTTGTAATCCGGCGGCAGCACGAAATCCTCGGGCAGCCGCCCAAGATGAAACGCCTCCGCAATCCGCTGCTTATAGCTCCGCCGAAGATATCGCCCGCACATACCCATTAGGATGCCAGCAATCTGGCACACCGTCCGTTCATCGCACAGACGCGACGGTCACCGCCTCCGGCGGCTATCATGGAGGGGTCTCGAAACACCACTCTGAAGGACCTCATTCATGCGTAAAAAAGTCACAATCGTAGGCGCCGGAAACGTCGGCGCAACGGCCGCACAC
>DASUHZ010000046.1:0-42910 GCA_036273275.1 Bryocella sp.
ACGGACTCTTAGATCACGCGAACGCTTCGTTCAGCCAATAAAGAACTGGAATTCCATAAGCGACCCGTTCGTGCAAAACCAAATGAAGTGAGCCTGATGTTGGCGTCTAGCTATATAACCAGAAGTCTAGACTGTCAACCCTATCGCGTGACTCGCGTACCGTGAGCAGCACTTCAAGCGCCCCGGCTTGAAACAGGTGAATGCGGCCTCGACGCGGTATCGACCAGTTCGCTTCTGATTCACGACAGTAGGATCTATGGTATTTCCCGGTGGCACCAGTCATGCCGCACACGGCCTCGTGGCCGGTCTCCGGACTGATGTCGTTGGCCGAACGTTCTATGCTGAGAACGACGTTTCATACGAGACTGGATTCGCCCATACGACTCCGCGGCAAGGAGATTCCGATGCAATTTGGGCTTTCTGAACTGAACGGAAAAGTGGCGCTTGTTACAGGCTCCGGTCGCGGTATTGGTGCCGCGATCGCGCGTCAACTCGCTTCGGCAGGCGCGCATGTGATGGTCAACGATGTGATGGCGAAGAGGGCGCGTTCCATCGTGGCGGAAATTGAAGCGGAGGGCGGAAAGGCACTCGCGTATCCTGCCGATGTTTCGAATCCTTCCCGCGTGCGCGAGATGTTTCTGGCAATCGAGCGCTGGGGAAAACGCCTCGATATTCTCGTGTGTAATGCGGCGGTCACAAACTCCAAGAACATCTTTGCCGTAACCCTGAAAGAATGGGAAGCTGTTTTTCGCACGAATGTTGCTGCGACCTTTCTTTGCGCGAAATATGGCATGCAGCGAATGCGCCGACAGAAGACCGGCGGCAGAGTCATCTTTATAGGTTCCGGAGTTGTTCATCAGGGCGCCCTGACCGGATATATAGCGTATGCCGCCAGCAAAGGTGCGATTCATTCTATGGCCAAAACGCTCGCACGCACTGGAGCTCCATTTGGCATTACCGTCAACACTGTTGCACCGGGCATGACGGATACCCAGCTATTGCGAAGTGCGCACACCAAACGTGAGATAGAGTCGATCTCCTCGACAATTCCTCTGGGCATCGGCCTACCGGAGGACGTAGCAGCTGCTGTAGCCTATCTGGCGAGCGACGCGGCACGACATTTGACAGGCATCACGCTGGATGTGAATGGGGGACAGATCATTCGCTAGACTGCCGTCCTCGGTTTCGGTTTACGAGTGTGAGATACCTGAGACTGCCCGAGAAATGGGCGCCAGTGAATCAGTCTGCTGAGATGTGCGCCAAGATAGTTAGGCCAGATGATGAGAGCGCTAGCGCAGTTTGCCAGAAGCCGAATGTAGGCCCGTTCTCAAGCTTCTGATTGTGGTGGCCAGGGACGGGATCGAACCGCCGACGCCGGCCTTTTCAGGGCCGCGCTCTACCACTGAGCTACCTGGCCTCCGCGCTCACGGCACATCCGGGGCAGCGGAGTCGCCGCCGGACTGCATCGTTCTGATTTCGCCTGCCTGTGCGGGGAGGGAACTGGCAGCCCGCATCGCACGCGCGCAGCCTCAGAGACGTCGATTTGCAGTATACCAATGCGCCACGAATGCGCCAAACCCGAGTGCCTCGACGGTGCTCTCGTATCATCTTCAGAACATAGATTTGCAGCACAATGCGCGACAGATCGTCGCATGCCCGGAGAGCGCTCATGGTTCGCGGCTCAGTTTGTTATCTCTTTGCAGCATTTCTTTCCACCACCGCGTTGTATGCGCAGGCCGCGAGACCCGGCGAGGTGCGCGCAGAGCGTGTTCTCGAAGCGGCGAAAAAAGCTGGCAATCCCGAGCTCTACGCGCTGCTCAGGACAATGCCCAAAGGCGCAGATCTGCACATGCATCTCTCGGGCGCTGTGTATGCCGAGACATTTATCGACGATGCCGCACGGGACGGCCTATGCGTCGCGCCTGTCGAGCCCGGTTCTCCGCAGGTCGCCACGGGACAGGACGCATTGCATTTCGTCCCGCCGCAGGACAGCAAAGCGAAAAAGTGCGATCGAGGCCAGGCTCCCGTTTCCGATGCCTTCAAAAACCAGGCGCTGTATGACGAGTTAGTCGATAGCTTCTCGATGCGCGCGTTCGTCGCGACGGAAGGAATCAACGGTCATGACCAGTTCTTCGCAACCTTTGCGCGATTTGGCGGACTCAAGGACCACTCCGGCGAGTGGCTCGATGAGGTAGCCACGCGTGCGGCCGCTCAGAACGAACAATATCTGGAGATCATGCAGACGCCGACGTTCTCGCACGCCGCGGCGCTCGGCTATAAAGTCGGCTGGCCCGAAGCTGCAGAGAACTCAATTGCTCCCGCGCAACTCTCCGCCCTTCGCGACAAATTGATCGGCGCAGGTCTGCGGGACGAGCTTCCCGTGGATCGCGCTGAGCTGTCGCGTGCTCTTGACACTCGCAACCATATCGAGCACTGCGAGTTACCGAACAATGCGTCGCCGGCGTGCCACATTCAGATCCATTTCCTCTACCAGGTTCTCCGCGGGTTTCCACCGCAGCAGGTTTTTGCGCAGACGCTACTCGGATTCGAAGTTGCGAATGCTGATCCTGACGTCGTCGGTATCAACTTCGTGATGCCCGAAGACGGCTATATCTCGATGCGCGACTATCACCTGCAGATGCAGATGCTTGATTATCTGCATTCTGTTTATCCAAAGGTCCACATCACACTGCATGCAGGCGAGCTCGCACCCGGCATGGTGCCGCCCACCGGCCTCACATTTCATATCCGCGACGCCGTAAACCTCGGCCACGCCGAGCGAATCGGCCATGGCGTGGACGTCCTCTATGAGGACAACCCGCTACGGCTGCTGCACGAGATGGCGGAGAAGCACATCATGGTTGAGGTGAACCTGACGTCGAACGACGTCATCCTCGGTATTACCGGCGCGGATCATCCGCTGCACGCCTATCTCGCGGCCCATGTGCCGTTTGCGCTCTCTACCGACGACGAGGGCGTCTCCCGGATCGACCTGACCCACGAGTACGTCAAGGCCGCCGACGAGCAGGACTTGACTTACGCCGAGCTCAAGCAGTCAGCCCGCGCGTCGCTCGAACACAGCTTCCTGCACGGCGAAAGCCTCTACGTCACCCCGGACGATTTCGGCCACCGCAAGCCGGCATGCGCAGCGGCCATTACAGCGAAGAGCACGCCGTCTCGTGCCTGCCAGGCTCTGTTGGACGCCAACGAAAAGGCAGCTCAGCAATGGGAGTTGGAGCGGCGCTTTGCTGTGTACGAGGCTTCACTACGATAACTCACAGATTTCGAACGCTCTGCGCTAGACTTGTCACATCTTCCTCCATTTTGAAAGGGGCCCCATGAAGCGTGCCATTGCCGTCATTTTGGAGACAATCCTCTTTCTTGTGGTCTTCTTAGCTGGCTCACTTCTTGCGGGAATCCCGGCTTCGCATGTTCCGGATTGGAAGGTCGCTCTCAGCGGGAATCGTTATTTCGTGCTCGATGGCGTCGTTTTCATGTTCATCCTGTACGTCTTATTCCTGCTGATCGGCGCCGCCCGGCACCGTTTGCGGTCCGCGGTCCTGACTTCCACCGTAGCGGTGGTACTCGCCTTGGTTCTGGGCCTGGCCATGAAATTCGGTTTCGCCGCTCCTATCCATTGATTCTTCGAGAGTTGCCGGATTAGCTCATAGAGAATCAAGGAGTTAATGCCTTGCGATCCACATCCAGGTGCATGCAAATAAGGGCAATTTGGCGCGAGTTTGGTACTCTTTTCTTAGGAAACTTGCAGGATTTCGTGTCGTGCCGGGCCGAACCCGCGTCTCACTTCAAACCCCTGCAACCCAGCGGTGCTATTGCGTACACCGTTTGGAGAAATGGATTCTCGATTGCGCATGAGTGACCTGACCCCTTCGGCCCATCAAACGTTTTCCTCCAACACTTCCGTCGACCTCGCTGACCGCAAAATCGCGTACTTCTCGATGGAAATAGCCCTCCGCAAAGATCTCCCGACATACTCGGGCGGTCTCGGCATGCTTGCCGGCGACACACTGCGCTCGGCGGCCGACACCGGCGCCTCCATGGTCGCCATCTCGCTGGTGCACCGGCATGGCTATTTTCAGCAGCACCTGGACTCCTCCGGTCAGCAGACCGAGTCGGACGTCGTCTGGTCGCCGGAGACCACGCTGCCCCCAGCCGGCACGATAATCAGCATTTCAATGCAGGGCCGCGATCTGTCGATCCGCGCCTGGCGCTTTGATGTCATCGGCTGCACAGGCCACGTCATTCCGGTCTTCCTGCTGGACACCGACATCGAGGGCAACGATCCCTACGACCGCACCCTGACAGACCATCTCTACGGCGGCGACACGTATTACCGCCTATGCCAGGAAACGATCCTTGGCCTGGGCGGGATTCATTTGCTCCACGCGCTCGGCTGCCAGCCGGAAGTCTGCCACATGAATGAGGGGCATGCCGCTCTGCTGACCATCGGTCTGCTGGAAGACCGGCTGCACGGAGCTCCGCTGCGCAACGCCTCTGAGTCGGACGCCGAGGCGGTTCGCGAGACCTGCGTCTTCACGACGCACACACCCGTTCCCGCCGGGCACGACCAGTTTGGGCTGGACCAGATGTACTCGGTTCTCGGCCACGAACGCGCCGCCTGCATCGAACGCTTCGGCGCACCCCACAACGGCTTGCTGAACATGACTTACCTCGCGCTGCGCTTTTCGCGCTATGTGAACGGCGTGGCGATGCAGCACGGCAAGGTCTCGCAGGGAATGTTTCCTGAATATCGCGTCCACGCGATCACCAATGGCGTGCATGCGGGCACATGGCTTTCGCAGCCCTTCCAGAAGCTCTTCGACAAAGAAATTCCGGAGTGGCGTCACGACAATCAGTACTTCCGTTCGGTTTACGGCATCGAGCCTGAAGTGATCGACGCGACACATTCCCGCGGCAAGGAGCGCCTCTTCGCCACCGTGAAGGCTCGCACGGGCGTCGAGCTGGACCCCGGCATATTGACACTCGGCTTCGCGCGCCGCGTGGCCACTTACAAGCGCGCAACGCTGCTCTTTAAGGATGGTCAGCGCCTGCACGATCTCGCCGAGCGCATCGGCGGGCTGCAGATTCTCTTTGCGGGCAAGGCTCACCCCGCGGATAACGCCGGCAAGGCCCTTATCCGCGAGGTCGTCGCCGATGCCGCCCGGTTGCATTCTTCGAAGCTGCAGATTCTGTACCTCGAGAACTACGATTGGGATCTCGGCGAGCAGCTGACCAATGGCGTGGACGTGTGGCTGAATACGCCGCGCCGCCCGTATGAGGCCTCCGGAACCAGCGGCATGAAGGCTGCGCTGAATGGCGTGCCCTCACTCTCGGTGCTCGACGGCTGGTGGATTGAAGGTTGCGCCGAAAACATCACCGGCTGGTCCGTCGACGACTTCGACGATGAGGTTCGCGAAGCCGAGCATCTCTACACGAAGCTCGAGACCGTCATCGCGCCGCTCTACGCCAACAAGGACGCGTTCGCGCGCCTCCGCCGGCACTGTATCGCGATTAACGGAACCTTCTTCAACACTCACCGGATGCTGGGGCAATATGTCTCGAATGCCTACTTCCCGCAGGCCAGCTCGATCGCGTCCACCGATCAGGAGATTGAAGACGATCTGCGCGAACCCGTGCTGATCTAACCAAAGCTGCGCTCTGAAAAGGCCGCCATCGACATGGCGGCCTTTTCTCTCAGCAGGAGCAGCGAAATTTAAGCGAAAATGAAGAAGTAATGCCGGAGGGACCCAACCCGTGAAGCGCTCCGGAACCGCTGACCTCCCGCTGCATAACGGCCGTGTTCCGCCCTGGCTCGCGGAGCGGATGACTGCACTTGGCGCGGCCATCACCGAGCAGATCATCCTGTGTTACGGCACGTCGGAGTTCCTGACGCGCCTCAGCGATCCGTTCTGGTTCCAGGCTCTCGGTTGCGTGATGGGCATGGACTGGCACTCGTCCGGCATCACCACCTCCGTTGTCGGCGCGCTCAAGCGCGGCCTGAACCCGCGAGTTGCGGATCTCGGCTTCACCGTCTGCGGCGGGCGTGGACGCCACTCCAAACGCACACCCGATGAACTGCGCGCGGTCTCTTCGCGTAACGGACTCGATGCTGAAGTCCTCGCGCGGACCAGTCGTCTTACCGCGCGAATCGACAACAACGCGATCGCAGATGGATTTCAGCTTTATCTGCATGCCTTCGTCGTTCACGATTCCGGTGAGTGGGCCGTCATTCAACAGGGCATGAATCCAGCCAATCATCTCGCGCGCCGCTATCACTGGCATTCTGCGACAGTGCGCGACTTCGTGTCGGACCCACACACCGCCATCCTCGGACAGCCGCAGGGCAGAATTCTGAACCTCGTTGACCGCCGCGCAGCGAAAGCGCAGAACGCGCTTCTTACGATTGCGCGGGAGCCGGTGGAGACGTCATTGCAGGAAGCCCGCAGACTCACGATGCCTGCGCATCATGACGTGCGTGCAAAGGACGTCGACCTGAAGCGCCTTGGCGCCGTACTCGCGGTCGCGCACGAGCGGGAGCTTCGCGACTTCGCCTCCCTGCTTCTTGTCGAAGGACTTGGCCCGCGCACGCTGCAATCCCTTGCCCTGATCGCGGAGGTGGTTCACGGAGCCCCGGGCCGTTTTGCCGATCCCGCGCGCTTCTCGTTCGCGCACGGCGGCAAGGATGGCCATCCGTTTCCTGTGCCGCTCAAGACCTACGACGAATCGCTCGCAATCCTGCGCCGCTCGCTGAACGCGGCACGCCTCGGCCACACCGAAAAGCTCGAGGGGTTCAAACGGCTGGACCGCCTCACGCGCGCGGTTGAGCACGATCGCCAGCCGCTGGCCGACTTCACTGCGGTGCTGGAACATGAGCGGCATATCTCGTCTTCGATCGGCGGCCGTACGGTCTTCGATGACGCGCCTCGTCGCAAATCTCGCACGCACGAACCTCAGCTCTCGCTCTTCAACTGACATCCCGGCGCGATATCCTTGCTTCGACACAACAGAAGGAGCACGCATGCCGCAACCCGAACCCGGCGATCTCGTTGAAGATTTCACCCTCCCCGATCAAGACGGCAATCCTGTCACGCTTTCGCAGTTCAAAGGTTCGCCCGTCATTCTGTTCTTCTATCCGCGCGCCGACACGCCCGGCTGCACCATCGAAGCCTGCGGATTTCGCGATCAGTTCGCCAAGCTGAAAAAGGCCGGAGCGGTCGTTCTCGGCATTTCGCGCGACACCATCCGGGCGCAGAAAAAGTTCGCGGAGAAATACGACATCCAATATCCTCTGCTCGCTGACTCCGATGAGATGCTCATCAAGCGCTTCGACCTCCTGCGAAATAAGACGATGTATGGCAAGCCGGTCACAGGCGTCGCGAGGACCACATTCCTCATCGGACCAGACCGCAAACTGGTGCATGTCTTCGAAAATGTGAAGCCGGAGGGCCACGCAGAAGAAGTGCTCGACCTTCTGAAGAAGCACAACAAGAGTTAGAGCCTACAGTAGCCCGCGCGCCTTCACCTCAAGATACTGGCTCACCGCCCGCGCGCCCACCTCTTCCGCCGTTGTCTCGACGATCAGAACACCCTGCCGTTCCAGATGCGCAATCGTCTCGCGGCGGCGCTCGAGCATCTCCTGTGCCGCGGCGCTGTGGAACATCTCCTCACGTGTCTTCGGCACGCGCGCAGCCAGTTCCTCGAGTTCTGGATGCTTCAGCAGCACGAGCACCACCAGATGTCTGCGCACGAGCTCGCTCGCCGCAGTCACCAATTCCGGCCTGCCTGCCGAGTCAACCAGCTCCGTGATCCATACCATCAGCCCGCGCCGACGCTGCAGCATCTTCAGTCGCGCAACAGCGTTCAGATGGTCGGCTTCGGCCGCATCGGCCCTGGTCTGGCTCAGCAGATCGAGCAGTAGCCGCGTGTGCACAACGCCCGCACCTGGCGGCAGCGCCTGCTTCACCTCGCGACCGTACGCAAGCATCGCGAACTTGTCGCCGGATCCGCTGACGACCTGCGCCAGCATCACGGCCGCAGTCGTCGCCTGATCCAGTTGCGTGACCGTCATCCGGTGCGCGCGATCGCGCTCCATCACGGTCTCGCCTACAAGCTCTGGCCCGCCGCGGCGAAGTTGGAAGGCAGTACGCGACAACCTTCCTGCGTCCAGCACAACCCACACCTGCTGCGAACGCTCGGCCGTGAACTGCCGCGCCACGAGCTTTCCCCGCCGGGCCGTTGCTGTCCACGAAACGGACCGCATCTCATCGCCTTGCTGGAAGTCGCGCAGGCTCTCAAACTCACGCCCTGCTCCGCGCAACTGCAACTTGCGGCGCTGCAACTCAATTTGCCGGGCACGCAACAGGAAGAACGCCGCCCGCCCGCGGCTGTCTTCGTGCGCCGGAAACACCCGCACCCGCTGCGCTGCGCCAGATGCGGTCGCCGGCTCTGCTGCCGTCCACCGCTCGATCAGCCCCATAGCTCCGCGGTAACGCACATACACCTTCCCGAGTGTGAAATCGCCTCGTTCGCCAGGCCAGATTGTCTGGCTGCAAACGGCCTCCTCGCGAGGAAAGACTTCGATGCGCTGAGCTTCGGGGGAGGCGATCAGCTCTGGGTGCAGATCATCCACCACACGGGCGTCGATCACCGCGTCCGCTTCCATGCGGATCGCAATCTCCATGCGTGTTGGCTCACCAAGTTGCGGCGAGTCGAGAAACCGCCGCGAAACCATGAGCGTCTCGGCGCGGGGGAGACGCGCAGCGTCGGCGATGCACACGACCAGCAGAAGCACATCCCAGGCGAGCATGAATCCGATTCGGCGCGGATGCCAGAATAACGGGATCGCGAGCAGCAGGCCGGCGCAGAATAGCAGCAGCGCTCTCGCGGTCAGGCCAAAGCCGGCCCATCGTCCGATGCGACCCATCGGCTTCGCCATACCGCTTGCGGATTCTGGAACGAGTGTCTGCATCGCTACTTCGGAACGGCCGTCGCCGCCAGTACCTCACGTACCACTCGGTCAGCGTCCAGCCCCTCGAGCTCCGCCTCCGGCCGCAACACAAGCCGGTGCCGTAGGACCGGCACCGCTGCCTCCTTCACATCATCCGGAACAACGAAGTCGCGCCCTTCGCGCGCCGCCGTGGCCTTCGCTACCAACAGCAGCGAAGCACTCGCGCGCGGGCTGGCGCCCAGTGCGATCGCCGGCCACTCGCGCGTCCTTCGCACGAGGGCGAGCAGATAATCGAAGATTGCCGGCTCAACACGCACCGCGCGAATCTCACGCCGGGCCTGCGCGAGCACCTCAAAGGGCACTGCATCAATCGGCGTATCCGCGAGCCCGGCAGCTTCAGTCGACGCGTGATGCCGCTCCAGCACCACGCGCTCCTCCGCGAGCTCTGGATACCCAACCTTGATCTTTAGCAGGAAGCGATCGAGCTGCGCCTCCGGAAGCGGGTAGGTGCCCTCGAACTCCACCGGGTTCTGCGTCGCAAAGACAGTGAAGAAATCATCCAGCGCGTGCCGCTCGCCGTCTGCGGTCACCTGTCGCTCCTCCATCGATTCGAGCAGCGCCGCCTGCGTGCGCGGCGGCATGCGGTTGATCTCGTCCGCCAGTAGAAACTGCGTAAACACCGGCCCATGGTGAAACGTGAACTCTCCCGGCTTGTCGCCAAACGGCGGTGAAAAGACGCTTGTGCCCAGGATGTCCGCGGGCATCATGTCGGGCGTTCCCTGGATTCGCCGAAATTCCAAGCCGAGAAAACGCGCCAGCGTCTTCACCGCCAGCGTCTTCGCCACGCCGGGCACACCCTCTACCAGGGCGTGTCCGCCGCACAGCATTGTCAGCAGCGCCTGCGCCACGGGCTCCTGCTGTCCGGCGATAATGCGCCCGATCTCCTGTTGCCCGCGTGCAAACAGATCACTCGCGTTCGCTACTCCGTCGTTCATTCACCTGCTCCTGTCCTTGCAGCTTCCAGACCCCAAAAAACTACACCGCGCCTGCAGCACCAACGTTTAGTGAGCGTCCACCGCGCGCGGCCGCGCGAATCCTCTCCGCATCTTCTGAGAGCGCCCGGGAGATCGCCAGCGCTTCGCGTTGTGTCGGACTCTCCGCTGCCGCCCCATTTGCCTTTTCCAGGTTCTCGCCCACAATCTGCCAGTCTCCGCCGAGCCGCTCCTGCAACGCGCTTACGATCGCCTGACTTCCCTCCGCCAACGTGGCCTGAGGCACACCCGCATCGCGCACGATCGTGCGCAGCAATCTTCGTCGCGCAGCGTCGGTTGCTGCAGTGGTCGCGCGCGCCTTCTCGTACAGGTCACCCATCGATGTCGCAAACTCCACGGGCGAACTCCTTGGCAGTGCTACGGGCGCGCGCAGCGGCCCATTCCTGCGGCTGAAGCTAAGCACCAGCAGCACCGCAACCAGCGCGATCTGTGCGATGAGCCATCGCAGGGGCAAGCCCCGTGCAGCACTCCACAATCCCCGCGGGGCGTCATGCAGTGACTCATCCCAAAGAACCGCACGTCCATCGCCGACGCTCAATAGCAGCAGCCGCAGGTCTGCGTCGTTCTTCAATTGCGCATTCGTCAGTGGGCTCGCAGAACTCCACCAGACGGCTTCGCCACGCCCCACGTGCATCCGCACCACGACTGCATCTTCTCCGCAGCGGTGCGCAATCTCCACGTTCTTTTTGCCGTCCCACGCGCTCCGATCCAATATTGGCACCCGGCCCGCAGCGGCGAGAGGTCCATCCGCGGGGTTGGTGTGGCAGGCGTCGCCCAGGAAGACCGTCGGCGGTCCCGCTTTGCCATCGGGCAACAGCAAAGCGCCTGTGGGTCCGGTCGTCAGCACGTGCCCGCCGCGTTCGAGGAACTGCTTCACGGCATTCGCAATCGCGTCATAGTCCGGTGCGCTATAAAGCGGGGCAGCGAGCACGAGCGTAGTACGTGACGCATCCACGCCGCCCAACTGACCGATCGACCCTTCCAGGCGCGAGGTCGATCGCCCGATTGCCTGCAAGGTCAGGAAGGCCGCCTTTGCTCCCCGCGGTCCGGTGTTGTATGTCGTCGGTTGCAAGTCTTCGTCGGCGCCAGCGGGTGCGAGCACGCTCACTGCGACGATCAGCAGCAGGATGATCGAGCCCATCCACAGCACGATTTTCCGATCGCTCCACTGTGCGCCGCTCACGCTTGCCCTCCGCCCGTGCCCCCGTGTTGCGGTGTATTCGCCGACAACCGATCAAAGCTTTTGCGCGCGGCGCCAAACTCGAGCTCATCCGGCTCACGTTGCCCATACCAGCTCTGTTCGAGCGAGTTGGTGAGGCTGCGCAGCTCACGCTGTTCGTCGGAGCCGGCCCTCAGCAAGCGAACATACTCCCGCGGAGTGCGTGACTCATTGTGCTTCCACGCGCGCCGCTGCTCCAGGTGCATGATTGCAGCCCAGTAGAGCGCATGAATTGCCTGGCGCCATGCGCCTCTCGATGCTTCGCGTTCAGCCAGTTGTCGCCAGTTCTCTGTCTCCCGGCTTCGTGTCATCGCCTGCGCAGCCTGCCCGCCGAGCGCCACACGAAGTCTCTGCCGCTGTACCGTGCGCAGAACCCACACCAGAACTCCGACGGCCGCCACAACAAACAGGAGCCACTCCAGCGCTCTTCCTACCCACGGCGATTGCGTGGTCACCCGGTCCACCCCGAGAAAGAACCGCACAAGGATCTCATTGATCTTGGCCTTGAATCGGTCCCACCACGTGGGCTCTGGCCGCTGAAACTCCGCGCGTGCAAGAATCCTCTGCGCTGCAGATTGCGCGCGTGCGAAATCCGCCTGCTGTGCACCGGTCAGAGCCGGCACTTTGGCTGCGACAGCTTGCGTGTGAACGGCCGCCGCAAGTCTCTGTGCACGCACGGAGCACGCACAAGTGCCTATCATCGCGAGGAGCAGAAGCGCTCGCGCCCAGTACAGTGCCTGCTTTTCACGATTACAGCGCCGCTGCATCGCTCGCCGGCTCGCCTGTCTGCAGGGTCGGTGAAGCGCTGCCGCCCGTCTCGGCCTGAACTCCTCCGTCAAGCATGAGCAGCAGATCCAGTCCATCCTGCCGGACCCGCTGATCGAAGTACACCAGCGTAAGCCCGATCATCATTACCGGCACAACCGCCGAGTACGCGATGAAGTTCACCAGCAGCATCACCACCTGTACTGCTATGTGTTTCTCTCCGCGCATCGCGCCGTACACGAGCAACAGGCTCAGTGGCATCTCTAGAATGCCCGCCACGAGGAATAGGCACCACGTAATCAGGTACACAACAAAGATTCGTCCCTTCGCGCCCGCGGCCAGCACCTTGCTCCGCCGCATCGCAGCCCGAATCTTCAACTGCTCCAGCACCGCAGACTGCACGCCCAGTGAATTTCTTATGAAGGCGAACACGCCGTACACGCCGCCGCCCGCAATCCCCAGGAACATCAGAGTTCCGCCGATCCATGGCGAGCGCATTACTCCCAGTCCGAACAGCAACAGGGTCCCCACACCGGCAACCAGAACCAATACCCACGCGGCACTCCAGAGTTGCCACAGCGCTATGCCGACAAACCGCAATGTTCGCCCCGCAACGGACCGAATCGATTGGCCGATCGTTGCGCGCCTGCCGAGGTAGACCTCGCTGAGCGCCCAGACGGCTGCTGCCTGCGTCACCGCAGACGCAAGAAGGAACACCAGCGCCGTGATCCCAACCCCGACCTGCCTCGCCACCGCCTGCTGATGGAACTGCGCCTGAACCTGCTGCGGTGTCGGCACAATTCCGTGAAAGATCACAACCTGAATCGCATTCAGAACTAACCTGACGACCGCACTTAATGACCCGATCCCGACGAACAGCCAGAAGTTCGCCCGGTACACCGCGAAGCTGCGGTCCAGAATCTCTCCCAGACTCAGCGGCCGCAGCATGTAGGCCGGCTGCTGACGATGGTCACCACCAGCAGCCACTTCCGTACTCTGCGATGTCGTCCATCCCCCAGAACTCATCCCGTTTTCCTCACCCTCCCGCGGTCGGGTTGCTGCTTTGAAGCGCTTTGAAATTTAGCGTTTGCCCGCAAGCATAGCACCGTCTCGCCTGGGTCACTGCCGCTTTCGTTCTGGCGCACCATCCCCCTTCGGGGGAGGGGATTACCGTCGTGGTGCTGCTAAATTAGCCACCTCGGGCAAACCTCAACGCGCAGAGGGCCACGAGGCGGCGCATCATGCCATGAGCCGCCGGTTTTCCCGGGGTTTTTCGAAGGAGCGCTTTCAGGCGCGAGCTCCTTGAGGGCGATACCTCGCCTTTTTCGCGCCCGCAACCTGGCTTTAGGGCCGCAGGGTGGAGGATCGAATGCACATGCCGCGCGAAGATTGCGCCCGCCACCACGGGCTCCCCGGCTGGGCTGCACGGCAACGTACCCGCTTTCGTTTCCCCCTGCTGCTGCTCGTTCTTCTCGGATTCGCTGGATTCTCCTCATCGGCCTCTGCCCAATCGCTCTCCCCCGGCGGCCCCGTCGACTTCGGCGGCATCAACCTCGGCAGCACCTCCGGCGTTACCACCCTCACCTTCTTCGTTCCGGCCGGCAGCCCTCCCGTCACGGTCGGTCCCATCATCGCGTTTACCCTCGGCGTTACCGGCAAGGACTTCGCCGCCTCGACTCAGACCTGTGTCGGGACCCTCACCGCTTCGACGTCCTGCACCATCTCTGTGACCTTTTCACCGTCCGTCCTCGGTCTTCGCATCGGCGAGCTCCTGGTGGAGGACGGTAGCGGCAATGTCACCAACCGGGTTCCGCTGCGCGGCGCAGGCCTGGGACCGCAGATGGTCGTCTCGCCCGCCACTGCAGTGGCAACCACCTCGCTCACCGGCATCAGCCCAGCGGCTATCAACCCCTCCTCAACCGCGTACGACGGCGCCGCCAACCTCTACGTCGACGACGCACTCAACGGTCGCGTCCTCGAGAGCACCAGCGTTGGCAACGCCACGCTGCTCGGCACGATTCCTGCATCGACCACCTCCGCGCCATTCTCCTCCATTGCCGTTGCCGGCGACGGCACGGTCTACGTTTCCTCGCCGAACACTGCCGCCATTTACAAGATCCCTCCCGGCGGCTCCCCGACAGCCATCTCCACTCCTGGTGTCACGTTGGTCCAGCCAGCCGGCCTCGCGCTCGATGGTTACGGCTATCTCTACGTAGCCGACGCCGGCGCAAGCAAGATCGTCCGCATCGACACCGAAAATGGCAACCAGGCCGCTACCCTTACGCTCACAGGCCTCAGTCCGGGTCTCTCTAGCCCGCAGGGTCTCGCCATCGACGACTCCGACAATCTTTACGTCGCTGATACGGCTAACAACCGGGTCGTGGAGATCAATCTACACACTAACGTCGCCAGCGTAATGTCGATCTCGGGCATCACGCTCTCAAGCCCAGAGGGCGTCGTGGTCAACGCGGCCGGCGGGCTCACCATCGCAGACACCGGCAACAAGCGCCTCGTCGAGCTCCCCGTCAGCGGCGCTCCTTACGCCATCACCCTCCAGGGCGCCACTCTCACTTCCCCCGCCGGTGTGATGCTGCTGCCCACCGGCGATCTGCTCGTCTCGGACACTGTCGCCGGACTCGTGCAGGTCACGCGTTCCGCCTCATCTCTGACCTTTGCAACACCCACGCTCGTCGGCTCGATCGACACGACGGATGGCGACCTTGCACTCAACGTCGAGAACACTGGCAGCTATCTCCTGGCGGTAGCCGGCAACGATTTTCCCAGCATCAGCAACAGCGCCTTCTTCGCCGACACCACCGGCACCTGCCCGAACACCACCAACGGGAGCAACGGCACCCAGGTTCTCGTCGGTGAGGCCTGCACACTCGAGATCGGATTCAAGCCCACCATCGCAGGCATCAATACTGGCAACCTCAACGTCTCGGCATCCGGCGATGGCAACGTCACTGCGAACGTCACGCTAACGGGCACTGGATATCACGTGCTTGACCACTTCACTGTAGTCGTGGCGCCCTCCACCGTCACCCCCGGCGAAGGCACAACCCTCACCGTAACGGCCATTAATAACGACGGCACGCTCGACGACACCTACACCGGCACGATCAATCTCTCCTGCACTGACCCAGCCTGCAAACTCCCATTTGCTTCCTATACCTTCACGGCTGCCAACAACGGTGTGCTCACGGTCTTGTCGAGCGCGGCAAACGCGCTGAACTTCAACACGCTCGGCACCTGGACCGTCACCATCACGGACACAACCTTCACTCCTGGCCAGACCTACATCGGCACCAGCAATCCCGTCACCGTCATCACCACCCCGGCCGTCTCGCTCACCAGTTCCGTCAATCCGGTAGATCTCAATGCGAACACCACGCTGACGGCAACGGTCAGCTCCACGTACGGCACGCCCGCTGGCAGCGTCACCTTCATGGACGGCGGCACCGTCCTCGGCACCGGCACGCTCAACTCCAGCGGTGTCGCCACGCTAACCGTCTCGTTCTCCACAGCGGGAACACACCCGCTCACCGTGAGCTATCCCGGCGCCGGATTCTTTCAGGCGGCAAACTCCGCCGTGCTGAATCAGGTCGTCCAAACATTCGGCACCACAGTCGGGCTCACCAGCTCGGTGAACCCGGTCATCGTCAACGGCAGCACCCTCCTCACGGCCACCGCGTCCTCCACCTCCGGCACTCCAACTGGCACCATCACCTTCCTTGACGGCACAACAGTCCTCGGCACAGCCCCGCTGAACGCAAGCGGCGTCGCCACTCTCACGGTTTCGTTCTCTACCACCGGCACGCATCCCATCACGGCCACGTATCCCGCTACGGGTCCGTACCTGGCAGCGACATCGTCTGTGCTGAACGAGACAGTTCAGACACTCACGACCACCGTCGGTCTCACGAGCTCCATCAACCCGGTAAACGTCAACGCGAACACGCTGCTCACCGCAACCGCGACCTCGACCTCTGGTACACCCACCGGCACGATCACCTTCCTGGACGGCACAACCATCCTCGGCACGGCTCCGCTGAACGCGAGCGGCGTCGCGACCCTCACAGTCTCCTTCGCCACGCCGGGCACGCATCCCATCACCGCGAACTATCCCGCAACAGGCGCCAACGGTGCAGCGACATCACCCATCGTTAACGAGAACGTCCAGAACTTCTCCACCACGTCAACGCTGACCAGTTCCGTCAATCCAGTTCTCATCTCCAGTTCGACGACGCTGACAGCAACCATCGCCTCCTCAGCCGGAACACCCACCGGCACCGTCACTTTCTACGACGGCACCAAAGCCATCGGCACTGCCACGCTGAACACCAGCGGCGCTGCAATCCTCACTACCTCCTTCGCGACCAACGGCCAGCACATCCTCACCGCCGCCTACGCCGGCAACGGGCTCTATCAGCCGATCACTACCGCGCCGATCACACAGGTTGTCGAAGACTTCTCGCTCGCACTTGCCACCGGCTCGCAGAACACCGCCACGATCATCCTCGGCGCCAGCACACAGTACAACCTCGTTGTCTCGCCCATCGGCGCCAACTCACTCGCCGCCCCCGTCGCTCTTAGCGTCACTGGTCTCCCGAGCGGCGGCTCCGGCTCGTTCAATCCGATTAGCGTGACGGGTGGCGCCGCCACGACCCCCATCGTCCTCACCGTCAATGCGCCTACGCTCACGGGTTCGCTGCGCCAACCCACGAAACCCGCACGTCCATCGTCGCGCCGCGAAGGACCGGCCTTCCTCGCCTTCCTTCTGCTGCCCACAGGATTTCTCTTCCGCCGCCGCCGTGCTGCCGTCCGGTTGCTTCTCGTCTTCGTCGGCCTTGCAGCCCTCAGCACCGGCCTCACGGGCTGCCTGCAAGACCAATCCACCGGCTACTACGGCAATGACCCGCAAACCTATACGCTCACCGTGACCGGAACGTCCGGCACACTTTCCCACACCGTAAAGGTGACCCTTACGGTCGATTAAGATGGAGAGCGTCCAGCCAATGCACGTGCGACTCACCCGAACCAGCCGCCACATTCGCAGCCTGCGCCGCGGGCTCGTGTTGCTTGCCGGGATATTCGCGCTTGCACTGGTCGCGCCGCGCGCTCACGCCCAGGCCAGCGGCGACTTCAGCATGATGTACATTGAGGACGCCGCTCGCTTCGTCGGCAACCAGCCCTCGACCTTCTTCTATCTTCGCGGCGCCTCCACTGAGATCGCATACGCCCCCTGGAAGGGCATAGGCTTCGTCGCTGGCGGCACCGGAAACGCCGGCACAAACCTCCGCGGCACCGTAGATATCCACACCGTCACCTTCTTCGTGGGGCCGCGTTACACCTACAACATCGGCCACATCAGCCCTACCGCCTGGAACCGGAAGGGTTCGATCTTCGTCCAGGGCAAGGTCGGTTACGCCTTTGCCACCTCGGGCCAATATCCCGTAAAGGGTGTCCTCACCAGCAACGCGTCCTCGCTCGATCTCGAAGCCGGTGGAGGGGTGAACCTGCACATTTACCACCGGTTCGACTACCGTGTGGTGGAAGTGGACCTCATTCACACCCGTCTGCCTGACGGCGCTGCTAACGTTCAAAACAGCCTCCGGTTCGCCACCGGCATTAACTTCCACATCGGCTACTAGCCGCCGCTGAATCGCCCGCCCGCTCCTCGCTGGCCACTGGCCCTTCTTTTTCGTCACAGCAAACTTGCTGCTTCCGTTCGCGCGTCCCGGTTGTCTCGCTTCGATTAAACTCGAGCTGTACACGGAATCGCCATGACGGATCACATCCCATCAGCACGAGGCGATTCACCCTCGTCTGTGCAGGCCGCTGAGCACCTCCGCCTGCTCGTTGAGACCGGACTTCTTCTCGGACGGGAGGAGTCCCTCGAACGCATCGTTCAGGCCGCCCTCGACGCCGGTCTGAAGCTCTGCGGCGCTGCCTTCGGTGCCTTCTTCTACAACAGCGTCGGCGAGGACGGCAGCCCTTATCAGCTCTACAAAGTCTCTGGCGTAGACCCCTCCGCATTTGCCCGCTTTCCCATGCCGCGACCCACCGCGGTATTCGCCGAAACTATGGTGGATGGACGAATCCTCCGCTCCGCGGACATCACTCACGATTCCCGCTACGGACACAATGAGCCGTTCCGCGGTATGCCCGCCGGACATCTTCCCGTCCGCAGCCCTCTCTCCGTTCCCGTCATCGGACGCTCCAGCGACATCCTCGGCTCGATGTTCTACGGCCATCCGGAACCGAATGTCTTCACCGCCGACAGCGAATCCCTCGTCGCCACCGTAGCTGCGCAAGCCGCCGTTGCCATCGAGAACGCCCGCCTGCAGGAGAACCTGACCACCGAGATCGCAATCGCCGACGCCGCCCGCCATCTCCAGCGCGAAACCTCCCAACGCCTCGAACAAGTCTTCGATGCCATGGTCGATGGCGTCGCCCTCATCAATCGCGACTGGATCTTCACCTATCTGAACCGCGCCGGTCTCGCCATCATCGGCCGCGATGTCCCGGTCGTTGGCCGCAGCTATGCCGAAGTCTTTCCCGGCTCGGCCGGCGACGTCTTTCGCGCCCGCTACGCCGAGGCCATGGTCGGCAAGCCAGTCGAGTTCGTCGACTTCTACGCTCCTCTCGATCTCTGGGCCTCCGTTCGCGTCTTTCCCACGCCCGAAGGCATTGCCATCTTCTTCCAGGACGTCACCCAGCATCGCCGCGCCGAGCTCGCCCTCGCGGAATCCACCCGCCGGCTGCGTCAGGCTCTCGACGCCGGTGCGCTCGGCACCTGGACCTGGGACATGGCTACCGACTGTCTCGACCTCGACGAGCGCGCTGCCGAATTGCTCTTTGCAGAGCCGCACACGCCCCTCCGCCGCTCCGAGCTGCGCCGCCGTATCGTGCATGCTGAGGACCTGCCCAATACACCGGCAGACCTCCGCGAAACCGTCCTCAGCGGCGGCCTCTACAGCTCCGAATACCGCGTCGAAGGCCCCGACAAAACCCAGCGCTGGATCGCCGCACGCGGCCTCGCTACCTTCGATGAGGCTCACAAGTTCACCGGCATGATCGGCACCGTTCAGGACATCACCGGCCGCAAGGTCCAGGAAGCCACGCTCCGCCAATCCGAGAAGCTCGCCGCCACCGGCCGCCTCGCTGCCACCATTGCGCATGAGATCAATAACCCGCTCGAGGCCGTCACCAACCTCATCTACATCTGCAAGACCGATCCCACCGTGCCCGCGCCCGTCCAGCGGCTGCTCGAGAGCGCGGACGACGAGCTCGCCCGCGTCACCCAGATCGCTCAGCAGACCCTCGGCTTCTATCGCGATACCGCCCGCCCCGGCGAGATCGACTTCAGTGCCTTGCTGCATGGCATCGTCGACCTCTTCTCCCGAAAGCTCGACTTCAAACGCGTCGCCTGTCACACCCGCATTCAGCCCGGCCTGCGTCTCTACGGCCTTCAAGGCGAAATCCGCCAGGTCTTCTCCAATCTCCTCGTCAATGCGATCGACGCCTCGGAAGGCACCGAGCTCGTGATCCGCGCCCGTGTAGGGGCGACTGGCGACCAGCCCGGTGTCTGCTGTGTCATCGCGGATCGCGGCATCGGCATCCCACCCGAAGTCCGCGAGCGTCTCTTTTCGCCATTCATCACATCCAAACAGTCGCTCGGCACCGGCCTCGGCCTTTGGGTGACCCGCGGCATTATTGAGAAACACGGAGGCACGATCGCCTATCGCACCCGCACGGAGCCACCCAGTGGAACCGTCTTTCGCGTCTTTCTCCCTGCCGTAATACCCACGCCCGAAGTTTTCAACTCCCCTCTTCAGCAATTTCTCCAGTAGACTTTCATCCAGAATCGCTTTAGTCTGCACGCACTATTGCAGCAGTGGGAAGACTTATGTTCGCCGGAGCCCCCAAAAATCTCGCCCCGTTAAGGACTTCCTCGGTTCAGGACCCCTCTGATGATTCGATTTGTGCTCAGCAGTCGCTCCCCGAACAATCCCTCTGATTTCGCTGCCTCGCCTGGCGACGACGCGCAAAAACATAGTCCCGCACCAAGAATCCTGGTCGTAGATGACGAAAAAGTCATCGCCGATACGATCGTTCAGATCCTGAACCGCAACGGCTTTATCGCCGAGGCCGCCTATGGCGGTCAAGAGGCCATCGACAAGGCGAAACGCGACTGCCCGGAGCTCGTCCTCTCTGACGTGCTCATGCCCAGGGTCGATGGCGTCGAAGCGGCCATCGAAATCCGCAAGCACTGTCCCGAAACCCGCATCGTCCTCTTCAGTGGCCAGTCCGCCACCGTCGAAATTCTTCAGCGCGCCCGTGAGCGCGGCCACACCTTCGAGCTCCTGCCGAAGCCCATCCACCCCACCCAGTTGATCAAACACCTTCGCGACGAACCGCGACAGTAATCCCAGACTCCCCGGGACTATCGCGCGTGGAGCGCACGAGTCTATTGCTGTTGCCGTTGCTCTTGCTTTTCTGTCATCCCCGGAGAGGATCCGCTCTTGCCTTTGCCGCTCCCTCTGCATCCCACCCAGAGAGCATGATTAACGACCTCTGGTACAAGAACGCCGTCCTCTACTGCCTGCACGTTGGGTCCTTCATGGACACAACCGGAGACGGCGTCGGCGACTTCCGCGGCCTCATGCGCCGCCTCGACTACCTCCAGGGCCTTGGCGTCACCGCCGTCTGGCTCATGCCCTTTCAGCCGTCGCCCATGCGTGACGATGGCTACGACATCGCCGACTTCTACAACGTCGACCCCCGCTACGGCACGCTCGGCGACTTCGTCGACTTCACCCACGCCTGCGACCAGCGCGGCATGCGCGTGCTCATCGACCTCGTCGTCAACCACACCTCCGATCAGCACCCGTGGTTCCAATCCGCGCGCAGCAGCCCCGATTCTTCCTTCCGCGACTGGTACGTCTGGTCGAAGAAGAAGCCGCGCGACGCAGCCAGCGGCGTCGTCTTCCCCGGCGTGCAGAAATCCACCTGGAACTTCGACGAAAAAGCCCGCGAATATTACTTCCATCGCTTCTACAAATTTCAGCCCGATCTGAATACCTCCAACCCCGAGGTCCAGGCGGAAATCCTCAAGATCATGGGCTTCTGGATGCAGCTCGGCGTCTCCGG
The DNA here is from genome assembly GCA_036273275.1 of Bryocella sp. GTDB lineage: Bacteria > Acidobacteriota > Terriglobia > Terriglobales > Acidobacteriaceae > Granulicella. The sequence goes on from DASUHZ010000046.1 coordinate 21,161, forward strand.
CTTCCGCATGGACGCCGTTCCCTTCGTCATAGCGAAGAAAGGCGCGGGCATCACCAGACCTGTCGAGCAGTACGACATGCTCCGCACCTTCGCCGAGTTCATCTCCTGGCGCCACGGCTCTGCCATCGTGCTCGCCGAAGCCAACGTCCTCCCCGACACCGACATGGAATACTTCGGGGCCGAAGGCGAGCGCCTGCAGATGATGTTCAACTTCCAGGTCAACCAGCATCTTTTCTACGCGCTCGCCACCGCGGACACGCAGCCACTCATCCAGAGCCTCGCCTCCACCAAACCGCGCCCCGCCACCGCGCAGTGGGGACAATTCCTCCGCAACCATGACGAGCTCGACCTCGGCCGCCTCAAACCCGCGCAGCGCAAGGCCTGCTTCGCCGCCTTCGCCCCTGACAAGGACATGCAGCTCTACAACCGCGGCATCCGGCGACGCCTCGCACCCATGCTGCACGGCGACCGCCGCCGCCTCGAGATGGCCTACTCGCTTATGCTCTCGCTCCCGGGCACACCCGTCATCCGCTATGGCGATGAAATCGCCATGGGCGACGACCTCTCGCTCCCTGAGCGCAACGCCTGCCGCACGCCCATGCAGTGGTCGCGCGACGCCAACGCCGGCTTCACCACCAACCCACACCCGAAGAATCCCGTCATCACCGGCGGGACCTACGGCTACGAACACGTTAACGTCGCCGACCAGCGCCGCGATCCTGACTCCTTCATGAACTGGATGGAGCGCATGATCCGCACCCGCAAAGAAACACCCGAGATCGGCTGGGGCGACTTCACCGTCATCCCCTCCCGCCGTGATGACGTCCTCATCCTCCGCTACACCTGGCAGGAAAACGCCGTCGTCGTCATCCACAACTTCTCCGCCGATCCCATCGAGCTCCGCTTCCGCTCCTCTGCGAAATCAAGCGCCGGCAGGAAAGCTGGGAGGTCTCATCCACCTAAACAGGTCGACACGTGGCTCACCAACCTCCTCTCAAACGATCACAGCCAGTGCGACGCCTCTGGCCGTCACCGCATTCTTCTCGAACCCTACGGCTACCGCTGGTTCCGCGTCGGCGACGAAGGATGACACTCTCAGCCGCGCACTGCCTGAAAACGCGTCATGGGAAGCTCGGCAACGGGCCGCAGTCAATCGGCCTCAAACAGTCATATGGTGCTCCGCGTTTCTATGGCGACGGCTGTTCTGATCGGGTTCACAGCCTTCCCTCAGGCACCGTCAGGCTCGCAGATTCCCTCACCATCGCAGCCCGCACAGAACGCCGATCAACAGACCGAATCCGCTAACGCTCTCGTCAAAGCTACGGTGCAGAATGAGCTGAAAACCATCGACCACACCCACTGGATGTATCTGTCGGAGACGCACAAAGCCGGCGCCACTGAGACGAAAGAGATCGTCGAAACACCACACGGCAATCTGACCCGTCTGGTGGCGCACAACGGTCAGCCTCTCAATCCGGATGAGCAGAAGCGGGAAGACCAGAAGGTCCAGAAGTTCGTCAACGATACCGGCGCGCAGGAGAAGCTGCGGCACAACCTTGACCAGGATGAGAAGATCGCCAAAAACCTGTTCGCAATGTTGCCCGACGCTCTCACGTATACCTACGTCGGTCGCGAAGGAAACCATACCAAATTGACCTTTAAACCGAATCCCGGCTTTCACCCCCCGTCATGCGAGGCGGGCGTCTTCCGTGCGATGGAGGGTGAGATGGTGATCGACACGAAGGAGCATTGGCTTGTCGAGTTCTCCGGCCATCTCACGCATCCAGTCAAATTCGGCGGCGGCCTGCTTGGCGACCTCGACGCAGGCGGCAGCTTCGATGTGCGCCAGCAGGAGGTCGGACCCGGACATTGGGAAATCTCGCTTCTCAAGGTGAACGTGAAGGGCAAGGCGCTTGTCTTCAGGACCGTCAGCGTGCAATTGGATGAGAGGCACCGCGACTTCAAACGCGTCCCCGACGGCCTTACGCTCGCTCAGGCGGGGGACTTGGCGAAGAAACTTCAGGCATCGCCAGCGAATCTGCAATCCGGCGGCTGAATCCCCGCCCCGCCGCCAGACGTCTTATCCTTAACCAGCCGCCATGTCCAACCCACTCCCCATTGCCATCTACTATGAGCAGCCCCACTGGTTCAAGCCGCTCTTCGCCGAGCTCGACCGCCGCGGCACGCCCTACGTCAAGCTCTTCGCGCCCGACCACTCGTACTCACCGGCGGATCATCCGGAAGAAAATTACTCGCTCGTCTTCAACCGCATGTCGCCTTCCGCCTGGAACCGCTCCAACGGCGACCAGATCTTCTATACCCTCGGCTATCTCGAGCACCTCGCGTCCCGCGGCGTCAAAGTCATCAACGGCTTCAAAGCCTTCCAGTCCGAGCTCTCCAAGGCCGGCCAGCTTGTCCTCGCCGATTCGCTCGGCCTTCCCTATCCCAAGGCCCGCGTCATTCACCGCTCCGAACAGGCTCTCGCGGCGACAGAAGGCCTCCGCTGGCCCATCGTCGTCAAGCCGAACATCGGCGGCTCCGGCGCCGGCGTCAAGCGCTTCGACGGCGTCTCGCAACTCCGCCACGCCATCGCCGAACCCGCCGGTTCACCCGACGCGCTTCAGTTCGGCCTCGATTCCACTGCGCTCGTGCAGGAGTTCATCCCCGCCCAGGACTCCCACATCGTCCGCGTCGAAGTCCTCAACGGGAAATACCTCTACGCCATCAAGGTTCACATCACCGGCGAAACCTTCGACCTCTGCCCCGCCGACATCTGCCGCACCACAACCGGCACAGATCTGAATCGCGCCGCCTGCGCTGTCGACGCTCCCAGGACCGGCATAACCGTCGAAGCGTTCACTCCACCCGCCGACGCCATTCGCGATGTCGAGCTCCTCATGCATCACAGCGGCATCGACATCGGCGGTGTCGAGTACATTACCGACTCGCGTCCCAGTCCTTCGGGAGAAACTCAGCGCTACTACTACGACATCAACGCTCTCTCCAACTTCGTCGCTGACGGCCCCCGCGTCATCGGCTTCGATCCGTTCGCGAAACTCGTCGACTGGCTCGAATCCGAAGCCGGCATCATCACCGCTGCCTCCGCTTAGAAACAAGAACTCTCGCCTGTCGGTGCACCGATCATCGCGATTCTCCTGCCGATCAGCAGAGACACTATCGCCACCAGCAACCCTGCAAGCACGTCCGTGACGTAGTGCCATCCCGTGGTGACCGTGGAGAGCAGCATCAACGTTGTGAGAATGTATACCGGAATGCGAATCGACCGCCGGAATCCTGAAAAGGCGTACCCGCACAAAACCGCCCAGATCGCATGAAACGATGGGAAACAGACGACGCCTGCGATCTCTGGAGCTGAGCCCTTCGCGCGAATCGTCAACAAGCTGGTCTCGCACTTTGCTTGCGCAATGCTCGGCGGGGTCTTATATCCATGCCACGGGCCAATCGCCGGCAGCGCTCCGAACAGTGGTAGCCCGATGGCAAACGCTGCAACGTTTGAAACGACGTAAACTCGCGCCTGAAACCATCTTCCGCTCAGCCCGGATGCAAGAATCGCCAACGGCAGAAACGGCAACAGCAATCCATAAGATGAGTTGATGATCTTGCCGATCATGTGATGTGCAGCCCAGCGTGCGATGGCCGGCGTTGATACGCCCATCGCGCCGTCGATGCGCATGAACAAACCATCCCGCAGCGGTCCACCCAGCCGCGCGACCGCTGTCACCGCGAGAGGAAGAACCACAGCAAAGGCCGCCGCCCACAGTATCATCAGCGCGGCCTCGCGTTTTTCGGGGCGTCTGTTTTCGTGCCAATAGACCGGCAGCGGCAGAGCGATCAACATAACGACGACGATCGCCACAACCAGCGACGCCGGATGCTGGACCTGAACTCCAGCCACCTTCGAAACAACGACTGTCCCCAACACCAGCGCCAGCAGCGCGCATGCCGTCACGACATGAAATCGACGCACGTCAACTGACTCCGCGGCTATTTTCACGTCCTCCGCCGGCTGAACGATCATTGTGCTGTTGAGCCTACTCGCATGGAACCGCCTCCCCAAGCACTTCCTTAAGGGCGGAAGAAAGACAATAAAGTTGACCACTGCAACACTTCGACGCAGTTACCCTAATCCCATGCGCTACGGCTTCTGGCTTCCTGTCTTCGGTGGGTGGCTCCGTAACATCGACGACGAGCAAATGCCCGCTACGTGGGATTACGTTCGCGACCTTTGCGCCCAGGCTGAAACTCTCGGCTACGATCTCACTCTCATCGCCGAGCTCAACTTGAATGACATCAAGGGCGTTGAAGCCGATTCCCTCGACGCGATAACCACCACTGCAGCGCTTGCCGCCGTCACACGCAAGCTGGAGCTGATGGTTGCCGTCCGCCCGACCTTCCACAACCCCGCGCTGCTCGCCAAGCAGGCCGCCAACATCGATCGCATCAGCCAGCTGAACGGTGGCGGCCGCATCACCTTGAACGTCGTCAGCTCCTGGTGGCGCGATGAGGCGACCAAGTACGGCATCCCCTTCGACGAGCACGACGACCGCTACGCCCGAACCTCCGAGTGGCTCGATGTCCTCTCCAACTGCTGGGCGCAGCAGGGAACCACCTTCCACGGCCGCTTCTACGACGTCGACGACAACACCCTCTCGCCCAAGCCCATGCCGCGCCGCACCTACTCGCGCGCTCCCCAAGGCCTCACCCGCCCCACGCTCTACGCCGGCGGCGAGTCCGAGACCGCCAAGAATCTCATCGCAGCCAAGTGCGACGCCTATCTCATGCACGGCGACGACCCCGCCACCATCGCGGCCAAAATCGCCGACATGAAGCAGCGTCGCGGAATGCATCCTGAGCTTCCGCCGCTCATCTTCGGCGTTACGGGGTACTGCATCGTGCGTGACTCTGAGGCCGAAGCCAGCAGGGAAGTGGAACGCATCACCTCGCAGCCCGATCCAACGCAATCGCCCGCAGGCTTCGCGAACTTCCAGCAGTGGATCGCCGGATCGCAGCTCGAAAAGAAGCTGTCCCTGCGTGATTACTCTGTCTCGAATCGCGGTCTCCAATCCGGCCTTATCGGGACGCCTGACCAGGTGAAGCAACGCCTCGCCGACTTCGAAGGCGCAGGCTGCTCGCTCGTGCTGCTGCAAAGCTCTCCGCAGCACGACGAGATGGCTCGCTTCGCCGCACAAGTCATGCAGCGGTAGAGAAGCAAAAGAAAGTCCTCGCCGGCGTTTGCGCTGTAATTTTGCGGTCGGTGGGCTCGTGAAGATTCGCCGTCTTCTGATAGCCTTCGGCGAAATGGCTACGCACGCCACACCCTGGTACCGACGCCGCATCGAGCGCTGGTCGCACCTGCGTTCCATACCGCTCAGCCGTCTATGGATGCTGCTCCTCGCAGCCTTTCTCCTCTTCTCCATCTTCGGCTTCTACGCCGACCTGATGAGTCACGGCACGCTGCCCTACGCTGAAGCTTTCCTCATCGCGGCAATCAGCGGCGCCAACGCGGTGCTCTGGATCGTCACCGTGGCGCGTCTCCCCGCTGTGTACATCGCTCCGTTGGTGGTCCTTCAGTTCTTTATTGGGCTTCTCAATGCCAAAGCAGCCCACCTGATGGGACGAGGCTTTCCTCTTCACGCTGTGCCGCCGGATCGGGGAATTCATTTCGCCGCCAGCTGTATCCTCGTCGCGACTGTCACGTCGTATCTTTTCTTCACCATCTTTATCCGCACGGAAGGGAAGCGTTCGCTCGTCCTTCAGAATGAGCTTGAACTGGCGCACAGCATTCAGCGAACCCTGGTTCCCACACTCGAGATTCGCATGCCCCGCTTCGAACTGTATGGAATCTCCCGGCCCAGCGAGAAGGTAGGCGGCGATCTCGTCGACGCTGTAACTCTGCCCAACGGCGATCTCATCGCCTTCCTCGCTGACATTACGGGGCACGGTCTTGCTGCCAGTATCCTCATGGGTCGTGTGAAAACCGCGGCCCGCACCGCTCTTCTTGACGCCGGTGAGCGCGAGCCCCGGGAGACAATCCCGCTCTTACTGAACCGTCTGAACACCGTCCTTCCGCAGGTAAAAGAGTCGCAGTTGTACGCCACCTTCACAGGCTTCCGCTTCGGCGCCGACGGCAGCGTTTTTTGCGGATTTGCAGCCAGCCCTCCGCTGGTTCAGTGGCATGCTTCCGCGCAGTCGATCTCGGACTGTCAGGAGCCGCAGTTTCCCGTTGGCCTGCTGCCCCACCCGCACTTCGAAGGCTTTCCTCTCGACGCTTCAAAGGGTGACCTCTTTGTCGTCGCCACGGACGGAATCCTGGAGGTTGCTGACAAACGCGGAGAAGAGTTTGGCCTGGAACGCCTCAAACAGGTGATCGCCTCCGGAGCGTGCGATCCGTTGCCGCACCTCGCCACCAGCATTCTCAATGCGGCACGGGGCTTCGGCCGCCAACTCGACGATCAAACCATTCTGTTGGTCCGCCGCCTGTGAGCGGCAAGCAAACAGACCTCGCACAATGGCGAGGTCTCGCTCGTCAATCTGTCCGTTGTTTAGGCGCACATAAAGCGACGCCGCATCACACGCGGATTTTACTTCAAACGGGTAACTGCCCTAGTCTGAATTGCATATGCCGAGTTACCTTTTCTCGAGCCGCCGCCGTTTTCTCCGCACCAGTGCTACAGCATCTGCGCTCGCCATCCCCGCCGTGCGGGCCCTTGCCCAGGCCAGCGCCCCTGCAACGCTGACCATCCATGCCGGCCAGCCGGGTCCGACACTCCCGGCCAACTACATCGGCCTCTCGTATGAGATCGAGCAGCTCTCCGATCCGTCCTTTTTCTCGCCGGCAAATAGCGGCCTGATCGAGCAGTTCCGCGCCCTCTCCCGCAACGGCGTCCTCCGTCTCGGCGGGAACACATCGGACGTTGGTTGGTGGAAGCCCACGCCAGACAGCAAGCAGCCCCCGATGAACATCCGCAACACCGGCACGGGCGAGCCCAACTCCAGCCTCATCTACTCCATCTCCCCTGAGGCCATCACCAACCTTCGCGCCTTTCTCGACATGACCGGCTGGACCTGCCTCTTCGGCATCAATCTCGGCACCAACACTCCCGATCGCGCCGCGGATCAAGCCGCCTTCGTCGCCAGGACGCTCGGCGACAAGCTCGACTACTTCCAGATTGGCAACGAGCCGGACCTCTTCCGCACGCATCTCCGCGATCCCAAAACCTGGAACGCAAACACCTATTTCGACGAATGGTCTGCGATGGCGCAAGCGATTACGGCGCGCGTTCCCAGTGCGAAGTTCGGCCTGCCCGATACCGCCGGCAACCCACAGTGGTACGCCGCCGTCGTCGACCGCCTGCTCGCCATGCCTGCCGGCACACGTCCGCGTATCGCGGCGCTCACGCATCACTATTACTTCGGCGGTCCGCCCTCCAATCCAAAGGTCAATATCGATCGCCTCCTTCAGCCGGACCCGAAGGTTCTCGCGCTCGCGCATGACATCTCCTCCGCCGCCGAGCGGCTCAGCGCCGGCATCCACGCGCCGGTGCCGTTCCGCATGTCCGAGGGCAACACCTGCTACCGCGGCGGCAAACCCGGTGTCTCCGACGTCTTCGCCGCGTGCCTTTGGGCGGCTGACTATGCGCTCCTGCTCGGCTCGCTCGGCTATTCCGGTGTGAACCTCCACGGCGGCAGCGCGAAGCAGGTTGCTAACTCGTTGGGAGGCCATCTTCCGGGCGAAGACCTGCTCGCCAATCCCAACGAGCCTCACCCGAAGCCGTTCTATACGCCGATTGCCGACATCGACGGCAAGTATGTTGCCGAGCCAGTCAACTTCGGTCTCCGTTTCGCCGGGCACTTCGCCGGAGGCACGATGCTTGCGGTCACGTTCGACCCCGGTCCTGTCGATGCAACCGCCTACGCCGCGAAGCTCCCCACAGGCCAGACGGTGGTCGCGATTATCAACAAAGACGCCGACCATTCACTGCACATCGATCTTGCGGGCTACAGTGTTGGCCGCACGCTCGCGGCACAATCGCTCACATCGCGCAGCGTAGAAGACCGCGAAGCTGCAGGCAATCGCGAAGCATCAACCGTGCCTCCCGCCACCGCGATGCTTCTCTACAGCTCCCGCTGATTCACTTGCGCGCGTGCGGTGCCCAGATCCGAAACTCACCCGAGCAATGCATCATGCTCATCAGGTACAGCATGCCGTCGTAGTAGCGCTGCTCTCCTGAGGGCATCGGCATCGCCCACAGCGCGTCTACAAAGGCGTCCGAGTCCTTGCCTTTTCCGGCCGCAAGGCTTCCGACGGCACCTGTCGCGACCATGCCGGGCGAATGCCGCTCCGACAGCGGCTTTCCATCCAGCGTGTACCGATCCACAAACCTGTCGATACCTTGCCCGACCAGGAACCGCTGATAACGCTCGCTCAGCACCCGCTCGTCCGCGCTTTTTCTCCACCACGAGTAGTCGACTGACCAGTTGCTCACGCTGCGCCATGAATCATAGCCGTACTCCACCGGCTTGTGATCCCATCCCATCGCCGGCGACGCGTCGAAGTTCGCGCGATCTGGCGTCAATGCAGTCTGCGGTCCGGTGACCTTTGCGAAAAACCCGCGGCTCACCTCCGCTGCGTGCGCCCAGAAAGCGCGATCCTCTGGCGGTCCCCAGCGCGCCCACAGTTCGTAGAACGCGGGCAGGTGGTAACTCGGATCAGTCGTCTGATTCTGCACATTGGGGACGAACAAAATCATCGCGTGCTGGTCATTCACCATCGGCCCGATCGTCTCGGTCCACGGCCCGCGTGGGCGCGGAAATACTGGCGTCTTAGGCGTCGGCTCTCCATTCGCTGCCGCATCGGCCGCTGCTTGCGCTACCGCCTTCTCTCGCGCTGTCTCATTCGGGCTGGGCCACGGACGATCCGGCATCACAAAGGGCGGATCTTGCGGATGAATGCGAAACGGCCCCGTCCCGCTGAGCACCGGATGGTGCCGCATTCCGCGCAGGATTCTATCCGCCTCCGCCTGGTAGTTATAGACGCCCGCACCATTGCCCCAGCGGTGCGCGGCAAAATACAGCGACATCACGAAATACTCTTCGCCATCTGGCGCTGGACCCGTCGACCGCGGCGTCCCATCCCTGTTCATCGACCACGCAAAGTACCCCACGCTCGGGTTCTTCGGATCTGTAATCAGCATGTAGGTATGCGCCCAGTTCCATATCGCGTCGAACTCATGCTTCTTGTTCAACTGGACGGCGATCATCATGCCGTAGCTCATGCCCTCGGTGCGCGCATCGTTGTTCGCCCAGTCGGTGATGTACGCCAACGGTCCGTTCTCGTTTTTGCCGGCTTCGAAATAAACCGATTGCGTCTGCGGATCGCCGTGAAAGAACTGCTGAAACGCCGCCTCGATCTTTGCGTGAACCTCGGCTGCTGAGTGGCCATGCTCCGTGAACAGATCACGATACTGTCCCGTCTTGTACGCTCCGCCGCCATCGTCCAGTGACTGCGCCATCGCACCGCGCGACAGAACCGCCGCGACAATCGCAAGCAAGAATCTTCGCCTCAGTAGTCTCATGCTTCGCCCCTCTGCCGCACAGACCCACCTTACGCGCGCAGAATTTCTTGCGGCGAAAATCAAAATGGGCGCCCTCATCGGGCGCCCATCCTGGTAATTCTCTTTTCAGTTTTAGAAACGGATGAACGCTTCAAACTGATAGATACGTGGCTGATTTTCCTGAGCCGTTACCTGCCCGAACGTTCCACTCGTCCAGTCCGTAACAACGGTGTGGTTCGGTCCGCTGCCGCCCAGGACAGGGTGGTTCATCGCATTGATCAAATCGAGGCGAATCTGCACGGCCAAAGGCTCATACAGCTTCGACAGCGAGAAGTTGCGCTGCACCGCTCCGTCGAGCTGATTCAGGAAGTCGCTGCGCAGGTTATCGAACCGGATCGGCAGAGTGCGAATCTGGTACTGGCTTCCGTAGAAGGGCGTCGATCCTCCTGTCAGCTGTCCCGATGTCCCCGTGCCGGCTGTGCGGGCCCACTGGCTCGTGTCAAACCAGGTGCCGTTCGAGCTGGCCTTGAAGCCGCTCCGCCCCCAGGCCGAACTTCCAGGACCGCCCGATCCGAGGAATACGGGAAGGGTAGTCGACGGATCGAACTCCAGCGGCTGGCCGCTCTGCACCTGGTAGACGCCCTGCACCTGCCATCCGCCGATGATCTGCGAGATCACTCCGCCGTTATTCACGTAGTCGCGACCCCGGCCAAAAGGCAGCTGATAGATACCGCCGGTCGAGAACCGGAACGTGCGGTCGTTTGCCGAGAGGCCATACCACGGCTGCGGATCGCTGGGGTTCAGGTACTGCGACGCGTCCAGCGACTTCGACCACGTGAAGGCTGAGGTCAGGCTCGCGCCATGTGTGAAGCGACGGGTCAGCTGCGTCTGGAACGAGTGGTAGATCGAGGACCCACTCGTGATGTACGCCGAAACTCCGGTGAACTCCGGATAGGGTCTAATCAGCTGGCTGACCCCGATGGTCGACGAGGAGCCAAGCGAAACCGTGCTCGGAGCGATGCCCTTGAACGGATTCGTTACCGACGTCGAGAGCGCAGTGTTCTCCGTCGCATCCCACCCACCCGTGAAGGTCGAGAGGTACTGCTGCGGAACCGCGTCGAAATCCTTCTGGATCGGAAGGTGAACACCGCGGTTACCCACGTAGGCGATGTCCGCTAGCCATGCCCCAAACTGGTGCTGAACGTCGAAGCTCCACCGCATGTTGTACGGAGTCTTCGGATCCAGCGGCTGGAACGTGACTGCCTGGCCAAGATACGTCTCCAGGCCGAGCGAGTTGCCGGTCGGCTGCGCGATCCCGTTCGGGAACGGATTCGCCAGCGTGTATCCGCCGTTCGCCGTTTGATAGGCGTACGTCTGTCCCGTCCCCGGAACCTGGTTCACGATTCCGCTGACCGAGGTGGCCTGTGTGAAGCCTTGCTGCGGCAGCAGGAACGTGCTCGTTGAGCCCGAGTTGCCGCCCGACAGGTAGAACGTCGACAGTGAATCGTCGAAGATGCCGAAGCCGCCACGAATCACTGTGCTCGGCTGCACCTGGTAGGCGAAGCCCACACGCGGAAGCATGTTGATGATTTGCGTGTGGTATGTCTGCGTTCCGGTCAGCGGTGTGGCTGAGTCGCCAAGGAATCGCAGGCCGCCCGTCGTGGGCAGGCTGCCGGGCATCGCCGCCGGCAGGCCGGTGACGGTCGCGGCCTTGTAGACCTTAGCCGCGGACACGCTCGCCGGGTTCGCTGCGCTGAAGTCGAAATACGTATTCGCCTTCTGGTTGCGCTCGTTGTTCGGCCCCTCGTACTCGAATCGCAGGCCGAGGTTCACCGTCAGATTGGTTAGCGGCTTCCAGTCATCCTGGATCCACTCGGCCATGTAATTCGACCGCGAAGCCAGATTGGAGTTGATCGTTACCCCGGAGGAGTTCGGCAGGCCATACAGGAACTGCGCCAGACCGAAGCCGACCGACTGCGCCGAACTGGCCGAGTTTGCCGTCACGTAAGAGCCGTTGTTCTGGTAACGTCCGTTGCCCTGGGTTGTAATGCCCGCGTTGGTGTTGTACATGCGGTACTCATACCCCATGCGTAGGAAGTGCTTGCCCCACAGGCGGCTCACCTGGACCGAGCCCAGCGTCACGTCATCGTGCGAGAGCACGCCGTTGTCCGAGTTCAGCGAAGTCTCCCCTGTGATGTCGATGCGCGGGAACGACTGCGCATTCGGACCCATGTTGTCCACCAGGTAGCCAGGCATGCCGATCGACGTCGGATTCAGCAGTCCCTGCGAGGTCACCACGTTCTGGTTCACGAACCGCGTCCACGTCAAATGCGCTTCCAGCACTGTCTGCGGGCTGATAGTGAAAATGTAACCAAGCGCAACGCCCTTGTTCAGGTACGTCAGCGACGTGCCGCTCACCGGCGCGAAGTAGGTGTTCTTCGCCGGCTGCAGACGACGGCTCTGCACCCAGTGCCCGTACAGCGTCTGCCGCGACGAGAGGTTGAAGTCACTGCGGACGATGTACGCATAGTAGTGATCCGGTTCAGCCTTCGAGTACGAGTAGTTGCCGCCGCCCGGCTTGCTCGGCGTCGTATTCGGCTCTGGATAATACTTCAGCGCCGCCTTCGCAATCGCGCTCACCGCGCTTGCCGGGATCAGGTTACCTGGAATGGCGCTGCGAACGATGCAGCTTTTGCCAGTGCCGCACACACCACCGCTCGTTACAACACCGGACGTCGGATCGTACAGCTGGTACTTGTTCGAGGTGCCCGCCGGATGCGAAGAATCCAGCGCATACAGCTCGGATAAGTCGTAATAGCCGGAAGTCGTCTCGCCGCGCTCCGCCTTGCTCGGGACTGTCAGCAGCTGCACGTTCGGCGTCGCCGACTGGCTGTGCTCATACCCCGTGAAGAAGAACCACTTGTTCTTCCAGATCGGGCCGCCCACTGCGCCGCCTTCGCGCATCCACGATGCCTTCGCCGGCTGTGCCGAACCGGGCAGGTGCCAGTAGTTCGTGTTCAGGTCGGGGTTCTGATAAGACCCGAACGCCACACCATGGAACTGGTTCGTTCCGCTTTTCAGCGAAGTATTCACAAAGCCGCCCGACGAATGACCTTCGGTCGCGTCGTACGAAGACGTCTCTACCTTGTACTGTCCGATGAACTCCGTCGAAGGCGTGTACGCCGAAAGACGAATGCGGTTATCCGGCGCACCGTCCAGCCGGTACTCCATTGAGTTCAGCTGCGAGCCGTTCACCGACACTGTCGCCGTGCTGCTGTCATAGGAGTGAATGTTCGGGTTCACGCCGCTCACCGTGATTCCGGGCGCCAGGGTCTCCAGCGTGAACGGGTTGCTGTACACCAGCGGCAGTTCCTCGATATCACGTTCCGGGACGATCGTGCCGAGCGTCGCCGACGAGGTCTGCAACTGCTGAACGCCCGTCTCCACCTCAACCGTCTCGCTCGTGGAGCCGATCGGCAGGCTGATGTCCTCCTTGTTGGTCTGGTTCACGTCCACAACCGTGTGAACGCGTTCCGTCTTCTTGAACCCTTCCCGGTTGACGGTCACGGTATAGCTGCCCGGATTCAAATCCGGGAACGCATAATTGCCGTCCGAGTTCGTCTTCGCCGTCTGCACCTGGCCGGTCGCCTCGTTCCTCAGCTGAACGACCGTGTCAGGCAAAATTGCTCCCGTGTTGTCCGTTACCTGGCCCGCGATACTTCCGCGTTCCGTTTGTGCCGCGCTATATCCTGCGAACCCTGTAATCAGAAGTCCCAGAACCAACGCGCGCAAAACCATTCGCATCCCTGATCCGCGCGCTCGTCCCAATCCTGTAAGACACAAAAGCACGGTTGCCGGCATCACGGCCAGCCGTGTCATTCGTCCATTCGTTTGCATGTCACTGCTCCTTAGTACTGCCCAAAGAAATTCATATCGGAACGCGTTCCGTATTTGAAAGACCCGCAACTACGCTGGAAAAAATCGCCACTGTCCTTCAGTTGTGCTGCCAGCGTATGTGGTAACCGAGCTACAAATTCCCTTCCGGTTGCCCTCCAGAACTTGGAAATGTCGTGGTTGATCACCGCCGGGATTATTTCCTGTTAGACATCTACCTGTCAAACAGCTTCCGGCTGGACCTCATTCCCTCCTCAACGCAGCCTTGCCGCATTCGCGGATCTGTCAGGCAGCCATTCCGGCAGTTCCTGTTGGGTACCTGGAACGACAATTGCCTCTTGACAGCAAAATCGCTGTAAGGGCACCATTTTCTGGACAACAATAGAGATCAAACCTGCGCAGTATCTAGTCATACCGATTCGATCCAAGCCGTTCGAATCGCTCCACACGCGGCGCTCCTTGGAGTGCTCGCCAGGTGAGGCGCAGGACATTCAGGACGCCGGGCCAGTTCGTTTCTTTCGGAGGCAATCTATGACGCTGTCTTATCCACGCAAACGGTGGCTCTCGGCCGTACTGCAACTTTTTGCACTCGTCCTCTTCGTTCTCGCTGTTCCATCGCTGAACGCTCAGGTTGCCGGAACCGGCACGATCCAGGGCGTCGTCACAGACCCCTCCGGAGCTGTTGTGCCCGGCGCGACGGTCACCCTCACTGAGGAGTCCACGCGCGTCGTCCACACCGCCAAAACCGACAGCGCCGGCGCCTACGTATTTCCCAACATCGTCATCGGCACCTACACGGTCACGGTCGCCGACGCTGGTTTCCAGACCTACTCCAAGATCCACAACGTTCTGGAAGTAGGATCCAATATCGCTATCGAGGCCCACCTCGCCCTCGGTAAAGAAGAGCAGACGGTCACCGTCGAAGCTGAAGGTCTCGCTCTCCAAACCGAGGACGCCAAGTTTAAGCAGACCGTCGACGAGCAGCAGATCGCGGAGCTCCCGCTCAACTCTGCCTCGCGCCAGGTCACCGGCCTCATCTCCCTCGCTGGCGGTGCTACCCCTGCGCCGGGCGGCGACTTCACCGGCTCTAAGTACAGCTACCAGGTCATCTCTATCTCCATCGCCGGCGGTCAAGGCAACACCACCATCTGGCGTCTCGACGGCGGTGACAACAACGACTACATGACCAACGTCAACTATCCGTTCCCGTTCCCCGACGCCCTCAACCAGTTCTCGGTTGAGACCACCGTGCTCGGCGCGCAGGACGGCATTCACTCCGGCGGTCTGGTCAACGCCGTCACCCGCTCCGGTACCAACCACTTCCACGGCAACGCGTTCGACTTCATCCGCAACAATTACATCAACGCCCGCAACTTTTACTCCGCCGTGCCCGATTCGCTGCATCAGAACCAGTTCGGCGGCACCTTCGGCGGTCCAATCAAGAGGGACAAGTTGTTCGCCTTCGCCGGCTATCAGCGCCTGATGGCTCAGCAATCCTCGAATCCGACGACCGTCCATCTTCCCACCGCTGCCAATCTCCTTGGCGATTTCTCCGTTACGGACCCGGTTAGCGGCACCAACGCCTGCCGTTCCGCCATTCAACTCAAAGACCCGCTCACCGGAAATCCCATCCCGGGCAACAAGTACGCCACCACCCCCACCTGGAACGCTTCCGCCCTCGCCATCTATAAACTGCTGCCCAAACCCACGGACGAGGCGTGCGGCACGTACGTCTACACCGTTCCCACCATCACGCGCGACAACCAGTTCGTCACCCGCGTCGACTGGAGCATCAGCTCCAAGCACAACTTCTTCGGCCGCTACTTCATCGACGGCTACCAGCAGCCCGCTGTCTATAACCCCGCCAATATCCTGGTCACCACGCAATCCGGCAACCTCGAGCGCTTCCAGTCGCTCACCTTCGGCGAAAACTGGACCGTCAGCTCCCGCACCGTGAACTCCGCGCACATCACCTTCTCCCGCATCAAAAATAACCGCGGCTATGCAAGCAATGTTCCGAATGCCACCGCGTTCGGCATCAACGTGTACCAGTACTCCCCCGCGGGCCTCTATTACACCGTCACGAACAAGTTCACCACTGGCTGCGGAACATGCATCGCTGCCGTCATCAATGACAACGCCTTCAACGCCACCGACGAGCTCACCCTCCTGCGCGGCCACCACAGCATCGTCGTTGGTGGCGAATTCGTCCGCAACCAGCTCAACTTCCGCTCCGGCTTCAACTCCAACGGCAACTTCGCGACGAACGGCGAGTATTCCGGCTCCGGCCCCAACGGCGGAAGCACGCTCGGGGACGCCGACCTCGACTTCCTTTTCGGCCTCCAGAGCAGCTTTCAGCAGAGCCCCCAGCAGCAGGAAGCTCTGCGCGGCAACATCCCGAGCCTCTACGTTCAGGACACCTGGCACACCACGCCGCGCCTGACGGTGGTCGCCGGCGTTCGTTGGTCGCCGGATTTCTTCCCCGTCGACTACTTCAACCGCGGCTCCGTCTTCAGCATGTCCGCCTTCACCTCCGGCCAGAAGAGCATCGTTTTCCCGTCCGCGCCCGCAGGCTCGCTCTTCTACGGCGATCCCGGCGTGGGCCGCAACTTCACCGGCAGCTCTCCCTGGCTTTTTTCCCCCAACGTCGGTTTCTCGTTCGATCCCATCGGCAACGGCAAAACCGTAATCCGCGGCGGCTACGAACTGATCTACGACGAACCCAACTTCTACACCGGCCAGCGCGACCAGCAGAACCCGCCCTTCGCCCCCAACATCAGCCAGACCCAGACATCCACCTCAGGCCCCATCAGCCTCACCAATCCCTGGTCCACTGGCACCGTGACAAGCTCGCCTTTCCCGCAGCCCCCCCGTTCCGCCACCACTGTCAGCTTCTTTCCGCAGACGCAGTGGGTCGTGCTGCCCTCGAAGGTCCGCCCAGCGTACAGCTCGCAGTACACCATGAGCGTCCAGCACAGCTTCGCGCACGGCTACCAGGTGCAGGTTGACTACATCGGCTCGGACACCTTCCGCATGCCGCTCGGCGTTCCACTCAACCCCGTCAACTTCGTCCCAGGTGTCTGGGGCGCAGGTGGCACCGGCTGCGCCGGTGTAGTCCAGACTGGCCCCGCCGCCGCCAAACCCGGCGCAGCCGGCTCGAACTGCTCCACCACCGCGAACTCGATCTCGCGCGCAACGCTCACTCAACTCAACCCCGTCCAAGGCAATTTCTACGCCGTCGGCGGCACCGGCTCGGCCTCTACCCAGATCCTCAATGAGGGCATGGCCAACTACAACGGCGTCATCGTCAGCGTCCAGCACCGGCTCTCCGGCAACTTCAGCCTCCTCACCAACTACACCTACTCCAAGTGCCTGGACATCGTTGACGCGCAGGGCGACATCGCCGCCACCTCCGTCTCTCAGCCCTTCAACCTCCGCGCCGACTACGGCCCCTGCGGCAGCGATTACCGCCACATCTTCAACACGGCTGTTGTCGCCGGCACCCACTTCCACATGCAGAATCACCTCATCGCCGCTGTCGTAAACGGTTGGCAGATCGCGCCCTTGGTTCACGTCACCAGTGGCGCTCCTGTCAACGTCACCACCGGCACCGATGTCTCACTCACCTCGGTCGGCAACGACCGGCCCAACCGCGTGCCAGGCGTCCCGGTCTATCTCAACCAGAAGCTCTATTCCGGTACGTCCCAGGCGTTGCGGGGATATCTCAACCCGCTGGCTTTCTGTCCTTCCACCCTCAACCCCGGCTGCCCGACCAGTCCCTCCAACCTGCCAGCCGGAGCCTTCGGCACCGTGGGCCGCAATGCCTTCCGCGCTCGCAACTACATCCAGACCGACGCTTCCTTGAGCCGCTTCTTCCCGGTTCACGAAGCCATGACACTCCAGTTGCGTCTCGAGGCCTTCAACGTCCTCAACCATCCCTACTTCAGCACTCCGACGGCATCGACCAGCTCCAGCACCTTCGGCCAGATCGGCTCCACCACCGGCGAAGGCCCCCGTATCTTCCAGGGCGCCTTCAAGTTCAACTTCTAGCCTCCGTGCCATCGTTGCACCCACGGCCCCGCTTCCACGAGCGGGGCCCTTTCTTTCGCCGACCAGCTTTCGATCTCTGATCTCTGATCTCTAATCTCTAATCTCTCCATCCATTACCTTCGCGCACCCGCCCGTCATCTCTCCACAGACCCCCCGCCAGCTACACTCATCCTTAATATGTGCGGAATTGTCGGATACATCGGCCCCAAACCCTGCGTCCCCGTCATCATGGAGGGACTCGCCCGTCTCGAATACCGCGGCTACGACTCAGCCGGCATCGCCGTCGCCGGCGGCCCTGAGGGCCTTCAGCTTCGCCGCGCTCCCGGCAAGCTCCGCAATCTCGACGCCATCCTCGGCCGCGACCCCGTCCACGGCACCTACGGCATCGGCCACACCCGCTGGGCCACCCACGGCCGCCCCACCGAGGAGAACGCCCATCCGCACCGCGACGGCTCCGGCACCCTCGTCGTCGTCCACAACGGCATCGTCGAAAACTACCTCACTCTCAAGCACGAGCTCATGGCCAAGGGCCACGCCTTCGCCTCCGAAACCGACACTGAAATCATCGCCCACCTCATCCAGGACGAGCTCGAGAACCACGCGAAGCAGCACGGCGAGACCACCGAGGCCAATGAGAGCGAAGCTGTCCTGAGCGACGACAAACTGCGCGAAGCGCGTCCGCCCGTGCGGCTCCCACTCGAAGAAGCCGTGCGCCGCGCCGCCCGCCGCATGACCGGCGCCTTCGCCATTGGCGTCCTCTCCGCCAACGAGCCCGACAAGATGGTCGCCGCCCGCATGGGCCCGCCCATCGTCCTCGGTCTCGGCGACGGCGAATTCTTCCTCGCCTCCGACGTCCCCGGCATCCTCCACCACACCCGCACCATCTACTTCCTCGCCGACAACGAAGTCGCCACCCTCACCACCTCCGGCATCGCCCTCACCGACTTCCACGGCAACCCCAAAACCCTCTCCCCGCAGCGCATCACCTGGGACCCCATCCAGGCCGAAAAAGCCGGCTACAAGCACTTCATGCTTAAGGAAATCAACGAGCAGCCGCGCGCCGTCCGCGACACCACCCTCGGCCGCATCTCCTTCGACACCGGCCGCGTCTTCCTCCCCGACATGGCCATCACCCCCGAGGACCTCCGCGCCGCCACCTCCATCACCATCGCCGCCGGCGGAACCTCATGGCACGCCGGCCTCGCCGGCAAGTTCATGATCGAGCGCCTCGCGCGCCTCCCCGTCGACGTCGACTATGCCTCCGAGTTCCGCTACCGCGACCCCATCGGCGACCCCCACACCCTCGGCCTCCTCATCACCCAGTCCGGCGAAACCGCCGACACGATTGCTGCTCAACAGGAACTAATAAACAAGAAATCTCAGACCCTCGCCATCTGCAACGTCGTCGGCGCCGCCGTCACCCGCCTCGCCGCCGGAACCATCACCACCAACGCCGGCCCCGAGATCGGCGTCGCTTCCACCAAGGCCTTCACCGCGCAGCTCACCGCCCTCTTCACCCTTGCCTTGCACTTGGCGCAGGTCCGCGGCACCATCTCAGACGCCGCCAGCCTTCAACTGGCTACAGCCCTCTCGCGCATACCCAACCAGCTTGAGACCGTCCTCCGCTCCACCGACGACCTCACCGCCTCGCTCGCCAAGGAGTTCCACACCTCCCGCGACTTCCTCTTCCTCGGCCGCGGCATCCACTACCCCATCGCCCTCGAAGGCGCCCTCAAGCTCAAGGAGATCTCCTACATCCACGCCGAAGGCTACCCCGCGGGCGAGATGAAGCACGGGCCTAACGCTCTGATTGACGAAACCCTCCCTGTCGTCGTCATCGCCACCAAGGACCCCGACGACCCCGCCTCCGTCCTCAAGTACGAAAAGACCCTCAGCAACATTCAGGAAGTCACCGCCCGCAGCGGCCGCGTCATCGCCATCGCCACCGAAGGCGACAAACATATTCACCAGCTCGTCGAGCACGTCATCGAAATCCCCGCCGCCCCCGAGCTCCTCCTCCCCATCCTCGAAGTCGTCCCCCTCCAACTCCTCGCCTACCACATCGCCGTCCGCCGCGGCTGCGACGTCGACCAACCCAGAAATCTCGCGAAGAGCGTCACGGTGGAGTAGGAGACTGAACGCCGCGAATCCCATCTTCGTCATGTCCGAACCGCGTCTGCTGAATCCCGAGCCACACTGGGCCCATGTTCAAGGTTAAGTTCGACCCCCGCAAAGCCGCCGCCAATCTCCGCAAGCACCGCGTCTCCTTTGATGAGGCGATCACCGTATTCACTGATCCTCTCCGCGCGACCATACACGACGAAGAGCACTCCATCGATGAGGAACGCTTCATCGTTCTTGGCCAATCTACTCGCGGCCGTATTCTGTTCGTCGTTTACACTGAAACCGACTCCAGCGTGCGCATCATTGGTGCGCGCCTCGCCACCGCGACCGAGCGTAAACAATATGAAGAAGTCAGCTAAAGTCGACCCACTCGCCGAGCGCCCTGACCTCGATTTCAGCAAAGCCGTCCGGGGCAAGTATCACAACGTGCTTGCCAAGGGGACGAATGTGGCCATCATCGATCCCGAGCTACACGAGCATTTCCCGGACTCGGAATCGGTGAACCGTGCCCTCCGTGCCTTTCTCGGCATCCGAGAGCAGCTCAAAGCCGTTTCGCGTCCAGCCTCAAAGCGCCAGCGAAGAGCCGCGTAATCGGCCGCGAGGTCGAGGAGTGCCCTCGTCGAGCACGTCATCGAAATCCCGCCGCCCCCGAGCCCTTATTGCCCATCCTCGAAGTCGTCCCCCTCCAACTCCTCGCCTACCACATCGCCGTCCGCCGCGGCTGCGACGTCGACCAGCCAAGAAATCTTGCGAAGAGCGTAACAGTGGAGTAACGCCTCCGAGCTACCCAAACGCGGAGTTCATGGATATGATCAGGTTGACCAAAAAACACGATGAGCGAGTTGCCTCAGAAAAGCGCCGAGCTAGCCGTCAAGGGTTTCACCGACTTTCTCAGCGAAAGCACGTCTAACATCAAGTTTCGTGTATTTCTTTGCGGGAAGGCACTGGACGAAAAAAGAAAACTCGAAGATCAAGTAGCGGATGATCTACGAGCATATCTCTGGCAACGATTGGAACAAGAAAGCGAATGCCAAGTTTTCCTTGGCGAGCATAACGAACTTATTCGTGCGTATCATACGAAAGTCAATTACTCGGTTCCCAAGAATATCAATAAGGCAAACTTAGCCTTATTCGAAGTTAACTTGGCTGGCTATGCGGATTTGATAATCATTCTTCCAGACAGCCCAGGCTCCTATGCAGAGCTGGGTATGTTTAGTACCTCACAGGCCATCTGCATAAAGCTATTAGTCATTAACAAGCTCGAATATAAAGGCAAAAATAGCTTCATTAATCGCGGACCCGTGATTGCAGCTCTGGGCAATCGAGCCAAAGTACTATACGAAGACTATAGCGACCGCGACCGCATCTTTGAAGTGATTCAAGACGAAGTTGCGATGATTCGCGAGTCAATCGTCGCGGAACGAACGCTCTCTCGGCGGAGGGCAAGGTGAGCGCAAACCGTGAGAAGCTCTTGCTTCTTTATCTGATCAGCATCTATCAGCCTGTCAGAGTCGAAGAATTGCGTCGGATGTTCGCCAAGAGTTCAGATGTGTCGGACCAATTCGCGACGGTCTTAAACGAACTACGCGACCAAAAGCTCGCCTCCGGATCCGATCCGGTGACTTGCACGCCTTCGGGGCAGATTGTACTACGGGCTCCGAAGCTCCGTATCTCCCGTGATATCAATCGGATGTTTTACTTGAAACGTTCATTCCGCGATGGTAAAAGTGATTGAGCGACGGGTAGGCCGCCCGGTAGATGCATCGTCTACCGGCACACACAAGGGTACCCATAAAAGGGTCGCCACCGCGGTACGGCGCAAACACCGCGCCTACCTTGGCGGCGACACAATCAAGCAGTGTTTCGACACTGGACTATAAGCATGCACCCGTCGCTCGTTTCCTTTTCTGAGTACGACGCCTTTGAGTCGGCGCTCAAGGCGCAATATGAACTGGCAATTGGCCCACACGCTAGCGAGGACTTTGCGACCGTCGCCGCTGCCGCCCGTGCACTTTTCGAGACCGGTTTGCCGCCAATCGCCAGCAGCACATCGTTTGCATTAATTCTCGGAGTGAGCCCACGTCTGATTTCGACCATGGCTTATTTC
>DASUHZ010000047.1:0-28631 GCA_036273275.1 Bryocella sp.
GCGAGTTTGGATTTACGGTCCGAGCGTATGAGCCGCACATTATCGACGGCGCGCCGGTTTCGTCGAGCCGCATCCGCGCGCTGATCGCGGCGGGGGATATTGCTGACGCGAACGCGCTGCTAGGCCGCAACTTCGCTGTTCGCAGCACCCCGGCGGCGGGTCGCGGATATGGAACGCGCTATACGGTGCCGACGATCAACCTCGCGCCATACACAGAGCTGCTGCCCGCCATTGGCGTGTATGTGACGAGGCTCGCCATTGGCACAGGTGAAGGTGCGCGGGTGTTTCAAGGTGTGACGAACGTTGGGAACCGTCCTACGTTTGGCGCGGATTCGTTCGCGGTCGAGACGCATCTGCTGGATTTCGAGCCTGTCGCGCTCGATGAATCGACGCCGCTGGAGTTGAGCTTCCTCGATCGTCTGCGTGATGAGCGGAGGTTTGCGAGCCCGGACGAGTTGCGGGAGCAGATTGGACGCGATGTCGCTGAGGCGAAGAGAATCTTCGCGGCTGGTTAGATCAGTTTGTGGGTGTTTGTCTTGTTCAGTCCTGCGGCGTGGCCTCGGGCGACTTCTTCTGAACAACAATGGGCCGCCGCGGTGCGGGCAACTGCGGTCCAGGACCGGGTGCCGGAGCGGGGGCGGCTTCGTCATTCGGGGCCGCCTGATTTACGGGCACGGGTGGAGGAACCTGCATCTGGGGCGGTGGCGGCGGAGGCGTGGTGTCCACGTTGTTGTCGTCGCTGTTCTGGGTCGCGGGCGCAGCAGTCGCGGGTTGCTGGTCTGTCTGCGTCACGTCAACATCCAGCTGCTTCTTGGGAGCGTTCGCGCGTGGGAACTGTTCGTTGGGGTGGTTGGCCAAGGCAACCTTCATGAACTGCATCCAGATGGGTAGCGCGGCCCTGGCGCCGGTCTCCTTTTCGCCGAGAGAGCGGCGATCGTCAAAGCCTATCCACGTGCCGCAGGTAACCGACGGCGAGAAACCGATGAACCAGGCGTCGGTGTAGTCGTTCGTGGTTCCGGTCTTGCCGCCTAGCGCGTGATTCATGGACGATGCCGCGGCTGCGGTTCCGTGCTGCACGACGGCCTGGAGAAGAAGCATCATCTGGCGCGCGATGTCGACGGAGATGACCTCGCGAACTTCGGGCGGGTGCTCCTCGATCGGGCTGCCGTCCGGCGACACAACGCGGCGGATGTAATGCGGCGCTATGCGGATCCCGTCGTTGGGGAAGACACTGTAGGAGCCGACCTGCTCCGCCAGCGTGAGATCCGCTGATCCGATTGCGACGGGAAGATACGCAGGGATGTCGCTGGTGACACCGAAGCTATGAGCGACGGCGATGACCTTCTTGATGCCGACTTTGTCGGCGATGCGCAGTGCCGGGATGTTGCGCGACTGCGCAAAGGCATCGATGAGTGTCATGGAGCCTGACCATTCTCCGCGCTCGTAGTCGTGCGGCGTGTAGGGACCGCTGGCGGTAAAGAACGTCGTCGGCGTGTCCAGCACGGTGTCGTACGGCTTCATGCCCGCTTCCATCGCAGCGGTGTAGTCGTAGATCTTGAACGAAGAGCCGACCTGGCGCTCTGCCTGGGTCGCGCGGTTGAACTGCGAGAGCGCGAAGTCGCGGCCGCCAACCATGGCGAGGACCTCGCCGTTGGCGTTGTCGACCGCCATGAGCGAGGCCTGGGCACCGCTGTCCTGCTCAAGAATCACGTGCAGCGTGTCGCCGGGAACGGCGCTGGTCACCTTGACGTATACGATGTCGCCGGGCCTGGCGAGCTCGTTGGCGCGCGGGCGGCCAGTCCAGGCCCAATCGGGATAGGTCATCGTGGCGTTCTGGCTTGCGATCCGAACGGTCATCCTGGTTGGCGAGACCTCGGTGACGAGCGCGTGGAAGTACGCGCCTTCCGCAATGGGCTGCGTCCAGTCCGGGTGTTTGTAGGTTGCGAGGTTCTGCCCTTCGCGTAATACGTTTTCCAGGTTGGCCTTCCAGCCGTGGCGGCGCTCATACGTGGCCACGTTATCGAGCACGGACTTTTGGGCAGCGCGCTGGAGATCAAGATCGAGCGTGGTGTAGACGCGCAGGCCTGCCCCATGCACCTCGTCGACGCCATACTCGCGCTCCAGCTGCCGCCGGACTTCTTCGACGAAGTACGGGGCCTCGGTGTTCGACGGAGGCTCAAGGTGCAATCCGAGCGGCGTGGCCATGGCAACCTCCGCCTGCTGCTGCGGGATCTTGTGATCGTTCAGCATCTCCTGAAGCACGAGGTTGCGGCGCCGGAGCGCGCGATCGGGGTGACGAACGGGCGAGTATTCCTCAGGGCCTTTTGGAAGAGCCGCGAGGAGTGCGGCCTCGGGTAGCGTCAGGTCGCGAGCATGCTTGGAAAAGTAGTATTCGGAGCCGGCCTCAAACCCATAGGTGCCGCGGCCAAGGTAGATCTGGTTCGCATAGAGGGTAAAGATCTGCTGCTTGGTGAAGTGGCGCTCGATCTGGAGCGCGAGGAAGATCTCCTGCAGCTTGCGACCGTAGGTCTTCTCCGTGGAGAGAAAGAGGTTGCGCGTGAGCTGCATCGTAATCGTGGAGGCGCCCTGCGCGCGCTTGTCGGAATGCAGATCTGCGTAGGCGGCGCCGATGACACGCACGAAATTCACGCCGCCGTTGGTCTCGAAATTCTTGTCTTCGATGGAGAAGATTGCCTGGCGCAGGACGGGCGGGAACTCAGAGTATGGAACGACGATGCGGCGCTCGAGCGCGAAGGAGCCGAAGATCTTTCCGTGGATGTCGTAGAGCTCAGTGGTCGTGTCGGGACGATAACGCTCGAGCTCGGCCATCTGCGGAATCGAGACCGTGAAGACGAGCAGGAGTGACGTCATCACGCCGAGCACCGCGACCGCGACCAGCAGCATGAGGAAGGCTGCGCGCCGGCTGATCTTCGGATCGCCTGGCGCCGGGTCCAGGACGGGAAACCGGCGCATCGCTGCCCACAGAGGGCTGTGCCGCCGCTTCCGCTGATTCTTTGTGGTCTCCGGTTGACTCAGCGCGGTCTGCACGGCCTCTCCACCTTACCATGCAGCCTTCGGGCCGCTATGCTGCCTTCGCCTTCAGCATGTCAAGCGCTTTGTTGAGCTGGTCGTCAGGCTGTGAATGTTTGATTGCCGGCGCCTTGTTCGTGTTGTCAGCGTCGGTATCGGAATCGTCCTCATCGAGATCGAAACTGGAGGCGACCAGCGTCGTCGGGGTGACCGCCTCGTCCTCGAACTTCTTGCCCTTGGGCGAGGCGTACTTTGCGACGGAGAGAATGATCGCGCCCCCATCCGGCAGATCGAAGGTTTTCTGCTGTGTTCCCTCGCCGAAGGTGCGCTCGCCCACGAGGTCGCCACGCTTATTATCCGCAATGGCAGCGGCGACGATCTCGGCCGGGCCGGCGGTTCCCCGGTTTACGAGCACGGCCAGCGGCGCGGTCGCGTTGATGGTTTTGGATGACTCAGCAGTGAAGGTCTCCTTGGGGAACTTCTGGCCTTCGAGCGTCACGATCGTACCGGATTGCAGGAAGAAGTTGGCCAGGCGTGTAGCCTCGGCATCGTCGCCCGCGGAGACATCGCGGAGGTCGAGCAGGATCTTCTTCGTTCCGGTCTTGTTCATCGAGTGCAGCTTGGACTCGATCTCGTTCACGTGATCCTTGTCCAGGATGTAGGGCTTGAGGTAGAGGATCGAGGAGTTGTCGTAGAGGGTTTCGCTGACGGCGGGCTCGGTAACGATGACGCGATTGAGGACGACCTTCTGCGGCTTGGCCTGATGGGGGCGAATGACGGCAAGGTCAAGCTCGCTGCCGGGAGGGCCCTCAATCATGAGCTGAATCATGGCCAGCGAGAGATCACGCGTGTCCTGGTTGCCGATGGCCTCGATGATGTCGCCGTCGTCGAGATTCGCTTTCTCCGCCGGGCTGCCGGGGACTACCGAAACCACCGTGGCGTAACCATATCGCTTGGAGACGTTGATGCCGACCTGCGCCTTGCCGCCCTTGTCTTCCTTGTAGGCCTTGTAATCGGTCGGATTCAGGTAGCTGGAGTCTGCATCGAGAGACTCGAGCAGGCCGCGGAGTGCGCCGTTGGTTACGGCGGGCATGTTGGGGTCCTCAACGTAGTCGTTCTGGATGTGCTGGAGCACCTCACCGTAGACGTTGATCTGGCGGTACGCCCCGTCCTGCGACTGGTCACCAGCGGCCGAGACCCCGCGGGCGTTGACGCCGAGGAAGAGGCACAGCACAAAGACGACGGATAGGGCTAAGAGGGAGATCTTGAGGCTCTTGGGCATCGCGGGTTCAGGGCTCCGGAGAAACGACTTACGCACGGCTAAAGCACACAGGTTAGACGTGGCTGCCTAGTCGAATGATACTCTCAATGCCGAAGATTGCGCCTGGCTCCAAAGGTGACTTCGGGGGCAGGCAAAGTGGTGGCGGTGAGTGGAATCGAACCACTGACCTACGGGTTATGAGTCCGTCGCTCTAACCATCTGAGCTACACCGCCGGAGGGGGAAGGGTCGCATCCAGCGGACAAGCCGCGACGCAAAACCTGCGGAGACCCAGGCGAGCAAACCTCGCTGGGTGCCATCCTCTAAACTCAATCCTATAAGGGCTAAACGCGCAGGTCAAACGTGCAGGAAATCTCACCAACCCGCTTCGCAGCAAAGAGATACGTTGCAGCCGCGACGCTCCTCGCTATGCTGGGGCCGGCGGCGGCGTTTGCGGATTCGGCGGCCTGCAGCGCGACCGATCCCTCGCTGAACTGCCGCCTGTTGGGACTCCTTCACTGGCTGGAGGCAGCCGCGTTTGTCCTGGCGCTGGTGCTGGTCGCCGTGATTGCCATTGCGATACATCTCTTCCGGAAGAACCGGCTGAGCCGGAAGGGTGGCCGATGAGCTTAGACATGCCTGTAAATCCAGGGCGGGTGGTCGCGGTGATTCCAGCGCGGCTTGCTTCTACCCGCCTGCCCCGCAAGGTTCTGCGGGAGGTGGCGGGCCAGCCGTTATTGGCCTGGGTGGTTGAGGCGGCACGGCGATGCGAGGAGATCGGAAAGGTCGTGGTAGCAGCCGACTCCGACGAGGTGGCTGCGCTCTGTGCGAGTCGTGGTTGGGACTGGCTGATGACACCTCCCGAGCTTCCGAGCGGAAGCGACCGGCTATTTGCCGTGTCACGCGAAATCGATGCTGACGTTTACATCAACATTCAGGCGGATGAACCGCTGGTGAGCTTTGTTCATATCCAGGCGCTACTGCGGCCCTTTGCCCGGCCGGAGGTGGGTATAACGACTCTGAAGGTGGAGTGTCCGAACGAGAGTGCGGACGATCCGAACGTTGTGAAGGTTGTGACGGCAGCGAATGGCCGGGCTCTGTACTTCTCCCGTTCAGCGGTTCCGTTCAATCGCGACGGCCAGCCCGTGACTTACTGGAAACATCTGGGACTCTATGCCTATCGCAAACACGCGTTGGAGCGGTTTGCGGCGCTGGAACCCGGCAGGCTGGAGCAGATCGAAAGACTGGAGCAGTTGCGCCTGCTTGAAAACGGCATCGATATCCACGTCGCCAATGGCCGGCTTGACACGATCGGAGTAGATACAGAAGAGGACCTGCGGCGCTTCGAAGAGATGTTCCGCGAACATGGAAGTAAGGGGAATTATTACCAGGGATCAGGCAGCTTCGATGTCGACGATGATGCGGCCGTCGCGAGCCTCGGGCCGGACGCGAGTCAGTGAGCTGACAATCCAGTTTGCGCCGGCCTCGCGCAGTTCTTCTGCGGTGTGGGTGCCGAGAACTCCGACGACACGGCAGCCCGCCGCGACGCCCGCGCGAACGCCGGGGGGAGCGTCTTCAAAGACGAGGCAATCCTGCGGCTGCACACCCAGGAGCTCTGCTCCGCGACGATAGGGTTCGGGATCGGGCTTGCCACGCTTCACCTGGTCGCCACTGATGATGCGGTCCGGCACAGGCAGGCCGGCAGCTTTGAGGCGGCCGAGCAAGAGACGATGCGTTGCAGAGGTGACGATGGCCCACCGGTGCGCGGGAAGACTTTCGAGCAGCACGCGCACACCATCGAGTACTTCCAGGTCGGCGGTATCGCCCATTTCGATGTCTTCAATCAGCTTGAGGCCTTCCACCTTGTCGATGTCAGGCTTGAGCTGCGTCATGACCTCGATGGCCCGCATGCCGTGCGGGATCTCCACTTTGTCGGGGTTGGGCAGGCCGTAGTGCTTCGCCCAGAGCCGCCAGCTCCGCACCACGCTGCCGATGGAGCTGACGAGCACACCGTCCATATCGAACAGCAGGCCGGATACCTCAATTTGAACGCCCTGAGTTCTTTGAGCGTGTTGACTTGTTGCTTCCACCATCACTTCTGACCTTCCATTACAAAGCTCTGCGCTGCTGCGAGAATTGTCTGCACGCTTTCGGGGCTGCAGCTCTCACAATAGACGCGCAGCAGCGGCTCGGTGCCGCTCGCGCGCAGCAGCAGCCAGGTTTCTGCGGCGTTCTTGTTCGATGCGCAGGCGGGGTTGTCGAGGAAGAACTTGATCCCGTCGAGCGTCTCCTTGTGCAGCACTTTCATTCCGCCAAACGCGATGGTTCCTGGGGCGATCACCTTCGCACGCCCGATCGCTGACTGCTTGATTTCCTCAGCGATATGCATGTCGATGCGGCCGTAGTGGTGCTCGCCGAACTCCTGCTGCAATGCGGCGACGAGCTGGCCGAGGGTCTTGCCTTCATCCGCCATGACGTTGGCGATGAGCAGGCTGTTGAGCAGACCGTCGCGCTCCGGCAGGTGCTTTGAGATGCCGATGCCGCCGGACTCCTCGCCGCCCATCAGAATCGGCTGCGCAAGCATGAGGTCGACAACGTACTTGAACCCGATGCCATGCTCGTGCAGCTTGCGATTGTGTTTAGCGGCGATGCGGTCAAGCATCTTCGTTGTGTTGAAGGCGCGCGTGATGTCGCCGGGCCAGCCTTTGCGCTCGAGCAGCCAATTGAGCAGAACGGCGTAGATCTTGTGCGCGTCGACGACGTTGCCGTGCTCGTCGACTGCGCCGATGCGGTCGGCGTCGCCGTCTGTGATCAAGCCGGCGTCACATTTGTGCTCGACGACCGCCTTCTGCGTGGCGGCGATGTGCGGAAGGATTGGCTCGGGATTGATGCCCGGAAATGCAGGGTTCAGCTCATCGCGGAACTCGACGTACGGAACGCCCGCGCGCTGAAAGATGCCCGCAATGTAGCCCTTGCCGGCGCCGTACATCGTGTCGATGAGGAAGCGAAAGCCTGAGCGCTTGATCGCGGCCAGATCGACGAAGCTCTCCAGCGCAGCGATGTAGGTCGGCGCGAAATCGACCTGTTCGATCTTGCCGCGTGTTGCAGCTTTCGCTACAGGCTTCAGCAGCTCGTCTTCAATGGCGGCGATAATACCGGGGCTGCCCGCGCCACCGTAGCTGGCCTTGTATTTCACGCCGTTCCACTGCGCCGGGTTGTGGCTGGAGGTGATCATGACGCCTCCTGCAGCTTTACGCTCGCGCACAGCGAAGGAGAGCTCCGGGGTCGGCGTGATTTTGCTCGAGAGCTGCACGCGGATGCCCGCCTCTACGAGCACTTCCGCCACAACTTTTGCGAAAGCTTCGGAGGCGAAGCGCGTGTCCCATCCTATGCAGACGCCTGCCGCAGGGTTCTCGTGCCTCAGGACGTAAAGCGCAATCGCGCGGGCAGCCACGCGCACATTCTCGTAGGTGAAGTCGTCGGCGATGATGCCCCGCCATCCATCCGTGCCGAATTTAACGACTGTAGTTTGCTCCATCTGGCCTCAGTAATGAGTTCTTGTCTTCTCGATTTTCTTTACGTCAAATCCTGACGGCCCGTGTTCTTCAACTCCGCGACCACCTTGCCCACATCCTGCGAGCCCTCGCGGGTCGTGATCAGGATCGCATCGTCCGTTTCTACGACGACCAGGTCCTTCACACCCACAAGCGCAACTGTCTTTCTCGGCGAGAAGACGTAGCAGCCGGTAGACGCGATTTCAACGTGATGTTGCGCTTCGACGACGTTCGCGCTGTGCGACTCTGTGCGCTCGGCCACGTGCTCATGCAGCGCGGCCCATGAGCCAAGGTCGCTCCAGGCAAAGTCGCCGGGCAGGCAGTACAGCTCGGATTTGCCCTCCCCTTTCGCGGAGCGCGGCTCGAGCACGGCGTAGTCGATAGAAATAGGCTCGCACTGCGGATACAGCTCGGCAAAGACCTTCGCGAACTTTGGAGTTTCCCATGCTGCGGCAATCTGCTCCAGCAGCGCGGCGGTTGCCGGCTGATGCTCCCGCATGGCGTCGGCGAGCGTCTTCGCGGTCCAAAGAAACATGCCGCTGTTCCAGGCGTAGTTGCCGGAGCGAAGGAAGCGTTTTGCGCGAGTTTTGTCGGGCTTTTCCGTAAACCGGTGGACACGACGGACGGGAATCGACTCACCGCTCTGCGTGATGGGGTCAAGCCCAGCGCCAAGTTCGATGTAGCCATATCCCGTTTCAGCACGTGTGGGCGAGACACCGATCACGACAATGGCGGCGCTGCGGCGCGCGAGCTCTGCACCCGCGCAGACAACGCGATGAAACCGCGCTACATCGCCAATCGTATGGTCGGACGGAAAGACACCGAGGACTGTGTCCGGTGATGTTCGCTCGATAAGGAACGCGGGGAGTGCGCAGGCCGGCGCCGTGTTGCGTGCTGCGGGCTCGCGGAGAATGTGCTTCTCGGCAAGATCAGGAAGCTGACGGGTGATAGTGCTTGCAAGCAGCTCGTTGGTGATGATCCAGACCTGACCGGAGGAGGCGACAGGCTTCACGCGCTCCACGGTGTTCTGGATCATCGTGCGGTCGCCGTCGAGCGAGAGCACCTGCTTGGGCTGCGCGCGGCGGCTGCGTGGCCAGAAGCGAGTGCCGCTGCCGCCTGCGAGGATGACCGCGGCGAGCTCTGGATGGTGACTGCCTGGATGCTTATCCGGGCTCGCGACGGCAGCCTTGTCGCGCTTCCCGGTCCGGCGGCTCACGCTACCTCAGCCCGCCGAGGAAGTCACGCATCCGCTGCACGCCTTTGTCGATGACATCTCCGCTGACTGCATAGGAGAGGCGAATGTGCTCGTCTGTTCCAAAGGCCTCGCCCGGAACGGTCACGACATGCGCCTCGGTCAACAGCCGCGAGGCCAGATCACTCGCAGTCTTCACGCCGTTCTTGCCAAGGAACGCGCGGACGTTCGGGTAGACGTAGAACGCGCCTTCCGGAACTGTGCAGGTGAGGCCCGGGATGGATTTGAAGCCTTCGAGGACGTGGTCGCGCAGCTTGATATAGTCCGCGCGCATCTCCTTCACACAATCCTGCGAGTTTGTCAGCGCCGCGATGGAGGCCCGCTGCACCATGCTCGCGGTGTTGGACGTGGACTGCGACTGCAGCTTGCTCATCGCCGCAATAATCGGCTTCGGGCCAAGCGCAAAGCCCGCGCGCCATCCAGTCATCGCGTAGGTCTTGGATAGCGAGCCGAGCACGAGAACGTGCTCTTTGCACTCTGTGAGCGAGGCGCCGGAGACGAGATCGCCGGAGAAGTTCAGGTAGGCGTAGCACTCGTCCAGCCACACATAGATGCCGCGCGCGTGCGCCATGCGAACGATGGCGTAAAGGTCGTCCTTCGGAATCACAGCGCCCGAGGGATTCGAGGGCGTGTTGAGGATGATCGCCTTCGTGCGATCGGTCACCGCGGACTCGATCATCTTCGCGGTCACGCGGAAGTTGTCCGCCTCACTGGTCTCCACGAAGACCGGCTTGCCGCCGGCAAACTGCACAATGTCTTTGTAGCTGACCCAGTAGGGCGTAGGAATGACGACTTCATCGCCGTGATCGATGAGCACTTCAGCGGCGTTGAAGATCGAGAGCTTTCCGCCTGCGGAAAAG
The DNA here is from genome assembly GCA_036273275.1 of Bryocella sp. GTDB lineage: Bacteria > Acidobacteriota > Terriglobia > Terriglobales > Acidobacteriaceae > Granulicella. Next base: position 9,956 of record DASUHZ010000047.1, read on the forward strand.
ACGCACTCTTCAGGCGTGTAGTTCGTGCCGAAGTCGGCAGCGTGGCGGTCGACGATTGCCTTGCGGACTTCGGGAACGCCGGCGACGGCTGTATAGCGCGTGAAGTTCTTCTGGATAGCCTCGATGGCGGCATCTTTGATGTGCTGCGGCGTCGCGAAGTGCGGCTCGCCCGCGCCGAAGTCGGCCAGGTCGATGCCCTGCGACTTCATCTTCAGGGCCTCAGCGGTAATCGCCATGGTCGCTGAAACTTCAATGCGGTTGATACGGTCCGTCAAGGTCTTCGTGGGCGCTGCAACTGTGGCTGTGCTCATGCTTTCAGTTTACAGATTTGCCCCGGCAGAAAGAAGCGGAAGTGCACTCAGCCCTTCCGCTTCCACTCGCCGCCCGCCATCTGCTACTCCACAGGAGTCGGCAGCCATGGGGTCGAACTAACATTCGGCCCGCTTATGCTGGAGCACGCATTGGATGTCGGTCCGCGCGAGCACCCCCACCAATTTTCCCTTGCATCCACACTTCCGCCGGCATTCAGGTTTTCGACCCCTATGTTCCTGCCATTCAGGTTGTTCAGATGAAGCTCCAGAAGCGCGCCATTATTCACGCCCACGTCCACGCCTTCATGTTCGATCGTGTTCCCTGAAATCACCAGCCCTGTAATCGGCGTCGTGCCCAGAACCGATATCCCGGTTGTCACAGTCGTTCCAACATCGCTATCCGGGCCGTTTCCCGAGATATAGTTCCCCACAATCGCGTTGTCGTTCACATTCGGATTCGGCGGATGATTGGGGAATGTCAGGTTCACGTGATTGTGTATCGATACTCCTGGCTGCGAATTATCGATCAGACGGTTATTCACCACGGAGTTGTCGATCGTGACATTTCCCGGTCCCGGCGCAAACAATCCGACCCCCGCGCCGCCTCCCGGGCTGCCGAACCCATTGTGCATCGACACATTCTCTGAGATCGTGTTGTGCGAGATCCCGAACGCCAGTGGTGCCGTCCCCGTCTTCACATAGGCCGAATGCGACGCCATCGTAATGCCGCAATCGTAAGCGTTGTCCCGCACCATATTCTTCGTGATGACATTGTCGTGATTGGGCGCCGTCTCATCGCTGATGAGGATGCCGCCGGAGTTGTACTGGACCGTGTTCTCCGCAATCGTCGAGTGGTCGACGCCCATCAGGTGAATCCCTTCACCGCAGTCGTCTGCCTCATTGGTCTCAAATGGCGGCAGCCCATCGCATCCCGTCCCGTTCGTCTCGTCGCGATCGTTCAGCTGAACCGTGTTCCCGGACACAGTCACGTTCGACGCATTCTGGATCAGCATTCCCTCGTAGTTCGCGTTCTGGATCGTGAAGCCACGCACCGTCACGCCGGCGAGTCCCGGTGTGTCCAGGCCATCGATATAGATACCGTTCGACTTGCCGGTTGCGTCAATAATGGTGCTGAACTGATTCCCGCCCACCAGCGAGATCGACTTCGTGATCAACACATCCTCAGCGTAGGTGCCCTGCGCAACATTAATCACATCACCTGGCTGTGCTGCGGCGAGCGCCGACGTGATGCTGCTGTAGCATCCTGTGTTGCTGTGATGATTCACGCACAACGTTGCCGCGCCCGCCACACCTGCCACCAGCCACAGTGCCGCTGCACTACAAGAAATGGCCCAAAATTGGGAAACGGAGATCCGCAGATCACGAGACATAACTACCTCCTGATAGACATAAAATGCGTTGGGCCGGGTTCGGCTGCACTTTAGGCTCGGGGAGAAAGCATGTCAAGCGAACGCCCGGTGATGCCGCCCTCACCAGCGGCCAAAGTGGCGTCTATACCAGCAATACGTCTTCCAGGATCATGTGAACTGCGCGCCGCCCGGGCACAGAACGGCCTGTCACTCCGCCCCCGGAACCGCCGCTCCGGTCACTTTTTTCTTCTTAAGCCGCTCCACGACCACCGGCGGAACGAGGGATGAAATGTCGCCTCCCAACTGGAAGACGCCCTTGATGAGACGCGAGCTCACATAGGTGTACTTCTCCGCCGGCATCATGAAGAGCGTCTCGAGTCCAGGGTCAAGCTTGCGGTTCATCATGGCCATCTGGAACTCGTACTCATAGTCGGACACGGCACGGATGCCGCGGATGACAGCCTTCGCTCCCTTGGCGCGGGCGAACTCCACGAGGAGGCCGTCGAAGGTTTCCACCGTCACATTGCCGAAGTCCTTCGTGGCCTCGCGCAGCATCTCCTCGCGCTCTGCCACGGTAAACAGTGGCGTTCCCTTCGACGCATTTCTCAAAATCGCAACCACGAGATGGTCAACAATCTTCGCTCCGCGCGCGATCAGATCCAGGTGGCCGTTGGTCGGCGGGTCAAACGTCCCGGGATAGATCGCCGTAATCGCCTTACTCATCGCAACCCAAGGATACAGGTTTGGTCAGATCACGCAGGCCGATTCTCGAGGTATGCCTGAACGTACTCGCGCACCCCCTCTTCGAGCGAGGTGAACTCGCGCGTATATCCGGCAGCGCGCAGCTTTTCCGTCTTCGCTTGAGTGAAGTACTGGTATTTGCCCTGAAGCTCCTTTGGCATTTCGATGAACTCAATCTTGGCCTCGCGTCGCATTGCTCCGAAGACCGCCCGCGCAAGATCCAGCCAGGTGCGCGCTTTGCCCGTGCCGCAATTGAAAAGACCGCCCGGAGTTCCGGCGTCCTGCAGGGCGAAGTGCAGGGTGACATCCACCGCGTCCTTCACGTAGATGAAGTCGCGCATCTGCTCACCGTCTTTGTACTGCGGCCGGTAGCTCTTGAACAGCTTGACTTCGCCGCTGCAGCGAATCTGCTCGAAGCTCTTGACGACGACCGACCGCATGTCGCCCTTGTGGTCCTCGTATGGACCGTAGACATTGAAGTACTTAAGACCGACGATGTTCCCGCCCTCACCCTGGTCGAAGAGTTGATGCTTCAGTGCCCAGAGGTCAAACATCTGCTTGGAGTAGCCGTACATGTTCAGCGGCCGCAGGGTGGGAGTTGCTGCATCGCTGTCGTCGTAGCCCTGGGAGCCATCTCCGTAGGTCGCGGCGCTTGAAGCATAGACGAATCGCGCGCCCTGCTCCTGTGCCCAGTTACACAACACGCGTGTGTACTGATAGTTGTTGCGCAGCAGATAGTCGGCGTCTCTCTCGGTCGTTGCGCTGCACGCGCCAAGGTGGATAACCGCACGCGCGTCAGCGTAAGCGTTCTGCTCCAGCAGGCCGAGGAAGTCTTCTGCAGAGACGATGTCCTCGTAACGCAGCCCGACGAGGTTCTTCCACTTTTCGTCCTTTCCCAGCTCGTCGACGAGGATGAGATCATGCTCACCCCGAGCGTTCAGCTCCGCCACAACATTGCGCCCGATAAACCCAGCCGCACCGGTAACAATAATCGGCTCCGCCATTCAGTTCCTGGTCCTCTCGCAAGGCTTCAACTATCGTAGCGGAATCAGGTCCCCGCTCATCGAAAGATGAGTGGGGTGCAACCGGCAGTCAGCCCTTCAGCAACTCCCGCGCAATCACCATCCGCTGAATCTCGCTTGTACCTTCGCCAATGGTGCACAGCTTCACGTCGCGGTAGAACTTCTCGGCCGGATAGTCCTTGATGAAGCCGTAGCCGCCGTGAATCTGCACGCTCTCGTCGCAGATTCTGCACGCGGCCTCACCGGCAAACAGCTTCGCCATCGCGGCTTCGCGTGTCACCGTCTTCCCCTGGTCCTTCATCTGCGCCGCGCGCATTGTCAGCAGCCACGCGGCGTCGAGCTGCGTCGTCATGTCCGCCAGTTTGAACTGAATCGCCTGGAATTCGCTGATCGCCTTGCCGAACTGCTTGCGCTGCTTTGCATACTTCACGGCAGCGTCCAGCGCCCCGCGCGCGATCCCCAATGCCAGCGCCGCAATCGAAATGCGACCGCCATCCAGCGCGCGCATTGCATCTTTGAAGCCGCCGCCGAGTTGGCCAACCAGACAATCGTCCGGGACGAAGCAGTTCTCAAAGATCAACTCAGCCGTATCGCTGGCGCGGAGACCGAGCTTGTTCTCCTTCTTTCCGCTGCGAAAGCCGGGAGTGCCGCGCTCCACCAGGAACGCGGAGATGCCTCCGTGTGTTCCCTTCTCCTTGTCCGTAACCGCCAGCACGAGCGCGCAGTTCGCGTACGTGCCATTGGTGATAAAGGTCTTCGATCCATTGAGCACCCATCCGCCATCGCCGCGTACCGCAGTTGTCCGCATGCCTCCCGCATCCGAGCCTGACCCAGGCTCCGTAAGGCCCCATGCACCCAGCCACTCACCGCTCGCCAGCTTTGGAATCCAGCGCTTCTTTTGCGCGTCGTCGCCGCCAATCATAATGTGATTCGTACACAGCGAGTTGTGGCTGGCGACGATAATGCCCACGCTGCCGTCGACGCGCGAGAGCTCCTCTACGGCAAGCACGTACTCCACATAACCCAGTCCCGCGCCTCCGAGCTCCTCCGGGAAGATCACGCCCATCAGCCCCATCTCGCCAAGCTTCTTCACGATCGCGTGCGGAAACTCGCTCTTTTCATCCCACTCGCTCACATGCGGCGCGATCTCCCGCTCCGCAAAGGCGCGCACCTCACGCCGCAGTTGCTCCTGCTCGTTCGTAAGTCCGAAATGCACCGTGCTCCTCCGTCGACCTTATAAGCATTCCTTCTACATGTATCAGATTTCGCTATACGCTGACATCGCCGCGAACAGTTCTATTGGGCCGCTCGCCGCGCTTTGCGGATCAACCGCTGCGCCTCGCTGACGCCTTTGGTGCCGAGCAACTGATACTTCTTGCCTTCCATGTCGTGGTAGTTCACAAAGAACTCCTCGACTTCGTCGGTCCACTTGTCCGGAAGATCCTTCAACTTACGCACCTTTTCGTACTGGTGACTGATCTCGGAGACCACAACCAGCCGGTCATTGCGAATCTTCTTCTTACCGTCGAGCTGCTGTCCCTCGATAACGCCAATCAGTCGCCCTTTCACAGCGACCCCGGGATACGCCGGTTCATCCATCAGCAGCAGCACGTCGATGGGGTCGCCGTCCGGCGCAAGCGTCTGCGGCAGGAAACCGAAGTCGTAGGGAAAGGTCATTCCGGCGGGCAGCGTCTTTTTGAGCGCAAAGATTCCCTGCTCCACATCGAAGCTGAATTTATTGCGGCTGCCCGCGGGCGTCTCTATGATCACCTGGACCACATCGCCCTTTTCTACTGGCTTCAGCTTCGTCGGATTTCTCAGTGACTTCATCGCTCACTCCTTGGACCACACTCCGTTCCATGAGATGTCCGCCAAGCTTTTAGCGTTCACCGGGTTACACCGCAAGACCGCGTTCCCGGGCACCGCTGCCTCGACCGATCTGGGCCGTTCCCGCTGGTAAAATGGATGTATGCCATCCATCCAGCGTCGTCATGCCGTAACGGTAAATATCGGCGGCATCCGCGTCGGGTCTGACGCCCCCGTCGTCGTGCAGTCGATGACCAACACCGACACCGCCGACGTCGAATCCACCATCCAGCAGGTCGCCTCGCTCGCCCGCGCGGGCTCGGAGCTCGTGCGCGTCACCGTAAACAATGACGCCGCCGCCAAGGCTGTGCCCTACATCGTCGAAGGCATCCGCAAGAAGGGCTGGGAGACGCCCATCGTTGGCGACTTCCACTACAACGGCCACCTCCTGCTCAGGAAGTACCCCGACTGCGCGAAGGCGCTCGCAAAGTACCGCATCAATCCCGGCAACGTCTCCATCGGCCGCAAGGACGACGACAACTTCCGCACCATGGTCGAGTGCGCCGTCGAAAACCAGAAGCCCGTCCGCATCGGCGTGAACTGGGGCTCGCTGGACCAGGCGCTGCTCACGCGCATGATGGATGACAACTCCAAATCGCCCAACCCCATCGATTCGCGCGACGTCATGCTCGATGCGATGGTGCGTTCCGCCCTCGACAACGCAGCAGCAGCCGAGCGCTACGGCCTGCGCCGCGACCAGATCATCCTCTCCGCCAAGGTCTCGAACGTCCGTGACCTGATTGACGTCTACACCGAGCTCGCCCGTCGCTGCGATTACGCGCTGCATCTCGGCCTCACCGAAGCCGGCATGGGCATGAAGGGCGTCGTCGCTTCCACGGCCGGTCTCTCTCCTCTGCTGCTCAACGGCATCGGCGACACCATCCGCGTCTCCCTCACCCCTGAGCCCGGTGGGGATCGATCTGAAGAAGTCCGCTGCGCGCAGCAGATTCTCCAGTCACTCTCCATCCGCAGCTTCATGCCGCAGGTCACATCCTGCCCCGGATGCGGCCGCACCACAAGCACCTACTTCCAGGAGCTCGCGCAACGCATCCAGTCTTACCTCACCGAATCCATGCCGGAGTGGAAGAAGACCTATCCCGGCGTCGAGGAGCTGAAGCTCGCCGTGATGGGCTGCGTCGTGAATGGCCCCGGCGAATCCAAGCATGCCAACATCGGAATCTCGCTGCCCGGCACATTCGAAGAACCCAAAGCCCCCGTCTACGTCGACGGCAAGCTCTTCACAACGCTCAAGGGCGACCACATCGTCGAAGAGTTCCAGGTGATTCTCGACGAGTACGTTGAGAAGCGCTACGGCCGCCAGGTCGTCGAAGTCTAGCGCAGTCCCTCGCCTCTCATCGCGACCCGGGTGTACGCTGGAGCGGACATCCTGTCGATTCTCGGGTGCCATGCGAGGCTCTATGCCGCTTACCCTGAGCACGCGTCACTGCGGAAGTGTCTACGTCGTTCAATGCGCCGGTCCCATCGTGCACGGCGAAGAGGAGCACGCGCTCGATGCCGCACTTGATCATGCCGAGCGAACCTTCTCGCGAATCGTCCTCAACGTAAGTGACATCTCTCGCCTCGACAGCATGGGACTCGGTTTGCTCGTGCGCCACTCCACGCGCGTCGCCAAACGTGGCGGCGCTATCCATCTCGCCGGTTCACCACCCTTCGTCACAAGCCTGCTCGACCTCACCAGGGTCTCCGCCATCATCCCCACCTTCGCCAACGAGGACGACGCCATCTTGTCGTTCCTGGGCCGTGCCCCCGTTGAAAAACCAACAGACCCCGGGCCCAGTCTGCTCATCTTCGACCCGTCCGCCGACCTCTGCACCTTTGCCCGGACCGTCCTCTCCCCGCGTGGATTCAGCGTTCGGACGACCTGCTCCTTCAGCGATGCGAAGTTGTTGCTCCGCGTCGATCGCCCCGACTACATCCTCGTCGGTCCCTGCAACGCTCAACTTCCATCCGATACAGTCGCACAGGATCTCGCAGCGATCGCGCCTGAGGCTTCCATCCTGCAGCTCGATCCGGACTTCAAATCGCGCGATGCCCTCGAAGCAAGCGAGATGCTGCTCCAGATGTTCGGCGCTGACAGCTCCTCGGAGCTTCCCAACTGATCCTCAGCGTTCTTTCTTGCGGTCTTTTTTTCGCAGAGCCGGCCACAATGCCAGCAGTCTCGCGCCCACGCGCTCTCTTCCCTTCTCCTCTGCTCGCCGTGCCTGCGTTGCGCTCCGCTCCCACTGCAACGGGCTGTTATGCAACCGCAGCTCCCGAAGTGGATAGTACGTCCCACGCCACATCACACCGCGTCGCGCCCACACCGAAACCATCGAGCGCAGCATCGCCCACGCCATCACAAATACTGCCGCCGGGTACAGCCATCCGTAGCGTGCGTCGACGCGGCTGCGCTCACTCATGATGCGATACGACGCGCCGATGCAGCAGACTGACATAAGCGCAGGCAGCATCGTCCTCAACCACGCAAGTCCTGCTAACGGGGCGAGAAACAGAATCACAATCGCCGCACACCCGATCAGCAGCAGCGATGCTCTGAAGTTCACACTCGCAAACAGATTCTTAGTGAGCCCACGCACGATTCCGCGCGCTCCTTTGGCCCAGTGCACCAGGATCAGCTCTGGCCCGAACGCAACGCGCTGACGCATCCCGGCCGCCTTCATCCTGCGGCCCAGCGTTACATCTTCAACCACAGCCAAACGCTGCGGCTCCCATCCGCCGAGAACCTCGAACGCTCCGCGGCGCACCAGATTAAATGCGCCCACGCCAATGACATCATGCCTCGCCTGCGGATCACTCACCCGCCACGGTCGCGTGATCCACATCCCAAGCACACCGAAGAAGCTGAGCATCAGGCCCTCGCCGCGGCCTCTCACTTCAGGTGTGGGCAGAACGACAACATGGTCGGCCTGCGTCGTTGCGGCATAGGCCATCGCTCTGCGCAGCGAGGATGGCGAGAAGAGCACATCGCCATCCGTAAACAGCAGATACTCACTAGAAGAGTTGCGCGTTCCAACCTCGAGCGCAAATGTCTTTCCCAGCCATCCCTCCGGAAGGTAATCGATGTGGATCGCTCCAATCTGGTCCGGATAGCGCGCCGCAAATTCATCCACGATCTGCCGTGTCTTGTCCGTCGAACGATCGTCAATTGCGAGCACCCGCAAGCTGCTGTACTGCTGCGCGACCAACGTCTGGAGCGTCGCGCCAATGTTCTCCGCCTCATTCCGCGCCGGCACCACCACGGTGAGCGACGGCGCCGCACCTTCCGGCGGAATCAGATCCCACTCCGGTTGCGAGATGTCCGGCACCTCACCGACCCGCCGGATCGCCTCATTCGTTCTCCAAAGCCACAGCACAGCCAGCAGCCACTCGCCGTATTCGGCCGCCAGGCGCCACGCGGGTGAGATCATGCGGGCGCCGAAGCCTCCACGTCGTGGAGCTCGGGCGCGATCCTCGCGCCGATAAAGAAGATTACCGCGCCCACTGCGAATGAGATCAGCGTTACCGCCATGCCCATCCGCAGGTTGCTGTGATCGCTCACAATGCCAATCACCTTGGACGATGGCATGTCGCCCAGCACATGAATCATGAACAACTGCCCCGCCATCGCGGTCGCGCGCAAACCATCCGGAACCGCGTTGAGCGTCGCAGCATTCACCGGCCCCGTTCCCAGGAAGATCAGAAACACCGCGGCCGAAAGTGACGGCACAATCCATGCTCTCGGTCCAAAGAAACACAGGACCGCAGGCGGAATCGTGAGCAACGCGCTGATCGCCGGAACAAGGTACAGCGCCTTCGCCGTCCTCCGCGACCACACCTGTGCCACCCATCCGCCCAGCGCCGTTCCGCCCAGTCCGGCGACCACGATGATCGGACCCATCAGCGCGCCCGCCGCCTCAATCGAGTAGCCCGCCTCGCGATGCAGAAACGACGGCATCCACCACGAAATCCCTCCCAGCGAAAACGTCACGGCCGCGTAGCCAAGAATCGACGTCAGATACGGTCCGTTCTTCAGCAGCGACATCACGCTCGCCTTGTCCGTTTTAGCCCGCTCATGCGATCTATCCAGCCGCGGCGGCTCACGCATCCAGAACAAAATCAGCAGCGCCATCAGCACGCCCGGAACCGCGCTCGTGATAAAGCTCATCCGCCATCCGTGATTCGCCGCAACCCACGCGCCCGCCTCGTACCCCGCCGCCGCTCCCACCGGCAGCGCGATGTTGAAGATCGTCATCGCCCGATTCCGCTGGGATTCTGAAAAAAAATCCGCCAGCAGCGCCGGCGCAAACACTCCGAAACAAGCCTCTCCGATTCCCAGCGCCGCATGCCGCAGGTTCAGCGACATGTAACTGTGCACACTCGCCGTGAAAAAGTTCACCGCTGCAATTCCGAGCCCGGCGATCACGATCATCGGCTTGCGCGGAAAGCGATCGCCCAGCCACCCCGTTATCGGCGACGCGCAGACATACGCCACCATGAACCACAGCGTCAGCGAGCCAATCTGGCTGTCCGTCAGCGCGAACTCGTGCTTGATCTGTTCCTGTACGCCTGGCAGGATATAGCGGTCCAGGTAGTTCACAAAGTTCATCGCCGTCAGCAAAACAAGCGCAGCTGTCGCGCCCGCGACCGCTCTTATCCTCGGCTTCACATCCAACGTCATCGACCCGAGAATACCAGCTACACATCAGTCGAACCCCGCCCATGAACCGGGTAGCGTACCCTTTCACAGTCCCATCGTGAAAAGGTGGGGTATCGCGCGTCAAGACGCGCGAGAAAAGTCGGTAGAGCAGATGTTGAATCAAGGTAATACTGCCGTCATCCTGAGCGAAGCGTCACAGGTTCACCGTGACGCGCAGTCGAAGGACCCCGAGGTCCTTCCACTTACCTCGAATCTCAAATCCTTTTCGACCGCACGCCCTTTGTGAGAGCTCGTCTCGCGCTACCATCTTTTCGCATGCTGATCCGCCTCGTCGCCGTCGCAGCTATCGCCATCTCACTTCCCATGAGCACGACCCCCGCCGCCACGCCCGCGCCCCCCGAACCCTCCATTCTCCGCCTCGACCCCGCGCTCGACACGCTCATTCCTCCCGGCGCCAAACCCGAACTCGTCGCCAATGGCTTCAACTTCACCGAAGGCCCGCAGTGGAGGCACGGACGTCTCTGGTTTGTCGATGGCCCCGCAAACAAACTGCGCGCCACCACGCCGGACGGCCACATCACCGAGCTCCTCACCTCAGCCTCCGGCTTCGCCAACTTCCTCGGCCCCAACGGCAACGCCCCCGACGCTCAAGGCAGCGTCGTCATGTGCGAACAGGACGGCCGCCGTGTCGTCCGCCTCGTCGGTCCTGACGATCACCTCAAAGTTGAAACACTCTTCGAAAGGTACGAAGGCAAGCGTCTCAACAGCCCCAACGACATCATCTTCGCCAACGATGGCAGCTTCTACTTCACTGACCCGCCCTACGGTCTGAAAGGCATGGATAAGGATCCTGCCAAAGAGCTCCCCTTCAACGGCGTCTATCACTTCAAGGACGGCAAGCTCACACTCATCATTCGCGACCTCACACTCCCCAACGGCATCACGCTTACGGAAGACGGCAAGACCCTGTACGTCGCGAACTCCGGTCCGCACATGATGTACATGAAGTACCCCGTCAACCCCGATGGCACCGTCGGCCCCGGCACCATGCTCATCGACTTTCAGCCCTCACCCGAGAAGGGCGTTCCCGACGGCCTCAAGCTCGACACGCGCGGAAACCTCTGGGCGTCCAGCCCCGGCGGCATCCGCATCATCACACCTGCGGGCAAGGTTCTCGGTCAGATCAAATTGCCGGAGGTCGCCGCAAATCTCGCCTGGGGCGATGACGGCAAGACGCTCTATATCTGCGCCTCGCACAGTGTGTACAAGCTGCGCACCAGCGTCATGGGACGCATGCCGCTCTTCTCGCAGCCCTGAGGGATCAAGACTCGCCGGAAAAAGTGACACCCTCCACCTTTAACTCCCCTTGATGCAGGACTTTGCCCGTACAGGGGGATAGGTTCCCCTATCGTTTCGAACATCGCACACCTGATCCCACTTTCTCCGGGCGTAGATTGTTGCCCATGAGCCTTTTGGATCGCCGCTCCTTCGCCAAGCTCTCCGCCCTGTCGCTCGTCGCCAGCCGCCTTCCGGCACAAAAGCCCGCAACCTCTGTCACCGGCGCGCCCACATTGTCGAAGCCCGTCGGCTTCGCGCCCGTCGGCATCGGCGACATCTCCAAAATTTTCATGCAGGCGTGCGATCACACGCCAAACGCCGCCATCACGGGAATCGTCACCGGACACCCTGCTGAGAAGGGCGCAAAATATGCCGCGCAGTACAAGCTCCCAAAGAGTTCCATCTATACCTACGAGACCTACGACAAGATTCGCGACAACCCCGCGATCGAGGCCGTTTACATCGGCCTGCCCAACTCCATGCATTGCGAGTACACCGTCCGCGCCGCAGAGGCCGGCAAGCACGTCCTCTGCGAGAAACCCATGGCCATCTCCTCCGCCGAGTGCCGCAAGATGATCGACGCCTGCCGCGCACATCACGTGAAGCTGATGATCGGCTACCGCGTGCACTATGACCCTACCTTCCAGCAGATCCGCAAGCTGATTCATAACGGCGACATCGGCGACTTAGTCGGATTCCAGGGAGGTTTCTACGGTCAGAAGAGGGCCGGCGAGTGGCGGCTCAATCGCGCGCTCGCGGGCGGCGGTTCACTTCTCGACCTCGGCATTTATCCCCTCAACGCCATCCGCTGGCTGTGCGCCGAAGAGCCGAGTGAGTTCCGCGCGTTGGTTTCTACGATGGAAAAGGGCCCTCGATTCGCGCAGGTAGAGCAGACCGTCGAGTGGGTGATGAAGTTCCCCTCCGGCATCCTCGCCAATTGCGGCTCATCCTACGGCATGGATGGCCCGGCCTTCGTTCAGATCGACGGCTCCCAAGGCCGCATCCACGTCGAGCCGGCCTTTTACTACGGCGACGTGAAGTACACGTTCACTGGTCACACGCGCAACGGCGATGTCTCTGGCGGCTTCCCCGTGACAGGCCAATATGACCAATTCACAGCCGAAGCCGATCACTTCGCGGAGTGCATCCGCAACAACCGCACTCCAGACACTCCCGGTGAAGAAGGCCTTGCAGACATGCTCGCAATTGAAGCGATCTACCGCGCCGCGGGCGCGCCAATCGCCTGAACCAGCCAGGCATGAGCCACCCGGCGGAACGGCAGAGGTTGTGATACTGGCATCGCCAAACCAACCCACTGCGGGCGCGCGGCATCCCACCTAAAGCTTCTATCATGTACGGTTTGGGATCTTGGGTTTGTGGCCTTAGCGAGACATCCCTGCTAGGTAAAATTGTCTAGCCCCTGATTCCCTCTGCGGAGACCTCGGCTTCCATGAATGAAAACGCCCTGACTGAGCCCAACGACTCGCAAGCTATTCCTGCCCCAGGCCTCCGCGTCAGCACCGGTGTGCCTGGGATTGACGACATCCTTGGCGGTGGCCTGCCCGCCGGTCATCTCTATCTGCTCGAAGGTTATCCCGGTACCGGCAAGACCACGATCGCCATGCAGTTTCTGTTGGAAGGGAGTAAGCGCGGGGAGCGCTGCATGTACGTCACGCTGTCGGAATCGAAGAGCGAGCTCGAGCAGGTCGCCGCGTCGCACGGCTGGATGCTCTCGCCGATTCTCGTCTGCGAGATGATTCCCACAGATGAGGAGTTGAGTCCGGAAGCCCAGTACACGGTTTTTCATCCCTCTGAAGTTGAGCTCGCCGATACGATCACCGCGATCATCAAGCAGGTGAACGAGTTCAATCCGGAACGCGTCGTGTTCGATTCGCTTTCAGAGTTCCGCATGCTGGCGCGTGATCCGCTCAAATACCGCCGCCAGATCCTCGCGCTCAAACGCCACTTCGCCGGCCGCCACTCAACCGTCCTTCTCCTCGACGACCGCACCTCCGAAGTCTCTGAGGACGATCTGCAGGTCCAGTCCATCGCGCATGGTGTGATAAAGCTGCAGGCCCTGGAGCGCGACTTCGGCATCGCCCGCCGTCGCGTCGCCGTTCGCAAGCTGCGCGGCTCACGCTTCCGTGAAGGTTTTCACGATTACACGATCCGCACCGGCGGCCTCGAGGTGTTTCCACGGCTCATAGCCGCCGAGCATAACCCCGGCTTCGTCCACAAGCAGGTCCCCAGCGGCCTCAAGGCACTTGACGACCTCCTCGGCGGCGGCATCGACACCGGCACCAATACCCTCCTGATGGGTCCCGCCGGGTGCGGTAAATCGACGATTGCCCTGCGCTATGCCATCTCCTCTGCCAAGCGCGGCGAAAAGGCTGCCATCTTCACCTTCGATGAGTCCCTCTCAACCCTCATCACACGTGGACAGAACCTCGACATGGATCCGGTGCCCTATATGCGTGACGGTACGCTGACGATCCAGCAGGTCGATCCAGCCGAGCTCTCACCCGGCGAGTTTGTTGCCGGCATTCGCCTCCTGGTCGAGCAGGGTCTCTCGGTTGTCGTCATAGACAGCCTGAACGGATTCCTCAACGCGATGCCCGACGAGCGCTTGCTCGCGATGCAGCTCCACGAACTCTTCTCCTATCTCGGACAGCAGGGCGTCGCCAGTCTCGTTACTCTTGCCCAGCACGGCTTCGTCGGCACCGCGCAGTCCCCCATCGATATCAGCTATCTGGCCGATTCGGTTCTTCTCTTCCGCTACTTTGAACGTGCCGGTAGCGTCTATCAGGCTCTCTCCGTCGTCAAAAAGCGCAGCGGCCGGCATGAGCGTACGATTCGCGAGCTTCTCTTTCAGCATGGCACGGTAAGCGTCGGTCCGGTTCTAACCAACTTCGAGGGTGTGCTCACCGGACATCCAACGTATCTTAGAGGCAATTTCAAGGAGAGCGACCCTGTTTCCGGCCAATAAACGTCCGGCTCACGAGATCCGCTCCATCGTGCTTGCCCCGACAGGCAGGGACGCGCAACTCATCTCCGCCGTTCTCCAACGATTCGGTTCCCCCTGTCAAATCGTCCATAACATCACGGAGTTGTGTCAGGAGATACGCGCCGGAGCGGGCGCTGCGGTTCTTGCCGAAGAAGCCTGCGGCATTGACGCCGTCGATCAGCTCAAACCGGTGCTCAGCGAACAGCCGTCCTGGTCCGACTTCCCGCTCATCCTCCTGACCGCAGCTGGACGTGTCACCGTCGAAAGCGAGCGCCTCCGCCGTCTGCGCGAGCCCCTTGGCAACGTTCTTCTGCTCGAGCGTCCGCTCCGCCCCGAAACCCTCCTCAGCACGCTCGAAATGGCGATCCGCGGACGCGAGCGCCAGTATCAAATTCGCGATCAGATCAAGCAGGCTGAACTCGCACAGGAAGCTCTTCGGCGCTCAGAAAAGCTCGCGGTCACGGGCCGGCTCGCCGCCAGCATCGCGCATGAGATTAACAACCCGCTGGAGTCCGTGACGAACCTTCTCTATCTCGCCCGGTCCGAGTCCGCGCCTGATGTCGTCCATAATTACATCGCGCTCGCCGAGCAGGAACTCGCTCGCGTGACGGAGATCACAAAGAACACGCTGCGCTTCTACCGTGAACCAAGCCATCCCTCCACCATCGACCTCGTCAAAGTCCTCGACTCCGTGCTGTCGCTCTATAGCTCGCGCCTGAACGCGGCCGGCGTTCACGTGAATAAGCAGATTTGCGCGTCCTCCGTGCTTCTCACCGCGTCGCTCGGCGAGCTCCGCCAGATCATCGCCAACATCATCGGCAACGCCCTCGATGCCATGCGCACCGGCGGCCGGCTTGCCGTGAGAGTCTCCACAGAAGAACGCTCCTGGCAGCTCGGCCGCAGCGTGGCCCGCCTCACCATCGCCGATAACGGCACCGGCATTCCGCAGCATCTTCTCTCGCGCATCTTCGAGCCCTTCGTCACTACAAAAGGCGAGACTGGCACCGGACTCGGCCTCTGGGTGACGGCCGAGCTCGCCCGCAAGAATGGCTGGACCATCCGGGTCCGCAGTTGCGCGCACGCGCCAAGTAGCGGCACCACCTTCTCCATCCTGCTTCCGCTGCTGCCCAGCCCCGTCTCAGGCACTCGGCCCGAGCAGCTCCTCGCCAACTCCGCTGTCTAGCAACGAAAGTCGCAAAAAAAGCCCCGGAGCGCGACCGGGGCTGATACATTCCTGCAGCTTCATCACTGGCTAAAGAGGCTGCTTTGCCTCAGGTGCTTCAATCTCCTTCAAGTATTTGTCCGCGAGCGTGTTCTTCAGCTTCGCAATCGGCAGCAGAGTCGGATAAAACTGCACAAACGTCGTGTCCACTGCTCCATGGTCTGCGTGGCAGCTGTAACAGCTCGATGTCGGCGGATCCAGCTTCCCGGTCCTGCCGCCGTCGAATCCGAAGAACGCCCACTTGCCCGGAAAACGCGCATCGTCCCGCACGTGCACCTCAAGCCCCATGATCTCGTCCTGGTAATTTCCGTGCTGGTTGATGGACCCTCGTCCACGCGCGCCGCGGACCTCCAGCACCAGCATCGTCTTGTCCGGCCAATGTCCTGTCGCGACGAAAGCTCTGTACGCCTCCGGATTAACGAATACGTTATCGAACATGTGATGATCCGGCATCGCTGAGCTCGCGCTGTAGCTCATGTCAAATCCACTCGTCAAATACACCCAATCGCGGTAGTGCTCCGGGAATTTCAGTTGCGCGTCGCTCGTGTACTCGGGGTCATCTGGCGGCATCAGGCAGAAAAACTTCGCCACCGGGATCAGAAGCGCTGAAAGCGCCAACGCAAACTTGGCTGTAGTAAGCATGCTCGCAGTATGCGGCTCCGGCTTTCTGGAAGCCAGACCAGCCACTGCACCGTTCCTGCTACTCGCTGCATAGTCATTTCCTCCGCAGACCTGGCAGGTCTACGATTCCTGCATGGACAATCGCAACCCAGGCCGCTCTACGTCATGGCTGTGGATCGCCGCCGTATGGCTCGGCTTTGGCGTCCTTGATGCCATCAACAACGTGCTCATGATGCACGCCGAAGGTATGCATCATGCCTGGGGCAAGCTCTTCATGACGGTTGTTCTTGCATGGATTCCGTGGGCGCTCGCCACGGCGCCGGTCATGCGTCTCAACCAGCGCTGCCCCGTTACGCAATGGCGTTCCTGGAAAACGTGGCCCCTTCACATATTTGCTTTTCTCGCGCTCGACTTCGCCTGGACGGCCTGGTATGCCGCGCTCGAGTTGCTCCTCAACCCCTACGCAGCCCAAGACGCTCCAAAGCCCTTTCACACTATCTGGCTGCGCGCCTCCGCGGAACATCTGCTCGCTTCGTTCATCCTCTACGGCGCCATTGTGGCCGTTGATACCGTGCTCGATTCACGTACTCGACTTGCCCGCCAGCAGGCTGAAACCGCGCGCCTCAATGAGCAACTTTCAAAAGCACAACTCGACGCCGTTCGGCGGCAGATTGAACCCCACTTCCTCTTCAACACGCTCAACTCCGTCTCCGCACTCATTCGCGAGAACCGCAACGACGCCGCCGTAATGATGATCGCGGGCCTCAGCGACTTCCTCCGCCGCCTCCTTCAGGATCCGTCCCGCCAGCAGGTTCCGCTGGCCGAAGAGATGGAATTTGCACAGAAGTATCTTGAGATTCAGAAGGTCCGCTTCGTAGACCGCTTGCAGCTCGCGGTTGATGTGCCCAGCGATCTGC
The DNA here is from genome assembly GCA_036273275.1 of Bryocella sp. GTDB lineage: Bacteria > Acidobacteriota > Terriglobia > Terriglobales > Acidobacteriaceae > Granulicella. The sequence continues at coordinate 27,025 of DASUHZ010000047.1, forward strand.
TCGTCGCACAGGTTCCCACACTCATCCTGCAGCTCATGCTTGAAAACGCCATCAAACACGGCATCTCCAAACGCGCGCAAGGCGGTCTGGTGCGCATCTCCGCTTCACGCTCGAACGGCTCACTTACCCTCTCGGTCTATAACGACGGCCCTGCAATCGCCGCCGGTAACGCAACCGGGTCGGGCATTGGTCTCACAAACATGCGCATGCGCCTGCAGGGACTCTACGGCGATTCTTTCGCACTGCAGATGCAGAATCAACAGCCCAGCGGCGTTGAGGTCTCCGTCTCCGTTCCTTTTATTGAAAATTAGGAGTTGATGTTGTCCGCCGATACACCAACAATCCGCACGGTCATCGTCGACGATGAGCCGCTCGCGCGCTCCAACCTGCGCGTCCTGCTCCAGCGCGATTCGAACATCAACATCGTAGCCGAGTGCGGCTCCGGCCCCGATGCCCCCGCTCTCATTCGCAGGTCGCGGCCGGATCTGCTCTTCCTGGACGTCCAGATGCCCGAGTGCGATGGCTTCGACGTGCTCGAGATCCTCGGCGCTGATCTTCCAGTCGCCATCGTTTTCGTCACAGCCTACGATCAGTATGCGCTTCGCGCCTTCGAAGCCGGCGCGCTCGACTACCTTCTCAAGCCGTTCGACAATGCACGCTTCGACCTCGCGCTCTCACGCGCAAAACAGAAAATCGAACACGGCAAAGACCACCCGCGCAAATTTGACCGCCTCACCATCAAGTCCGCCGGGCAAATTGCCTTCGTCTCTCTCTCCGAAATCGACTGGATCGAGGCCGCCGACTACTACGCCGCCCTGCACATCGGTACGCGCACGCACCTGCTCCGCCGCAGCCTCTCCGATCTCGAGCAGGATCTCGACCCCGCGCTCTTCTGCCGCATCCATCGCTCTTCGATTGTCAACCTCGATCGCGTCCGTGGCCTGCGTTCCAACGAGGACGGCGACTACACGGTTCTTCTTCACAACAACGCTACGTTGCGACTCAGCCGTAAATACCGGAAGCAACTCCAGTCTCGCCTCGGCGTTCTCGCGGAATCCGTCTGAACTGCGTCACCACGCATTCCAGAAACCGTCGCGCTGCGTCAGCGTAATCTTCCGGCCGAACAGCTCGCTCAATCCACGCTCCGTCAGAAGTTCCTCCTTCGCGCCATCACTCAAAATTCTTCCCTCGCGCATCATCACCACGCGCTGCATCTCCGGCAGAATGTCGGCGATGTGATGCGTAATCATCACGATCGTCACACCGCGCTGCGCCAATCCGCGCAGCATCTCGCGAAGATCATGCTGCGCCGCCAGGTCCAGCGCATTCGAGGGCTCATCCAGCAGCAGCATCTGCACCTCACCATCCACGGACGCCCCCGCCAGCGCACGCCCGATCATCACGCGGCGTTGCTGCCCTGCACTCATCTGTCCAACCGGCTTTTCGCGCAGTTCTTCCGCTCCGACCAGGCTCAAGATCTCTTCAGCTCTCGCGCGCATCGCATCTGTCACATTCAGATTCGGCCACAAGGTCGAACTCGAAAAGAACCCCGTCACAATCGCGTCAAACCCTGTCGTATGCAGCGTCGGCTTTCCCGGCAGCTCCGG
>DASUHZ010000048.1:0-16197 GCA_036273275.1 Bryocella sp.
GCGCCTCGCGCATCCGCTGATCCAATGTATCGATATCAAAACAACACGCTCCGCTCGTCCGGAAGCACGTCTCCGCATCCTCGGCAAACTCCTGCGCGCGCAGCAGCCCATAAGTTCGCTCCAGGCTGCGCCGGAATCCAATCTGCTCCGCGCTCAGCCCATGCCGTGCAACCAGCGCACGTTCCTCCGCACTCATCGCGTCTTCCGCTACAGCCACGCCGCGATACGCCGGCTCCATCCACCACGGAAAGAAATGCCGCACCAGCTCGCCCTCAGCATTCGCCTCATCCGTCGCTGCGGTCCACTCCTCGTAGAACGCGCCATACGCCCCATTCGGCGTGCTCTCCAGCACCAGCTCCCCCTGCGGAGCCAGCGTCGCGCGCAGTCCCGCAAGCGTCATCCGCGCGTCGCCTGGCCAGCGGCTCACCTCGCTGCAGTGCAGGTTCTGCACGCTCAGCCCGCGTCCTGCGTTCAGCTCCGCCGCACTCGAGATCCGAAACTCGCTGTCGATCTCCCCAAACACCATCTGCCCCGCATTCGCGCGCGCGAGCCGCAGCGGCCCCTCGCGCAGATCCTCCGGCAGTCCCTCCCACATCCGCCGCACCGTCGCAAAGATCGACTCCGCCGCCTCGCGTGTGTGCGCCACCTGCAGGGTCAGCGTGCCTGGCATCGTGATCGTACGCAGAAAAAACCGCGCCGACACCCACGTTGTAATGCCCATCTGCCGCGCCTTCAGCACAATGTTCTGCCGCCCGCATCGCTCCTCGAACATCCGCTGCGCAGGATTCGCCACCAGCCGCTTCAGCTCTCCCTCGCGGGTTCGAACCCGCAGCATACCCGCACCTTTGATCAAAAGATCGGGCCGCCGGTTCCCCATCCGGCGGCCCATCTCCCTCAAGTACTCCACTTCGCCCAACTGCTTTTTCCCCACATCCCCTCGTCATACTCTTCGCGTCTGCTAGATCTTCGTAACCCACGTTCCCGCAGAGCAGAACGTAGCATGTCCGTCCTGCGAGAATACCCAGACGCCGTTCGTCGGGCATGTACCGCTCGGAGCCGTCGCCGGGCCCGTGTAGCTTGCTGCCTTTGCGTTCCCGGACGCATCCACCTGGAACTGGTTCGCCGGCCCTACCGACAGCAACCCCGCAGGCGCCGGGCTTCCCACGCCGACACTCCCCGACACAATCAGGCTGTTCGCCGGCGCGGCCACGGTCCCCGCATAGCTGCCCAGCGACATCGACCCGTTCACCGCCAGCGTCGCCTGCGGATTCGTTCCCGCACCTACATTGATCGAGGCCTCGCCACCGCCGCCAGGATAGAACTGCGTGGTTGCGCCTCCGACCAGCAGCGCATTCACCCCGGCGCTTCCTCCTTGCGCGGTCGCATTCGTGATGAAGTCGAATTCGCCCAGCGTGTTGTGATATCCGCTCGAAGACGGTCCCGACTCCGAACGCAGATTGTTCTGATAACCCGCCGAATCCAGAAACCCGAAGTCCACCAGCTCGAGCCCGGAGTTCCGAAACAACGCACCGTTCAACCCGTTGCGATTCTCCAACGTCAACGAAGTGGCGCCATATTGATCGCCAGATTGACTCAGCGCCACAGATTGCCCCGTGCTCGCAAATCCGCTGCTGGTGCCCGAAATCGGCCCCATCGTGAATGTGCCCGGCATGGTCAGGCTCCCCGGAATTGTCATACTGTTCGGCGTGTACGTATAGTTCCGCCCCGCGGCTGTCCAATACAGCGTGCTGGTCTGGGGAACGTAGTACATAAAGTCCTGTCCGCCCGCCGAATCCAGATCGAACAACGAGTACCCGGAATCCCAGCGGTTACACCCGTGCAGGTTGCAGTGCGCGCGGATGATCGACGACGCGCCCGCGTCCACCTCGAAGTCGGTTCCCCACACCCCCATCGCCTGATACGCATCGTCCGGCAGTTGGTGTGTTCCTCCGCCGCCCAGGTAGCTGTTCGCCGGCACAGCATTCTGGATGACCCATCCGCGCATTCCCGGCCCCACATTGCCCAGGTACTGCTTGCCGGGCGTCGAATTCTGAATCGGCCGCGGCATGTACTGCGCGATGAACTCCGTGTCCGCTGAAGTCAACATCATGTAGAAGTGCGGCTCTTCCACCGCATCTCCCGGCGCCCACTGCACCGTGTTCGCGCCCAGGGTAAGCTGCCCGTCCACCTGCTTCGTGTTCGGGTTGTAGACGCTCAGCACCTCGGCCATCGGATACAGAACGTACCCTCCATTCAGGTACGAGATCGTTCCTCCGCTGCTCGTGCCGTCCGCTCCGGTGTCCGCATACGTCACCTGGTTCGAAGCCGCGGAGGTCACCACGAAGCTGCCGTTGTAGGTCGCATCCGCGACGCCGCTCATCGTCATCGTCAGGCCGGTCACATCCGCCGGCAGATTCTGCGTCAAGGTCGCCGTGACGAGATTTCCATGACGCGAAATCGACGACACCTGCGCACTCATGTTCGCAAACCCGCTCGTGCTCGGATATGCGCTGTCACCCAGAATCGGAGCGCCCGAGGACGCGTAGTACAGCTCGTTCGGCGCCACCGTCCCCACAATCGGAAAGATCTGGCGTATCGAGCCCACCGTGTCTGCCGTCTGCTCGATCCCGTAGCCGCACATCCCTCCCACTCCCAGCAGCGCGCCGGGGGCATGGGCCTTGTTCAACGTCATCGTCAGGTGCGTCGCGTCGACGACCGTATAGCTCGCCATCTCGAAGTTCGGAAAACGGCCACCCGTGTTCGTATCCATCACGCAGGCTACCCCGGTAGCCGGAAGCTGGCTGGTGTTTATCGCGTACCCGGACGGAACTCCGCTCGTTGCGATCGGCAGCGTAACCGTTCCCGGAGCGATGTTCGTCGCCTGGGAGTTCGCAGTCCCGGCCGTCTCGAGAAACACACTGGGCGGGAAGTTCGTTCCCGAGAAGCTCACAATGGCCGCCATCGTGTCGCCGCCGTTCGAGATAATCTGCCCCGTGCTGATCGTCTTCGACGGATTCTTGTCGATGAGGAAACGACCCTCACCCTGGGTTCCTCCGTTCGCGGTCGCATTCACGAACAGCGAAGTGGATCCCGTCGTGCACCCGGTCGAACATGTCCCCTGAAAGACACGCACGTCCTCGGTCACGTCCAGGTCGAACGGATGCGCTCCTTCATCGGCCCAGTCGCGATAGCCTCCGGAGTGCGTCAGGGTATAGCTTCCCTGAAGGCAATCACCCACGGCATAGCAGTTGATCGTGTGCTCGTCGTTGATGTGCTGGCCTTCGGTGTAGTAGTTGCCCGTCTGCACCGAAACGCCATACGTCGACTTGCCATACGGTGCGGCCTCGATGCCGCCGGGAAGCTGGTTCGTTCCTCCGACCAAAGCCGTGTTCGAAAGGTTGAGCGTGAATCCACCCGCGCCCGAGTTCAAAGGCGCGCTCGCATACTGGCTCAGTGACTTCCCGACACTGCCTCTGCCCAGCGGATTAACGAACGTCTCCACCTGCGATCCGTAACGCATATCCACCACGTGGCCGCCGTTGGGTATCTGCGGCACAACCACCGGCTCGCCTGAGCTGTAGTTGGGCTCAGCCACAACCGTGCATCCGCTGCCGCATCCCGTCGAGGATAATGCGCTCGCAATTCCGTTGCCTCCCGGCCCGGTCTGAAACCCGCTCGCAAACAGCTCTCCATTCAATGCATTCACGCCCAGCTGCGTGCCCGCCGGTTGCGCGACCGTCTGGGTCACCGTCGGCACCAGGCTGACCTTCTGCCCCACACCTGCCAGCACTGCCGTGATATTGGTATCCACGTAGTGCTTGTCGGAGGCTTGGTTAGGCGTCACCGGATCAGCCGGCAGAACCAGCGGCCCCGTCATCGTGCCTCCAGTCGTCGGCACATACGATCCCGTCGTGCCCGTTCCGCTCACGGCTGCGATCTTCGCATCCACATACGCGCGCGAAGCCGTCTGCATCGCCACACTCGACGGCAGCACCTGGTTCTCGATCGCCGCAAGCGTCACCGCAGTCGCGCTCACCGGAACCACCCAGTACTGCTGGCTGGTCGTTCCATCGTCCAGATGCAGCACGGCCGTGTAGTACGTTCCAGTTGGCGTGGCGTTCGCGTTTGGCGTCAGTGTCAACGACAACGCTCCGTTGGGTCCAATGGCCGCCGACGTGTTCCCTGCGGCAACTGCCTGCCCCGCCGCGGTCGTAAACGTTGGCCAGCTCACCAGCACCGTTCCGCTCGCCGGCGTGCCGTCGGCCCGGTACACCGTATCTTGAATGGTCGTGGTCGTTACCTGCGCGGCCGCTCCACAACAGATTCCCAGCACCGCAAGCACCACTGTCACCAGGGTTACTCCCCGTCTCACTCCTCGCATCGCACCTCTCTCGCTTCCGTTCACCGGTTTTCAAGCTTGTTTTTTATCGATCCAAAACTCTGCGCTGGCAGCCCCATTCATTCGCTTGCGGATGAGTGGGGTTACGCGCCGTTGCGCGCCTCTCCGCTCAGCCGCTACCATTCAGCTTTAGGAACACTCTGAAAGGCAATTCATGGAATCCAGCAACAACCTGGCTCGCCGCCCTGAAGACATCGCCCTCGACCTGCTCAAATTCATCGCTCCGCACGCGAACGTCGGCCGCTCCGGCAGCGCGTCCACCGGTTTCGTCGCGCCCGGCTCCGCCAAGACGGAAGACCAGATCGCGCAGCTCCTCGAGCTCTACGCCCGCTGCCGCGAGGCCGTCGAGTCCCCCACATCCTCCCCAAAGAAGTAGCCTTGAAAACACCTCGCGTCGCAGTCATCGGCGCCGGCGCCTTCGGGCGCAACCACCTCCGCGTCTACCGCGACATAGAAGCCGCAGACCCCGGCGCGCTCCGGCTCACCGCGATCGTTGAGCCGGATCCATCCCGCCGATCCGAACTCGCCTCGAAGTACGACCTCGCAGGCTTCGCCTCGCTCGACGAAGCCCTGCAGGCGGACGCGGCGCCCCCCTTTGACGCCGCGTCCGTCTGCTCCCCCACAATCCATCACGCCGCCGTAGCCGAACGCCTGCTGGAGGCCGGCATCGACGTCCTCATCGAAAAGCCCTTCGCCGCTACGATCGAACAGGCCGACCGCGTCCTTGCGCTCGCCGAGCGCAACCTCCGCATCGTGCAGATCGGCCACCTCGAACGCTTCAATCCGGCAGTCACCGCGGCGGCCGAGCGCATCACGCGGCCCATGTTCTTCGAGGCCCACCGGCTCTCCATCTTCACGCCGCGCTCGCTCGACGTGGATGTCGTGCTCGACCTCATGATCCACGACCTCGACGTCGTTCTTTCACTCACCAACTCTCCCGTGCGCGAGGTCCGCGCCGTTGGCCTTCCGGTGCTCTCGCCCAAGGTCGACATCGCCAACGTGCGCGTCGAGTTTGAGTCAGGCTGTGTGGCCAACTTCACCGCCAGCCGCGTCTCCACCGAACAGGTTCGCAAGCTGCGGCTCTTTCAGCCGCACGAGTACCTGTCGCTCGACTTCGCGCGCCAGGAGCTCCTCACCATCAAGGTCGACCCCTCGCTGCTCGCGCAGCTCATGGCGGGCGGCCCTTCGATGCCGGCAGAAGGATCACATCCTTCGCGCGGCCTCTCGCTCGAGAAGCTGGACCCGTCAGGCGCGGAGCCGCTGCGCCTCGAGCTCGAAGATTTCCTGTCCTCTGTTCGTTACCGCACCAGGCCGCGCGTCACCGGCGAAGCCGGCCGGGCGGCGCTCGCGCTTGCACTCGAGATCAATCAGCAGATCGCCGGCCACGCCCACCGCGCGGGATTGGCTTGAGACGGGCTACTGCAACTGCTGAACTTTGACTCCGGGCGGAATCTTCAGCTCGAACTGATCGTTCTCCAGCGGCTGATTCAGCGTCAGCTTTGTAACCTGCAGCTTCAATGAGTACTCATCCAGCGGCCGCTTGATGTTGATCAGCATTGGAAACTGGATGCCGTTGAAGTCCTGGTACTTGTCGTAGGTTGCGACGGTTGCAACTTCGCCCTTCTCGTCGTAGATATCCTGCTCGAACGGCAGCAGCGTTACTCGGCTGAAGCGCACCAGCCGCTCCAGCCGCATGGTGTTTCCGCTGGCACGCTTCAGTACGGCGAGATCGTAGTCCGGCTCTTCGATTGCCGGCTGGTGTTTCGATTTCGCCTCCAGCACCCGCGTAGACTCCGTCAGGCTGACAAACTCATCCGGCGCGACGCCGGGCACCAGCAGCGAGTCGAAAAACACCGGCGGGCGAAGGTTTTCGAGCCCGTTCTTTGAAGGCGTTGTGATCGTATTGCTGCCCTGAATCCAGACATCGCCCTTGCCCGCCGTGGCGTGCATCAGGGTGAAGTTATCGCCGTTCGAAACCATGTCCAGTGCGCGCGAACCGAGCACCGGGAGCAGCATGATCACCCGTAGCTCCCCCGGTTTGCGCACGAAGATATAGCCCTTGAAGGATGTGTAGGTTACGACCTTGCCTTCTTTGCCGCCGCCGGTGCTCGCGATGAGGAGCACCGACGCGGTGAGCGTCTTGATCGACTCGTCGCGCGCGGAGATGATCCGATCGAGATTGTCGACCGACGTGCTCCGGTAAATGTCCGGGGCCTGGGTGCGCTGAACGGTGTGCGTCGTGCGAAGGCAGCCGGTTAAACCGGCGGCTGCCAATAGTCCCGCAATCGACAAAGCTCGGTAAATCTTCATCCCCCTGAAACACTAAGTATATCGGCGAACGCCACCTCGGAATCCGATGCAGCGGAGTGCAGTTTGGTTCAAAAGGTTGTTGCGCGGTTCCTGATTTCGGGTTATTCGCCGAGCTCTTCAAGCAGCCGCTGGGCGGAGCCCTTGCGGCGGCGGTCATCTTCGGCCGATTCGAGCAGTTCGACGGCCAGCTTCATGTGAGCACAGCCTCCGCCGCGCGCCTCGCTGACGAACCCGGCGACGATCGCCCGGAACTCCGAAGCGAGCGTCTTTTGCAGGTATTTGTGAGACTGGCGCGGCCGGAGCGGCTTTTCCTGCGGCTCCTGCGGATCTGCTGATTCAGCCATCAGTTCGGGGCCGGTACTCGAGCCACGGCCTTGTCTGTTCCCACCACTGCAACGCACTATTCTTGCCTCCAAATAAAAACGGGAGACCCTGTCGGACCTCCCGCTTGATCTTTACTTCTCTAGAATACCAAGCCGAGCGAAATTCACTGCCAAAAGTTTTGCACGGCCACGTTATTGATATTGCACAGCTTATTTAGTTTTCCACGGTGTCCACATCTTGACAAGATTTCAGGGGTTCGAAAAGGCGGGCGGTCAGGAACATCTGCGTGAGCCGATCCAAAGCCTCGCTGTGGGCGCGGAAGCATGTGCGCAGGCTCAAACGGAGCAGATGAGCGGCTTCTTCCGGGGTGTGTCCCTGCAGCGAGATGCGTTGGATCAGTCTGCGATCGATCGGCCGCAGCTTTGCGAGGCAGCGTTCGATGTCGATGCAGAAGACGATTCCGTCCTCGAAGGTGGTCATCGTGGAGTGGGAGGCGTCGCCGCGGAAGAGCTCGCGCCCGAGCAGGGACGGTGTACGTCCGGGCTGCATGGAGATGCGAACGTAGCGGCGAAGCATGGCTTCGGTGTATTTGCGGTAAAAGGCGAGTTCAAACGCGGGTTGCGAAGAGACGGGCTGGCTGGGTGCGACCTGGGCTGGAGCGGGTTCGGCGACGGCCATGATGCGAGGGACTGCGTTGCGGGAGACGGCAATTGGCCTTCCTGTTGTGCCCTCGCGCAGCTCGGAAAGACGGACCTGGCGGGAGACATGTACGAGCTCGAGACGACCCACTGACTTCTTCACTTCAGACCCCATTTCCTTGTTGACGGCGACGTTTGCTGCAATTCGATCAGTGTTTTCTGTATCGATTGCGATCGACTTTTTGTGCATTTCGAGTAAGTTTTTGGTCATTTTGTGCCGCCTTCGCAGACGACCAGGCGCAGCTTCGGTTTCCGTCCTGCCCGGCTGCGCCCTCTGGGCGGCGGGAATTCGGAAAGCCGGAGTGAGCAGTTGCGGCAATACACCCCATGGTTCTGGTTTCCGTTCTGGGCGCGGAGCCAAAGTCCGCCGCACCCCTCGCATACCTTCAGGTCCACGCAAGAATGCTTGATTCTCCTATCAACGCAAAAGTGCTTCATTTTTTCTTCTCCAAGGCGCACAACTCCCCCGTCGAGCCTCGTCGGATTTCTGCGGTCGGATGGGCTCGGCCAGGCTGCTTTGAGATCTCCCGGTGGTGGTGCTTGCGCTCTCTTGCCCGGCGCAGTGCCGCCCCACCAGGGGGTCTGTTTGTACTCGGTTGGTACAGGCCGGTCCGTGGGAGATCCCGACCCCAACGACACCCTCCATCTGGAATCCTGCCGGAGGGAGCTAACTTTTTCCCGAGGCGGGGAGTCCATCGTGGGTGAGTTCTGCGGTTATAGAGCCGCGCCCCACCCCTCTGTCAAACGAAAATTTCCCACAAGTTCCTGAAAAAGATAACCAATTTGGCGAGAATCTCTTAGGCATAAACTGCGAGAGTTTTGGATTCAGGTTTCGCCTAATCTTCGCCTACATCGAGACATCGCGGTGGGTCAGGCTCATTGGTTCAAATCAGGGCACAACGGCTTGGGGTGCACGATGGTATGCCCCAAGTATCTTCGGAGTAAACATCTCTGGAAATGTGGGTCGAAACAGGGCTCCTATGCACAGGTGACTTCGGTCACTTAAGGGGGATTTGGGGCAGCGGTTCAGGGGGTAACAGAGACCCCCTTTCGGGGGAGGGCGGAGCGCTGCGAACGCACGTCTGCGCCAGGAGATCGAAGGAACGGACGCCAGGAGGAGGAGTCTGAAGTGCCCCAGCGGGGGCTACTCAGCTTCCTGGAGGTTGCCGACCACAAACCTTATCGGGAATTGTTGGTGGATTGCATGGACATCATGCTGAGCGGTGCGTTCTCGTCGCGCGTATGCTTCCGCGCCTCAAGGTCTGCGATGGTGATCAGCAGCCGGCGACGAAGTTCACGCGCATGGCGGTCGCCATCAGGAAGCTGGGCCTTCGCCTCCATTCGTTTTAGAGTGGCCCGAAGAATGTCGGTCAGCGAAGAAACGTAGCGCACACCGACATAGATGCAGAAAGTTGCACAGGGGTGGGAATGGCTTTTGCTGTGGCGGGCGACGCCTTTTTCGTGTCGCCAAAAGGGGCAAGGCCGACAAAGCGAAGATCGATTAGCGCCTGAAAGCACGAAGAGCTCTCAACTTGCGAGAGCTCAGCGATACCGCTGTTGCTAAGAAGCAATTCAGGGGCCCGACTTCATGTCCACGTTAGAACGTGAGCACGGAAACCAATCTATCGCATCTGGACAATTTTTCTATAGCACTTTTGTGGGAGGAACCAGAAGTCGGAATGGGGCTGTGAGGCTGCGAAAGCACACACTTTGCGCGATCACTTCGGCTGCTGCTGCTGGCGGTACTGCGAGACGTTGGCGTTCTGCTCGTCGAGTTCTTTGGCGAACTTGGAGGAGCCGTCCGGGCTGGCGACGAAGTACATGTAGTCGGTCTGGGCGGGACGGAGGGCGGCCTGGAGCGAGGCGACTCCGGGGTTGCAGATGGGGCCGGGCGGAAGGCCGGAGTGCGTATAGGTGTTGTAAGCGGAGTCGGAGTGCAGCTCGCTCTGGTGAATGACGCCGTTCCAAGTCCCGTTGAGCAAGGACGCGTAGATGACAGACGGGTCGGTCTGGAGGGGCATGCCGGCGCGAAGACGGTTTTCAAAGACGCCGGCAACTACTGGCCGCTCGGAAGGAATGCGGACCTCGCGCTCGATGAGCGAGGCCATGGTGACGACGCGCGGTGCGTCGGCGGGTTGAATGCGGAGGCGGGTGGCGACCTCGGCGAAGCGCTTGATCATGGCGCCGAGCATCTGCACTTCAGTGGTGCGGCGGTTGAACTTGTAGGTGTCCGGGAAGAGGAAGCCTTCGAGCGAGGTGGCCTGCGGGCTCCAGGGGCGGATGAGTTCGGTGTGGCGGCGTTCGGCGGCGAGGAAGCTGGCGCTGGAGTCGAGGCCGGCGCTCTGGACGGCGCCGGCGATATCGAAGATGTTGTACCCCTCCGGGATTGTGAGGGCGATGGTGTAGATGTCGCCGCGGTGCAGGCGATCGTAGATTTCGGTGGGTGTGGCGGGGTGGTCGAAGCGGTACTCGCCGGCTTTCAGGCTGCCGCCGCGTGTAAGCCGGAGCGCCTGGAGCTCGTAGCCGGTGCGCAGGATGCCGGCCTGCTTGAGCTGGCGGCCCATCTTAAGCGTGCCGGTTCCGGGGGCAATATCAACGAACTGCTCAGTGTGCGGGCCGTAGGGGACGAGGAACAGAAAGGCGACGCCGGCTGCCGCGATGAGGATCAGCAGGAACAGAACTTTCAGCACTCGGGCTGCGAATCGCAATGGGAACCACCTCAGGGCACAGTCTAAGTCGCTGTTTTCCTGGATTCATTTGTCTTTTTTGGCGGCGTCCTCTGGATATAACGAGTTTGGGTGACGGCATGTCCGTCGTGGTTCGATATAGCATTAGCGTTAGCGAATCATGGGAGAGGATTCACCCAGCGTCGAGAGCTTCATCCACAGTGAGCTGGACAGCGTGCCTCATCTTGAAGCGCTGCTGTTGTTGTGGCGGAACGCGCCAAACGGCTGGTCCGCGGCGCAGATCGCTGCGCACTTGTATATCTCCCAAGGACAGGGTGCGGCGATTGGAGAAGACCTGCATCGACGCGGGCTGATTGCGCGGGATGGCGGCGGATCGTTTTTCTACGACCCCAGCCGGGAGGAGTTGAACGGGCTGCTGGAAGCAGTCGATAAAACATATCGCCGCGACCTGATTCGGATCTCGGGCATAATTCACTCCAAAGCTTCTCCCGGAGTACGTGCGTTCGCTGATGCTTTTCGCCTCAGAAAGGACAAGAGCTGATGGTCGATGCGGCCGTGTATCTGCTGGGGATGTTTATCGCTCTGGGCTGCGGTGTGTTGCTGGCGCGCGGATACAAACGCTCACGCCAGCGGTTGTTGCTGTGGAGCTCGATCTGCTTTTTGGGATTGGGGCTTTCGGGCGCACTGCTGTTCCTGGATCTGAGCGTGCTGCCAACGGCGATTGATCTCCACCTGCTGCGGCGGGGAGTGACGGCCGTCTCGCTTCTCGTGCTTCTTTACGGATTGGTGTGGGATTCGGAGTAGAGCATGCTGATTGACGGATTTTCTCTTGGCTTTGTGGCAACAGCGTCGCTGGTGGTGGCGATGTTCTTCCTGCGCTTCTGGAGGAAGACAGGCGACTTTCTGTTCATGGCGTTTGCAATCGCCTTCGCGGCGGAGGCGGTGACACGAACGATCATGGCGGTGAAGGACATTCCGGACACGGGCTACTCGTGGGTGTATGTGGAGCGGCTGCTGGAGTACCTGTTCATCCTGGTGGCGATTCTCGCGAAGAATCGCAGGGCGTCGTAGAGTGACGGGCTCGCTCTAAGATGACAGGATGGCTGCGGAGCGAATTCTGGCGCTGGATGTGGGCGACAAGCGTATAGGGCTGGCCATTACGGACGCGCTGGGGATCACCGCGCAGCCGCTGTTTACGCTGCACAGGACAACGCTGCGCGCGGACCTGAAAGGCGTAGCGCGGTTCATCCGGCAGCATGAGGTGGGGACACTGGTGGTGGGGAATCCGCTGAACGCGGACGGGAGTGAGAGCCGGCAGGCGGAGAAAGCGCAGGCGTTTGCGAAGGCGCTGGAGAAGGAGCATCCGGGGCTGGAACATCATCTGCTGGATGAGCGGCTGACGACGCGGGAGGCGCATGAGCTGCTGGATGCTGCAGGGCGTGCGCCGCGGTCGGAGGGGCCGGCCTCGCGGGTGAGCCGCAAGGAAATGATTGATCAAGTTGCGGCGGTGCTGCTGCTGGAGGCGTTTCTGTCGCTGCGAGGCGGGCCGGCGCTGCTGCCGGAGCCGGGCGAGCCGTAAGCGGCGCGGGGCGGGAGGCTTCAGGGTGGCGGGGCGTCTCGTATAATGTACTTTTGATCCCCCGCCTCCGCTACGTCTTCGAGGCTCACGAGCAAAGACCCGCACATGCAAGACATCATGAAGTCGCTTCAAGAGCAGATTAAGGTGCTCGAGTACGAGCTCACCACGGAGCTGCCGGCAGAGATCAAGAAGGCCGTCGCGATGGGAGATCTGTCGGAGAACGCCGAGTATCACATGGCGAAGCAGCGCCAGGAGTTCGTGAACGCGCGCCTTGGGCAGATGAAGAAACGGATGGCCGAGCTCTCGCTGGTGAACCTGGCGAACATTCCACACGACAAGGTCGGCTTCGGATCGACGGTGGTGGTGTTTGACTCGAACAAGGATGAGGAGCTGACGTACAAGCTGGTGACGAGCGAGGAGTCGGATGTGGCCAAGGGGCTGATCTCGACGACGTCGCCGATTGGGCGGGCGCTGATTGGTAAGGAAGTGGGCGACACGGCAACGGTGGTGACGCCGACAGGCAAGCGCGAGCTGGAGATCCTGAAGCTGACGACCATTCACGACGCTTCGGAGTAACAAACGGATCGCGCGCGCGCGTTGTGGCTGCGGGGGATTTGTCGTTCGGCGACAGACATCGCGATACACTGAAGACTGTGACGAAACCCGTATTTGGTGCTGTTCTCTTCGCAGTTTTTGTGTCTTGCGCGCGGGCGCAGACTGCGCCTCAGCCACAGCCCGAACCGGTTCCGATGCCGCCGCCGGTGGTTGCGCCCGTCGATAAGCCATACGTCGGTGCTATCGATCTGAAGGTCGATGTCCGCAATGTCGTGGACCATGTGGAGCGCGTGCATGAAGAGATTCCGGTAGCGCGGGGCGCGAAGGAGATGGTGCTGCTCTATCCGGAGTGGATTCCCGGTGAGCACGCGCCCAGCGGACCGATCGACAACATCTCCGGTGTGGTAACGACCGTCGACGGCAAGCGGGTGCAGTGGACGCGCAACACGGCCGACGTCTACGCCTTCCATGTGCCGCTGACTCCCGGCGCGAAGACCGTGGGTCTGGATTTCGACTATGTTTCGCCGATCAAGTCCAGTGTGGGCCGGATTGAATTTTCCGATGCCATTCTCGACCTGAAGTGGAACCAGCTGCTGATGTATCCCGCCGGATACTTCTCGCGCGACATCCTCTTTCGCGCCTCTCTCACACTGCCCGCGGGATGGAAGTATGCGACCGCGCTCGAGAGTGCTTCAGGCGACACGCAAAGCAACACCCCACCCAGCGATGGAACCGTTCACTTCGCCGAGACGCCGCTGAATACGCTCGTCGACTCGCCGCTCTACGCCGGCCTCAACTTCGCGCGCTACGATGTTTCACCGGCGTCGACCGACACCGTGCACCTGGACGTTTTCGCCGACAAGCCGGAACAGGTGAAGATGACGGCCGAGGAACTGGAGCTTCACAAGAAGCTCGCGCTCGAAGCCGACAAGCTGTACGGCTCGCACCATTACAAGCACTATGACTTCCTGCTGCTGCTGAGTGACGTGGTGGGGGGCGAAGGGCTGGAGCACCACCAGTCCAGCGAGGACGGCACCGCCGCTGACTATCTCACCGACTGGAATGCCGGCATCAGCAGCCGCGACCTGCTGGCGCACGAGTACACGCACTCCTGGAACGGCAAGTTCCGCCGACCCAACGACCTGTGGACGCCGAACTTCAACGTGCCAATGCGCGATGACCTGCTGTGGGTTTATGAGGGCATGACGCAGTACTGGGGCAACATCCTGACCGCTCGTGCGGGTATGAGGACGCCGGAGCAGACCCGCGACATCCTGGCCGCCACCGCCGCAAACTTTGCTGTCAGCCGCGGCCGTGATTGGCGCCCGCTCGTCGATACGACGAACCAGGAGACGGTCTCACATCGGCGGCCGGTGAGTTGGGTGAGCTGGCAGCGCGGCGAAGACTACTACACCGAGGGCATGCTGATCTGGCTGGATGCGGACACGAAGATTCGTGAGTTGACGGACGACAAGAGGTCTCTGGACGACTTTTGCAAGCGCTTCCTCGGCGTGTACAACGGCAGCTTCGTCACAGACCAGTACAGCTTCGACGATGTCGTCAACAATCTGAATGCGGTCGCTCCCTACGACTGGCGAACCTTCCTGCGTGAGCGCGTGTACGATCTGCACACCGAGGTTCCGATGGGGGGCTTCGCTCAGGGTGGATGGAAGCTGGTGTACACGGACAAGCCCATTGCCTGGATCCAGAAGAGCCGGCGTGGCGGCGGAAACTTCTCAACCTCAATTGGCCTCTCGGTCGGCGGAAGCCGCGCAGGACGCGCAGCTGCCGGCACGTCTCCAACCGCGATCAGCAACGTGGTCTGGGGCAGCCCCGCATTCAAAGCAGGGATCACACCGGGTATGGAGATGGTCGCCGTCAACGGCACCGCCTACACGTCCAAGGTGCTTTCGGATGCGATCCTCGCGGCGGAACACGACAAGCAGCCGATCCAGATCGAGGTACGCCTGGGGAACCAGTACAAGACGATCCCGCTGCCGTATTACGACGGCCTGCGCGTTCCCACGCTCGAACGCACGCCGGGCACTCCCGATCTCCTCGACGAGATTCTCGCTCCCAGCAAGAGCGCGCTGCCGCCCATGTGATGCCTGGCTTCACCGCCCTCGAGGACCTCGCGGCGTTCCGGGATGCCCGCAGCTTGCTTTAGACTGAAGAGACTGCACAATGACCTGGACAAGCGCATTCGGGAAGGGCAGCGGCTGGCTGCTGCAGAAGATCGTCAACGGGCTCGCGCTCTCGAAGATCTCGCCGAATACTCTTACGTTCATCGGCCTGGTGATCAACGTGATCGCGGCGTTCTTCTTCGGCTATGGGCGCGCGGATAACTACATCCGCATGTTCCTTTATGCGGGGCTGGTAATCATCGGCGCGGGCCTGTTCGACATGGTGGATGGCCGGGTGGCGCGGCAGACGAATCAGGTGTCGGTGTTCGGCGCGTTCTTCGATTCAGTGCTCGACCGCTACTCCGACGTGGCCCTGTTCTTTGGCCTGCTGGTCTTCTACGCGCGTGGGAATCGCTACTTTTACGTGTTCCTCGTCGCATTTGTGATGACGGCATCGCTGATGGTGAGCTACACGCGCGCGCGGGCCGAGGCTCTGATCGGCTCGTGCAAGGTGGGATTCATGGAGCGGCCGGAGCGGATCGTGCTGATCATCCTGGGCGCGCTGTTTGAGCGCTGGGATGCAATGCCTGCGGCACTGTGGGTGCTGGCTGTGCTCTCGACGATCACCGTGATTCACCGCATACGGTATACGTATGTCGAGACCGAGCGGCGCAAGCTGGCGGGTGTTGCTACGCCGTAAGCCTAGAGAAACGGATTCACAATCTGCAGCCCTTCGATCCTCTGTCCGTGCTGAAGGTCTTCGCTGTAGAAGACTTCGCACTGAGCCTGGGCCGCTGCTGCAACATGCGAGCTGTCGTACCAGCTGAAGCGGTACCGCTCCGCGATGTCGAGCGCGCGATGAGTCAACGCCATCGATGAGTTCACGGCTAACAGAGGTCGAAGGACACCTGTCGCGTATTGTCGTATTTCTGCCAAAGTCATTCTTGGCTCGAATCTGCGCAACGCAACATTGATGAACTCCTGCACTACCTGATAACTAATCACTGCCGATCGCTTCTCCAGGCCCGTTCGAACAAGCTCATTCGCGCGGGTTCGTTTCCGGAGATCGCGTGGGTCGAAGCAGTATGCGAATACATTCGTGTCGAGGAAGCACCTACCGCTCATTCATCTCGTCTCGGGTGTAGGGACCAGTCGAGTGTGCGTGCGACAGCTTCGCCATCAGTGCGTCATAATCGGCCGTGGCGCTGTCCTGCGTGACGTACTCCCGCAGCCATTCGCGAAACGCTACATTGAGTGTCTTATGCTGGGAATGTGCGACATGGCGAGCACGCTCGATAAGCTCGTCTTCGGCAGTGAGGGTAACATTTTTCACGAAACCAGTGTACACGATATTCGTGCGCATCGAAGGTCAAATGCCTGCTAATTCCCCTGTTCTCCTGATCCACGGCGGCGCCTGGGCGATGCCTGACGACGCTGTCGCTGCGCATGAACGCGGCATTGCCAATGCACTCGCGGCGGGATGGGCGGTGCTCGAGAAGAACGGCTCGGCGCTGGATGCGAT
>DASUHZ010000049.1:0-32614 GCA_036273275.1 Bryocella sp.
TGATGGATAGTGCGAAGGGCTGCTGTTCCAGGTTGCCGACAAAGGGCTCCTGGCTGAAGGAGTAGAAGAGACCGTAGGCACCGCGCACGGACATCTTACCGCTGCCGAAGACATCCCACGCGAAGCCGACGCGCGGTGCAAACTTCCGCAGTGAGACATCGAGCAGTCCCGGAGGAGCATTGGGGTCGCCTTCGGTGACGTAGCCTGCAGGCGCGGACGGAAAGCGCTTTGACTGCTCGCCGGGGATGAAGTTGCCGAAGTTCAGCTGGCCGGTGAAGGGATAGTAAATCTCCCAGCGCAGACCGAGGTTTGCGGTGAAGCGGCGGGTGACGCGCCAGTCGTCCTGGACGAAGAGGGAAGGATCCCAGGCGTGCAGGCGATGCAGGGAGCCATTGTTCTGCTGGAAGGTCTGGGCGCGGCCGGTGATGAAGTCAGCCAGCGCATTGCCGGTGATGCTGCCATTGAAGGTCGCCTTGGCCGAGGCGAGAAAGGAGGCAGTCTCGTTGTAGCGGTTATAGATGGCTGCGCCGCCGTACTTGAGGGTGTGCTTGTTCAGCGTCCAGTTGAAGGTGTCCTCCACACCCCAGGAAAGCTGCGCGGTGACGTTGGGCCGCGCGCCGCCGGCGGTGAAGTAGCCGGTGACGGCGAGGCCCGGCTGCGTGATGAGTGGACCGCCGTTAGGCACAGTCATGCCGAGGCCCGGACCGAAGTAGCCGGTGGTGATCACGTTGCCGACGACACTCTTATTCAGCGTATAGAAGCCGGTAAGAGTGTTAACCATCTTCGGCGAGAGGATCCACGTGTCGGCAAGCACGTAGTTGACCTGGCTAACGGTTGTGTTAGCGGCACTGAAGTCGAGGATCTGGTTGCCGTTCTGGGTGGCGTTGATTGAACTGCCGATGGAACGGAAGTAGGTGAACTGCGCATGGTGAGCCGGGTTGATCTGGTAGTCGAAGCGGCCGATGAACTGGTTGATGTTGGTGGGAGTGGACATCTCCTGCGCATCGGGGTGGTAAAGCGTCACTCCGTTATTTGTTGTACTCTGCGACAAATCGGCGTGGGGGATGTACTGCAACACTGCCTGTGTTGCGGCGTCGAGCGGGCAATGGTTGTATGTGGCACCACAGATCGCCTTGCCCGTGGCGGTACTCGGCTTGGTAGCGCTATTGGAGAAGTCGCCGCTGCGTTCGGCGTCGGTGGGAACCTGAATAGTGCCCGAATTGATGGTTGTCTGAGTGCGGAAGCGCAGCCCTTGATAGGAGACGAAGAAAAAGAGCTTATTGCGGCCGTTGAAGTGCGGGATGATTACGGGACCCCCAACACCGCCGCCGAAGTAGTTCTGAACATATTGGACTTTGGGGGCTGGTGGCCGCGTAAAGTAATTTCGTCCATTGAAGACTCGATTCCGCAGATAGTCATAGGCCACGCCGTGCCATTGATTCTGACCGGAGCGCGTGATGGTGTTGACGACGGCGCCGGGATAGCGGCCGAACTCCGCGTCAAAGTTGCTGGTGATGATTCGAAACTCGCGCAGCGCATCCGGTGGCGGGAGGATGTTGCCGCCGCCGCGGAAGAACTCGGTGTCGTAGGCGCCGTCGAGATAGAACGAGTTGAAGTTGACGCGCAGACCATTGGTGGAAAAGGTGGTCCCAACTGTGTCACCGGCAGTCGCGGCCTCTGAAAAGTTAGTGATTCCGGGCACAAGCTGAACGAGATCGTAGGCATTCCGGCTGGAGAGGGGAAGGTCGACGATTCGCTTCTGCTCGACGGTCTGGGCCAGTTGTGACTCGCGCGTATCGATGAGTTCGTCGGTGGATTCGACGGTCACCTCCGTGTTCACGGAGCCAGCCTTCATGGTGAAGCTTGCGTTGACGTTCTGGTTCGCGGCGAGATGAAGACCGTCCTGTGTCATGGTGCCGAAGCCGCTCATCGTCGCCGTGACCTTGAAGGTACCTGGGTTCAGCACGGGAAAGACGTACTCACCCGCGGAGTTGGTAGTCGCGGATGTAGAGTGGTTGGTCTCCAGATCGGTGGCTGTTATTTTGGCGCCGGGGATGGCTGCCCCGGTTGCGTCGTTGATTGTGCCGTAGATTGATCCGGTGACCGTTTGTGCGCGGGCAGTTTCGGCGCAAAACGGTGTGAGAAGCAAGGTGAGTAATGTGAGCGTAAAGAGCGCGCGTCCCTGTGAACTCATAGGTGCAAACCTCCAAAAAGGTGCAGCATGAAACGTCCAAACGGATTCCCGCTATGTTGGAGAGGTTCCCCGAAGTCGAACCGCCCTCGGGCACCATTGTGCACCCGAAACTGCAAATGCGACATTAAAATCAATTTCAATCAATTGCGATGGACATGTGACCCGGGGAGGGGACAAAGAGGCGTCCAAACTCTCCGGAGTTTGGCAGGGTGATGAATGAACGCCAGGCCTTACGTCCTTCACAGCACGAACGAGCTTTCTATCGACTAACCCGTCCCGTATTTTTGGGCCGCGTGGCTGCGGTCATCGTGAGGCCTGTGTCATAGTCGAGCTCGCGCGGCAGATAGCCGTCGTCTTCGCGTTGTCGCGTCATGCCGTCTCCGGCCCATTGCTCCGGATAGTCCGGCCGCCACGCTCGACGGCCCCAGTAATATCCGCGGAATGGGTCGCGGGAGACGTCCATCTGGTTCAGCAGCCGGTCGTGAAGATTGTTGCGAATAGAAGCATGGTCTGCTGAGTCAATCAGGTTGTTGAGCTCCTGCGGATCGTCGTGCAGGTCATAAAGTTCATCCGTGACCATCAGGTTGATGCTCAGCTTATAGCGGCCATCGCAAATGCAGCGAATCGGCTGATATCCGCCGAAGCCATCGTGATCCACTTCGTACCGTCCCCACTCGATAAAGACCTCGCGGCGTCCCGTTTCGGCGGGATTCTTGAGCAGCGGAAGCATGCTGCTGCCCTCGAGCGTCTTCGGCACAGGAAATCCGAAGAAGTCCATCATCGTTCCAGCCATGTCGATGTGAGAGACGAGCCTGTCTGAAACAGTGCCTGGAGTGACGTGTCCAGGCCATCTCACCAGGAAAGGCACCCGCGTGATTTCGTCATACATTGCGGGGCCCTTATCGGTGAGGCGATGCGACTCCAGAAAGACTCCATGGTCCGCCGTGTACATGACAAGAGCTTCCGGCGCTGTGGTGTCGATCTGATCGAGAATACGGCCCATTTCGTGATCGACAAATGTATGCGAGCCAAAGTATTGCGCCGCGTGACTGGGTGGAAGAAGCTCATTTAGGCGCTTTCCGGCCCAGATGCGCTGCTCGACAGGCTTGTTGGTGAGCGGATCATCGAGGTTCTTGCTGCGCGGAAAAACGTAGTCCCGGTACATCTCGCGATACTCGATGGGACAGAGGCTCGGGCCATGGGGCTCGTCGAATGCAACGATGAGTAAGAAGCTTTCGTGACGGTGCTTAGCCAGAAAATCGATTGCACGGTTGCTGCAGCGATGCGCGTAACACATCTCCGCGGTCCACGAAGGATCGGTACCGGTAGCGGGCTTCCGGCTTCGAAGCCGGTCCGCAGGCGTGAGCTCCTGCAGGTAGGTTCTCATGTCGTACCAGTAGTGACGGTCCCATCCAGGCTGCGGAATTCCAGTGTCGAAGTAATCGGTCCCCGATAGGTGCCATTTGCCGATAAATGCGCAGTGGACACCTTTATCACTCAGCCGCTGGCCAGTGTTGTGCGTGATATTTCCTATCTGCATGCTGTTTCCCCACATTCCATTGGTGTGGGGATAGAGCCCGGTCCATAGCGCTGAGCGAGCCGGCGAACAAACCGGCTGGCAGTTATACGCACGCTCGAAACGCACTCCCTGCGCAGCAAGGCGATCGAGATTGGGCGTCTTCAGGCCTGTTGCGCGATTGCAGTTCAGCATGTCGTAGCGGACCGATTCGCCGCAGAAGACGATCATCTGCTTCGGAGGACCGGAGCCAGGCTTCTGCTGAGCTGGTGCAAGCCGGCTGGAGGCGGATGCCACGCTTGCACCGCCCACTACTTTCACAAATTCGCGACGGTTCATAAGACACCCGGTCCTTTTCAGAGGTGGACAGAAAACGATGACAGTCAGGCGCGGATTTCTAACTGCTGTTGCGCACGGGGATCGCCGCGCGCAGCTTTTCCATTCTGTCCTTCAACTCCCGTTGCAGCGTTGTGTACTCCTGAACGCCGGCAAGATTGTTGAGCTCTCCGGGATCTTTTTGAAGGTCATACATCTCCAACTCCACAGGCTCGGTCAGGTTTTCGATGTACTTATGTGTTTCTGTGCGGATGCCGCGGCAGGGGCGGACGCCCTCCGGGCCAGGCCACTCGAAGTATTCGTAATACCACTCTTTTCGAAATTCGGGGTTCTGCTCCTTTGCCAGCGGAAGCACGCTCTTGCCCTGCATGTTTCGCGGAACGGCAACGCCGGCAAGATCGAGAATCGTCGGTGCGATGTCGATGTCCAGCACCATTTCACTGCGGACGGTGCCGGCAGGAATGCGTTTTGGATAGCGGATCATCAGAGGCACGCGGATGGACGGCTCGTGCATCAGTCGCTTGTCGTACAGACGCCATTCGCCAAGGAAGTATCCATGGTCGGAGCCTTGCAGAATTGCTGTGTCGTCGAGTATCCCTTTCTTTTCGACGGCGGACAAGATGCTTCCGATCATGTCGTCAACAGCCGTCAGACCGGCGTAATAATCCTTGGCGACCTCTTCGAGGCTCCGGCATGCATCTCCCATAACGGTTGTGCCGATTTTATTAGTGGCTTCAACAAAGCAGCGTGGCTTTCCAGGATAGCCCTTCAGATCATCGTCGAAGGTCGCGGGCTTCGGGATAACAGTTTCGCGATACAGGTCGAGATATCTACGGGCGCGGTAAAACGGCGCGTGCGGCGTCATGAACCAGACCAGCAGGCAGAAGGGTTTTTCGCTCTGGCGGTGTTCGAGCCAGTCCAGCGCGCGTTCCACGGCCAGCTCATCCGCATAGATATTCTTGTACTGCTTCTCCGGTCCGATCGTGCCCTGCCGGCCCTCTTTGTAGAAAGGGTTCCAGTAGTTGTTGGCCGCGGCATTGTGCCCGAAGTAATAGTCCCA
The DNA here is from genome assembly GCA_036273275.1 of Bryocella sp. GTDB lineage: Bacteria > Acidobacteriota > Terriglobia > Terriglobales > Acidobacteriaceae > Granulicella. The sequence goes on from DASUHZ010000049.1 coordinate 5,107, forward strand.
ATAGCGATCCTCACCGCCATTACGGAGATGAGTCTTGCCGACGATCGCAACCTCGTAGCCGGCGTTGCGCAGAACCTCGGTGAAGAAAGGTGTATCAGCAGGCATGCGCTCGTTGAGGTCCTTGTTTCCCAGGGCGCCGGTGGAACTGCTGTACATACCGGTCAGGACCGTCGCGCGGGCGGGAGCACAGAGGGAATTGGTGCAGAAGGCGTTGGTGAAGCGAACGCCCTCGGCGCCGATTCTGTCGTGATTCGGCGTCTTGAGGATCTTGTTTCCGGCGATCGACAGAGCATCGGCGCGCTGTCCCTCGCCGAGGAAAAAGATGATATTGGGTGGCTTGGTCCTGGAAGGCTCCGCAACGGCGGCAAGGGGCGAGGCCAGCATGGTACCGGCCAATGCAACAGAGCCATGAACAAATTCACGGCGAGTGGGCTTGGTGTCTGCGGTCATAGAGTGTCTCCTCGTGTCTGCTATGGCTGGGAGCGGAGAAGCCGTTTGTTTCTGTGATGGATAGTGATCAACGTATCCAAACAGAGATGGTTGACAGTGATGGCGGACGGGGCTAAAAAGGGTTACCCGTATTGATTCCAATATATTGCAAGCGTTTTAGAAATCTACGAGGTTTTAGGATGACCGCTGTGCGCCGTCTGCTGTCCGTAGCCCTTCTCCTCGCCGCGGTGTTCGCATTTACCCTACCAGCACCTGCACAAGTTGATACGGGCGCTATCGTCGGAACAGTAACGGATTCGTCAGACCTGCGCATACCAGGTGCGAAGGTGACAGTCACGGAAGAATCGACTGGCGTCAGCACAACTGTAACCAGCGATGCCGACGGGAACTACATCATCAGCCCGCTTAAGCTGGGCAGGTACACGCTCAAGGCAGAGAAAGAGAACTTCAAGGTCAGCGTGCAGCAGCACATCGAGGTCACAATCCAGTCCCGGCTGGAGGTGAACCCGACGCTTCAGATCGGCGCGGTGAGCGAGAGCGTCCAGGTCAGTTCAACTGCGCCCATCCTGGAAACGCAGACATCTTCGCTGCAACAGCTGGTCGATACGCAGCCGATCAACGATCTTCCGCTCAACAGGCGGAATGCTACTTTTCTGGCGCAGCTTTCGGCGGGCGTCACATTCGCACAAAACGACAACCGCGGTCTGCAGGCCAGCGGTTCGTTCACGGCCAACGGTTTCGGCCGGACCGAGAACGATTACATGCTCGATGGCATGGACAACAACTCGGAGATCGGAGACCTGGTCAACCAGACGGAGTACGTCATCCTGCCGCCGCCGGATGCGTTGCGCGAGTTCACGGTGCAGACCAGCAACTATTCGGCGGAGTTTGGTCACTCGGCGGGCGCCGTGCTGAACGTAACAACCAAGTCCGGCACGAACAATTTTCATGGCGATGTGTGGGAGTTCCTGCGTAACGACTACTTCGACGCGAAGGACTACTTTGTCCTCGCTTCGCAGCGCAAGCCTAAATTCCGGCTGCACCAGTTTGGATTCACGTTTGGCGGTCCTGTCACTATTCCGCACGTTTACAACGGCAAGAACCGCACCTTCTTCTTCGTGGATTATCAGGGATTCCGCCAGGTGCAAGGCCAGACATTCGTGGAGTCGGTACCTACGCTGGCCGAACAAAACAGCGGGTTCACGAACCTGCAGGACCTGATTGCGCTGCAAACGGGGACGACGACGGATCTGCTTGGGCGCACATTCCCGAAGGGGACGGTCTTCGATCCGGCGACAACGCGCGCCATCACCAAGGGCGTCGCGGATCCAGTGACTCATCTCACGGCGACCGCGACCGGATATGTGCGCGACCCCTTCTATACAGGCTCGCTTGTGGGTATGACCAGCTTTACAAACGCAACCGCGGAAGCGCAGATGAACATGCTTCCGCAGTCGCGCATCAGCCCTGTTGCGTTGAAGCTGCTGCGGCTATACCCGGACCCGAACGGCAACGGGCTTGTGAGCAACTATACGGTCAGCCCCAATAACACGCAGCACACCGACAGCATGGACTCGCGCCTGGATCAGCAGATCGGCGCGTCGGATTCGATCTTCTTCCGTTACAGCTACCTCTATCAGACGCAGTCCCAGGCGTCGCCGTTCCCGGGCGTCGCCGATGGCGCTGCGTCGCGACCGGGCACCGGACAGACAGAGGCTCAGAACAGTGCGCTGGGCTGGACGCACACCATCTCGGCACATCTTGTGAATGAGGCGCGCGTCGGCTACAGCCGCATCTATGACAAACGGTTCCAGAATGACGCCAACGTGATGGGTATTCCCGAGCAGTATGGCATCCCAGGCGTTCCGCAGATTCCGGAGAACGGCGGCCTTCCTTTGTTCACGTTCAGTCAGCTTTCTAACCTGGGCGCGGCCGGCACAAATCCCAGCGACAAGGCGAGCGACGTGTTCCAAGTGACGGAGAACATCACGGTCGACCGCAACAAGCACCAGGTGCGTACGGGATTTGAATATCAGCACGTTGCATATCCGATGCTGACGCCAACTCAGCCGCGCGGAAACTTTACCCACAATGGCGTCTTCACGTCGGTGCTCAACAGCACGGATGGATCGACGGATCGCGCGCAGTTTCTGCTCATACCGGAACTGTCACCGTATGCGCCGGCGCAGAACTACCTGGGCGGTGCGAATTCATTGACGGCAAGCAGTTTCCCACCAGCGTACTATCCGATCCGCACCTACTACGGCGCGTACGTGGAGGATAGCTACCGCTTCACACAGAATCTGACGTTGAACCTCGGCGTGCGTTATGAGTACATCGGCTCGCCAACGGAGAAGACAGGGAGATTCGGCAGCCTGGTCAGCTCATATACGGGCGACAGCCCCGACGGCCAGAGCCACTATTATGTGCCGTCAGAGAATATCGCCCAGCTACCGGCGAACTTCCTTACGCTTCTATCCAACAACAACATCGTTCTGACGCCGACCGGCAACTCGATCGGCACCGCGCAGAAGAGCAACTTCGCGCCGCGCGTTGGTTTCGCCTTCCAGCCGCAGCCAAAGATCGCGGTCCGCGGCGGCTTCGGCATTTTCTATCAGCCGAATGAGAGCCATGGACTCTCGACCTCGCCATACGTCGACTTCCCATTCCAGGTCTCTGCCAGCTATACGGCACAGAGCGCGCAGGAAGCCATCATCGCCAATCCGACTACCGACAAGACACCGGAGGGAACCGTGGGACCGGTGTATGAGGGACTGCAAAACGTCTCGCTGTCGCCTGCGGCGGCGTCGCTTGGCAGCCTCTCGTTTAACGGCGAACCACCGCATCCCAAGACGACGTATGGCGAAGCGTATAACTTGCAGATCCAGTATCAGGCGGGCCGGCAGACGATTGTTTATGCGGGCTATGTGGGCGGAAACACGCGCCATGTTGAGACGAATATGAACGCTAACACGACCAACGTCATCGCGGCGCCGAGCACCGCGCTCGCGAGCATCGCCTTCTTCAAGACGATTGCCACCGGCGGCAGCTACGTCGGACGGGATGGCCAGACAAACTATAACTCGCTGCAGTTTGGCGGCGAAAGGCGCTTTTCGAACGGGTTCTCGTTTATCGCGAATATGACATGGGGCAAGTGCCTCGGTAATACACGAGACCTGCTGGATAACGGGCTCGGCGCCTATCGGGCGCCGTATGTGCCCGACATGGGTATCAGGGCCGACTACACACTCTGCAATATTGATGTCCGCCGCATCGTGCACACGTCCGGCATCTATGAGTTTCCGTTTGGGCCGAACCGCAAGTTCCTTCAGCGCGGCGCCGCAGCATGGCTTGCGGGCGGATGGTCGCTGAACTGGATCTTCACGGCGCAGGACGGCCAGCCGCTGTCGGTAGCGTGCAGCAGCACAACGGCGTCGGGCCTCGGCTGCTTCGCGCTCAAGGTACCCGGTCAGGGCCTCTACGCCGGTCCTCACAACGTGCTCCAGTACCTGAATCCCGCAGCGTTTGCGAATCCGCCGGCGGTAGCTTCCGGGACGACCGGCACCATCGCCAACCTCGGTGGACCTGGCGGCCAGGTAAGCGGACCTCCGTTCCGCAGGCTGGATATGTCCCTCTTCCGCCGTTTCCCGGTAGTGAAGGAAACTTATCTCGAGTTCCGCGCAGAGGTCTTCAACGTCACCAACACGCCGAACTTCGGCCAGCCCGGGTCGCTGAACTTCACAGCGCCCTCGACCTTTGCGAGGATCACGACGACGCGTGACGCGCCGAATGATCCGCGCGAGATCCAGCTCAGTGGGAAGTACTACTTCTAACCGGATTACCCGGGCCGCCCGGACGTCTCAGGCGTAGAAGAGGTGCGGCGTGATGGTGGGCTCCGGCTCGCCATGCGCCACAATCATCTGTTTCAGCCGGTCGCGCAACTCATCACAGATGTCGCGGTACATCTCGCGGCCGACGAGATTGACCTGCTGGTATGGATCTCCGCCGATGGAGTACAGTGCAAAGTCCGTGTAATTATGGCTCAGCTCGGCGTTGCCGTGCGCGATCGCCGGATCGTACGCGCAGTACATCCAGTCTTTGGTGCGGATTGCGCGGCCGCAGATGGACGAGCTGATCTGGATGTAAGCTTCCGACGGCCAATTCTTGCGGGCCTCCCCGCCGTGCGTCAGCGGCAGCAGCGACTTGCCGGTCATGCTGGAAGGGATTTCGGCGCCCGCGGCATTGAGCAAGGTAGGAGTCATGTCGATCAGCGAGACGACCTCGTCGACGGTCGTTTCGGGCTCGAATCCAGGACCTGCAAAAAGCAGCGGCACGCGAATGCTGGCATCGTGCGGCGAACGCTTGTACTCACCGAGCCGGGTACGGAACGTGCATCCGTGATCGGAGAAGAAAACGATGATCGTGTTGTCGAGCTGTCCGGAGGCCTCAAGCGCGCCGGTCAACTTGCCCACACAGTCATCGATAGCCTGAACGCAACCGTAGTAGCCGGGCAGCCGCGTCTGCCAGTTGCCGGGCAGCTGGCGAAGATCGTGTGGCACAAAGGCGTCGTCGTAGGTGTCAGCGTAGCGTTTCGGTGGAACCATCCGGTCGACGTCGTTCTGCTGATGTGGCTCAAGCTGAGAGACGAAAAGAAGCCATGGCTTGTCATGCGGCTGGCGGATGAACTCTACACTGCGGTCGGTGATGAAGTCGACGCGATACTCGTCCCGAAAGCCGATGTTGTTGCCGGATGTGTCCCAGTAATTGCCTTCGTACGGGTGCGAGACGATCTCGAGCACGTTTGCGCCCTCGAAGACGTCGTCAAAGCCTGCACGCGACGGGCCGCGCGGGACCAGGCCGCGCGAATCGGTGTTGGGCAGCTTCTCGACAGGCTGACCGGGCCTCGTCACCTCCCGCTCCGGGCCGGGACCGACTTTAGACACGTGCCATTTCCCGCAGAAGGCGGTCGTGTAGCCAGACGACTTCAGAACGCTGGCGATGGAAGGAATCGAGTGATCGAGCTCGAGGCCGAGCCGCCACACCTTCGCCTGCGTCGCCGTGACGCCCGTAAGGAAGGAGGCGCGTGATGGGGAGCACAGCGGCTGATTGCAAACGGCGTGGCGGAAGTTGACTCCCCGTGCTGCGAGTGCGTTCAGATGTGGGGTGCGCACGCTCGGATTCGCATTATTTGCTCCGATGAAATCCGTTCGGAACTGGTCAGCGCAGATCATCAGAATGTTAGGCTGCCGTTTTGGCGAGGAACTCTGCGATGAAATAGCTTCGGCCGGCGCCGCGAGCGCTCCAGTGGTGAGTGCGGCCGAACGAAGAAAATTACGGCGTGAGGTCTTGTGAGACACGAACAGGGCTCCTTCTGTTTGGCTAGGGACGCCGAGTGAGCGCCGCGATTTCAGATAGAAAAATTGCGCAGTGAAATGCGTTAAGGATCTCGCGAGTCTATGCAGGTGTAGTCGATTTCCAGTTTCAAAGCAAGTCAAAATGCCGACCGACACCGCGAGGTTACGGCTGCGGCGGAGGTCGTATCGACTCAGCACCGATGCCTGGACCTACGGGCGCGAGCGCCATTCTACCGTTCGTATTAAAGAGAATGTCCGCATGCTTCGCCGCGGAGATCCACATAGTCACTAACAGTGTCTGATGCGCTGTCTCCAGATCGCCCGCGAGCTCCGACACTGCAACCTTGGGATGGCACGGCGGCGCCGTTCTGCTGATCGGGTGTGAAGAGGAGGATGTTCGGTGAGTCCGAGACCGAGGCTGCGGCGCACAGGCCCTCGCTGGGCAACGGGTGAAATCAATATCGCGAGCAGTTGCAAACAGCGGTAGTAGTCATCGCTCAGATACCCTATAGCGGGCAGAGTACCGATAGGCTTTTTGTTCAATGGTCGACGTCGGGAATCGAGCCAAAACATCCGCGCTGAAATCTATAACTTACAGAAAACATAAGGCCCGGCACGTCAAAGTTGTACAAGATATCCGACTCTTTGACACAAACTGACACAAATCGACCGCTCTTCATATTATTGGGTGCGACTGAGGACTGCATCAGCTGTTGCTGTTGCGCGTTGGTGTTCGATATGTATACTCTCGTGAATCAGCGCAAGCGGCCCTCTGAAAACTGCATTCTCCGGCGGCTACGCCGTCATCAACTTTGGCGGTCTGAATCAAGTTCAATTCCCGGCCCAGCTACTTCTACCAGGCAACGCGACCGTGAAGCTCAATGACGGTGGATTGCGTGCCACGGTTGTGCCCCTGATGGGTGCGTCGTATTCGTTTTAGTAAACGGGTACGTAGCGGAAGCTCTCGATCGGAGGAAAAGACGAGCATGGCGCAAATCAACGCAACATTCAAGAACAACTATGGTGATAGCCGAGCCTGGGTCATCAAGGACTATGGAATAGATCCAAACGCTCCGCGGGTCATCTTCAACGACTATCTGGGATCCGATGACGTGACGGCATCTCTTGGTCTGTATAGCGACGATGGCATCTACGGAAAGGCCTCATATCAACGTTCTGATGGAGCGGAGACCATGGTTGATAACATCACCGATGGCTCTGAGGTTGACATGGAATAGCCGTCCGATTCCTTGACCGTGTTAACACAACCACGCATAAAGGAACACTAAGCGCCGCAACAGGAGAACGCACACATCGGATGATGACGGACCGATGCTCTCGCAAGGACCTGCGGGCTACAAAAGTCTTTCCTGTGTTTACAAGATGTTTTCTGCGGGCGACATTACGTTTACCGTCCTGGACCTGGATGTTAGTACACGCCGGTCCATGTGAGTGTGAGCCACGGCCCGGCGACGACAGTTGAAGGAGCAGTAAATCCGGAGGATGTTTCCGCAGTAAGGCCAAGCAACTTACTTCATCCAGAGGTTAAATTCATGTCCTTTTCCAGCGATTTTTCGTCATGTATGTCCCCGCTTCCTACTCCGGGGGATTTTCTTGATAGTGCAGATGACTTCGTCGAGTGGCTGGAGCAGCTCCATTCTGCATGGGAGAACTCCGGCGGGGACGAAGAGGCTCTGATGGTCACCCTTATAACCGCAGGCGCAATCACCGGGATCGATGAAACGGCGGTGGCTGCGCTCGCCGGAGTGACGGTTTTGGCTTACATTGCAGCATGCGCCACGTGCCTGGCAAGCGCAACCGCGTCGGCTATATGGGACCTCATCAGTTCGACAGACGATAGTTTCATCAAAGACAAGCTGACCGTAGCTGCAAATGATCAGGGCATTCCGAAGCCAGACGGCGGCAGCCAGATGGCCTAGCCACGAACAGGTTGACGAAGGGCCGTGGCGGCTTGCCGCGGTCCTTCTCGCCTGCGTTTGCAACGAGCGTTTCCTGTTGATCGGAGCAGCCGTTTAGCTATCCCGGCGCCGGAGGCAGTAGATCGTCTTCCCAGGTTGAAAGCCGGTGCGATCCAGATCATTGGGGTTTCTGTAGGTGTTCCTTTAGAGCCGGGGGGCGGTCCGCGTACATCAACGGATGGGGGAAATGAGGGAAGATCAAACACCCAATCGGCGGTGGTGGAATCGTAAGAGTTATCGGAGAGGGAGGCGCGGTGCCATTCAGCGTTGCCGAGCCGCTCAGGTTGTTTGGCCCAAAGACGGTAGAGGCACCGGTTTCTAAATTCGTGAACACAAACTTGCCTGTCGCATCTGTTACGCCGATTTTGACGATCTCCTTGGCTGGAGACTCCAGTTGAAGCTGATTATTTGCATCAGGCCGGCCGCATAGAAGGGTGTTTACGGTCCACGTGAAGGGCGATTTCACCGCGAGTGACGAGGTCTGTTGTGAGGCAGTCTTAGAGAAGGTAGCGGAGACAGGCGCAGACACTCCGGGACCTGAAGCATAGTAGGTTCCAGCGGCAAGGTTTGGGAAGGCAGCATCGCCGTTTGCATCGGTGGTAGCTGTCTTCAGAGGTTGCTTGTTGCTGTCCAGGAGCTGTATGGGTACGTTCGAAGCAGCGGCTCCGCTGTCCGTCGCTTGAATCGTCCAGGTGCTCTGAGCGCGTGGAATAAGAAAGTAGATGCCCAGTCCGATCAGGATCAGCAGGACCACAGCGATCGCTCCGATAAGGAGCCACGGAGTCTTCGGGGCATCCAGCTTCTCGACGGAATCGGCGAGGAAGGGCGGATCTGGCGGGTTATTCCCGTTGACGACGACTAAACTTCCGTTCTTCACTCCCGGTGGTAAGGGACGAGAACTCTGAATGCGAGTCTCGCTCCCGTCTGCGCCGCGCAACACGAAGTTCGAGACTGTGCCCTGCGTCGTCAGATTTGAGATTGTGCCCTTAATCTCCATGTTCAGAACTCCTTGTGTAGCGAAGAATGAATCACTATACCCGAGTCAACGATTCTTGAACTGAGCTTCTGGCCCGCTTCATCTATTGGTCTGGCGACGAAGTAAACTCGGTAGCCACCAGAGAAATATTTGCTGCCCCACTCGCTTCCACATAGAGCGCTAGTGCATGCCTGGTCCGGTCGAAGGCTTTGTTGATGACGAACGTCTCGTAGAAGGGCGATTTTGCCGGAATCTCAACTTTGAGCAAGGTGATTTTTTCATGTGCGTTGTCGGTCGTATTCCATCCACAAAGATCGACCTCCACGCTCAAGCTGCCCTGATTGCTGGCACCCGCGATCATGAAGTTCACGATACGGTCAGCAAGAACAGGAATGGGTATCGACATGGTTCCCTTGGCGCCACGATCCCCGCAATAGGTCTGGGTGACGCCAATTGTGAAGTCGTGAGCAGCGTTCGGGCCCGACTGCTGTTGCGGATCGACGAACGTACTCGGCTTGAAGGGCAATCGTACCCAGCCACCTCGAAGTTCTGCACTAAGCTTGGCTGAAGTTACGGCTCCGAGGCCAAGATGCTGCGTGGCCACGGATCCCGGCGCGAGCCTCGCGCCTGCCTGATGCCGAACTGATTTGTCGACACCATTTTTGATGATTTTGCCTCCGGTGAACTGCACTTTCGCCAGGACCAGAACAGAACCGTCGTCGGCTGGCTCTTCCGCCGTCTCGTCGAGAATGCAGAGTTCGCTGAAGCGCGTGAAATTTTCGGTCTTGTCGGTAGAGCGATCGGCGTCATCAAAGTCCTCGTCATATCGCACGATGATGAACTGCGCAGCATCCGGCGCGGCCGGGTTGAGGGTCAGGTTTTGCGCAGTCTCAAGCACAACCAGCCTGCCCTGCGCGTCGATCGCGGTGCCTGCCTGAACAATCACGGTCCTGTCATCTACTGGGTCTACGGAGAATCCCATCACCACGCCCCACGTATGCAAGCCGTGGGCGTGGCCTCGGTGAAGATCAAGCTGATACTTCTGCTCGGCGAGGAAGTCTTCTTGTCCGAGCAGTTGCCCGGTGAAGTAGTTCGGTCGCTTATTGCTCCGTAGTCGAAGCGGCATTGTCGGCCATCCTCCCCTGAGGCTCTGGAGTGTAAATTGCTCCTGCAGAGTCCGTGAATCTCAGTTCGTAGTAGGTGTGGGCCGGTTTACCGAGCTCAATCGTATCTCGGAGGAGGGATTCAAAGGCGGCCAGGTCGCTTTGGGGCGGTTTCGGCTCGGGAAGTGTGAACGTGACCTGAAACAGGTAAGGCAGCTCTCGTCCGAGTCTTGTGGTAGCGCCAACAACCGCTTGAACGCCAACGATCAGCGATTCCAGGGTCGGTTCCGTGATCTTCGGTTCCATGCTTTCAGCGGCTTCTGCCTCTATGGCGGCCTCTATCGTTGCGGGCTGAATCCATTTCCCTGCAACAATCTGGAGCAGTTCGCGAAGCCCTCTCAGCGTGCCTCGCCACTGGAACAGGGAAGCGGCGCGTGCAATCAGCAGGCGTTTCCGCTCAACAGGCAGATCTGCCTGAAGCGACAACGCAACCCAACTTGCAAGCCAGGGAAGAAAGTGCTCGGGAGTGGTTTCCGGGACGATGTACGTCGGAAGCGCAGCGATTGACTCTCGCAAGCCTGCCGGCTCATCGTCTCGCCTGGCTTTGCCTCCGAGCAGAATGGCTTCGAAAGCGCGCAAAAAGGTTGCGAGTTCCGGCTGTGACCTGTAGATGGCCGGCAAGTACTGCATGAACAGGTCCGCTTGTGGGTTTTCGTTCATCAAATCTGTCGACTCAGATCCATCGCGGAGACCGTTGCTGTGAGCGTGAATGTAACGTCGCCGGGCAGTTCGTCAGGCGCCAGATGTAGTCCAATCAGGTCCCCGGTTGCACTGCGGTAAAGCCGGTCTGCGCTGCTGGCAGGCACGGATATCTCTTCGATTCGGGCTCCAGTCTGGCGATCTGTATCACGCAGAACGTGATCGGTGGTCTCCAGACGGCTAACGACCAGATACAGCTCAGACACAAAAACGTCTCTCCCGATGGGCCAACCAGATCCATCCGGACCGCCCTGCAAAGGATCGACAAAGGTCTGCAGCGCTTCGCGCGCGCGGGCCACGGCGTCGTCATATGTTACGTCCGCAGTGGCCACAAGCCGCAACCGAATCTCGAACCCCACGCGACGTGCCGGAACAACATGAACGCGCGTGGTGAGAATTCGCCTCGGATGCAGATACGCCCCAACGGCGTTTAACGCACCTGTGCGATCTTCATCGCTGAGGTCGGGTTTTGTCACGAGCACAACACTCAGATGGCCCGGACGATTAGCATTTCGGGCCGCCTCATTGCTCTCCGCCAGGTCTTGATGAGGAACACATTTCGCACGCGCGATCCGTGGATCGGCCGCAAGGGAGAGCGACTCATAATCCGCGCAAGTCACCGCCCGTTGCGGTTGGCGTATCTGGAGCAGGGCTCGCTGCGTTGCTTCTTCGATCGGAATCGAGACATCGAGCTCGCCCGCTGTGAGAAGTCTCAGGAACGCGTTGCGGTCTGCTAACGTAATTTGCCCACACTGAAAGAGGAGGAGTTCGGTGAAATACGCAAACAACTCCAGCAGAGTTATGCCGGGGTCGGCAGCGTTGAAGTTTGTCCATTCTGGCGCCACGGCGGGCAATAGGGCAACGCCCTCGGCGACAAGATCGCGAAAGCTCCAGCCTTCGATCTGATCCTCTTTGAGCGGCAACGTGATTCTCCCTTCTGGACAGTCGCTTCGTTAGATCAGGGTGAAGGTAAGTCGTACATCTCCGGGACAGATCAGAAAGTTCTTCGTGCCGGCCACTCCGGGACGAGGTTCTACATACTGGAGGGCAAGGCCACGGATGTGATCTACGCCGTGGATAGACGAGACCAGCGAAAGCAGATCAGAGCGGTGCGCATTCCGGCCGAAGCCCCATCCTTTGCCTTCGAACCCGCCGTGCAGCGGATGCATGAAAAGCTGAAGACGCCGGCGGATGGCGGCCTCGAGCTCGGTCATGCCATCGAGCGTCCTGATGCCGATCTCTGCCGCAACATTGAGTTCCACATATTCCGGAGAGGTCACAATCAGCTGCACGGTCGCGCTTTGGCGTGCCTGTATGTAGTCGCGCACCCTGGCCAAAAGAGTCTGGCTCGGCGAAGGCTTCCTGGTTGCATCGTTGGGTACAACCAACACGCTGACCGTACCGGGACGTGTCTGTTTCGCATCGGGGTCGAGGACAAGATTTACAAGCGGAATACATCGGGAACGGGCGACGTCAGGAGATGCGAGCCGGGCCAGGTCTTCGTAATCTTCTACCGTGACCGCCCGTGAGCGATGTCTGAAGCTCCGCGGTGCGCGTTCCAACATGGCGGGAACTGTTTCTGCATCGGCGCCACCTGACGCCGGCTGCTTATTCGTGACGCTACGTACGTAAGGCACGGTGGTCTTAAGCTGTACGAGCGTGTCGACGCCCTTGTTACCGGCCGCACCGCCTCCCGAGCGGTAACGTGAAAATCGAATGTTCGCCGTTCCCTTGGGAGGAATTGCTCCATAGCGCCCATCACCAAAGGTGACCACGCCCGAGATGCGGTCGAGCACATAATGCGTGTCAAGCGGGCCCGATGCGTGAAAGTCCTGTACGTTCTGCCAGGTGTTCCAATCGCCACTCGCACTCTTCCCAAAGCCCGGGGCGGCGCCGCGAACCTCGAGCAGCTCTCCTTCCAGGACCGGATGTCGTGCGGCAGTAAACACCTGATCGGGAGCGCCGTTGCTGGAACCAAGCACCTCATCTATGAGCGTGATGGCCTGTGAAGCACTAGTGGTGTTCTCCAGCACCAGGCGAAGAGGCGCAGTAGTGTCTTCAGAGCCCATCAGCCACGGAACTCGTAGCCAATAGCGATACTGGCGAAACTCTTCGCTTGCCACTGCGTCCGGGGGGACCAGAAACGTTACGCGCCCGGAGTAGGCAAAACCGCACGTATTATCCGTAACAGTGAACGAGACCCACCGTGCTCCGTTCCAATACTGCCAGGTAGTGCGTTGTAGCTCAGCATCTGCGGATGCCACCGCAGGGACAGAATTTCCCAGCACAAAATAGATGCTGATCGGCAGTGTTGGCATCCCCAGCCCAAACGGGGGACCGAAGCCCAGATAAAGCGCAGGCTCCGGATCCCTCGAAGGGCGAAAGATAACTTTTTCGCCGGCAACCCCGCTCAGCGCTGCAGTGACGTCTTCCAGGGTAAAGTCATTGAAGGCAATCGCCGCCTCTGGATATTGTCCCCGGTCATGGACACTAAATTCGATCTCAATCCGCTCCACAACGGGCGGTGCCAGGGTACGCGGCTTGTATATGTAGGCAAAGGTCCCGGGCTTCGATTCGGTGACGGTATAGCCGGCCTCTTCACCATAGCCATTCGCGATGAGCCGCGCGCGGATCCACGCTCCATGGATCCCACCGATATCCAGGGGCTGCAGATCGTTGGGAACGAGGAACGATATGGTGCCTGACGCTGTAAAGGCTTGAGTGGTATCACGGAATGTATTGGACGCCTGCTCTGTACTGGCCTGCGCAGACATCGTTCCGAGCGCGCTCCACTCCCTGCCGTTCCAGTATTCCAATGCAACCCTTGCATTTTCGGTCGCGTTGACCCGCGGAACGGGAACATCAGCCGAACCAGTTGCCGGGTTCGTCATTATTACGTTGAGCCTGACCTCCGCGCCACACGTTGAAAAGGCTTGCTGATTCAGGATGTACATTGCGTCGCCGAAGCGTGGCGACTCACCCAGCGGCAAAAAGTCCTTGCTGAGATCGATCTTCAGCGAATTAGTGAACGCTGCCGCCGGCAGCAGAGCACCCTCATCGATCTCTCTCTCAAGGCTGACGCTACGCACGATGATGGAACCGCGTACCGGCTTGAGCCATCGGCAGCGTAGCCAGTGCTTCTCCTGGCCATTGAGTATGCTGGTGGCAAACGCAGGCAAATTCCGAATAACGACCTCTCCGCTGCGCGTGAGGGCCGCAGTGCCGTCGCTCTCCGGAGTCAGCGCGATGCTCTGCTGTTCTGTCCAGATTTCCCATGCTACTGCGCCTTTCGTCGACTCGAGATCGGCCTGCATATCAAGGCTGACCGAAAGCATGTTGAGCCGTCTGTGACCGAAGAAGCCTTCGGAACCGATGTAGAGCATGTGTTCCATCGGCGTGCTCGCGGAGTAGACGGTGGTAGGCGTCTCAGCTTCGGTGGACAGCAACGATGATTTATCGGCAAACCGGTCATCACCCGCCGAGCGCACAAAGAGACAGTCCAGCTTTGCCGCAGTAACCACAAGCTCTGCGTCGGTCTCGAAGACAATGGGCACGTTGGAGCCAGGGGCAGGCGCTGCCGCGACCTGTGTTCCTGCGGGCACAACCGCCGCGATCCCGCCCGGCGCGAGAGAGAACGTGAGCGGAACGATGGATGGCTGCGGCGGGAGCAGTGCACCACCGAGCTGGCTGAGGAAGGCGACGCGATCGCGGTCGGGCACACGATTGGTGCTCTCGATCACGAGTTCGGCATACCGCGCAAAGACCTGTACAAGGCCGTTGCCGAGACCTGTATCCCGCTGCCACCCAGGGTATTGCTCCTCCAGATCATGGGCGAGCTGCGCGGCCACATCGGTGCGCGTGCGGCAATCGATCTCAGGCGCGGCACGTGTCATGGGGTCTCCCTTCCCATGCGCAGATAAAAGGGAAACACCATGTTGAAGCGAGTATTCGTGCGAAGAATACGGCACTCAATGTTGATCTCGAGGACATCAGAACCGGATGGGCTGCTCACTGTCACGCTTCTCGTTTCAATGCGCGGCTCCCAGCGGTCAAGCGCGTGGCGGACTTCAAAGGCGGCGCGTCCTGCGGTGGTCGCGTTATTCAGGCTGAAGACGAGGTCATTTAACCCACAACCAAAGTCAGGGCGCATGACGCGTTCGCCCTTTGACGTACTGAGAATCGTCCATATCGACTGCCGCACACTCTCCTCGTACGCAGCCACGAGAACACGTCCCCCTTCTACCTGGACCGGAAAGTTCCAACCCACACCGAGGAAGTCGCCGCTCATAATCTCTCATCCCCCGATCATGACGGTGCCAACGGCAACAACGGTGCCAACGGGCATGTTCGCCGGGTCGTTGCAGGTCATCGCCGTATCTCCGTTCCGCGCAGCCATCTTGCTGTTGATCATTACCGTCGCGCTGCCAGTCAGAATCTGGCCCTGGTTCGATGGTGGCACCTGGAAGGCGACGCCCGGCGGGGTCGGCAGATGCGCCGGAGTATTAGCGGCTGTACTGTTGACCGTTGCCGCAGGCATTCCCATGATCTTCACGTTGGTGCTCAAACCTCCGTTCAGAATGCCGGTGAACGGGTGAGGAAGCGGCGTCGGCACCGTACCTGTTGCGCTCGGAACCATGACGATGTGAATGTCCGTCGCGACCACCTGATCGCCCTGCTTGGCTGCAGGTTGCCCCATACGGCCTCCTTAGTTGATGTTGATCATGCTGCCCTTCAGGGTGAGCTGTCCGTTTGCATTGACATCCAGGTTGCCGCTCGCCTTGAAGCTTCCGTTCGCCTGCGATTTAAGCTCTACGCCATTTCCAGACAGCACGAGCTTGCCGTTCGCAGTGAGCTTGATGTCCCCACCGGCCTCGATCGTAACGCTGTTCTGCGAGGAGTCGAGAACAACCTTGTTCTTGCCGGTCTTGTCAATGATCTCCAGCTTTTCCGATCCATCGGTATCATCCATGCGGATGATGTGACCGCTCCGTGATTTGATCGTTCGGTGGTTGTTTTTACCATCGGAGTTGGATTCTGGCGGTTTGTCTTTGCCGTTCCAGAGCGCGCCAAGGACGTACGGATAATCAAGCGATCCCTGCTCGAAAGCAATCAGTACCTCATCATCGACCTCTGGCAAAAACCATGTACCGCGGTCGTTGCCGGCCATCGGTACAACAAGTCGGGCCCAGTAGCTTTCGTCATCGTCTCCGAGCCATGGGTATTTCACCTTCACACGCCCAAGGCCATCCGGGTCCTGGTTGTTCGTGACCAGCCCGACGGCGACACCAAGAGCACGCGTCGACTGTTTCGGGAACAGCATCTCAGGCAAAAGGGAAGAGCTCATACGGCATTTCTCCTGGCTTCAAAGGACGTAAGATAGCCCGTTGTGTGTGTGCAGGTGTGCGTGGTGGTCATGAGGTAGTAGAAGCCGCTGAATCGCTTGCCCATCCCTTGCACTTTCACGACAGTCCCGGCACGAAGGTCGGTGCGGCCCAGTGAACTTCCATCAGCCGTGATGTAACCAAGCGCGATGGCCTTCAGGCGTCCCTTTGCACGCTGGTCTGCGTCAGCCTGGCTCGCTGAAGGATGGACAGCACTGCTGACGCAAGCATCCCCAAACGCGTCGTTCGCCGCGGCGAGTCCAATGGTGTCGCCGCCCATCTTTGCGCTCTCGTCGTCGCTGGACGCACGGCCTACCCAGGTGCTCTTCTCGGTGGGGTTCCAGCTGCGCATTTCTACCTTCGCCGCCTGCTGCATGGACGAAAGCAGAGGATAAAACTCCAGCAGACCCGTCTCCTGTGACAGAACAACATCGCTCTGACCATCGTTCTTGCGCGCGCGAAAAATCAACTTTCTCTCCCGCACAAACATCTCGAAGCCAATGCGACGGGCGCGGTCGCGAAGAAACGAGGCGTCAGTCTGGTTGTGCTGCAGCACGTACTTGTAGATCTCACTCGTGCTCTCAACCTCCGCAGACAATCCGTACTTGCCGGCGACCTGCGTCGCTATGTCGCTATCCGCGAGGTTTGTGTAGGACATTGTGTGGCGCCCACGTGTGAGCCGGTGCGTCCGGTCATAGCCCCTCACAATGAACCGGGGCGGCTGTTTGCTGCTGACCACAAGCTCAAAGCCGGTAATCTCACCACTGATCAATGTCTCGAGCTTGCCCACAGGCCCCATCTGGACCTCCACTTGCTTGCCCAGCGCGAACAGATCCTCATCGCTCCACTTCATGTCCATCTTGGCCAGGTCCCAATTACCAAGCACGATTGAAAATGAGCTCGCGTGATCCACATCCTCCTGCACGGTGGCAGAGATGAGATCTGCTGCCGCCTCCTGAGGAAGGGCGGCACCATCAAGTTGCACCCTGAACTCTGACGCGTGCCCGCTCTGGCCATTCGATGCCAAGGTTCACCACCGTTCCGTTGTAGGAATTTGAAGAACACGTCCCGGCTGTAGCTCAAGCGGGTCGGTAATGCGATTGGCTGAAGCAATGGCGCGCCAAAGGGCGGAGTCATGCATCTGATCGCTAGCAATACTTGCAAGTGTGTCTCCGCGGCGCACGATATATGCCTTGGTCAGGTCGTTGGACTTGAACTGCTCTTCTGGGGGCGCCCATGCAGACTGCAAAAAGCCGAGAAAGCTGCACCCAAGCCAGGCTCTGAGAGGGGATCCTGTTTCGTCGAAGTATGTGAAGTGTTGCGTAATGCTTGTTGCCATACCGTTGAACAGATTGCCGCCGTGCGCACTGGCGGCGCCCCAGGAGATAGCGCATACCGGGGGACGATGGAGGTGCCCCACCATGCGCACCAGGGCCGCTATTTCTTTCGTGCATTCACGTACATCGCCAGGTGCTTTGCATTTTGAATTCTGTTGCTCCGCGGGATTCGCTTCAGTGGTGTCGAAGTACAGATCGAAAGTGAGGGTTTGAAAGCTATTGTTGTTGAAGTGAAGAGCCCCGGCCGGGGTAGTCGGGCTCGGGTTCACCGAGGTCCAGGCCGCAGTCTGTCCTATGGTGAGATTTATGGGATTGAACTGGCATGTAATGGGATCCTCAAGATTCCCTAGAGGATCTTTTCCATCGCTGCTCTGTTTCTCACGCTGTATGGAAAGCAGCGCCAGTACAGGCGGTTTGTTGCCAGTGACCGCGCCTGCAATCTGCCCTCCCAACTGAGCTAACGATCCCACGTCTCCACTCCTCTCCGCTCTGCTTCCAGCGCCATATCTCGTGCAAAGGCACGAAGCATCTGAACCCGCAGCACATCAAGATCAACCTGGCCGGAGCCTGGCGCCGTCGCGGTCGTAGTGCTGTACTCTGCGGTTCCCTGGGGCGCAGTGGTGTCAGCCACACCTGCGGCTTGGGGGTGGACCGGCGCAGCTTGCTGTGATTGAGCGGACGCTGGCCCGTGCGACGCTGGTTGTGCGGCCGGAACCGGGGCGACGTGCACGGGTTCCGGAGGCGGCGGGCCGAAGAGAAGTTCTGCTCGCACGCTGCTCTTCGCATACTCCTCGGCAGCTTTCTCTGCGGCGGCTTTCTTTGCCGCCTCCTGCGCAGGATCTTTGGCCGGCGCAGACTTTTGAGGAGCACCGCCCTGTTCCGAAAGGTCTGCCTTACCCGCTTCTGTACCGGTTGGCGTTGGCGCGCTTGCGGTGGGTGTGCCAGATGGCGTCCCTTTCCCGAGATGCTCCATGGCGGGTGGGTGTGCTGCCTTAGCCTCAGTTCCGGGGACGACCTGCGTGGCCTGTTGCTTCGGTCCTGTTGCTGCTGTTGGGCGAAAAGGGTGCAAACTCGCTTCAACAGCTTCCAGGGCTTTTTGCTTTGCAGCGGCCGCATCGGCCGCGGACGGCGGCTTTGTCCAGACAAGCGCGGCGCCTGACAGCACCGTGTCCGGGTCAAGCTTAGTCTCTTCTGATTTCTGTTCAACTGCTTCGGCGTGTGGCTGCGGTGTTCCTGCAGCAGAGCTGGCCTGCTCATGAGATCCAGCTGCAGCAGCGGGCGTCACAGCCTGGCTCGCGGCCGCCGACGTCGGGAGTGCTGTCGATTGCGGCGCTCTGTCCGTCATGGGAGGTGAAACGGAGCTTGCCGAACTGGACAGTTCTGTGTTCTTCGTTTCTGGAACAGACGACGCGCGCGCTTTCTCCCTCGATTCACTGCTATGTCCCGGGACTTCAGACGTCCGAGCATTTCCGGACTCCGCGGTCCCTGAAGTATGGTCCACATCTGAAGTCCGCCCGCTCCCCGCGGCATTCTCAATCGGAATGTCACCGGAATTGCTGCCTTGCGGCGCGTCGTTCAGAGGCTCTCCAGTTACGATAACGCGGTTCTGACGAGCGACTGGGCTGCCGTTGATCTGCATCAGGAGTGGAATGCTGGCGGTTTCCGTTGCTCCCAGCATCCAACGCCGCTCGATGCTGGCAACGAAGCGCAGGATGGCCTCAGCTGCTTCGATCACATGCGGGCGCATGCCTTCCAGTCGCACCTGATAGGTGGAACGGTGTCGCTCAAGGATCATAGTTCCAAGCTCAATCGTGCTCTCTTCCATTCAGCCGACCTCTAAAGGAAGCTCGCTCCACCGATCACGCCGGCAGACATCATGCCGCCGATCGATCCCCCACCGAGCGGTCCGGCGTCCTTGCTAATACCGCGATGGACGAGTTCAATCTGTTCAACGGCAACCGCACTTTGATCTGCCCTGAGACCGGGGCCGATCCATTTCACCGGAAATGCATCGCGGAAATTCCATCGCCACAGCTCAGCAAGATCTTTGGTCATCAGCACGATGGAACCGCTATGCCGTTCGATCTTTCCAGTCATCACATCACGGTGCCAGAGCCAGAGCATGTCCGCCGTAGTAATTCCGCGCTTCAGGACCAGGTTTTCAAACTTCGATCCGTTGATGCGCTGCTCCGTGTACCTGTTCTGTCCGCCTTGAGGAACAGGCCATACGTCTGTCTTCATCGTGAGGCCCGTCACCTCGCTGAAACCCCCAACGATGATGCCATCGATCTCCACGGTGAAGCTGTGGGCAAGGGCAGGATCAATACGCGGCAAAAGACCCAACGCGCCGGCGACGCTCATCGCAGTTGAGGCCACACCCATTGCTGCATTCACACCGATGTCGAAGCCGCTCATCGCCCTTGTGCCTCCTTGGCGGCATCGTTCAGCCGCTGATTGATCTTCGATACTTCCACCACCCACTGCCTGCGTTCCCAGTGGTCCATATTCATAACCTGCTCATAAGGCCAATGAAGGTAATACCCGATGTACGCTACCTCTCCGCGCAGGCGGTCGGCGGGATAGCATCTCATTCCCCCAGGCGGTTTATCTCCACTTCGAATCCGTTGTCACATTGCGGGCATGTGACGCCCACGCGCGTGTGCCCTATCTCATTAATCCTGCGATACAGATCCTGCAGATACGTCAGATCCGCGGCATACAGGTTTTCAATCACCTTGGGATTTATGAATGTCAGATCACCCAGCTTGGTGATCACTCGCGATAGAAGAATGATGACGAGGTAACCGGGGTTGCTTTGGACCCGGGGATCCTTCATGGGCGCGATCTCATCGTACGCAGTGGCGAGCCGCATAACGCCATCGCGATGAAGGCTGCCGTCCTGATCGATCACCCCGCGCGGAAGGCGAAATGGAAACTCAGTCTGCAAAATCACTGGCGTTCGACCCCCTCATGAGCGATGACAAGTTTCTCAATGGCTACATCGGTCGCGGTGGCGTTTAGCGAAGGCCCAATCCACTGCATCGGCCATCCCATCTTGAAATTCCATCGCACCTTCTCCTGACCTGCTTCATCGAGCAGAACGATCGAGCCGTTCTTTCTGACTGTCTTGCCATCGACAGTCTGCTTGCGCCACTTCCACAGATCGGTATCGCTGGAAGCTCCCCAAGTAAGGCTGATGTTGCTGTACTTGTTCAGCCCCGGCAGCTTGCGAAGCTCGGGAGGATCATTGCCCTCGCGATATTGAATGACGTCGCTCGTGGAGTCCAGTCCGGAGCATTCCCGGAACCCCGCGCGCTGAATCCCGTCGATCTCAATCACGAAGTGAAATGCATGGAATGGCGTGGAACGATCATCAGAGGATGGCATGCTTATGTTTCCATTTCTGGCGGTTGCTGATCACCGCCGATGAGAACTTCACCTGCACCGAAGAGAAGCGTCACAACAATGAACTCCGCGGGAATCACCGGCGCAATGCCGATCTCGGCGATAACCTGTCCGTTGTCCCGAATCGCGGGCGGAGTTGTGGACGCATCGCACCGCACGAAGTACGCCTCTCTCTCGGTTGTTCCGGCGAGACCGCCGCGACGGTGCAAATCATCCAGATAACCACTGATCGTCCGCCGAATGCGCGCCCACAGAACGGGCGTATTCGGTTCGTAGACGAGTGCAGCCATCGCGCCTTGCAGCCAGCGATGGAATGTCAGGAAGAGCCGGCAAACGTTGATGTATCGCCAGTCAGGTTGGCCACTTAAGGTGCGCGCTCCCCATGGCCGGATGCCTCTTCCCGGAAATACGCGAATGCAGTTCACAACGCCAAAGGGATCGTCCGAGGCCTGCTGCTCGTCCGTCAGTAGATCACCGACATCAAGTACTCCCTCAAGCGTTTCGTTTGTCGGAGCTGCGAAGAAGCCGTCCGTTCGATCTGTGCGAGCGATCATGCCTGCGATGTGTCCGCAGGGCGGCACTCTTACAATCCCCGGGCCGGAAAGGCTGGCGACATCGACCCATGGATAATAAAGCGCAGCGTTTCTGCCAATCAGTTGGCGTCTCTGTGCCACCGCTGTCGCCAGGGTGCTTTGAAGGGGTGCGTCTAGAAGCGCGAACCGTGTAGCACCGCGGTCGCACCAGTCGATCAATTGTTGCTGCAAGACCAAGCTGTTTTGAGCCCGCATGATGTCAGGCAAACAAATGAGGTCGACGTCGGTCAGGACATCGAGGGCCATCAACGCATCGGACAGCTGCTGGTGCGGCTCTCGGGTTTCGTCCTGCCGCACGACATAGCAGAGTTTGCCCTCGTTCTGGAAGAACCCTCGCACTGCCGCGGGTGTGTAACTCGCGTTGGCGATGCCAAAGATGCTGATGAATTGATCCCATCCGGAGATTGGCGTGGGGTCGAATGGGCCCTTAGGGCAGTAACCCACGAACGCCGGTAGGCCAGTTCCGAACGGCCGTGGTTGCCGTTCCTGAATCTCCCGTCGATAAATCCCCGGTATGGCTAAGGTATCCATCGATCAACCTGATTTCACGCCTGTGGAGCCGTCCACTGGCTGATGCGGAAGATGACAAACTCAGCCGGGCGGACAATGGCTACTCCAATCTCTGTGATGACCTGGCCCAGTTCTCGGGTCTCGGGTGGGTTGGTTTCACGATCGCACTTTACGTAAAAGGCTTCAGCGGCGGTAGCTCCAAACAACGCGCCGTCATGCCAGACATTGGTCAGGAAGGCGGTAACGTTGCGGGTAATCTTAGCCCACAGGCTCAGGTCATTCGGCTCAAACACGACCCATTGCGTTCCGAGATCGATCGACGTACGCAGATAAAGAAGCGTTCTCCGGACATTCACGTAGGTGAACTCGTGATTCCGCGCGCCTCCGATTGTGCGTGCGCCCCACACGCGAATATTGCCGTTCAGATTACGAATGCAGTTCACGCCCGTTGGGTTCAGGCCATCCTGTTGAGATTTGCTGAGCGGGTATCGCAGACCTACAGCGCCGAGAACAACTTCATTGGCAGGTGCCTTGAAGACACCCCGGTTGATGTCCACCCTGGCGTAGATTCCGGCCATATGTCCACTCGGCGGAACAAAGATGAGACCCTTTCCCTCGGGCTCACGGATCTTCAGCCCGGGATCAAAGACCTGTATCCAGGGGAAATACAGTGCCGCATTCTTCGAGTCCGCGGGCAGCATGGAGCTGTCGATCGGAGCGACGATCTCAGGTGTATCGAAGATCGCGAAACGGTTTTGCGTCTTCTCGCAATGAGACACGATGCCGGCGAGGATGGCTGGATCTGTAAGCCCGGGCGCCGCAACAATCGCAACCTCATCGACAGCTTCGAGGCGAGCCAACGCATCGTTCAACTCTGCAGATCCCTTGAGCCGGATCACATACAGCCGCGATCCTCCGTTGTTGAAAAAGCCGAACGCGGCTTGCACCAATATGTTGTGTTGTGAGTTCGTAGAGAACCCGCCAAACAGGCGCCTGAACTCGCCAAAGTTCGTCACGAGCTGCGGGTCGCCCGAGGCAACCTGTATGGCGAATTGCTTTGTGATGTACGGAGACAATGCGGGATCCGATGCAGGAGCCGCGGCGAGCGCTGCGGAGCCGACAACGGTGGCATCGGGGGCTGACTCACCACCATCTCCGGAAGCCGGCGTGCTTTTATTTGGCTTTCGGGAAGCCGAAGATGTATCTGCTGAAGGCGCCGCAATCAATCCAGGTGCCGGGACGGCTGGTACCTTGCGCGTCGGATCGTACGTGGGGTTGGGCTCAGGGATGTCTACGGCGTCCGGTAGAATCCCGATGAAAGCCGCTGTACTTGTGCTGACGCCTGCAATCGCCTGAACCGCGGATGCAATCTCTTCGACATAAACACCGGGAGATAGGTACTCGGGCATGACGTGCATGCTCCTTTCGCACTCTATGGTCGGACATGGCCCGGAATTTCACACGAAACATCGCTGCAGCTGCAAAGCGGAGAAACTACGTGATGCCGAGTTGCAGGTCTATCCACACCATTCGGAGCGTGTCGGTCACGTCTCGTGCTACGGTTGCGTCTTTGCTCACTTCATTGCCATGCGCGAGCGCAGTGACGGTGTAGTTGCCATCCGGGAGATCAAGAAAGAAAAAGCTGCCGTCCACGCGACATACGTGCTCGGAAACTAAGGCCTCTTCACCCTTACGGCGAATCTGAACGAGATTTCCGGCAAGCACACCCGAAGGGTCTCTAGCGATTCCTCCGATAGCGACCTGGCGGCGAAGAATCTCGAAGTCGCTCATTGTGTCGCCTGCAATTCCATCGTACGAATTTTGATCTGCTTGTCAGTGACAAGCGTGACTGGCTCGGCTGCGAAGACCGGCATGCTGAACGTCACGGTATAGCTGAAAGACAGCTTGTTTTCGGCCCCGAGTGCCGGTCTTACATTCCCTGGGCTCTGAGTGTAGGCCTGCGAAACTCTGGTCGTTACGGGGCCCGCTTGTGAGTTCTGCAGCGATCCCTGCAGCGTCTCTTGAGGAATCACGGGATTTCCCAGCAACGCCTGAAGCACAGTGCCGTAGATGCCGTGTTCCTCCGCGCTGGGATCCTTGTCATTTGCTTCGGTCCAAATGCTTACGAGGTACGTGCAATCCACACAGATCGGCGGCGGAATTCGTTGCGCGGTGCCGTCGGCCGAGCGATGCACCGTCGGGGCATTCTCGCGCAGAGAGTAATTCGGAATCGCACTGTAGAGATAAAGGTTCACGGCCGGCAGCTTGAGCTCTGGAGGAGGAAACCCGGCGCCGGGAGTCGCGAAGCAGATCGACAGCTTGCCCCCCAGATCCGGAGGCAGCCTGCTCTTGAGTAGCTGCGCGATCGTGTTGTCGACTTCATGCAGCATGCGCTTCGCCTCCGGGGAGAGGTGATCTAGATGCTGAAAACGACAGCGAAGGCCCGGTGATATGCGGTATCGGCAGCCCTTTGGGCGGTGCTCGCGACGCAAATTGCCGCCGTGAAGGTGGTGTAACCGTACCCAAGTTCCTAAAGACTGTCAAGTTGAAACCAACTGCCAGCGCGTATTCTGTCCGCACTAGCAGGCACAAGAGGCGGGTATGGACCGAATGTCCGAAAATGTCCCGAACTCTGACATAAAGCGAGATAAAACTCGATCGTGCCGTCGGGAGTATTATTCGACAGCCATCGAACTGAGGTCTGTTCTTAGGGGCTCTTCAAATGCTCCCGTAAGGCTTTACCAATCAGATCGGTCGCCGCGATAGTTCTCGATTGCTGCTAACAACACGAACACCGTGAAGTTCTTTTCCTGAACGAGCCGTCGCATCAACGGATCAGGGGATATGCGCGATCCCTTGTGGCCGATGCCGCAGAGTGATGACAACTACACTCATCAACAGAATCAGGACGGCGATAACTACCGTCAAAACGACACCGGATTTGGACGACGACATGGGAGCTGCGACTTCGGCCAACGAAGAGGATTTGACCTGCACCTTTGATCCGACCTTATAACTGGCTGAAACCCACAGATCAGCAGGCGGAGCTCCGTTAAGTGTCGCGGTTCCGCTGTATGTGATTCCGCCGTTGCTGCCGGGCGCTCCGGCCGTAAGTTGAGCGAGCATGAGCTGGCGTTGATTCGGCAGTTCCTGCCACAGTCTCACTGAGCCTGCTATCAGCGACTTGCCTGAGACTTCTGCGGTCACGCTAACCTTGCTCGCGCTGTTGCCGAAGATCCACCAACCGGAAGAGGGGAGCAGTGTCGCTACAGGCGGCAACACCTGCTCGGATCCCAATGGAAGACTGGTCGGTCCATCGCCGGGCTTTTCAGTGACGGTGCCGCCGCTCGTAGCTGCGCCACCATTCGTGACTGTGCCGCTGCCCGACTCTGTGCCACCACTCGTGACTGTGCCGCTGCCCGACTCTGTGCTGCCTGTCGTGGCACCGCTGTCGTTCCAGGCCAGCGATGAGGGATCACCTCCCAATTGCGTCATAAAAAGCGTGACGTCAGGTACCCAATTGGAGCATCCACTGGCGCAGTATTTCTGCCCGATCAGAGCCACGCTGTTGTAGCCGTGCAGGATGTAACTCTTGTCCATGTAGTGGGAGAGTGTCTCGATACCGGAACTCCATGAATCAAATGGAGAGGACGGGCACGGTCCCTGCCAGAACCAGTTCCACGCGTTATTGCTGGTGCAGATCCGCACGCCGAAGCTGCTTTCAGCGCCGGAGATCGCCACAATCAGACGCGGATCTATACTGTATTGGCTTCCGTCATTGACGAATACCGATCCAAGTCCATTGAGCGGAGGAGTAACTATATTGCCTTGTTTCGTCGCGATCTGCTTCGCCGCAAGGAATTGATCGATTTGCCGTGCCGAAACCGCCGTCTGACTGAATGCCGGGCAAATGAAACTTCCTGCCAGCAGCAGGAAGAGCACAAAGCGGCGCAAAACGTTGTCACAGCGCACCGGTCTTCCTCCTCTCATTTGAACCGCACGGTTTGAAGGACCTGATTGAACGAGTCAAGGTACGAGGCTTGTTTGGGATCTCCGCTGCGCCAAGTCAGAAAGAATTTGTAGAGCTCATTGCCATTCGCAACGTAAACCGCGACGGAACTGAGCGAAAACCCGGGGTACTCATCCGTATATGTTCCGCGTACGGCACGCACGCCGCTCACGCTGTCGCTGTTCTCCGTCACATGGCCGAGGTCCGCAGCCATCGCAGCGTCGATTGACGCTGCCGTCAGCTGGGTTGTCGCAATCTCAATTTCGGCGCCATTGGGAGGAACAACGCCACCCTGCTGATAGGTTTTAAAGTTCCGCAGTGATATAGGGCCACCCTGATCCAGCAGTTGCTGGTTGAACGCCCACCCGTCGGGATAGCGAATCCCGATCTTTCCCGTCTCGATCGGCACACCTGAGTTCGCCGGAGGTTGACTGCCGGAGTGGTTTCCCAACGCTTGCCCGATTCCATTCAACAACCCGCCCAGGAAACCTCCTGCGCTTCCTCCGGTTTGCGTGGTACCGCCTCCAGTCGGAGCGAGAACGGTAACCGTCATCGTCCCGGAGGTGACTGGGCCCGCCTGCGCCATTCTTTCAGCCGAAACGTTACCGGGAAGCTGCAGCTTCACTTGAAGCAGAATCTGCCCAGCGACTTTTTCGCGGAAGTTTAGACGAGCGGTGTACGGGATCGTTCTGGTTTCGGACGCGGACCTCTGTGCGCTCAGGGTGCCCAGATCGGTCGCCTGTCCGGTCTGCCGGTTCAGACGAAAAACATGTGGTTGCAGCGACGTCCCGTATTGCGCCGGAATGTTCGCGGTGACCGTCACCGACGCATTCTGATTCGCCTGAATCGTAAGAGGTGACACCGACGCCCACTGCGAGTTTGTCTGCGCTGCAAGAGCAGCACGCAAGCCCGTCTTGGGAATAGCTCCTGCAAGCAGGCGGGCCTTTTGAGGCCAGCCGCGAGGAGTTAGGGCGAGCGTCGCGACTGCAACGACGATCGCTGAATTTCGCATTTTGGCTAGAGTTTGCGGCCGGATGGCGCAAACCTCAGTCAAAACCCATCGCCATACCAGCTTGTAGGGCTTATCAACTGGCGTGGCATTCTTGATTTTCTTAGGCGAGAGTCCCATCAGGCGGCCTCCGAGTGGGTTCATTTCGCACCCACAGACTGGACCCCGACAGATTCGACCCACTATACCCTTATAGGTGGCAGCCGAAAAGTATTGGCTTCGTGATGGTAGAAGCGTTCGCGCTGATTACGATGACTTGCCGGGAATCCTTTGGAAGCAGTAAGTTGGTGATTCTAACAAGCTAAAGGAGCGCTCAAGAAGCTGCTCTGCGAGGTCTATCGTATGCAGTGCGGTCCGAAGAAGATATCCCTCGTTCGGCCGACAGCTCTTTCGCTAAGTTCTGTGAAGTTAACCGTCTCTACCCGTCTCATCGACGAGGTGTCTACAACAACGTTATTTAGTGGTAGACGTTGGTTTAGCCCCTGATCGAACGTGAACCATTAGCGCACGATGGAGTCGACACATGGCGGGAACCCATCCATCTCTACACTGTTCCTCGAATTTCGGATCCGATAGATAGTGATTTGTTTGCATTTTCGATGTGGCGATCCCTCGTGACGTCCGGTCAGATTCGGGAAAGTCG
>DASUHZ010000050.1:0-59219 GCA_036273275.1 Bryocella sp.
AGTGTTGACGTAATCGGCGAGCGCGGTAAGGGTCTGGGTGATGGCGAAGGGCCAGGCGGGGCCGTTCCAGGTGCACTGGTCGGAGGAGGCGAAGCGGAAGCGGGGATTGCGGCGCTCGGCGGTGGTAGGGCCGTATTTGCCGTCGAAGCCTGCGGGGTCGAAGAGCTGATCCCAGGCGATGGAGTGGTCGGGTGCGGGCGAGGCGTAGGCCCATGGGTCGTAGCCGATGAGCTCGCGGACACCGGAGAACTGCAGGACGGTGCCGGGATCGATGAAGCGTTTTTGAGCGCGGATACCGGAGTCTTTCGCGGGGCTGACGACCTCGTAGAACTGGTCGCGCGCGTTCCAGAGTTTGGTCTCGATAAGGTTGTTGAGGTGATCGGCTTTGGAGGTGAACTCGTCGGCGGTCTTCTGGTCGCCGGTGAGGAGCGCGGTGGCGGCGATGGCGCGGGCGTCGGCAACCATGTAGGAGTTGAGCGTGGGACGGTAGCCGTCGCCGGAGATGGACTTCTCCATGGCGTCGCGGGTGTCGATGGACCAGAAGAGCCCGTTAGGGTCCTGCTGGGCGCTCTCCCAGTCGTGGTAGACGCGGACGAAGTCGGGGAGGAGTGAGCTGATGAGGGTGGTGTCGCCGGTGGCCAGGGTGACGCCGCGGACGGCGCTGGTCAGGGGCTCGGAATAGTTGCGTGGCTTGGAGGTGGGACGGTACCAGTAACGTGCGTAGTCGTCGGCGATAGCGCGGGAGTGCAGCCAGCGGGCTTCGTTGAGATGGAAGGGAGCGGCGTCGGAGAGGGTCCCCCGGTCGGTCATCTCGGGGCGATCGAGCCATTCCGTGATGAGGAAGCCGTTGGGCGTGTGCAGGATGTGCTTTTTGAAGGCGTACCAGCGGAAGTAGTACATCTCCGCGAATGATTTGTCAGACGAGTCGAACCATGGGATCTCGCGCTGCATCCACGGCCAGGCAGCTTCCGGCTGCTGACCGGATGCAGAGGGTTCTCCGTTGTAGATTTTGCCGGTGGCGAGCTGCTCGTCGGCTTCGAAGGTCTGGACGTAATGGTGGTAGTCGGCAGGGTTGAGGAGGGTTTGGGCCGGTAGTGCCGCTGCGGGGAGGAGCAGCGTGAGCAGGGCGATGCTTAGGGAGGCGGCTGGTGGCATCGTGTGGGGATCGCGGCGGACTATGTCCGGCGTTAGCAGCACTATAGCGGATGGATGTGGTGGTCCGCAACGGAAATTGAAAGTTAAGGTGCAATTCTGGAAGTGACAGGTGGTGCGGAGCTGGCGGCGGAGGCGGCGCGCTGGAGCCAGGTGGCGTAGATGAAGTCGGATTTGCGAGATTCCCAGTCGGGGCGCGAGAGGACATCGAGTTGTTCGACGGTGAGGTGGGGGACGTCGGCAGCGAGGGCAATGATGCCGGCGTCGCGGTCAGGGCGATCGTAGTTTTTGGAGAAGCCGGCGCCCACCTTGGCGGCCCAGTCGCCGATTGGAACGGTGGGAAGCGAGTCGATGTCTTTGTCGCGCCAGGCGGGGAAGTGGAGCTGCGAGTTGAGCCAGGCGGCGGCGCGTGGTGTGACCCAGGAGGGGCGATGGCTGGCGCCGGGATCGAAGTAGGTGGTGAAGACGCCTTTGTCGGAACCATTGAGAGTGATGACGCGCTGGCGGAGGGCGGCGAAGAAGTCAGGGCCGTGGTGTGGGATGTCCACGACGGTGTCGGCCGTGCCGTTGATGATGAAGGTGTCGCCGCGGCGTGCGGCGAGGGTGAAGAGGACGGCGGGGCGGTCGCCGAGGAAGGCAAGCGAGCGGTAGGGTCCGCCCTGGCACATCATGACGTGGCTGAGGTCCCAGTAGCCGTTGGGGCCGTCGAGGTCGCCGCCGCCGACGAGAAGAACGGAGTGGATATGGGGGTCGACGGCGCCGGTGAGCGACGAGATGAAGGAACCCATGGAGAAGCCGAGGATGGCAACGCGGTGCGGGTCGACGTCATGGCGTGAGGCGAGATAGCTGACGGCCTGCATGACATCGGTGATCATGAGGCCGCCCATGCGCTGCGGCATGGATTCTGGGTTGACGACGAGCTGATCGTGTTCGCCGGTGAAGTCCTTGTGGTCGTCGTTGCGCTCGCCTTCGCCGATCGGGTCGTAGGTGATAACGACAGCTCCGGCGCGCGCGTAGAGGACGCCGGTGTAGTAGGAGTACCAGGATGATTTGTCGGCGCCGTGGCCGTTTACAACGACGATACCGGGCATACGCTTAGCTGCTGCGTGTGTGGGGCGGTAGACGACGGCGGGAATGCGCAGGCCGTACGCGGTGGTGTAGATGACTTTGTCGAGGGTGACGCCGGGAGTGATCTCGGTGGAGCTGACGGTTTGTGTTTCGAGATTTGGAAGAGGGTCAGGGATGAAGAGGGTGCGGCGGATTTCGCTGCGCCAGTTCTTGATCTGTGCTTTCGTTGCGGGGTGCGGAGGGAGCGGCGGTTCGGCGGTGCCGATCATGGTCGTGGGCGGAGTGAGGTCGGGTTTGCCCCAGTGGTTGTCGAGGAAGTCGAGGTAGTGTTGCCAGTCGAACGCAGTGACGTCGTGCTTGCCGGTGCGCTCGTGATACGCGACGAACCTATCGAGACCGATGGGATGGTCCAGTTCGGGTTGTGGGGTGTCAGGCGCGAGCGCGGATTTGCCGAGAAGTTTGTAGACTCGCGAGGCGCTGACGGCCGACAGAAATTCGCCTTTGGGATCGGACCATTCGTCGCCGACGGCAGAGCCGATATAGAGCGGTCGAGGAGCGATGAGCGCGAGAAGGAGGTTGCCGTCGGCGGGGATCTCGGAATCGTGGCCGACCCACTTCGCATAGTTGGGGCAGAACCAGTAGGGGAAGGAGTGCTCGAGATGCGCGACGGTTTCGCCGAGCGCTCGGCGCTGGATGGATTGGCCACCGTGGCCGCTCTCGTTGGAGAGCACGGCGGCGAAGCGTGGGTCTTGCGCGGCGGCCCAGTCGGCGGCTTTGCCAAGGCGGCTGTGGCCGATGACGGCGACGTGGTTGGGATCGACGTATGCGTCGAGTTGAAGGTAGTCGAGCGCGCGGCTGAGGCTCCATGCCCAGAGGCCGATGGCGCCCCAGGAATTGGGAGCATTGTCGATGGGGCCGAAGAGATTGCGCGCGCTGTATTGGCTGGCGTTTTTGAAATCGGGTTCGAGGTCGCCGTAGTAGGCGGTGGCGACGCCGTAGCCGCGCGAGAGCAGCATGCGGACCTGCCATTGTTGGGTGGCGCTGCCGCGCGATTCGGGTGACGGGGCGAGACGCTGGAACTGCGTAGCGCCTTTGGGCTGAATCCAGAGGGCAGTGGGCAGGATGGCAGGGTCGTCGACGACGCTTTGGTTGCCGCCGAAGTTGAGGCCGAGAACGACGGGAACAGGATGATGCGCGGCGGCTGCGGCGGCCGGAATGTAGAGCAGGAGGCGCATGGTGCGGAGGACTTGCGACGAGGGCTTGATGCCGGGTGCGGGTTGGAAGGTCAGATCGATCTGCTCGCGGACAGCGAGGCCATCGAGTGCATGCTCGTTGTGCTCGATGATGCGCGCGTGCGTTACTGCGTTCTTTGCGGAGACGGGTGTGACACCGAAGACGTTGTCTTCGAAGAGGTGGAGGACTTCGGGGCGGCGCTGGGTGAACCACTGCTGCGATGTGGTTACGACGTGGCCATCAACCAGGCGCAGCGGATCAAGCAGGGTGTAGGGCGCGACTTTGGATTCGTCGTAGTTGTAGCCGGCGATATGTTGGGCGCGGAGCGGAAGGACGACGAGGATGAGTGAGAGGGCGAGCAGGGGAAGGTGTCGTGTTTTGGCCATCGGCGATCTCTGGTTTTCATTTTTATGCATTTTGGAGGTGAAATGGAGAAATCGAATGATGAAATGATGGTTGACAAGGTTTTCGCGGGATACTCCGAGGTCAGGGGCGAGATTGATGGTGCGTGCGTGGTGCGGGGCCGGTGTGTTGATGCTGTGCGGTGCGGCGTGGGCGCAGCAGGCGGTGGTCCTTCCGCAGGCGAAAGCGCCCGTGCAGGCTGTAGCGCAGCGGTTTGCGTTTGCGAGTGATGGGCCGGCGGGGCCAGGATGGACGCGTCCGGATGCGATTGCGCGCGTGTACTTCAAAGGTGAGTTGCCGGCGCTGTTTCAAAGAACGCTGCAGTTGGATGATGATGTGCCGGAGCGCACGAAGCTCTCCTGGATCTTTACGGGGCCGCGCGCGGGACTGACCGTGGAACTCACGAGTTCGAAGGTGCGGCTGACGGAACGGTTTTATGATTCGGCCGCGCTGGATGGCGGAGGAAACTATCCGAACAAGACAGTGCGCGAGGAGGAACAGCAATATGTGGGGCATGCCCGCGCGCTGACGGTGGTGGTGGATGCGCACTTGTCAGTGCAGGTATTGCTGAATGGAGAGCGCGTGCTGACGGCTCCGCTGATGTTTGATCTCACACGGCAGCAGTTGATGTTTTCCGGGCCGCGCAATGAGCATATGACGCTCGCGGGTTCGCTGCTGGCGGAGGCGCCGCAGGATGCTACGGTGACAGTGGATGCGGCGAGGGTGCATCAGGAGATGATTGGATTCGGCGGAAGTCCGAGCGTGCCGGCATATGCGGAGCTGAGCGATCAGGGAAAGCAGATGTACTGGCAGATGCTGAAGCGCTACAACCTGCTGGTGGATCGCGAGTACCCGATGGGCACGCAGTTGAAGCAGGATCTGTCGAATGTAGAGAATTTGAAGGACGCGACCCCGCACTATTACGGCGACAACTTTCCGAATAGCGAGGTTTCGGATTTTGACTACAGCCAACGCACGCGCGCGATGGGCGGCGAGGTGCTGTATGAGATGTGGGCGCTTCCGGAGTGGGCGATGGAGGCCTATACCCCGGAGGGCAAGCCGGTAATTGATGCGTGGGGGAAGCCGGTACGACGGGCGGCGAAGCCGGATGTGTATGCGCGGATTGTGGTGGAGTTTTGCAAGCGCGCGAAGCAGCGAAGTGGCGCGGCGCCGGAGATTGTGGGGATTCAGAATGAGGTGGAGCAGGCGCCGGAAATTTTTGCGGCTATGACGACGGCCGTGCGCAAGGCTCTGGATGCGGCAGGGTTTGGTTCGACGAAGATTCAGATGGCGGATGCGCCCTATTCATGGATTGCGGTTCGGCGCATGCAGGATGCGAAGAAGTTTACGGAGGAGTGGCGCGCGACGGACTTCACGGCGGCCCACCAGTACGACTACCAGGAGTTTTTGGCGAATCCGGATATGTATGATGCGCGGCTGCGCGCGATGCATGAGGCAAGTGCGGGTAAGCCATTTCTGGCGACGGAGATTTGTTTGAACGATGCGGCGTACCAGGAGCCTTCGTACAGGATTGCGCTGCAGGTGGGACAGTTGTATCAGAAGGATTTGACCGAAGCCGATGCGGAGATGCTGCTGTATTGCTGGTTGTTGCTGGATGTGGAGCAGCCGAGCTTTGGTGCATCGCGTTCCTTGATGGTGCCTGATCGTGCGAACGGTATGGTGCCGGTGGCGTCGAGCTTTCAGTTGAGGGTGATGGGGGCGTTCAGCAGGCATGTGCTGAAGGGAATGCGGCGTGTGGGCGTGCACGCGGGGAATAGCGATCTGCTGACGGCGGCGTTCACGGATGGGAAGCGGGATAGCCTGATTGTGCTGAACCGGTCGACGGAGGCGCAACGGCTGCGGGTGGATTGGAGCGGCGTGACGTGGACGCGGATGGAGCGCACGAGTTTTTACGACGAGAACGTCGAGGGGCCGGCGCCGAATGAGGTTGTTGTTGCACCCGGAGAGATCGTGACGCTCGCGGACTTCAGCGCGGATGAGGTTGCCAGGTGAGGGCTCGCGTTGCCGTGCTATGTGGTGCGCTGATGATGGCGGGTGCGTTGAGCGCGCAAGTTGCGCACAATACGGATCCGGGTGTGCATCCGCAGAGCGAGTTCATCTTTGAGCCTGAGTCTGCGCCATTTCCGGAGTGTCATGCGTCGACGATTGTGGAACTGCGCGACGGTGAGCTGCTGGCGGCGTGGTTTGGCGGCACGCATGAGCGCGCGCCGGATGTGGCGATATGGACGGCGCGATACGCCAAGGGTGCGTGGTCGAAGCCAATGGAGGTTGCGCGTGAGAAGAATATTCCCACGTGGAACCCCGTGTTGTTTCATACCAGGGATGGAAGGCTGTGGCTGTACTACAAGGCGGGGCCGGATACGGGGAGCTGGTCGGGCGCGCGGATGTGGAGCGAGGATGAGGGCAGGACGTGGTCGAAGCCGGAGCGTTTGCCCGCGGGGCTGCTTGGGCCGATTCGTGCGAAGCCCCTGGTGCTGGAAGATGGGACGATTGTGAGCGGGAGTTCGGTGGAGGCGTACAAGACCTGGGCTGCATGGATTGAACGCAGCACGGATAACGGCGTGACATGGAAGAAGATTGGGCCGATTGTTGTCACCGAAGAGCAGGACAAGGCGGAGGCGCCGGCGCCAGATCCGCCGATGGACAGTGTTGAGCTTCGCGTGAAGGACCATGGGCCGAGAATGTTTGAGGGGATCATTCAGCCTTCGGTGGTGCGGTTGAGCGGGAAGCATCTGCGGCTTTATGCGAGATCGCGGACGCTGACGGCGAAGGTGGTGGCGGCGGACTCGTTTGACGACGGTGTGACGTGGACGAAAACGCACTTTCTGGATGTGCCGAATAACAACTCGGGACTGGATGCAGTAGCACTGAAGGATGGACGGGTGGTGATGATCTTCAACGACACGCCGCGCGGAAGATCACCGCTGAACCTGGCGGTGAGCCGGGATGGAGAGCACTTTCGTGTGTTCGCCACGCTGGAGCAGGGCGCGGGCGAGTATTCGTATCCGGCAGTGATTCAGGATGCGAGTGGCGATTTAGACATGACATATACGTGGCAGCGGCGATCGATCAAGCATGTGCATTTGGGGTTAAAGGAGATTCCGGAGCGGTGATGCGAATGAGACGAGTTGGTGTGTTGGGTGTGGTGTTGGCTGGGTGCGTGGTTGCGGGGGCGCAGGATCTGCCGTTGACCCAAAATTTGAGTCCAAACCGGGTGGAACCGCTGGATGCATCTCGTGGCGTGACCGCGCCGGTGCTGGAGAGCAGCATTCATCAGCCGCTGCCGGAGCAGTATGTGTGGACGGCGACAGAGGGGTCGAAGAACGGGAAGCTTGTGTACAAGTTCCCGGCGATTTCGGCGGAGACGGAGCCGCATTATTTTCGTGCGCACTTTCATGTGGAGAGTGTGCCGCGTGAGGCGACGTTGTATATCGCGGGGCCGCGTTCGGTGTCGGTGTGGGTGAATGGGCAGATGGTGGAGAAGGTGGCGAGCGATACCAGCTCGCCGCTGGGCATGCATGTGTTTGCAGCGCCGGTGACGGGGGCTCTGCGATCGGGCGACAACGTGATTGCGATCGAGGCGGTGCGCGGGCGAGGCGTGACTGGATTTGCGAATAGCAGGTTGGTGCAACAGCAGACGTCAGGGCGTGTGCTGGTTGCGAAGATCGTGCCGCGCGCGGAGGGAGTGGAGGCGCCGGACCTGATGCAGAGCGGGCCGGAGTGGCGGAGCTCGACGACAGCAGAGAAGGGATGGGAGCAGGCCGGATTTCATGATGCGGGATGGAAGCCGGTGGAGGCGTTCGGCGGGATTGAGAGCGATATTGAGATGTATCAGTGGAACGCAGATGCGGGGCTGTATAACTGGCCGGGGTATGACGGCATCTCGCCGTTCCTGGCGCATATGCCGCTGCGCGTGATGACCGTGATGGCGTCGTATGCGGGACGCGGCGGGTTCGATGGTTTGAAGAATCTGGAGAGCGGAAGCGGCGACGTGGTGGTGCATCTGCCGGCGGCGAAGC
Organism: Bryocella sp.; assembly: GCA_036273275.1. Lineage (GTDB taxonomy): Bacteria > Acidobacteriota > Terriglobia > Terriglobales > Acidobacteriaceae > Granulicella. Next base: position 7,896 of record DASUHZ010000050.1, read on the forward strand.
TGACGGATGCAGAGGCGCCGAGTGTCATTTTGGACTTTGGGCGCGAGCTGACGGGAAGGCTGGAGATCGATTCGGATTCGGATGAACCGATGGCTGTGACCGTGCAGGTGGGCGAGTCGGAGTCGGAGGCGTTGAAGGCGCCGTATCTCGGTGTGAATCAAATGACGATTCCGCCGCATGGGACGGGGCACTCGCCGAAGACTGCATTTCGGTTTGCGCGCGTGCGGTTTGTGGGCGGGGCGAAAGACCTGCGTGTGAAGTCGATCCATGCGGACCACATCTACTATCCGGTGAAGTACCTGGGATCGTTTGAGAGCTCGGACGCTCTGCTGAACCGCATTTGGGAGACGGGAGCGTACACGGCCCATTTGTGCATGCAGGACGGCGTATGGGACGCGAGCAAACGCGATCGCGGACGGTGGATGGGCGACACCGACGTGAGCGGACCGGTGATCGAAGATGTGTTTGCGGACAAGATGCTTCTGGAGGATACGCTGGACCGGCTGCTGGGTGCGGACCCGAAGCTGCCGGTGGATCAGCATGTGAATGGGATTCCGGGGTACTCGTCATTCTGGTTCACCGGTGTGGCGGATTTTTACCGGCACACGGGGGACAAGGCGTTTCTGGAGCGCGAGCATCAGCGGATGCTGGAGTTGTTGCACGTGGTGGACGGTGAGTTCGACAACCGGAACATCTACGCCAACAACAGCAACGTGTGGCTGTATGTGGATTGGTCGCCCGATTTAAATGGTGATACGCCGGAGACGCGGAGAGCGACGACGCTGGAGTTTGTGCGCGCGTATCGCGAGGCAGCGTTTCTGCTGCATGAAGTTGGCGATGAGGCGAATGCGGCGAAGTATCGCGAGCGTGCCGAAACCGTGAAGGCTGCGGCTGACAAGTATCTGACGGATCCATCGGGGACCTTTGGCCCGCGCTGGGAGACGAATGCGGCGGCGGTGATCAGCGGAGCGGCGGGGCCGGAGCGATATGACGCGATCTGGCGCGATGTTCTGTCCAGGGTGGGACAGGAAGCGGGGCCGGGCCTGGGGCACGGTCCGATCATCTCGCCGTACTACGGCGATTATGTGCTGCGTGCGATGGCGGAAATGAATCATCGCGAGGCGGCGCTCGCGTGGATACGGCAGTTCTGGGGAGGGATGATCGGCGAGGGTGCGACCAGCTTCTGGGAAGCGTACGACGTCGACTGGTATCACGAGGATTTTCATTCATCGCTGCAGGCGGACAATCGATCGGGGTATTTTGTGTCGCTGGCGCACGGGTGGTCGTCGGGACCGACGGCGTGGCTGATGGAGGAGGTGTTGGGGATTCAGCCGACGGGTGCGGGATTTGCGACGGTGAACGTGCGGCCGGATCTGGTGGACCTGCAGTGGGCGCGCGGCGCGATGCCGACGCCGCATGGGCTAATCAAAGTGGATGCGCACAGGAAGGGACGCGCTACGGAGATTGCAGTGGATGTTCCGGAGGGTGTGGTGGCGCGGCTGTCAGTGCCGGTCTCAGGCGCGAGCGTGACAGCAGTGCGCGTGAACGGAAAGAGCGAACCGGGCGAGAGCGCCGAGGACGGAGCGCGGCGCGTAGTTGTGCTTGACCATGCGGGACACTACGTTGTGAGCGAGTGACATCTGGTCAGGCGCGAAAGCACTGCGCGTAGATGGATTCAGCGTCCGCCTGCGTGATGTCGCGCGGATTGTTGCGCAAGAGGCGTTGGACAGTTATCGCGGCTGCGGCAAGGTGTGGGATGGTGCTGCCGTCCAGGCCGTGATGCGCGAGGTCGGTGTCAACGCCGCAGTCGCGTGTGAGGTGCTCGAGCTGTGTGGCGCCCGCGAGTGCGGTTTCGAGTGGGGTGGACTCGGGCGTTACGCCGAGCGCGCGGGCAACTTCGGCGTGGCGCTCGGGGTCGGCTTGGGCGTTGAAGCGGAAGACGGCAGGAAGCAGAACCGCGTTGGAGAGGCCGTGAGGGAGGTGGAACTCGCCGCCGAGGGGATAGGCGAGCGCGTGCACGGCTGCGGTGTTGACGGGGCCGAGGCAAAGGCCCCCGTAGAGGCTGGCGCGGGACATGCCTTCGCGGGCTTCGGCGTCGTTCGGGTTCCGGACAGCGCGGCAGAGGAAGCGGGCGCAGAGCGCGATGCCTTCGCGAGCATAGAGGTCGACGAGCGGATGCGCAAAGCGATTGGTGTAAGCCTCAATGCAGTGCGTGAGTGCGTCGAGGCCGGTGTAGGCGGTGACTGCGGGTGGAACGGAGTGCGTGAGTGTGGGATCGATGAAGGCTGCGTCCGGCACAAGGTGTGGGCTGATGACGCCTTTCTTCAATTGCGCGGTTTCATCGAGCAGGATTGCGTTCGGCGACACCTCGCTGCCGGTGCCGGAGGTCGAGGGGATGCAAACAAGATGGCAGTTACGCGAGGAAAGCAGGCCGATGCCGAACGTTTCTTCAATGCGCTGATCGTTGCGCACAAAAGCGGCGAGGAGCTTGGCGAGATCGAGTGCGCTGCCGCCGCCGATTCCGACGATGCATCCGGCGTTCGCCGTGCGGGCACGGGCGAGTGCGGAGTTGAATACAGTAATGGTGGGCTCGCCTGCTGGCACAGGATTTGTGGTGAGACTGCATCCGGCGATGATCAGCGCTTCCTTCATGCGGTCGATAACCGCTGCCAGCGAAGGTGAATGGACAATATGGACGCGTCGGGAGGGAAGCGCCGCGATATACGTCAGCGCTTCTGCGAGGCACCCTGTGCCGAAGGTGAGCCGGTTGGGTTGGAGAAACGTGATCGTGCGCGTGGTCATCGGCTACTTAGCGAGTGCGGGCCGCGGTTTGGATTCGTTTTGAACGGTGGCGATGGCCTTTTGTGCGGCGTCGAGTGCGATCTGCGCGCCTGCTTTGAGGCAAACGATGTTGTTCGTGCAGAAGAGGAGATCGATGCCGAGGCGAACCCAATGGTGGAACTCTGCGGTGCCGCACGCCGTGACAACCTTCTTTCCGTGTTTGCGCGCGGCGCGGACGATCTGCTCGGCGGCTTCGAGCAGTTCAGGATGTGCCGTCTGTCCAGGCATGCCGAGGCTGGAGGCAAGATCGGCAGGCCCGATGAAGATGTCGACATCGGGAACGGAGGCGATCTCGTCGATGCGCTCGAGGGCTTCCTTGGTCTCGATCTGCGCAAGGAGAGCGAGTTCGGTGTTGAGCTTCTGCTGTTCGGCTGGGACGGAGTCGACGATACCGTAGCGGAGAGCGCGAGAGACGGAGAAGAAGCCGCGTGCGCCGATGGGAGCGAACTTCGCATAACGCACGAGCTCGTCGACCTCTTCGGGCGTGTCGACCATGGGAATGTCGATGATATCGGGCCCGCATTCGGCGGCCTTGAGGACGCTCTCGCGGCGCGCGTCGGGGATGCGGATCATGGTGAGCATGCCGGTCCCAGCCGCCATGCGGCAGAGATCGGCGGCCTCGGAGAAGCTGATCGGCGCGTGCTCCATCTCGATCCAGACGACCTGAAAGCCCATGTGCGCGGCAATTTCGAGAAAGATGGGATCGTAGGAGTAAAGCGCGGCGCCGAGCAGGGGATGTCCGGCTGCGTCTTTGATGGCTTGATGAAGGCGGTTCATCGGAACTCCTCGGTGGTTGAATGACTGAATCATCGTTCTCTTAGACTCCGGCGGCAACTGGCATTTGTGATTGACGCCGCCACCCCTGCCAGGTGAGGTTGGGCGCTTTGGGCGAGCCGGGAAGCAGAAGACTTGCAGCGATGCCGACCACTAAAAGAATCACATGGCCGATGGCGCCGATCATGTAGTCGTGCCACGGGAAGTTCCAGTGGCCGAGGTTCAGGATCTTGCCGCCTTCTGTGAAGGTGGCCCACACGGTGAAGATGAGGCTGACGATCAGGCCAGCGATGGCGCCTTCGCGGGTGGCTCGCGGCATGAGGAAGGCGAGCAGGAACAGACCAGCGAGGCCGCCGGCGACGACGGCGGTGATGGTGTAGTAGAGCGAGAGCGCGCTGCCCTGCGTGTGCGCGAGACGGAGGGCGACACCGGCGGCAGCAAGTCCGCTGAGCGCGACGACGATGCGGCCCGCGCGGAGAAGCTCGCGGTCGGTACTGCGCGGGCGGGCAAAGCGGTAGAAGTCTTCGACGGCGATCACGGACAGGCAGTTCATGTCGGACGCGAGCATGGACATTGCCGAGCCGAGCAACGCGGCGACGAACAGCCCCGCGAGCCCGGAAGGAATGTGCGTGACGAGGAAATGTGGAAAGATACCGTCGGCCTTGGTGATGGATCTGGGGATCGCCTCGCCGGTAAGGCGGTAGAAGCTCCAGAGCAGGCTGCCGATGAGCATGAACGCGGCCCACACGGGAAGACAAAGACCAGCGCCGAGTGCGATTCCGCGGATGGCTGCGCGGTCGGACTTGGCGATGAGATAACGCTGGACTACAGTTTGATCCCCTGTGTACTTCTGCAGGTAGAAGAAGAAGCCATAGATGACGAGCACGATGATGGTCGGCTGGTCGAAGCGCAAGGCTGTGCTGCCGAGGCTCATCTTGTGATGAGACCAGGCATCGGCAACGACTGCGCGCGGACCTTGCGCGGGCAGGAAGAGCAGATAGGCAAGCGAGACGAGGATGCCGGCCCAGAGCACGAAGCCCTGTACAACGTCGCTCCATACAACGGCTTCGACGCCGCCGATGAGCGTGTAGAAGATGGTGACGATTGCCGTTAGCAGGATGATGGCGGTGATCGGCCAGCCTGTCATGCTGGACAGCGTTAGCGCAAGCAGGTAAAACACGAAGCCCATCTTCGCGAAGTGTCCGATGGCGAAGGTGAAGGACGAGTAGAGCCTGATGCCGCGGCCGAAGCGGTGCCCGAAGTATTCGTATGCACTCATGCCGACGACGTGCCGGAAGAAGGGAACGATGACGGAGCCGATGAGGCCGAGGACCCCGATGAAGAGAATGCCGGGGACGAGCAGGGACCAGTTGCCTGCGTACGCGGAGCCTGGATAGGCGATGAAGGTGACGCTGGTGATAATTGTCGCGAGCAGCGAGAGTCCCATCGCCCACCCAGGTATGGAGCGGCCGGCGACGAAATATTGTTCCGTGGTGCGTTGGCGCCGTGCAAAGCGCAAACCGATCGCAACGAGGCCTGCCAGGTAAGCGGCGATGACGATGAGATCGAGCGGACGCATTGGGAACCCGGGCTAAACCGTTACGGCGTGTTGAAGACGATGGCGCGCCATGGTGACGGCCATGCGAATGGCGGCCTTCATATTGGCGGCGCCGGCCATGTTTTTGCCTGCGATGTCGAACGCGGTGCCGTGGTCGACGGAGGTGCGCAGGATGGGAATGCCGAGCGACATGTTCACAGTGGCTTCGAAGTCGAGGAGCTTCATGGGGATGTGACCCTGGTCGTGATACATGGCGACGATGAGATCATGCGAGCCGTTGGCGGCGCGCAAGAAGATGGTGTCAGGAGCGACCGGGCCTTCGCAGTCGATGCCCCGCCCTCGACAGGCTTCCACTGCGGGAAGGATGAAGCGCTCGTCTTCCGTGCCGAAGAGGCCGTGTTCGCCGGCGTGCGGATTGAGGCCGCAGACGGCGACGCGCGGGCGCGGTTTGCCCAGGAGCTTCATGGCTTCATCGCCCAGCTCGATCGTGCGGATGATGCGCGCCGTGTCGAGGTTGCATGCCTCGCGCAGGCTGATGTGCGTGGAGACGTGAACGACGCTGAGCCGTTGGCCGGCTAGAAGCATGCGCGAGTCGGCTGCTTTGCAGAGCTCCGCGATGTACTCGGTGTGACCGGTGAAGTGCATCCCGGTGAGAGTCACGGCCTCTTTGTTGAGCGGCGCGGTCACCATGGCGTCGGCCTCGCCGCGCAGGCACATCAGCGTGCCATCATGCACGTAGCGGACAGCGGCGGCTCCGTAGTCCGCGCGCAGCATGCCCATTGCGATGGGTGTATCTGCGGCCAGCGTATGGCAGTCGCGAAACTCGACGGCAAGTGTGTCCAGACGAATGCCCGTGCATTGCTCTGCCGCTGCGACAGCGGCGTAATCTCCGAGGATGATGAAGCGGGCGGAACTCTGGATGGCGGGGTCGGCGAGTGCTTTGAGCGTCACCTCGGCGCCGACACCGGCGGGGTCGCCAAGCGTTACGACGATGGTCGGGTGGAGCTCTTCGATAGATAGCGTGCGAGCGTTCAAGCGATGACCTCGTGTGAGGCGCGGTGTGCTTCCAGTAGACGGCAGAGGAGGTCGGGTTCGCCAAAGCCGCCGCTCTTCAGCACGACCCGGACGCCGTCGAACGGGCCGCCCTCGGCGACCGCGATTGGAATGCCAGGCGCGAACTCGTGCAGGAGTCGAAGCGATTGGACCTCGAGTGCGCGGCAGACGAAGTGCGCGGTGTCGCCGCCTGTCATGAACAGACAGCCGGTCTGAGCAGGATCGTACGATGCCAGGGCGCGGCGGATCCCGTCAGTGGTGGTCTGCCCTGGCTCAACTGGAACGAGCAGGTCGTCGTGCGCCGAGTGCGTTCCAGGCGGGCGGTGCTCGGCGATCTGTGCCACCTGCCGGAGATGGCTGACTTGCGCGCGACTGACGGGATGCGGGCTGCCGATGAAGAAAATCGTCGCTCCCTCGCGGAGGTGCTTCTCCCGCTGCATCGTGAGAGTGGGAAGTTCTGCTGCGAGAGCATGTGCGAGTCCACCGGAACCGATCCAAAGGATCTGTTTGGCAATCGAGCGTGCAGCGCGGACGATCTCCGTGAGCTGAATTTGTGTCGAGGCGTCCCAGAGGACAGCACGAGTTCCGTTGGTTATGCAACCTTCGAGCGAATTGGCCAGCGCTCCGGAGGATTGATCTGCAGACAGGCGAGTCAACGAGCAGCCGGCCTGCGCCAGGCGATCGGCAATTGGGACCGTGCCTGTTCCGGTGGAGTCCATAATACTGAGGACTCCTTGATGAACGATGCGGCCGAGAGCGGGGTATGCGGGCGCGATGATGGCGAGATCGAACGCGGCGTATCGCAGGGCAGCCGCAATCTCGACAGCGGTGTTGCCGCGGAAGACCGAGTCGATCTTTTTGAAGAGCTCCGTGCCTGCGGGGAGTCGCTCTACGATGTTTCGCAGGCGTTGCTCTGATTCTTGCGAGGTCAGGTCACGGCTTTCCGTCGCGATGGCGCGAATGGTGGCGTGTTCTGTGACTTGGCCGGAGATTTGCACTTGGACGGCTTGGCAAGCGCGGGTGAAGGCCACGGCAGCATCGCAGGCGCCGGTCAGGTCGTCTGCCACGATAGTTAGCGGCGGACACACCGGAGGGACCGGCCGCGGGCCATAATGGATTTCGGCCTTGCCGCTTCGCATGTTAGTAATCTCCCGTCCCATTGGCATTGTTTCAAAGGAATGGAAATCATGGCAAGACAATTTTCGGATTGCGCGCAAGAATGGAAGTAAATCCGCCATGAAGAGGAGAGAACACTCACGATGACGCCGACTTTGCGGCATGTCGCCAACCTGTGGACGCTGATGCAGCACCCGTCGCGAGAGCGCGAATGGACGCTCGAAGAAAAGCTGGATGCGATTCAGAACGCAGGCTTTGAGGCCGTATGCTGGGCGCCAAGCCCGGAACTGACCGAGGGCCTTCGGAGGCGAGGATTAACCTTTGTTGGCGGAGTCGTGTCGAGTGATGCGGCTGCATTCCCTGCGGTGCTGGATGAGCTTCGAGACGCAGGAGCGGTCCACGTCAACGTGCAACTCGGCGGGGACGAGATGTTGACGCGCGAGGCGCTGCGGCTGACCATGACGCTGCTGAAAGAGGCGAAACGGCGGGGGCTGCGGCCCGCGATCGAGTCGCATCGCGGTACATGCACCGAGACGCCTGAGAAGTTGTACGCCCTGGCCGACGGGTATTTCGCCGCGACGGGTGAGCTTCTACCAATTTCATGGGACTTCTCGCATTTTGCTGTTGTAAAACATCTGGTTCCGGCAAACTTCGAGAAGCGGCTGCTGGTTCGGCCCGATCTGGTGCAGAAAGCGCAGCAGTTTCACTTCAGGCCATTCAACGGCCACCATATGCAGCTTCCGATCACCGATGCGCGCGGCGGGCTGACGCAGGAAGTAAACGAATGGCTGCCATTTGCAGAGGCGGTACTGCGGTGCTGGCTGGAGGCAAATGGTGGAACAGACGGAGAGATATTTGTTTGTCCGGAACTCGGCCCCGTCGAGGGTGGCTATGCGCTGACGTCCTTTCCGAATAGTTGGGAGGACGCGAAGGTGTTGCGGCGGGAGATCGCAGACCTGTGGCGCCGAGTGCTCGCGACTTAGCAGTGCTCACGCCGGCGGTACTCAGCGGGCGAGCAGCCGGTGACCTGTCGGAAGACGCGGTGGAACTGCGGGTAACTTCCAAAGCCGGCCGCAAGGGCGGAGTCGAGGAGCGTACTTTGCCGCTTGGAGTCGTGATTGGCTTCAAACCGTTCAAGGAACCGTTGCATGCGCTGACGGTTCCGGAATTGGACGATCGAGAGGCCGGTCTGCTGTTTGAAGAGTCGGCTGAGCCGTGCAGGACTGAGACCGCCCCGAAGCGCAAGTTGGGAAAGAGTATAGCTGTTGCCGTCAGAGAGCAGCAGCCGCGCAGTGCTCTCTACGGCGGGATGGACAGTACGCGCAGGAACTTCGCCGGCTTGCTCGAAGCACTTCCATGCGCGCAGAAGAGCGTAGGCCAGGGTCGCATTGAGCAGGCCTGGTTCCGCGGTGCTTTCTGCGAGGCCGGTGAAAAGTTCTTCGAACCGTGCGATCTCGTGTTGTCGCAGGCGGCGGCAGGCTTCGCCAGAGAAATTGCGCTGGAGCAACGGAAGAGATGCGATGTCTACGGCGCTGCGCTTGATTAACCGGCGACGGAAGACAACGATCCACATCTGGAAGTCGGATGTCTGCTCAAACAGCACATGCTCCTGAGCAGGAAACAGCCAGAGCAGATCACCGCGGCGTATTCGGTACTGCCGATTGCCCAGCAGATATGTCCCGGTGCCATGCGTTACAAGATTCAACTCGAGCTCAGCATGATGATGCCGACGGTTGGCTCCCGCGGGATTGGCATACCGCCACGCCAGGCCATCCATGTTGTCCGGGAGTTTGAGCCTTTGCAGCATACCGACAAAAAATGATAACAACTGTCCGGAAAATGAGAAGCCAATCGTTAGGGCGCTTGACTAGAGTGGCGATCATGAAAATCACGGACCAGCAGCGCGAGCTCTACCGCAACGAAGGCTACATGATTCTCCCGGGGGTCATCCCTCCTCCGATGCTGGAGATGTTACGCGAAGAGTGCTCCTACTACCTTGGGTATTACGACTCCATCATGGATGCTAAAGGTGTGCAGACGGAAAACATCAGCCACCGTGGCAAGCGTTATTTCATCAACAACCGATATCGGCTGAGTAACCGGCTGTGGCAGTTCGTCTTCAGCGACCTGATGGCCGATGTCGCGCGCGCCACCGTCGGTGATGAGGCATACCTCTTTCACGAGCAATGGGTGGTAAAGGGCGCGGAGCAGGGGATGAAGTTCGCGTGGCACCAGGATAGCGGCTATGTGAAGTGGTACAACCCGACCACACAGCACAAGCCCTATGTAACCTGCTGGTGCACGCTCGATGATGTGAGCGAGGAGAACGGCACCGTGTATCTGCTGCCGCACTCTCGTGGCGGGACAAAGAGTACGATCATCAACCATATCAAGGAAGACGGCACGAATGATCTTATCGGCTATTCGGGCAGTGACCCTGGCGACGCGCTGATTGTGCCGGCGGGAAGCATTGTGGCTTTCGACAGCTTTGTGTTTCATCGCAGCGGACCGAACAAGACAGAGCGCATGCGCCGCATCTATCTGCCGCAGTACAGCGCAAAGCCGATCGACCGTCCGGATGGCAAGCCGTGGGCGATGGCGACTCCGTTCCTGAAGGATGGCAAGAACATCTATAACCATGCTGAGGATTCGGCCGAGCGCTTCGGCCCCTTCCCGGAGACAAAAAAAGAGAACGCAGCCTGAATTGGCGGGAGTGCCGCTTGCGCCGCGGCGGTATCGGTGACCCCGAACGCCGCGGTATCAGCAAAGATTTCGTCACAGGAGAGCGAGTAAGCTGACGAAGAGCGCCATGAAGAGCCAGGTCCTCACGACCCGCCTGAGTTATATGTCCAGCGAGGTCGCAGGACAGCTTATCTTCTGCGTAATTTCGTTTTATCTCCTCAAGTTCTACACGGATGTGTACGGGCTGACTGCCGCCGCTGCCGGAGCGATTCTGCTCATTGCGCGCTGTACGGATGCTCTCGACGCGCCCTTGTGGGGAATCGTCTTTGAGAAAACGCGCAGCCGATTCGGCAAGAGCCGGCCTTGGTTTCTCTGGTTGTGCGTTCCGTTTGCCGTCGCTGGTGTGGCGACCTTTATTACGCCGAACATTGGGCCAACCGCGAAGATTGTTTACGCTGCTTGCACCTACGTTAGTTGCAGCATTCTGTACACGGGCATCAACACGCCGGTGACCGCTATTCTTGCTTCGCTGACGCCCAGTTCGCAGGAACGCGTGGTGCTGACGAGCTTCCGCATGTTCGGATCGAAGCTTGGTGTGCTGTTCGTAAACCTCACCGTACTTGGACTGGTGGCACGATTGGGCCATGGTGACAGTCGTCGTGGCTTCATGCTGGTGATGCCGTTGTATGCAATCGGCACGGTCGCCCTGTATCTGGTGGCATTTCGGAATCTGCACGAGGAGGCGGAGACTCAATTCCGGCGAAACTCCGTCCGGCACGCGTTCCGTGCGCTAAAGGGCAATGTGCCCTGGCTGATCATCTTCATCAGCAGCCTGTTTTTCTGGATTGCGTTTATCGCGCGTATCTCGACAGCGCCATATTTTTTCGAGTATGTACTGCACCGTGAGGGACTAACCTCTATCGCGAATAGCCTTGATGTGGTTTCGCTGGTGAGCATCCTGCTGCTGCCGGTCTTCTGCAGGGTGATATCAAAACGCACTGTGTGGGCTTTAGGCCTGGCGGGGTCTGCCGCCGCACAGGCTGTCGTGTTCTGGGGAGTTCGCGATCACTCTGTCGCCATAGTAATGACCGGCTGGGTAATCGGATTCCTGGCGAGCGGCGTAGCAATGGCGCTGCCGTTTTCGCTGCTTTCCGACAGCGTGGACTATGGAGAGTGGAGAGGCGGAGTGCGCGCGGCGGGATTGCTTACTGCTATCGGTGCGGCCTTCTGCCTGAAGGCGGGCAGCGGTCTGGGCGGTGCGCTGCCAGCGTGGATTCTCGCGCATTTTCAATATGTGCCGAACGTTGCACAGACAGCTCGTTCGCTGAGGGGCATTGAGCTGAGCTGCATCTGGCTGCCGGCGATTGCCTATGCGGTCGCGGCGATTCCTGTGTTGTTTTATCACCGCTACGAGAGGCTGGAGCCGCAGATCCGGCTGGACCTCGAAGAGCGCAAACGCGTGGCTGCCGCGATGAGCAGCATCTAGAAGTGGCGAGAGCGAATGGTTAGAGCCGAGCGGCGGCCGAACGATGTGATTTTTCGCGAAGGTGATCAGAGCCTGCGCATCCGCTTCATTACGGAGGCGATTGCGCGTATCACCTACACGCAGGGCCGCGAGTTTCTAGACAGGCCAAGCCGGATTCTGGAAGCACAAGACGCCGGCGTGGAGTTCGGGCTGCGCGAGGATTCGGATGGCTATGTACTAGCTGCGGGATCATTGATCGTGAAAGTAAATAGGTCGACCGGAGCCCTGAGCTATTACAGCGCAACCAACCAATTGCTAACGCGAGAACCGGATCGTGGTGGACGGACGCTGGTTCCTAAAGCCGTTGCGCGAAACATCTTCCATGAAGGTGAAGTGATTGCGACAGAGCAGAGCATTGATGGAGCTAGAGCCGTTGTTGCAGAGCATGAAACAGTATTTGATCGCGACGCCTTCGAGGCCAAATTGGAGTTTGAATTTGGGAAAGACGAGGCTCTCTTCGGTCTCGGCTCGCACGAGGAAGGTTATGGTAATCTGCGCGGCTGCGTGCGTGAGCTCTATCAGCAGAATATGAAGGCCGTAGTGCCGCATCTGATATCGACACGCGGTTACAGTATTCTGCTGGACTGTTGCTCGCTCATGATCTTCAGAGATGACGAAGAGGGCAGCTACTGGTGGGCCGATGTCGTCGATGAACTGGACTACTACCTCATCTATGGCGGGGACTTTAACGGCGTAATGGGTGGCTATCGGCGGCTCACGGGAGCGACTCCATTGCCGCCAAAGTGGGCGTTGGGGTATGTGCAGTCTAAGGAGCGGTACGTAACTGCAGGGGAGATCATCGACGTTGTGGCTGAATATAGACGGCGTCAAATTCCCCTGGACTGCATCGTGCTGGATTGGAAATCATGGCCCAATGGCGCGGGTTGGGGACAAAAGGCGTTTGATCCGTTGCGCTTTCCTGATCCTGGTAGGTTTATCGAGAAACTGCACGCGATGGGTGCGAGACTGATGGTTTCTATCTGGCCGATTATGACCGGCGGATGCGAGAACCAGCGCGAGCTGAATGAGCAACACATGATGCTAGGCAATCAATCGACGTATAACGCCTTCGATCCGAAGGCGCGCGCGTGCTACTGGGAGCAGGCACGACATGGACTGTTCGCTCATGGAGTCGACGCGTGGTGGTGCGATTGTACGGAGCCGTTTGAGGCGGACTGGAACGGCGCAGTGAAGCCGTCATCTGAAGAACGGCTGCAGATCAACACGGAGGCATCGAAGCTCTATTTGGATGCGGGCGAGATCAATGCATACTCACTTATGCACTCTCAGGGGATTTACGAAGGACAGCGTAAGGAACCAGGTAATAAGCGTGTTTTGAATCTCACTCGCTCTTCATACGCCGGTCAGCATCGTTACGGAACCTTCACGTGGAACGGAGATGTATCCGCAACCTGGGAGACGCTGCGGCGGTGCATTCCCGAAGGTGTGAACTTTTGCGCGACAGGAGAAGCGTACTGGACCGTCGATGCGGGCGGATTCTTCGTCGACAACCGAGCAGATCTCTGGTTTTGGCAAGGGGTTTATCCAGGAGGTTGTCGCGGACTGACGCCGATGGACGCGCTTGCGCCGGACCCGAACGACAAGGGCTCCACTGATCTCGGGTTCTGGGAGTTGTATACGCGTTGGCTGCAGTACGCGGCCTTCCTCCCCATGTTCCGTTCGCATGGCACGGATGTCCCGCGCGAGATATGGCGGTTTGGCGAAGAGGGCTCGCCGTTCTACGATGCAATCGCCGCGTGCATTCGATTTCGCTATCGTCTTTTGCCGTACATCTATTCACTAGCGGCATCTGTCACGCGGGACGGGACGGCTATGGTGCGGGCGCTGGCGCTCGAGTTTCCCGCGGACATGAGGACGCACGCGATTACGGATGAGTTTCTCTTCGGCCCGTCGCTGTTAGTCTGCCCCGTGACGCAGCCTATGTACTATGATCAGGGCTCGCGAGCAATCAACGATGTTGCTAAGAGACGCGAGGTTTATCTGCCCGGAGGCTGTGAGTGGTTTAGTTTGTGGGAAGGCAGATTGCACCAAGGCGGTCAGGCTGTCGTCGTAGATGCTCCGCTGGAGCGTATTCCGGTATTCGTGCGAGCTGGATCCATTGTGCCAATGACTCGGCCGATGCAGTTTGTCGACGAAATCCGCGATGCAGCATACGAGGTCTATGTCTACACTGGCGCAGATGCATCATTCGTCCTCTACGAAGATGCGGGCGATGGGTATGCCTATGAAAACGGCGAGTATGCGCAGGTATTCATGGAATGGAACGAGCAGTCGGGTCGTCTCGTTGTGAATGCACGCGAGGGGAGTTTCCCTGAGATGATGAAGGAGCGGAAGTACCGCATCCTATTCATTTCGCCAGATGGCACACGACAACATAACTTGCTGTATAAGGGCGAGGAGGTTTGTTTGCGCATGGATGAGGTGGATCGTTGCGATTAGCAGCCATTGCAGTGTGCACCCTCATCGCGTGTGCTTTGTTAGCCGGTATTTCGCCTGCATCCGCACAGTCCCGTCGCGGGCCAGTAGTTACGATTGCAGTATCACCTTCGGGGGACGATGCGGCCGACGGTACTGCCGATCGTCCTTTCCGAACGCTTGAGCGAGCGCAACGCGCGGCGCGCGAGGTGGATGGCGATAATAACGTCGTCGTGAAGCTCGCTCAAGGTTCATACCGGATCGATCATCCGCTTATCTTTCGCGCAGTCGACGGCGGCCAAAATGGGCACACCGTGACATGGTCGGAGGCTGCACCCGGTGCACAGCCTGTTATCAGCGGCGGCCTTGCTGTAACCGGTTGGCATTTGTGGAATGCGAGGCGCCAGATTTATGTTGCGGACGTGCCGCGAGGTTTGGACGCGCGACAGCTCTGGGTAAACGATCGGCTCGTTCCGGAAGCGTCGATTGAGCTTGCGAGGAAAGACTGGAACTTCACGCGTGACGGTATGGTGCTGCGCACCGGAGCAAAGAATCCGCTGGGAATTTTGCAGCACGCGAATCGACTCGAGCTACGCGCAACGGGCTTCTTCACGGAGAGGATCTCACCGGTGGAGCGGGTTGCGGGGGACATGCTCGTGATGCGCCAACCGGCCTGGGATAACAACATCTGGGGATACGACACCGTTGAAAAGCCATTCGGGCCGCAATTTTCGCACTTGTATCTAACAAATGCGCTTGAACTGATCTCGCAGTCGGGCCAGTGGTTTCTCGATCCCACGCAAGGCAAGCTCTATCTGCGGCCGCCTGAAGGAGTCGACATCGCAACGGCGCATGTAGAATTGCCGCGCTTGCCTGTGCTCGTCTCAATTAGTGGCACCCTCGACGATCCGGTGCAGGACCTGTCATTCATAGGGATTCGCTTCTCCTACTCAAGCTGGCTTGGCCCGTCGAGCGATGAGGGCTACGCCAGTCAACAGAGCGGAACGTTTCTTGCGGGGAAGGCGGCTGCGTATCCGGCAGACCCTATTGGTACCTGTGCGCAGGGATGTAACAAGTTTGAGAGCATGCGCAATCAGTGGCAACAGATGCCGGCAGCCGTTCAGGTATCGGCGGCGAAGCGCATCGTATTCAAAGACAACATCTTTGCGCATCTGGGGCAATATGCACTCGGTATCGGCAATGATCCGGACGCGACCCTTTCTGGCGTTGGACTCGCAACCGGTGACATTACCGTAGTGGCGAATTTGTTCACAGACATTGCGGGCGGCGCCATTGTGGCCGGCGGCGTGCAGGCCGATGCACATCATCCGCGTGACCCGCGGCAGACCAACCGCCAGATCATTCTGCGCAGCAATAAGATTCAGGCGGTCAGCGAGGACTATCTCGACAACAGCGCCATACTCAGCACGTATGTATTAGGTGCTGTCATTCTGCACAATGACATTTCCGACGTTCCTTATGATGCGATTGACATTGGTTTTGGCTGGGGCATCCAGGATCCGGGCGGGAATCCAAACTATCTCTTCCGTCTGCATACCTATGACTGGAAGCAGAATCCCATTTATCAGACGCCGACGGCACACCGCGATGTTGTAGTTGCAAACAACCGCATCCACGGAGCGAAGACCTATTTCCATGACGGCGGAGCCATCTATAACCTCTCCGCAAGTCCCGGCACGTTGATTACAGAAAACTATATTTATGACAATCATTCCATGATCGGCCTCTACCTGGACGAGGGCTCTCGTTACATTACGGTTCGCCGCAACGTTGTTCAGGATGCCGGGAGTGAATGGCTCAATGTCAACACGATGCACGCCGCCTATCCAACGCGTATTTCGCCGGATAATACCGCCGTCGATAACTGGCATGACGGCACAAAGATAGGTGGAATGTGGACAAATTATCAGAACGATCTCATCCTTGATGATCATCTCGTAAAGGACAATGCATGGCCTGCGGAGGCGCAGGAGATCATGAAAAACTCAGGCATTGAACCTACTGTTGCGCTCCCGATATATCCAATGCAGCCCTGACACTCAATGAGTGATTTTCTGTGCACGGCAGGGAAGGGACTGTGGCAGGAGGTGTTCGTCCATCCGTCGTGAGGATACAAGCGGGTGCGGGGCGAATTCGGCACACTGGGCTGATGAGAAGTGGTGGCCGGGGACTTTGGGCCTCAGGATAGTTGAGGCGATGCGTTTCCAAAAGCCTTCTATCTGATACTCCGAAATAGACATGCCGACATTGCGGTGACAATCATCTGACCGTGACCTGACAATCTAGCGTCTTCGACCCTCTACGTTCGTCATAGCACTCGCTCGCAAGGAGTGAGCTGCATGATGCCGGTGAGGTGGCGAACTGAGAGGATGGAATTCCTTCGAGCACAAGCCGTCGACCACATTACTGTGACTCGTGCTCGTGTGTCCGCCGACAACCATGGAAACGCCATCATGTCGCTGGGCCGCGACACCGTCAGCCCTAAGCGCCTGACCCGTGAGCAGCGCATCTGCGAAGCGGCACTTCTCTGCTTTTCAGAGTCTTGCTCGGACTCGTTCGCCGCGCACAGGCTCAACGAGAAAGACTGGAAAAAGCTTCTACCCTGGTTGGACGTGAGTGGTCTCGCCTTATATTTTCTCGACCGTATGACGAAACTCCATCAGCGGGATTCTCTGCCTGCTTCAGTTGTGAGTCGGCTGGAGCGCAATCTGGAGGAGAACCGCGAGCGAACGTGCGGGCTGATTGAAGAATCAGCAAGACTACAGCGGGGCTTCCAATCAGCAGGTCTTTCTTACGCTGTCATGAAGGGCCTTTCGCTCTGCCCGATGTCTGTATCGCATCTTGAGCTTCGGCACCAGTTCGATCTCGATTTTCTGATCGCCGATACGGACGCTGCGTCTGCGAAGGAGATTCTTGCGCAGCAAGGTTATACATTATTCGCGGTCAGCGGACGAAGCTGGGAGTTTAAGAAGGGACAGACGCCACATGTTGGCCCAAAAGATCTCTATCGCAACCTGCCTTATCGTGGGGTGGAACTTCATCTGGAGACCAGAACTGCGGGGATACCTACCCGGCTCGATCGGACAGTAGCGAGGGAGGTACACGGCGTGGTGATGCCCGTGCTTTCGCCTGTCGATCTCTTCATCGGGCAAGCAATGCATGCGTCGAAGGACATTGCCAGTCCCTTTCTCCGGGCATCGCACCTCCTCGAGTTCTACCGTCATGTGCTCGCGCAGCGCGACAACAGCTCCTTCTGGGAGAAACTGCGTCAGCATGCCCGGGAAGATCAACGAGCTTGCGTCGCAATCGGCGTAGCGACCTATCTAGCTGCATCCGTCTGGGGCAGCTTTGCGCCCCAGGCACTTACTTCCTGGACCGTAGAGCAGCTTTCTCCAACGGTCCGACTCTGGCTAGATCTATATGGTAGAACTGCCGCTATTCAAGCTCCTCCTGGAAATAAACGCTATTTGTGGTTGCGAGAAGAATTGGCGGCAACAAGCATCTCATCTGGCACATCGCGCAAACCAGTGTTGCTATCATTCAACCTGCCTCGAAAAGTAATTCAAGCGACAGCTGGAGAGACACTTTCGACGCGAGTGGCTCGTTATCGAGTGCAAATCCGCTTTGTGGTTTCTCGAGTCCGATTTCATGCCATAGAAGGTCTGCGCTTCCTCATTGAGTCACGTCGGTGGAACACGCTTAGGAGTAATCTGCCGTGACGGAAACCTCTCTTTGCCCCGCGGCTCTGGCCTTCGATGCGATCGCCCCGAACTTCGATGAGCGATTCGGTGCATGGGCGAGCGTTAGAGCGCAGCGGCGTGCTGTGCGGGCAACCCTTCTTGGTCAATTCCCTGCAATGGGACACATTCTGGAGATCGGAGGAGGTACCGGGGAAGATGCACTGTTCCTTGCGGAACGGGGCTTTCGCGTACTTCTCACAGATGCTTCTCCAGCGATGGTTGATATCGCGAGGCAGAAGCTCTCTCCCTTGGGCTCGTGTAGTCAGACCGTCGCCGCTGAAGAATTAGAGCGCTTTGCGGAGAAGCGTCACCAGGCCGGTGAACCTCTTCTCGATGGCGCATTCTCCAACTTCGCACCGCTCAACTGCGTACAGGACATCCGCCCGGTGGCCAAGGGTCTTGGATCGCTTCTCAAACCGGGCGCGGTCGCGATCCTGGTGATCTTCGGCACCTGCTGCCCGGCGGAGATCGTTGTCGAGACTTTCCGCGGGCGGCCACGCAATGCTCTCCGAAGATTTAAGCGACTACGAGCACCTGCGACGTTGGCAAAACGCAGCTTCGACGTCTTCTATCATCGAACCTCAGATCTGAGGCGCGCCTTCCAGCCATGGTTTGAACTCGAACAGAAGATCGGTATTGGTATCGCTGTACCGCCCAGCGCCGCAGAACCGTGGATCTCCCGTCATTCGCATCTATTGGCGACCATGGAAGCTTTCGATCGCACCATGGCACGTGCGCTGGCGCCTTTTGGCGATCATGTTCTTTATCAATTCCGCCGAAGACAACGACCGCTGCAGTAAGGAGCCCGCACATTGTGATCTGGTTGAGAAAGATTGCCGAACTTGACCTTCCCACTCGCTGGGCTACTTTCCGCTTGCTCGCATTCGAGGGACAAAGGGGCGGCACAGGACATGACCATGCCGAAACCGCCCTCGCCCTGGTGCTTGGGGATATTCACTCAAGACCTCCTCTCGTCCGCATCCACTCGCAATGCGCCACGGGCGACATCTTTCACTCACTCCGTTGTGATTGTCATGATCAGTTGCATCTCGCTTTGGGGAGCATCGCTCAAGAGAATGCGGGCATTCTGATCTATGAGCATCAGGAAGGTCGAGGCATCGGTCTGATGGAAAAGCTCAGAGCTTACGAACTACAAGATGCTGGCCTCGATACCATCGAGGCTAATCTGCACCTCGGACATAAAGCTGATCTGCGCGACTACCAACTGTCGGTTGAGATTCTGCGCGCCCTCGGCGTGTTCTCTCTTCGGCTGATAACTAACAATCCTGAAAAAGTGAAAGCGGTTGAGTCCTCGAGCATAGGGATTGTGGAGCGCATCAGCGCAGAGGTGCACGTTAGTCCTCATGCCGCCCGCTATTGTGCCACCAAGCGCGACAAGATGGGCCACCTTGCTGGTTCCGGTACAGCAGTTGAAAGATCGTGCGAATTCGGCTAGTCCGTCCGCTGGTGCGAGCAGATCGAAGGGATGACATTGACGTTACATTCCCGAGACAAGCCGCTTCCCTCCCGAGACTAGCCTCGCGAACAAGCGGAACTCCGCATCAATGGGGCATGATTCGTGGCTGATGTTTTATTGACGCATTCTTATCATCTTCCCTTCGACACGAAACAGTCGCAGAAGATGCAGCCTTATCTTCCGTTGGGAACCCTCTACGCAGCTACCGCGCTCCGAGACCGGGGCATATCGAGTGATGTCTTCGATGTAATGCTCCAAGCCCCCGAGCCTGGCTTCCTTACAGCGTTGCGGAACTCTGAGGCAAAGATCGTTGTTGTCTATGAGGACGACTTCAATTTTCTCTCGAAGATGTGTCTTACGCGCATGCGTGAGGTTGCCTGGACTATGGCACGTGCCGCTAAGAAAGTAGGCGCTATTACCGTGGTTCATGGATCTGATGCCACAGATAATCCTCAACTCTTTCTCGAGAACGATTTCGACTATGTTCTCTGCGGCGAAGCCGAAAATCTTTTAAGTGATTTGTGCAGCGCCTTGCTCAATGGCACTGAAGTCCCTTTATGGGACGGCTTGGCGCGCTTAGGTGCGTCAGGGCGGCTCCTCCGCGGCTCGCAATCATTGGCGCGAAATCCTGGCTGGTCACAGCTTTCATCTCCAGCCCGCGACCTGGTCGATCTGGAGCCCTACAGGATGGCGTGGACGGGCAGGCACGGCTACTTCTCAACGAATATGGTTGCAAGCCGCGGGTGTCCATTTCACTGCAACTGGTGCGCAAAACCAATCTCCAGCAACCGCTTTCAATTGCGCGCCGCTTCGGCAGTGGCCGATGAGATGTTCATGCTCAAGCGGGCTGGCGTTGAACATATCTGGTTCGGCGACGATATCTTCGCCCTGAATCATCACTGGGTGGAGCAATTTGCGAAGGAGCTTGCAGATCGAGATGCCGCCTTGCCGTTCAAAATCCAATCGCGTGCCGATCTCATGCGCGAGGATACGGTTCGTCATCTAAGGGCCTCTGGTTGCACGGAGGTCTGGATGGGCGTCGAGTCTGGATCACAAATGGTCCTCGACGCCATGGACAAGGGAATTACTCTGGATCAGGTCGCAGCTGCACGCGAGCGGCTTCGAATTGCCGGCATTCGCGCCTGTTTCTTTCTTCAATTTGGCTATCCAGGCGAAACCTGGATCGAACTGCAGCAGACGATCAG
This sequence comes from Bryocella sp., assembly GCA_036273275.1. Lineage (GTDB taxonomy): Bacteria > Acidobacteriota > Terriglobia > Terriglobales > Acidobacteriaceae > Granulicella. The sequence goes on from DASUHZ010000050.1 coordinate 28,324, forward strand.
CCTGGTTCGTAGGCTACGGCCTGACGACATCGGCATCTCGTTTTCATACCCATTGCCTGGCACCGTCTTTTATGACCGTGTGCGATCGCAACTCGGGGTCAAGCGCAACTGGACCGAAAGCAATGATCTCTGCATCATGTTCAAAGCGGCTTATACCACTGACTTCTACCGTGCGGTACGCGACGCCCTCCATGCGGAAGTGAACTCCTGGACCAAGTTGAATCCTGAATGTAGCGAGGTAAATTCTATGTGGCAGATTGTCGAGCATATGGAACCGTCCAGTCGTGTATCGGATCCGTGTGTTTGTGAGCCTGATCTGGATCTCGCATCTTCTCCTATGTTTGTTTCTGTCGAGTCTCTGATTTCACCGAGTGGATCGCGCCAATGACGCGAGTATTAGAGGATGCATCCCAAAGTGTTCCTAATAGCGTGCCTTCAGAGCAGTCTGCGATTCAACTGCGTTGTCCTATCTGCGATGGAAATGTCGACGAAGAACTGAGGTGCAGATCCTGCAGATTTGTGATGACAGAGCAGGATGGGATCATTCGCGCGTTGCCCCCGGACCGGCTCGCCTATTATCACGAGTTCGTTGCGGATTATGAATACATTCGGGCCGCTGAGGGTCGCGGGAGCCGTGACAAGGCTTACTACCTTGCACTTCCGTATCGAGACACAACGCGGCATAACAGCGCTCAATGGAAGGTCAGGTCCAGGAGCTACGACTATCTCATTCACCGGATCATCAATTCACCGGCGAGCGGCGAGGCCGTCCTCGATTTGGGAGCCGGCAATTGTTGGCTGAGCTATCAGCTTACGCGACGAGGCTATCGAGCCGTCGCAGTGGATTTGCTGACGAACTCTCAGGACGGACTCGGAGCCGCAGAACATTATCATCAGGATCTCGGCTCAGGCATTCCTCGTTTCCAGGCGGAGTTGAACCACCTCCCATTCCAGAACGTGCAGTTTGACATCGTGATCTTTAATGCTTCGTTTCATTACTCCGAAGACTATGAAATAACGTTGCGCGAAGCTCTTCGCTGCACTAAGCATGATGGGTTTGTTGTCATCTGCGATACTCCATGGTACTCGCGAGAGCAAAGCGGCGATCAGATGATCGCGGAGCGTCGCGCTTGCTTCCAGAGCCGCTTCCAAACGGCATCCGACTCTCTCAAGACTCAGGAATTCCTCACGGACGATCGCCTGGCAAACCTCGCGGAGGTGCTTTCTATTCGGTGGACAGTGCATCGCCCCTCGTATGGGTTGCGGTGGGCGATGCGTCCGTGGATCGCAAGGCTTCGCGGGCGCCGGGAGCCGTCGCAGTTCCGTATCTATGTGGCGAGGAAAGATGCCAGCTACTCCGCCTGCTGAGAAGACGAATGCTGATCTGGCCGTTATCAACGGTCCCCGCTATACACTAGGACCGCGTACGGCAATTCGCGGTTCTCTCCGGATAGGTGCCGGTAAGTTACAGCATCTTTCCACCAAGTCCACACTGTCGTCTGCGGTCGGTTGCACAATCAATCTCGATGGCTTTCTGTTGCTACCAGGACTAATCAACGCACACGATCATCTGCAATACGGACTGCACCCCAGAATAGGCCACCCTCCGTACAACAATTATGTCGAGTGGGGAGACGATATTCACGCAAGATTTCCTGCGTTGATTGCCCGCTACAACTCTATACCGAGAGAAACTCGACTCTGGTGGGGTGGAATACGCAACGTCCTCTGTGGTGTGACGACCGTGTGTCATCACGATACTTTATGGCCTGCGCTGCGATCTGAAAGTTATCCATTAAGGGTGTTGAGCACCTACGGCTGGGCCCATTCAGTAGGCCTGGACCCAGATATTCGTCACGCGTGGGATGCCACGCCGGATAGGTCGCCTTTTTTCGTACACCTGTGCGAGGGCACAGATGCACTCGCCAGGCGAGAATTTGCCGCTTTGGATAAATTGGGCATGCTCACCGGGAAAACGGTTGTCGTGCACGGCCTTGCACTCGATAAACCGGGGATTGCGCTTCTGCAGGAGCGCCGATCATCACTAATTCTTTGTCTCTCTTCGAATCAGTTTCTCTATCACTGCTTGCCCGACGTGGAAGCCCTGAAAGCGATAGAAAGGGTTGCTCTAGGCAACGACTCGCCTCTAACCGCTGCCGGAGATTTGTTGGACGAAGTTCGATTCGCAATCGAAAGTGCGGGAATTTCGATGGATGTGGCATATCGGATGATCACTGATGTCGCTGCCGCCATCCTGCGCTTATACGATGGGGGAGGTGTTATCCGCGAACTAGGGAATGCGGACTTGATAGCCGTTCGTGACAATGGTGATACTCCGTGCGACAGGATGCTTACACTCACTTGGCGAGATATAGAGCTTGTGATGGTTGGAGGTAGAGTACAACTGGCCTCAGACGACGTTTGGCATCTTCTACCGCCAGCAGTCAGGCGGGCCATGGAGCCTCTGTGGATTGATGGAGACATCCGTTGGTTACGAGCGCCGATTCGACAACGTGTGCAACAGGCCGAAGCTGTCCTTGGCCCGGGAATGGTGCGTCTCGGCGAGCGGAAGGTCCAACTTCCGGACTTCGTTGTTTCTGCATCACCCATCCTCAGACATCATCCCATAGTAGAGAGCGAGGAGAGGCTCTAGTGGCGCACCTTGGCGTGCTTTGCTATCAAGGTGCGGGGCACCTGAATCCTCTTATCGCGTTATCGCGGGAACTAGTGTCGCGTGGACACAACGTCACCTTTTTCCTCCCCGCGGAGGTCGAGTCACGGATACGCCAGCACGGCTTAGGCTTCTTTCCCATTGATGTTTCGGGCATCGACCCAAAACGTCGTCGCGCCGGATCAGTAACCGAGTCGACGTCCGGATGGCACGAAGACATACTTGCCAAAATTCGCCGCTTCGACCAGGAGATCGGAGCCTACATTCGCGAATACGTCGCGGCCATCACTACTGCGAGAGTCGACGCGCTGCTGATGGGGGAGATCACGCTAGCCGGGCCGACAGTGGCAGAGATGTTACAGATTCCTTACTTTGTAGTTTCAACTTCCATTCCGCACAATTTCGGCTGGACCGCACCCCGAGCACTGCTACCTCGCCGCACATGGTATGAAGAGTTCGAAGCACGGATGTTTGAAGTTACCGTCTTCTCCGTGAAGGATCCAGTCCTGCAGATTCTTGACCGCTATCGTCGGGACGCTGGTCTGGGATCATTGAAGGATATCGGAGCGACCTTCCCGGAGTTGGCGCACATCACGCAATGGCCGAGATGTTTAGATGAAGAGCGAGCGGAATTACCGGACCGTTTTTTCTATACCGGGCCGTTTGTCGATGCATCTGCCCGCCCCCCGGTAGATTTCCCTTGGCATCAGCTTACCGGTCAACCGTTGATCTACGTCTCGTTGGGAACAACCCGAAAGGCCGATCCCGAGATCTACCAACGCATCGCCTCTGCATGTTCCGGACTTGACTTGCAACTCGTAATTACACTGGGGGGCCGGCGTAATCTCGAAGAATTCGCTAACCTGTGCGGGAATACTATCGTCGTGTCAAATGCGCCGCAGCTCGAGTTACTCAAGCGAGCCGACCTTGTCATAACTCACGCAGGGCCGAACACAGCGATTGAGACACTGCTGTCAGGATTACCGATGTTGGCATTGCCGCTGGCGCTAGATCAGCCAGCGGTTGCTGCACGCCTCAAAAGCCTGGGAGTTGCAGAGGCCTTGCCTCCGCAGCATTGTTCGGAGGATGAGATTCGTGCGGCGGTCCATCGACTCCTGACTCAGGATCGTTTTAGGGACGCCGCGAGGACGATACAGGCTCAACTTCAGTCTCTCCGTGGTATTGAGCAGGCCGGCTGCATCGTGGAAGAAGCACTAGCGAATCACAGGCAGGTTATGTCGTTCGCCGGCCAAGGAATGACTGCAGCCCGACAAGTAGGTGACTAGTGTCGCTCCGAGTTGAGCCGTCCCTGACCAAGTGGGTCGAGCGCGCTGTGCTTTGCGTGACCATTCTCTATTTTTGCGTCCATAGTCTTCCGCATGCCTGGCGAACTCTCAATACAGATTTCCCCAATTATTATCTGGCAGCACGGCTGGCGCGTGAAGGCGTCGACACCGCGCGGATGTATGAATGGACGTGGATTCAGCGCCAGAAGGACTATGCTTCGCTGGACATTCGAGTCGTCGGGCTGTTGCCCATCACCCCGTTCTCGACATTGATATTGTGGCCGCTAACATTCTTCGGAGCCCTGGCTGCAAAACACATCTGGATCTTGTTTAACCTTTTCTTGCTCATCCCAATTGCAGGGATTGTCCATTCGCTAACCCGCCTGAAGCTTCGCAGAATCGCACTTGCGCTCTTTCTCAGCTTTCCTCTCTATCGTAATTTGTTGTATGGCCAGTTCTATATCTTTCTCTTATTTCTCATACTAGCTGCGTGCATTAGTTATGTCCGTGGATGGAAAGCACTTTCGGCAGCGCTAATTGCAATCGCTGGCGTGTGTAAAGTATTCCCGCTATTGCTGTTCATCGTCTTTATCCGCAGACGGGAATGGAAAGCTCTTGCATCTGGCATCGTCACAGCTTGTATAGCCGTTGCCTGTTCCATTGCTGGTTTTGGAGTCACGCTACATCGCGTGTGGCTGGTAGAGATTCTTCCTTGGGTGATGCATGGCGAAGGCTTGGGAACCTATACTGCGAATGCGTCCTTTGCCGGTATTTTGCATTGCCTTTTTCTCGTTGAGCCTCAATGGAACCCCCGTCCATGGCATTCCTGGCCGCTAGGATATGCAATCCTCCTGCCACTGCTTTCCACGCTGGTGTTCGCGCCGGCCGTGCTGCTCATTCGACGTGGAGTGGAGAATCCACAACAAATTCTTCTGGAATGGTGTTCAGTGGTGACAGCATCGCTTGCTGTCTCCAGCATTCCAGCCTCATACAACTTTGTACTGCTGATTTTTCCGGTGTGCGTTCTCGCTGCGATCCTGTTAGAACGTCGGTCCTATATTTGGCTCGCCGCGCTCCTTATTAGCTACCTTGGGATCGGATTCCCACTGCCAGTGCCGCAGCATCCGCAGGGGCTCGCCGCGCTCGTTTACGGGCCACGTCTTCCACTAACACTTGGTGTCCTCTTTGCAATCTATATATTGCAATGGCAAGGTCTGCGAGCTGCGGACAGAAGATCAGATCGCAGTCAGTATGTGTGGGTTGTCGTCATGGCTGCATCGGTCATTCTTGGTATCCATTCCACTGTTCTTCTTGAACGAGGAGAGCGCAACGAGTACGCCAACCGCGTAGCGATCGAGGGGCAGGGATTGGCAAACTATGACCCTTGGGCGACGGGAAACGATATTCGCTTCGTTCGTTTCGGCCTTTCAGGGTACGAATTAAGTTTAGGCTCACCGCAGCAGCATAACCACGAACTGCGCCCCGATAGTCCCTATGATGATCTTTCGTTTAGTGATGACCGTAAGGACCTTCTGGTGGAACGCGTCGCGGTAACCTCGTCCGGAACACCTTCGCAATCTTCTCAAATCATAGATGTGCAGGATAATTCACGTGTGGTCGTTGAAAATGCACAGGACCCGATGCTCTCACGCGATGGTCATGACCTCGCATTTCTTCGCGCCGATCATGGACGGGCACGTCTCATGCTGCGTCGCGCGTTCCGCACGGATCCGTCTGATGTGGTTCTCACATCTGCGATCTTGAATGTGTATGAGGCCTCATTTCTCTCGGAGCAGGAATATGCCGTCGCAGCCGTCGAAAGCGAAGGGCCACCTCGTATACTTCTGAATGATTCCGCACATGACAAACCTGCCGTCGTGATTGTGGAATCACGCTATCCAGCGCTTTCACCAGACGGCCGCTGGATGGCGTACTCTCATCTCGATCATGGCTTCTGGAATCTATGGCTTCGCGACGAAAATAGTGGAACGGCCAGAAGAATCGCAGACGTGCCTTGCAACCAGATTCAGCCGTCATGGGAGCAGGACGAAAAGACATTGCTGTACGCCACGGACTGCGGCCGAAGCATCTGGTTCACGGCTATCGCAAGGCGAAGGGTCATCCCATGAGGTCGCACTTGAGAGGTTCGCCGAATACCTCTCCCGCTAGAGCGATTTCACCAATCGGTCCAGCTGAGATATAGCCTCTTCGAGGCTACCGTAGTGCAGTTCAAACGCTGGTATTCCGGCAAGTTTCGCTAACGCTTTCTGGTGCTTCAGGCGTATTTCGCCTGCGGAATATAACTCCTCGGACAAGCGCTGCGAGGCGCTCCCATACGGAAGCGGTATCAAAGCAGCTTGTATGCACGTCGAACGACGCAGGCAAACCACGCCAAAGACGTTGGCTTCATTCGATGTCTCCAGCCGAGGCAAATCCGACACAGAAACCTCAATAGAAGGTTTTCCCTCCATACGTTGCGTAATGTAGCTGTCGCGCAACTCCGGAAACAGAAGCTTTGCTTCTGGTCGAAAGCGTAGGCGATGCGAGTGCCCGATTACGCGCGGGAACTCGCTGTCGTTAAGGAGATAGCAGGTATCGTCGGAAGTGTAAGTCCATCCAGCGCGTGCACAACCATAAGAAAGCGTTGACTTGCCGGCTCCCGAATCACCGCAGAGAAGAAGTCCCCTACCTCGTTTGCTGACGCATCCGGCATGAATGTCAGTAACGACGAAGGCACCCAGCAGAAGGTAGACCACCTTTTCCAGGAAATTGTGTCGCAGGTAGAGGGTGTCACTCACCGCAGATTCGTTCAACCAGACGAAGTTGGACCCAGTGCGAAAATCGAGTACAGCCTGGTTGTCAGCATCTGCCACCATCAAATAAAGATGGTTGTACTCTCGCCGGACTGGAGCTGGTGGAACTTGGGTTACGGTGCTTTCGCTAACGCCGACTCTGATCTCAAGGTGGGCATCGCCATGTTGCAGGCTCCTGTGTCCAAAACTCGCCTCGGCTGCCGCCAATACCCGATCGTGGTTCGTCGAAATGGTCACCGCAAATCCGAGCGGGAAAAAAGTCTTGCTGAATGGCAGGTCCATATCGCAAAGCAGCGTTCCTTGCGGACGTGCGGGGCCCGCATGTTTGGCATTCGGATAAATCACGTTTGACGAGGCAACGCTGTCGCTCAATATCATTCTCGTCCTTCTGCGGAGTCAGCAAGACCCGTTGGATCGAGGGTACCTGTCACGCGGCCTGACTTGTCATAGCTTCGTCATGCAATTGTCAAGCGATATCGGTTCGCTGTCGATCGGGTGCTGGTATCGAAACGGACTCTCAATCCGCGGTGACAAGAAACTGACAACGACCCGAAGATCGCGAGACATCGCTTGGCTCGGATTTCGTTACGCTAGCCACAGCAGCGCCTCAAAAGGATTGTTGTTGCGCTATAGGGGGCACGCATGAAGGTGTTCGACGATTGCCAGGCAGACAGTCTTTCTCCATCCATTCTGAAAAAAGCGCTGGCAGGTAAAGGGTATGCGCTTATTCGGCAGCTGATTCCGGCTTCGGATGTGCAGGCAGTTCTTGGAGATGTGACGGACGTACTCTGCAGGGCCGGTTGGCTGCGGCCGGGCAGTTTTCCGTTGGACCGGACACCTGTCGAAGGCGTTGCATACGGCGACCCTGATCCGGTTTTTAAGAAAACCTACCAGGAAGTATTCAACCTGGAGCTATTCCATGCTTTGCCGCACAATCCTGCGCTGAAGAGCCTGATGGCAATGATTGTGGGTGATCACGTTCTGGTGCATCCCAAACCTATCGGCCGCCTTATCTTTCCGTCTTGTGAGCGTCTTGTCACCCGCGCCCATCAGGATTACGAGTTCATGGGAGGCGACCCGGAGTTCTATACGGCATGGATTCCTCTCCATGACTGCCCAGTTGAGTCAGGCTCCCTGCGTATCCTCGAAGGATCTCACCGCTACGGGATTCAGAAGCACAAAACGGAAAACCTTCACGTTCCGGAAATCCCACTGGATGCGGTGACCGGCGATGATTGGGTCCAAGGACAAGTCAATGCGGGTGACGTGTTGATCTTTCACAGTCTGACCGTTCATGCGGCTGCGCCGAATATCTCTGATCGCATGCGCATCTCGCTCGATTGCAGATTCCAGGACTCACGCCGAACACTCAACCCCTCTAACCTTGTCTTTGCCGGCGAGTCTGGGAAATCCTGGGAAAAGACTTATGCAGGTTGGCACTCGGACACTCTCCAGTATTACTGGAGAAGGCTTCCGCTCACGTTGAAACCAACGCGCCAGGATATTGAGCAACTCGCAATCAGCTCCGAGAATCCGCTATTACGCGTGCGTTATGCCCGTATGGCGAGCCAGCTTGTCTGAAAGGCAACGCTCCTACCCCTTTGGTTTGTGCGCGAAAATCTGCTTCACGCCTTGCAGTATGGAATGGCGGCCAATGAAAGGGAGCTAACTGGAGGCATCCGCTCCTTAGCACCTAGCGTTCCTTCCGTCTCCATTCGGTACCGGATCAGTTCTGCAACGGACAGCATTTTCATGTGGTGTTCGCGGCAGAACGTCATTAGGTCAGGCACGCGTGCCATGGTCCCATCGTCCTTCATGATTTCGCAGATTACACCTGCTGGACGAAGGCCGGCCATTCGCGCAAGATCTACAGAAGCCTCAGTCTGTCCGGGGCGCACTAATACTCCGCCCTCGCGTGCACGCAGAGGAAACACATGCCCGGGTTTCGCCAAGTCCTTCGACGTGGTTTGAGGAGCGATGGCCACACGGATCGTATGTGCGCGATCATAGGCGGAAATCCCTGTCGTCACGCCTTCCTTAGCTTCAATGCTCTCGGTAAATGCTGTACCAAATTGTGACGTGTTCACATCTGTCATCGGCTTCAGCCCGAGATGATCTGCGCGCTCTCCGGTCAGCGCTAAGCAGATAAGCCCACGCCCGTATCTGGCCATAAAGTTAATGGCTTCCGGTGTCACGAACTCCGCGGCCAGAGTCAGATCACCCTCATTTTCGCGATCTTCGTCATCCACCACCACGATCATGTGGCCTCGCGCCAGCTGCTCGACCGCCTCTGGAACGTTTGTAAACCCATTCCTCATCTCGACCTCCAGGTATCCGCTATGAGAGAGGTTTTAGAAAATCCCGCGATCGATTGAGCTTCACAACAAAGCATCTGGCACATAATGACGCGGATGGCATAAAAGCTTGTCATTGCGTTGTCAGCCCTTTGCAAGAGCCGATGCGGCGCGGGCATTCAAGAGCTCGTGCCCGTAGTTCATCAAGGATTGAAAAACCGCAGTAACTCCTGCTCATCATGAGCGCTCAAGGAAGCACGCACTCGCATGTGAAGGAGGATTGTTCCGGAAATGTGCGGCGAAAAGCCATCCGGTGGGGTATGGCACCTGGCACAATTCTGTGCGAAGATCCTTCCACCTTCACTCTGCGCATGGTTACTCGGATGTGTGGCAGTAGGTTGTTGCTTTGCGTTAGTCTGATTCTTCTGCGGCGGGCTCGGTTGTGTCTGGGCGCCGCTCGAGCAAGACAAGCCCAACAGCGCAACAACGGCGGCATATCCAAGGATCTTTTGTCGGTTCATCTCAGCGTCCTTTCCAGGCAGGGGAGAGGAACCGGTAAGTAAGGCCGGTCTCCCAAATATTTGCATCGTGGGTAGACGAAGACTGCCGCGAGTAGCTAGTCATAATTCTTGTGTTATGCGGCAGGTTGTAGTTGAGCCCGAAGTCAGCACGCTGTGTATTCACGCCAGGCAGCGGATCGCCACGGGTGCTACCTATGTTGAATGTCTGCTGCATCCGGAAGAGCGGCTCGATCCGTCCTATCCAGCTGTCATAGCCGCCGAATTGCTTCATGCGCCAGTCCGCCTCCACCCAGTAGCCGTTGCCGTGTGCACCTCGTGCCCATTCTGACCGCAGACGAAACCCGGTTTCTTGTGGCTCCCACCAGACGTGAAACCCAGAAAAGTTTTCGTGCGTCCCTTGCAGCAGGCGCCCGTATGAGGTTCCAATTTCGAGCCGTTGCTCCGGAAGATAGAGATTTATTCTTCCTCCGGAAGAGCGCGCTGAGTTGAACTGCTCATTCCCGCTCCGGGCCGAGAAATATACCGAGTAATCGATAGAATATTTGCTCCGCGAAATTGCCGACCCACGTAACTGGCCGCCGAGACTCGTCGCCGTCTGCATGGTCCCAAGGCCAGCAATCAGTGGGCCGTCCTGGAAGTTGCCGATCCAAAGAGGTGATAGGCGCTCGTTATAGGTTGCGAATGGGGTAAGGAAGCTGCCACCAACAACCGTGACATGAGGCGAAAGGATATAGTCTCCCTCTAAGTAGGTCAGCGCAATAAAGTGGGAGTGGTTATAGCCACCCTGGCCACCGCCCTTCGGCGTGAAGTCTTCGAGTACAGTCGCTCGAGATTCGAGGAGGAAGTGATCGCCGATAGGCGCAGCAGCCAGCGGCTCCATGATGGGAAGGTACATTGTGGCCCCGTTGTTCGTGCTCGTAAAGAAACCGAGTCCTCCGGACAAAAGCGGGGTGTGTTGTGCAGCTCCCCACTGCCACATACCAGGCAAAGTGAGCACGAGCAACAATTGTAGCGATCGCGTTGCCCTTCGACGGAGAGAGAAAAGCCGTTTTGGCATCCACATAAGCGCAACGTTATCGAAGGAAGCCAAGTGCATGTGTCTTCCATTCGTCTAACGAATGTCAGTTGATTGTCATACGAGTCAGTTGGACCCTCTCACTATCTGCGCATTCAACAAAGTATTGACAATATGCTGACGCACAGGTGACACCCCACGCGAAGCACGCTGTTTACGGTGAGGAAGTGAAACGTGCAGATCAGGACGGCGCTTCGGCGATCGCTGGACGTGTAGGCGGATCTGGCTACGAAACCGAAAAGGTGCCCGCTCACTGGGCCTTTCGTGCTCTGTTCCTCTGGGGCCACCGTAGGTTGCTCTTCCGGGTGACGGCGATCTCGCTGCTTCTCAGCGTCACACTGTGCTTCTTTGTCATCCCGAAACGTTACACCGCTGTCGCTAGCATAATGCCTCCGGATTCCGGCGGTTCACCAGCAATGATGCTGTCTGCACTCGCGGGCAAGGGAGGGCTGGGCGCGCTGGGGGGACTGGCCGCGAGCCTCCTCCATGAGCACAATTCAACAGCTCTCTACATAGATCTGTTGGAGAGCGGCACGATCGCCGATCACCTGATCGACCGCTTCGATTTAAGGAAGGTCTATTACAAGCGTTATTACGTCGATGCAGCGAAACATCTTGCTCATGAAACGAAAATTACAGACGACAAGAAGAGCGGCGTCATCAGCATTAAGGTCGAGGACACGGATCCTGCGCGCGCACGCGATCTCGTACTAGCCTACCTGGAAGAACTCAACAAGCTGGTCAATCAGACCAGCACGTCCTCTGCGCGTCAGGAAAGAATTTTCATCGAGCAGCGGCTCAGCTCGGTGCAGAGCGATCTTGAGAATGCACAGATAGAGCTTAGCGATTTCTCCAGCAAAAACACTACCGTCGACATTACTGCACAGACCCGCGCGATGGTCGATGCGGGAGCCCGCCTGCAGGGTGAGATTGTGGCCGAGCGATCTGGGCTGGAATCAATGCGACAGGTATACACCGATGACAATATTCATGTGCGGGAAGCTCAGGCACGAATCGGTGTCCTGCAGCACGAACTCAACAAGCTCGCCGGATCGTCGACTCCTGTCGCAGCCGGTCCCGCTTCCTTCCAGCAGACTGCGGGTGAGCTCTATCCGTCACTGCGGCAGTTGCCACGACTTGCCGTTCGCTATGTAGATCTATACCGCCGTGTGAAGGTTCAGGAGGCGGTCTTTGAACTTCTCACCCAACAATACGAGATGGCTCGTATTGAGGAAGCCAAAGACATTCCCGTGGTGAAGGTTATTGATGCGCCGGGCATCCCCGAGAAGAAGTCCTTCCCTCCGCGAGTGATTCTTAGCGCTATTCTCACGTTTCTGGCGTTTGCGGCAACATCTGCGCTTCTCCTCCTCAGGGAGCGTTGGGCAAACGTCGACAATGCCGATCCGCGCAAGAGACTTGTCCATGCCGTCACCGGCAGTATCGGGCGACGCAAAGCGCTGGAGCTGGTCGCGAAGGGTGCTCTATGAAGAAGCATCTGAGCAACGCAACCTTCGCCGTGCTGGATTACGTTTCCTATCCAGTCGCGATGTTGCTCGTCGCGCCGATCGTGCTTCGCAGGCTGGGCGCGGCGGAGTACGGGCTCTGGATTCTGTGCGCCTCCATCATCAGTGCTGGTGGAATCCTTGCTTCGGGATTCTGTGACGCCGGAATGCAACGCATCGCACGGCTTCGAGGAGAGGAAAAGACGAACGCAGCCGCAGGCACGGTCCGTGCGCTGCTCACCATCAATCTCGCGTTCGGAGCGCTCTTCGCGATTCTCGTATGGTTTGCTGCGCCGATTGCGGCGCACCACGTCGCGGCCTACCACATGACTTCAGCTGAGTGCGTGTTCTCGCTTCGGATGAGTGGCGCGTGGATCCTGCTGCGTGCTGTGGAAAGCGTTGGCGTCACAAGCCATCGAGCCTTCGAGGAATACCGCGGTAGCGTTCAGATCAGCGTTGGTGCGAGGCTCCTCACACTGGCGGCCGCTGCAGTGCTGGCGATAACAGGCTATCGCGTGCCCGCGATTCTGATCGCGACTGGAGTTGCGCTTGCGCTCGGCAGTTGGATGCAGTTTCGCGGACTTCGCAAATACCTCGGACACGTATCCTTCCGCCCCGCGTTCGATCGCAACGAACTTCTTTTGCTCGTGCGGCCTGGAGTGTTTGTATGGTTCCAGTCGGCATGCGGAGTGGTCTTTGGTCAGTTGGACCGTATTCTGCTCGCCGTATCGTTCGGAGCCGCATCGCTCGCACCTTATGCGCTCTGCGTGCAGTTTGCGGCCCCAATCTTTGGCCTTTCCGCGTCGGGCCTCCAGTTTCTATATCCGCTGATCTCTCGCAAAGCACCCACTATGTCTTTGGCGGTCCTCCAGCAGATGATTGCCAAATCGTTTGCCCTTAATGTGCTTGTGGTGGCCGTGCCTTCCGTTGTGTTGCTCGCGTTCGGGCGGCCTGTCATCCGCTTGTGGGCAGGGCCGGCAATCAGTGAACATTCGCTCGCCATCCTCCCCGGGGTCGTTCTCGGAACAGCCCTTTGGGCTCTGGGCGTGACCGGCAACTACGCCATGCAGGCTCTCGGCAGGTTTCGCACAGTAGCGCTCTTGAATATCAGCGGCAGGCTCTGCGCCCTCTTTCTCCTTGTCTATCTTCTCCGGCGCCGCGGAATCGAGGGCGTCGTTCTTGCACGGGTCTTCTATGGAGCAACCGCGCTTCTGGTCTATGTTCCGTTGCTTCGTGGACTATGGCTGGCCAGGACCGCGCAAACCTCGCCACGCTACACCGTCGGCGATCTGCAGGAGCGCCAGTCATGAAGATTCTTGTGACAGCCATCTCCTTCTCATCCAAGATCTCTGGCATCCAACGACATGCATTCAATCTCGTCCGCTGTCTATTAGCTCACCCGGAGATTTCCGCGGTTCATCTCGTCATAGCGCCATGGCAACAGGAGATGACGCAGAGCGCAGGGCTCACTCGCGACACCCGGCTGTATATACACGTCGCACACCTCAAGCCTGGCTCCATCAGTCGCAATCTGTGGCATTACCGTGACCTTCCAAAACTAGCGAAGCACCTGCAACCCGATCTGATTCATCTCACCTACCCCATCCCAATCGATGCGGCCTCACTTGCATGCCCAATCGTTCTCACGCTGCATGACCTATATCCGTACGAAATTCCCTCCAACTTCCGCTTTCCTCGAGTCATCGTCAACCGGCTTACACTGCGCCAGTGTCTGCGCAACGTAGATGCGATTGCTTGTGTTTCAGACGTGACCCTTCTGCGCCTGAAGCAATTCGCGCCGCAGCGTGTGTGGAGCAACGCCGTCCGCATCTATAACTGCGTCGAGGCCGCCGGCTCTGATGCAGCGAAGACTCCGTTGCCCGAGATGTACAGCAATCCATTCCTGCTCTGCGTTGCTCAGCATCGCCGCAACAAAAACATCCCTTTGGCGATTCGCGCATTTTCTTCTCTCCTCAGCAAATCTGAAATTCACAGCTCGACCAATCTTCTGATCGTCGGAATCACCGGGCCGGAGACCGCGAGCATCCAGGAGATGGTTGCGCAACGCTCTTTGAATAAGCGCGTCCTTTTTCGCGACGGCCTGTCGGATTCGGAGTTGCAGTGGTGCTACGAGCGCTGCGATGCGCTGCTTGTTCCATCGACAACGGAAGGATTCGGTCTGCCTGTCGCAGAAGGTCTGCTCGCCGGCTGCAGAGTAGTGTGCTCCAACATACCGGCCCTCCGGGAAGTTGGCGGGAAGCACTGTCGCTACTTTGAACTGGGTAAAGATGAAGAGCAATCCTTTGCGACCGAAATCACCACCAGTCTCAAACACCCGAAGCCACGCGCCATCCATTTGCCCCATCTGTCGCCAGCGACACTCGCCTCCGAATACATAGCTCTGTATCGACAAGTAATTGAAAAGCGCTTCGCACAAATCGCATCCGAGCCAAACCACAGCAAATTGCGGGACGGCTCCGCATTACGGGAGGTGTGAACGTGGCCGCCTCCGACTCCTGCGTTTCTAATCTCTATGCGAACGATACGTCGGAACCCCGCGTGGACGGCCGCGAGCCTGTCCATAGCGGCCTTCTTGGCAGCGTCGCGACTACCTTGCGGCCATCGGCAGATTTGTTGATGGCTGCGATCTGCACGTTCCTGTTGTACAGTCTCTCCGGAGTTGCGCTCTCGGTCCGGCAGCGGCTCATAGTGAGCATCGCTGTCGGAATCGTTGCCGCGTTTTCCCGCATTCAGCAGCAGGAATCCTCAATCTGCAACTTGAATCAGATTCGCGAGACCGAAAGCGTTATTCGTTCTACAGCGCTGTCGCAGCTGATTGTTCTTTGCGTCAATCTCGTGCTCGGCATTCATCTCCATGCCTGGACATACACGCTGTTTCTGTTCGCCATGGCATCTTCCACGTTGGCAATGCGGGTCGGAATCACGCGACTGCTCCGGCGCGTCCACAGGGCCGGTTACGGAGCGGCTCCTGTTGTCATCTACGGCCATCCCGATACTACGAAGCAGATTGCAGCTGCAATGCTGCGGTCTCCGTTGTGTGGCCTGCATCCTGTCGCCATGATTCACGACGAATCCATTCAAGCTGCCGATTGCATGTTTCGCGTCAAAGATGGGTTCTGCAAATCGATCCCTGTAAGTAGTGGACCACTGGCCCCGTCAAATCTGAACTCGTTTCCGTGCAATCTACTGATTCTTGCTGCGCCCCATCTATCTGAGGACGAGATCGCCTCAAAAGCGGATATCGCTCGTGAACACGGGGCTCCCGTCGCTGTCCTTTCCACGGCATCGCAGAGCGGCGAGCCTTTGGAGCGGATTGAGATCGACGGTCTACATCTGGTGACAAGAAGGCGCACGCTTCCGACTTGGCATTCCGGCCTCCTGAAGCGTGTTACGGATGTCTCAGGTGCGCTGTTCCTGATGATTGCCGGCCTGCCCGTATTTCTCTTCATCGCTGCCTGCATCAAGCTCGACACGCGAGGTCCCGTGCTTTTCGTGCAAAAGCGCGTAGGTCGTAACGGCGAGCTCTTCAACATCTTTAAGTTTCGTTCGATGCGGATGGGATCTTCCATGTTTGAAGCTTCGCCCACTGCGACAACTGATCCACGAATAACAAGAGTAGGACGCATCCTTCGGCGTACCGGGCTCGACGAGACACCGCAACTTATCAATGTGCTGCTCGGCCAAATGTCTCTCGTCGGCCCCCGGCCCGAGATGCCATTTCTTGTCGAGGCGCACATATGCCAGCATCGGCCGAGACTGCAAGCCATTCCCGGAATCACTGGCCTCTGGCAGTTGAGCACCGATCGCGCGTTCCCGATCCACCAGAACACGCAGTACGATCTCTACTACATTCGTAACCGCACGTGCTGGATGGATGCAGCGATTCTTGTTCATACGCTGTTGTTTGCTATGCGGGGCGGCGTATGAAAGAAGCCGCGGTCTGTCATAGTGTCGCCGCACATCCGCATGTCAACGTTTTGGGCATCGAGGTCTCCGCCATTAACATGGACGATGCCATCGATCTGGCAGTGAGGTGGATCGCCACAGGGCGAAGCGGCTATATCTGCATGAGTGGCGTTCATGGCGTGAGCGAAGCACAGTCCAGCGTGCACCTTCGAAAGATCCTCAACGCTGCCGTTATGAATGCCCCCGATGGCATGCCGATGTCCTGGATCGGATGGCTTCGCGGGCACACGCACATGGACCGGGTGTATGGACCGGACTTTATGACGAATCTGTGCAGAGTCTCAATCAGCAGGGGGTATCGCCATTACCTGTATGGTGGTCAGCCTGGGGTAGCACAAGCCCTTAAGAACGCATTAGAGGAGCGCTTCGAGGGCTTGCAGATTGTCGGAACCTTCTCTCCACCGTTCAGGCCCCTCACCCCGGGAGAGGAAGACGCCTTTCTCGCCGACGTTTGGCAGGCGAAGCCTGACATCCTCTGGGTGGGCCTGAGCACCCCAAAGCAGGAGTGCTTCATGGCCGAGTATGTGGAACGCCTCGGTGTGCCACTCCTGGTTGGTGTCGGTGCGGCCTTTGATTTCCATGTGGGTCGGATTCATGACGCACCTCGATGGATCAAGCGGACAGGGTTTCAATGGCTCCATCGGCTGCTGCAGGAGCCGCGACGTCTCTGGAAACGCTATCTGCTCAACAACCCTGTCTTTCTTTGGCGGATCTCGTTACAACTGCTTAAACTGCGAAGCTACGAAGATTCGATTGTGAGCACGCCGAAAGCAGCGTCCTCCACGACAAACTCTTGACAATTTCCAAACCCACACATGACAAATGTGTATCGTCAACTAGTTACCTTGAATGTGACCTGAATGTATTCACCCAGGTGGGTTCCTTTACATTGAGTGCATTGCATGAATCGAGGGGAGAAACTGATGAAGCCGAAATACATTCTTGTGTTATTGCTCATGATTGGCGCGGCATTTGCGCCTTCCACGTGGAACGTTCGCGCGCAGGAGTCGCCCCGTCGAATTGAGATCACGGCCAGGAAGTTCGGTTTTGATCCGTCTGAGATCACTGTGAAAAAAGGACAGCCGGTTGTCCTCGTCGTGAAGAGCGCCGACGTCGCACATGGTCTGCGATTTCGTGAGCTCAATCTCAACGTGAAGGTCGACAAGGGTGGAACCGCAGAGTTGCCGTTCACACCAGACAAGACCGGCGACTTTGTCGGCCACTGCTCTGTCTTTTGTGGCTCCGGCCACGGCGAGATGACTTTGACAATGCACGTGGTGAACTGACGTGTCCCGTATTCTCCGGTGCACCATCATGCTTGCACTCGCTGGCGTAATCGGGTGCAAATCCACGCCGCCCGGCAAGTTCGAAAGCGGGACGATGAGCTTTGCCAAACACCACTTCCTCATTGGCAACAAGAAGCAGAAAAATCCGCTGCCCGATAATCACGACACCTGGAACGACGGGAAAGAGGCATTCTCGCATTACTGCGTCGCGTGCCATGGAATGGACGGCCAGAACATCGGTGTCCCCTTCGTAGATCACATCTCGCCGCCCATCCCGTCGCTCGCCTCCAAGGATGTTCAGAGTTATACCGATGGCCAGCTCAAATGGATTCTCGATAACGGCATCTGGCCATCGGGTATGCCGGGCTCTAAAGGAACTCTTAGTGATGAGGAGCTTTGGTCTATCGTCGTGTTCCTGCGGCACCTTCCGCCGGCCGGCAGCCAGGGAACACCGGACATCTACACGCACTGACCGTTGTTCGCGCGTTACGCGGTGGTAACTATGCCAGACAACATTCGCGACAGGCTCGACGACAGCGCAAATTGTCACTCGATTGTCATTTGACCAACTTTGTGCTGGCTCTTATACACTTCCTCGAACAGAATAGGAGCGGAGGTCCGGATCATCATGACGGGTACTGATCTTTCTGGCGCGGAGCGCGAAATGCGGCCTCTGCCTGCGGTAACGCTGGGCACCATTCTCGTGATCGAAGACGATCCGAGAATGCAAAAGGTCCTCCGCAGAATTTTCACCGACGAGCACTACAACGTCGCGATTGCGGGCGACGGCCAAACGGGCCTCGACCTATTCCGCAGCGAGCGGCCATGTGCTGTTGTTCTCGATCTCATCCTCCCCCGTATCTCTGGGCGCGAGCTCTGTCAGACATTCAAGACCATCTCCACCGAGACTCCCATCATTGTCCTCAGTGCTGTTAGTGAGGTAGTCGATAAAGTTCTCCTTCTTGAGCTCGGAGCGGATGACTACGTGACCAAGCCGTTCAGCCCTCGAGAGCTCACCGCTCGCGTGCAGGCTGCCCTTCGCAGGCAACGCAAGCCCCCCGTGTCCAACACCTACCGCTTCGGAGACTGCGAGATTGATTTCCGTAGCATGACTGCGCGTCGCGCCGGCACACCTGTCGTGCTCACCGCACATGAATTTAAACTCTTGAAGTTCTTCACCCAGAACGTCGACCGTGTCCTGACTCGAGAGGTTCTTCTCAATGAGGTCTGGGGCTACAATGCCTATCCAACGACCCGAACCGTCGACAACCAGATTCTTAAGTTGCGCCAAAAGCTCGAAACAGATTCAGCAAATCCGCAGCACCTGCTGACAATTTATGGCGCGGGGTACAAATTTGTCCCATGACTCTCAAACCGTACCTTCAAGTCAACCCCGCACTCTCTCGCGCCTAGCATCGGCATACCGTAACGAGGGCATCCGAACACACGTCCTTCTCGTCGTGGCGATGGCCGTAGTGACGGTCATTGTTACCGCGCTCTTCCTCATCCTGTTGCACCATCGACTCAGCGCACAGGTTACCAGCGATCTCTCGCAGGATCTCAGCCGTTCGGTCATCACCTTCCAGAATCTCCAGGGCGAGCGATTGCGCGCGCTCGATCGCGAGAACGCCCTGCTGTCCGATCTGCCTACCCTCAAGGCACTCATGACAAGTGGCGACGACCTGACCATCCAGGACGGTGCGATTGAGTTTTGGCAGCTCAGCGGCAACGATCTGTTTGCCCTCGCCGACGCATCAGGCAGAGTCATCGCCGTCTATACAACCAACAACTCCAGCGGCGCCTCTCTGCATCGCGCCTTGCAGCGGCTGCTGACGTCTCCGGAACGGCACTATCTCGTCGACGGCCGTTCGCTATATCAGTGCTCTCTGCGTCCGTTGTACTTCGGCAGCGAAGAGAACGGCACCTTGCTCGGCTACGTGTTCAGCGGCATCTCCATTGAACGCACAGTTCGTCAGATCAGTGAACCCACCGACGTTGAAGCTGCCTTTCTTAGCGCAGGAGACGTCGTCACCAGTACGCTTCGTCCATCCGATCAGGCCGCGCTCTCTAACCCGAAACTGCTCTCCGCAACCACACAAAAGCCGCTCCGCGTAGAGCTCGGATCGCAGCGCTTTCTTGCTGCGACCGAAGACCTCTCGCCAGTCTCCTCCTCTCCACTGCAACTCGTCGTTCTCAAGTCCTTCGATCCGGCCGAGCGCTGGATGAAGCGCATCGATCGCATGGTGCTTAGCACCGGTCTACTCGCCCTCATCTCTGGTACGCTCTTGATGATCGCGCTGGCACGGCTCCTCACGCGGCCGCTGGAAGAACTGTCCGGCAGCGTTCGCGCCTTTGGAATGGGGGATAGCCACTATCATGTGCCCCGTTACGGCCCGCGCGAGGTCCGCCAGCTCAGCGAAGCGTTCGCGGGCATGCGCAATGAAATTCAGCAGGCGCATCAGGCGCTCCTTGAATCCGAGCGCCTCGCAACCATCGGCAGAATGGCAAGCTCCGTCTCGCATGATCTCCGTCACTACCTCGCTGCGGTTTACGCCAACGCAGAGTTCCTCGCCTCCGGCCGCCTTTCTGAAGCGGAGCGCAATGAGATCTTCGGCGACATTCGCGCTGCGGTCCTTGGCACGACCGACATGATCGAATCGCTGCTCATCCTCAGCCGTACCGGTGCGAGTACAACGCGCGTGCTGGAGTCCATGCCCCAACTGCTGGAACGCGCCGTGGCATTGTTCCGTGCGCATCCAGATGCGGAAGGAGTCCGAATCGTCACCCGGGTCAGCGACTCCACCGACGGCACGGCGGTGGTCGACGGCAAGCAGATCGAACGCGCGATCTACAATCTGCTGCTCAACGCCTGCCAGGCCGCTCGCACCGGCAACGCAGAGCCGATGGTCACCGTCACCCTCGAAACACGACAACGCAGCAGTATCATCTCGGTGACGGATAATGGTCCGGGCGTTCCTGAAAACATTCGTCACAGCATGTTCGAACCATTTGTCAGCGAGGGAAAACAGAAGGGAACAGGCCTGGGTCTGACTCTCGCGCAATGCATTGCAGTCGAGCATGGCGGAGAGGTCACTCTCGTCAGCAGCTGTCCTGGTGAGACCGTCTTCCAGATGCAGGTCGCCCGCGACCTTCCACAAGTCACGACTACCCACGATTCTGAACCCAAGCACCGCGATCAGGTCGTCGCCCATGAAAACGTCTGAGCTTCGTCGCAACGTCCTTCGCCGCGCAAGATCGCATCTCTTCCGGCAGCCACTCGCGATTGTCTCAACTCTGCTCGCGCTCTCTGCGCCCTATGTGAACGCGCAGACAGATCAATCCGGCATCCCCGCACAGATCCAGCAATTAACGGCGGCCATGGAGCGCACGCAGGCCCAACTCCGGGAGTCGCAGCGGCAGCTCGACGACATGCGTCAACAGCTCGCAAGTCTGCAACAGCAGATGGCCACCCAGCAGGGAAGCCCCGCACCTGCTGTCGATGCTCAGCACTCAGCAGGCGAACCGCAGACCGCATCCGCCGACGTAGAAGCCATCCGCGAGCACCAGGCCATGCAGGATACTCAGATCGCAACACAGCAACAGACCAAGGTCGAATCGGAATCGAAATATCCCGTCAAAATCACGGGTCTGCTTCTCTTCAACGGATTCGTCAATACGAATGCTGTCGACATCGGCGCGACGCCAACGGTTGCACTTCCGGGTTCGGGCAACACCGGCGCCTCTGTGCGTCAGACGATTCTCGGGATCGATGCCCACGGCCCGCATCTCCTCGGCGCTCAGAGCTACGCCGACCTTCGCGTCGACTTCTTCGGCAACTCAGCCCCGAGCACCACATTCGGCACCTACTCGACCAACGATAGTCTGCTGCGCCTCAGAACTGCGCACGCCGGTCTCCAATGGGAAAACACTGACGCCTCATTCTCGTACGATCGCGCCATCCTCAGCCCTGACACGCCATCCTCTCTCACTGCTGTTGCCACTCCTGCCCTCGCGTGGTCCGGGAATCTCTGGGCATGGAATCCGCAAGTCGCCGTCACGCAAAGTGTTCCTCTGGCCGGCTCACGCGCGCTCCAACTCCAGGCAGCGCTGATTGATGTCGCCGATCCTCCCGTCTCACTCTCCGGTCTCTACACTACCGCCGCAGCGCCCGCCTCCTCTGCGCAGCAAAGCCGCTGGCCCGGTGTCGAAGCTCGTATCGCCGCCCTCGGCACGGTACGCGACGACCGCGATCACGTCGGAGTCGGTGGATACTTTTCCCCACACGTTCTCCCCTCTGGCCGTCGGTTCGACGCGTGGGCGGCAACCCTTGACACGCGCTTCCATCTGCCCGCTCGCCTTCAATTCTCCGGCAGTCTCTATCGCGGCCTCGCACTAGGCGGTCTCGGCGCCGGTGCCTACAAAGACTACGGCTATATCTACTCACCGGCTCAGGATCAGTACTACTTCCGCCCACTCAACGACGTCGGCGGTTGGATACAACTCAAAGAGAAGTGGAGCGAGCGCCTGGAGTTCAACACGGCGTTTGGCATCGACAACGTCTTTGCCAGCAATATTCGCCGATACGCAAATCCCGCTGGCACCGTTTATCAGAATCTCGCTCGGAATCGCACATGGACCGGAAACGTCATCTACACTCCGAGCGCCTATCTTCTCTTCTCCTTCGAATACCGCTACCTTGCAAGCGCTCCCATCATCGGCTCGTCTTCGAGCGCAAACGTCATCGGACTATCTGCGGGATACAAATTCTGATGCGCACCTTTCGGCTCTGCACCTCGCTCACATCTGCACTCATACTGCTCGCGCCCTCTCTGCGCGCCCAAAACCCCGCCCGTACTCCGGTCGCCGAGCTGCGCCTCCACATCGCTACGGCGCCACTCAGCACCCACCACATCATCACTGCCGTCGCCTGGCTTGATCCCTTGGGCAACACACCGGCGCTCGCGTTTACTTCACAATCCCGCTACACCCTCCTGCAGAAAAACCGCACCTTCATCCCGCACGTACAGGTCGTTCCGGTCGGCAGCGTCGTCCAGTTCCCCAACGCCGACCCCTTCTTTCACAACGTGTTCTCAATGTTCGATGGCAAGCGCTTTGACCTTGGCCTCTATGAAGCAGGATCTAGCAAGGCCGTAACTTTCTCGCGCCCGGGCGTGTCTTATATCTTCTGCAATATTCACCCGGAGATGAGCGCTGTCATCATCAGTCTTTCCACGCCGCTTTACTCTATCGGCGAACCTTCAAAGGCGCTCGAAATCCACAACATCCCTCCGGGTGACTACCGTTTGCACGTCTGGGTTGAAGGCGCACTTCCTGGCTCGCTCCCACGGCTCTCGCGCGACCTCCATCTCTCGCCCGGCACGACAGACCTTGGCAGCCTAAGTGTCCCAATCGGTACCAACGCCACCCATACCAACGAATTCGGTAAAGCGTACGACCGCCAACCGGCGACGCCCTATTAGCCCGCCAAAAAAGAGAGAGGCGCTTCACGCGCCTCCCCTCCCGCCACATCTCTTGTCCCTTACTTTTTCTTCTTCGCGTGAGGAGCCGGCCCGAATCCCCGGTCAATCTCCGCTCCTGCTTGCAAGAATCCGCCCACACCATACGCCCACGTCGACCCCGGCTGCAGATCTCCCGGCGCTGCGCCAATCGGCTGAATTGCGCCCAGTCGTCCGTCCACATAGACGTGCTGCAGCATTCCGGCCCACGCCTTCTCAATCACGGGCTGAAACTTCTCCCGCGGCAGCAGATGGTTGTTCACTCCCCACGCCATCGCATACGTGAAGAACGCCGTGCCTGAGATCTCCCCCTGCGGGTATGCATCCGCGTCGAGCAGTCCCATGCGCCACAATCCATCTGCCGGCTGCAGGTCGGCAACACGATTCGCCATATTCTTGAACAGCGTCTCGTAGCCCGCGCGGTCCTGGTAATCCTTCGGCATTACCGTCAGCACATGCGCCAGGCCCGCAAGCACCCATCCATTTCCACGGCTCCAGAACAGCGGTTTCCCATTTGGCTCCCTCTTGTGCAGGAACGTCGCATCGCGGAAAAACAGGTGCTGGTCATAGTCGTACAGATGTCCCTGCGTCAACCCCCACTCATGATCCATGAAGTCGAGATAGCGATGATCGCCCGTCAGCTGCGTCAGCTTCGCCAGCGATGGAGGAGCCATGTACAGCGCATCGCACCACCACCATAGGTCCTTGTTCTTGTCATCCTTCCGCATCATTACCAGGGCAAAGTTGTCCCTCACCGCCGCGATGCGCATCGGATCCTTGTTCTCCTCGTACAGCGCCTCGTAAGCCTGTCCGATCGCCTCATCGTCCGCGTGATCGTAGCGTCCGGGCAGCAACTGCCAGTTGAACTTCTCCGCCGCGGCCAGCACCGCATCGTGATAGCGTTTGTCGTCCAGCGTCTTTGACGCCTCCAGCAATCCCGTGTACAGCGGCGCATAAGTCCAGTCCTGAGTAAAGTGCGGCTGCTCATTCTCGAGCGACCAATCCGCAACCTTCCTCATCGCCTTGCGGACATCCGCGCGCGTCAGCTTCGGCGAAAGGGAAGTGTCAATTGGCCCTGGACTCGTCGCGATATCGCCCGCGGCATCATGCAACTCCTTCGCGCTCGGCCTCTGTGGTTGAACCTGATTCTGCGTCTGCGCGCTCGCCCCAACCGCCATGCTCAACAAGCACACCCCGACAGGGAATACCTTCCGACCCAAAAAGCTCATCCGTTCTTTCTCCTTACAGCAGATCGGTAATCGCTACGCCGTCCATATCGCCGTAGTCCTGGTTCTCTCCGCCCATGCCCCAGCAGAATCCATACCGCGTCGTTCCCACGCCCGCGTGAATGCTCCATCCTGGCGAGACCACGATGTCGCGATCTTCCATCAGCAGATGCCGTGTCTCCTGCGGCGGCCCCATCAAATGCACCACACGATGCGCCGGGTCCACGTCGAAGTACATATAGATCTCACTCCGCCGCATATGCGTATGCGCAGGCATCGTGTTCCAGTTCGATCCCTCTTCCAGCAACGTGAAGCCCATCACCAGTTGGCAGCTCTTAATCCCGTCGCGATGAATCGCCTTATAAATGGAGCGCTGATTGCACGTCGCCACGGCGCCCAGCTTCACCGGCTCAATGTCCTTGAACTTCACCATCGCAGCCGGATACTCCGCGTGCGCCAGATAGCTCAGCAGATAAAACGCCGCCGGCTGATCTGCACTCGCACTCGCAAAACTAACCTCGCGACTCCCTCGTCCCACGTACACGCAGTCCAGCTTGTCCAGCTTGAACTCCTTGCCATCCACGGTCACCGTCCCTGGTCCGCCGATGTTCAACACGCCCAGCTCCCGCCGCTCGCAGAAGAACTCCGCGCGCAACTCCGGCGCGGTCTCCAGCTTCAACGCGCTCGTCGTTGGCACTGCTCCGCCCACAACCGCGCGATCCAGGTCCACATACGCCAGCGTGATCGCGCCCGGTTTGAACATCTCATTCAGCAAAAATGTCTCGCGCAGCTCTTCTGTCGTCATGCGCGGGTAGCGCACGGGATCTGCCATCTGCAGTAGTTTCATCTCTCCTCCAAAATCCTTTAGCGTCCCGCCGACGTGCTCGTCATCGGAGTCTCCGGCGCCTCAACCTTGATCACATAAATAACGATCGATTGCCCCGGCGCCTCGATCGCCTGGTGCGGCGTGCCCGCAGGAATGTGAATCACATCACCCTTGTGCAGCACATGTGGCGTCGCGCCCTCCAGTGTCTTGCCGCGAGTCTCTCCGTTCGGGCCTTCTTTCGGATCGACCATAGTTCCGCCCGTCATCTCCGTGCCTTCGCCGTCCAGCACAATCAGAAAGTCGGAGTAGTGCGCGTGCAGCTCGCCGCCGCCGCTCCCCGTCCGCGCCGTCAGCATCGTGTAGTGGCCTTTGTAGTTCGCCAGCGTGATCCCGGCGCTGCCACTCCCGGCACGAGCCTTCTCCACCAGCGCCTTGCCGCGCTCCGCCAACTCCGCGAAGTTCAGCACCTCAGGCGTTGTCGTTATCACCGGTTTAGCTGACTCCTGCCCCTTCGCCCGCGCGCCGCCCAACAGCATCATCCCTCCGCACACCACAGCGCCAATTCCGCAGACAACCCACTGTCTTCCCATGCCTTTGCTCCTCTCAGAAAACTCTCAGGACCAACAGCATACGCAACTCCATCTACGTATGTCAGCGCTCCAGGGTGAATTAGTTCAAACTCAGAACTTCAGAACTCGCAACTCGAAACTGAATGGAAACTTGACTTGCTCCCGCCACACCCATACCCTTTTCTCATGAAGCTGTCTCACACCGCCGCGCTCTGTTGCATGGCTTGTCGCCTGCACTGTTGCGCCGGTGTTTGTATGGCCTGATCGCGTAGCTCTTCTCGGAGCACCCCAGATCTACCAACACCCACGCAACCGGCTCTCGGGCGTGGGCTTTCTTTTTTCAGCCACAACGCCGCGCACCCTCACACATCCACACTGCAGGGAGCAACTCATGGACCCTCATCCTGACACCAAGCTCATCTTCAACGCTGACGCTGCCGCCATCCTCCTCGCATTCATCCTCGGCGCGCTCATCCGTCTCAACCTCCTGCCGCGCATCGGCTGGTAGCAAAGCTTGTCGACCCGCACCATCCCCCTGCCGCTGGACACTACGCAGCAGCGCCCGATCTGGCGTCAACTCCTCGCGCTCGCCCCAGGCACCGCTCTGCTCTTCGCCGTCGGCTTCGCAGGCAAAGCACTCGAATCCCTTGGCCACCTCCTGCGCTCACGCCACATCGCCTTCCCGCAAGTCGAGTACGTCCTCTGGGCCATCCTCCTCGGCCTCGCCCTCGGCAACGCCGTCCGGCTTCCCGCCCTCTTCCGCCCCGGCCTCGCCACCTACGAGCTCTGGCTCAAGCTCGGTATCGTCCTCGTCGGCGCAAAATTCCTCTTCGGAGACATGCTCCACCTCGGCGGCCTTTCACTCATCCTCGTCGCCATCGAGCTCGTCCTCTCGCTCTCCGTCATGACGCTCCTCGGCCGCGTCTTCAAACTCCCTCCCAAGCTCACCACCTTGCTCGCCATCGGCAGCTCCATCTGCGGAGTCACCGCCATCATGGCCGCGCAGGGCGCCATCGATCCCGAAGAGCGCGATACCTCCACCGCTATCGCCGCCATCCTCACCCTCGGCGCGCTCGCCCTCTTTGCCTTTCCCGCCATTGGCCACGCACTCCACATGGGCCAGCAATCTTACGGCCTCTGGACCGGCCTCGCCGTCGACAACACCGCCGAAGCCACCGTCACTGGCGCGCTCTACGGCGACGAAGCCGGCCGCATCGCCATCCTCGCCAAGACCGCCCGCTCATCCTTCATCGGATTCGTCGTTCTCGGCTACGCCATCTACTGGGCAAGCCGCGGCCAGGCCCGCCACGTCGAGCACAAAGCTCTTTTCCTCTGGCAGAAGTTCCCCAAGTTCATCCTCGGCTTCGCCGCAATCTCCATCCTCGCCACCGCCGGCTTCTTCACGCACGCGCAGCTTACCTCGCTCGGCAATCTCTCCAGGTGGGCCTTCCTTCCCGCCTTCGCCGGCGTCGGCCTCCGCACCAACGTGCGCGACCTCCTCGATCAGGGCTGGCGTCCCATCCTCGTCGGCGTCCTCGGCGAAGTCTTCCTCGCCACCCTCACTCTCGCGATGGTCTTCTTCTCAACCCACGGCGCCGCCCGCTGAACCCCCTAAATCTGTCATCCTGAGCGAAGCAGCTCGCTTGCGAGCTGCGCAGTCGAAGGACCCCGACGCTGCGCGGCTTACCACGAGCCAGAACGCCTTTCAGCCACGCAACTCGATTTGAGCTGCGAATAGCTAGCGCGTCCCATCGTTGACCTTCACACCTTTGCAAAATCAATGAACGCCCTCGCCGGATCCGTATGCAGCAGCTTCACGCTCACGCGGTCGCCCACATCCAACCCCTCAAAATTCTGAATCACTCGTCCTTCAAACGGCGGATCGATCACCCGCACATACACGCCCTTGTCGCTCGCACCCGTGATCACTCCGCGGAAGATCTCTCCAATCCTGTGCGCCATTGCCACCGCCGCCACACGCTTCTGCATGTTGCGTTCGATCTTCCGCAGCGCCTTATCCGCCTCATTGCAATGCGTCGCGATCGCGGCCAGCTCCGCGTCGCTGTACGGCGCCGCCGCACCATTCATCATCGCGTGCAGTATTCGCTGCGTCACGATGTCCGGAAACCTCCGGTTCGGCGCCGTCGAATGGGTATAGTCATGCACCGCCAGCCCGAAGTGCCCCGTCGGATCATCGTCCGCCGTCATCAACATGTACTCGCCCGGCCCCATCAGCTTGATCACCGCCACAGCTAAATCCGGATAATGATCCGCATCCGTATCCCGCATATGCGCCAGAAAATTGTTCAGCGCCACCGAGTCCGGATTCGCCGGCAACTCCCACTTGTGCTCCGCAGCCAGCGACACGATCCGGTCCCACCGCTGCGGCACCCGCACCACACGCTGCAATCCTGACCGTCCACCCTTCTTCAGCGCGCGCGCCATCACGCCATTTGCGGCGACCATCAGATCCTCAATCAGATACATCGCCTGATTCTGGATCACTTCGTGCACGCTCACCACGTGCCCGTCGGCAATCACCGGCTCGGCCTCGCCGCGATGAAACTCCAACGCTCCGTTCTGTATCCTCGCCCGGTGCAGCGCCTGCGTCGCCTCCGCCTGCAGGATCAGCTGATTTGCCAGTTCCTGCGCGAGATTCCGCCCCGCGTCATCATTTACAAACGCCGGCCCGTTCTGGTCCTCACTCTGCCGCGCGCTATCTGACCGCAGTCCTTCCACATCCTGCAAGCTCACGCCTGTCGCGGTCGTCGCACCCGCATGCGCATCAATCCACGGCCCCACACGCGAGTATGCAAGCTGTGCGCGGTTCCGCACCCACGCACGCGACACCTGCTCATCGCTCATCTCGCCGTTATGGCCAACGGTAAAGCTCATCATCACCGCCATGCGGTCGCCGTTTTCGTTCAACGACGTCATCCCGGTAGAGAGCTCCAGCGGCAGCATCGGAAAATTCTTTACCGCCGTATAGATCGTCTGCGTCTGGGCCTTCGCGTGCTGGTCAATCGGCGACTCCTTCTCCACCGCCCGCGCCACATCGCCAATCGCCACATGCACGCGGATGCCATCGGCCACACGCTCCGCCACCTCAATCTGATCCAGGTCCCGCGACGTGTCGTTATCGATTGACGACCAGCACCGGCTCCGCAGGTCCGGCACCCCAATCCCCGGCTGCGCCTTCGCAAACTCCTCGCGCAGGCTCTCACGAATCTCGTTCACCTGCTCCGCCACACCCGGCCCGAACTCCGGCTTGAACCCCGCCTCGTGCATCTCGTCCAGCGCCGCCTGCGCTAGATCAAAATGGTCCGGATCTACATGCTGCTGGTGGTGCCCATCCGCATGTTGCTGATGCGCATGGCCTCCGCTGTTTCCGGTGTTTGCTTGTGCTCCGTCGTTTTTCGTGTGCCCGTGCCGGTGGTGTTCAGACATTCCCCGAAATTATCACGTTCGCATCACACCGCTGGCATCTTCCCAAGCGTCTTATGACAAGCATGACCCGACCCTGCTTCCTCGTCATCGACCGCGAACACTCCGGCAGCATCTCCACCCGCAAACTCGTCATCGAATCCGCGAAGTTCAACGTCGTCACCGCCTACAGCGGCTCGGAAGCGCTCGAGACCTTTGAGCGTTTCCCCAACATCGACGGCGTCGTTCTCAACGCCACCATCCATGACGTCCCCTGCCAGAAAATCGTCGCCACCATTCGCTCCCGCGCTCCGCGGCTTCCCATCATCGTCGTCCAGGGCCCCTCGTCAGAGCCCTGCCCGGAGGCCTCCCACTTCGTGGACTCCTTCGATCCCGCCAGTCTTCTGGAACTCCTTCACAAGCTCTTTCCCCGCGCCACTCAGACCGTCAAGGAGCAGGACGACCGCCTCAAGGCCGAAGAAAATCGCAGCTGATCATTCCAAGTTCTGGGTTCCATTGCTTCCTCCAGCAGCTAATCCTCTTCAACCCCGCAGCACCCACAGCTGCCATCGTCTGACCTTTCCCTGCGAGGGCTGACGGACCCGCGAGCATTCCAACCTAGAACCTAGAACCTAGAACCCTCCGGATCCCGCACACCGCAACCGATTACCGCACGCATCCTCGAACTGGCCAGCCGAAAAGGCTAGCATGGAATCAGCTATGCCTACCAAGTCTCCGGCCGCGTCAGAAACCCTCACCAAAGAAAAACAGCTCAGCGAATCGAACCCCTCCCGCGAGGCAATCTTCGACATCTTCCGCCGCTGGGGCTACCTCCAGGCCAGCCTTGACCCGCTCGGCCAGTACCTCCCGCCCGAACCCTTCCCCACGCCCGCCCCGGACGGCCCCGACGCCCAGGAAGCACGCCGCTACTACTGCGGCTCCATCGGCGCCGAGTTCATGCACATTCCCTCGCCCGAGCGCCGCGCCTGGATCCAGCAGCGCCTCGAAGACCCGACCCGCCTCGATCAGGGTCCCGGCCCCGGCCTCCTCTCGCAGAAGCGCATCCTCTCCGACCTCATCCGCGCCGACCTCTTCGAGCAGGTCATCCAGCAGCGCTACCTCGGCACCAAGCGCTTTTCCCTCGAAGGCCTCACCGTCCTCACCCCATTTTTAGATCAGCTCTTCACTACCGCCGCTGAAAACGGCGTCACCCGCTCCGTCTTCGCCATGAGCCACCGCGGCCGCCTCAACGTCATGGTCAATACCGTCGGCCGCAGTCCCAAAGAAATCTTCTCCAAGTTCGAAGACGTCAGCCCCGAGACCACAATGGGCGGCGGCGACGTCAAGTACCACATGGGCGCCACCGGCGACTTCCTCACCGCCAACGGCAAGACCGTCGCACTTCACCTCGCCTCCAACCCCTCCCACCTTGAAGCCGCGGATCCCGTCATCATGGGCCGCGCCCGCGCCCGCCAGGACCGCGCACTCGCCGCCGGCGACCAGAACGGCACCGGGCAAATCCTTCCCATGATCATCCATGGCGACGCCGCCTTCGCCGGGCAGGGCATCTGGGCCGAGACCCTCAACCTCGCCACCATTGACGGCTTCTCCGTCGGCGGCACCATCCAGGTCATCGTCAACAACCTGCTCGGCTTCACCGCCAACCCCGAAGAATCCAACAGCTCCCGCTTCGCCTCCGACCTCGCCAAGCGCCTGCCCATCCCCATCTTCCACGTCAACGCCGAGGACCCCGAAGCCGTCGTCCGCATCGCCGCCATCGCCGCCGACTACCGCAACGCCTTCGCCTCCGACGTCGTCATCGACCTCATCGGCTACCGCCGCCACGGCCACTCCGAGGTCGACGACCCCACCGTCACCCAGCCGCGCCGCTACGCCCTCAT
>DASUHZ010000051.1:0-18150 GCA_036273275.1 Bryocella sp.
GCCGATGTAGGCTGCGGTCGGAAGAATCGCGTCCTGAAAAACTGGCCGGAGAAGGGCGTTCGGGCTAAGGCGTTCTGGAGAGGACTCCAGGATTGCAAGGAGCTCCTCCGTCGAGTACGTCTGCCCGCCGGCCTTCCATGCGTCGTTCTCGATCCGGCGCAGCGGCTGGCGCGCGCCCGTTTCCGCATCCAGCAGAAACAGCAGCGAGTGTCCCGGCGAGACTAGAACCTGCGCGTGATACCCCCTCGCCGTCAGCTCCTCCGAGCGCTCAAGCAGTGCCGTCTCCAGAGCTCCGGCATGCTCAATTGCTGCCCGGAACACCGGCGCTCCCAGCTCATGGAAGCCGCGCGAGGAAGCGTCCAGGACGACCAGGCCAAACTCCGCGAACACAGCGCTGATGAGTCTGCCATACCCCTGCGCCAGCGTAGTCCCGGGCTGCGCATAACACTCGCGAAGCAGATCGCTCACCGGTCCCCACCCGATCAACTCACTGGCGCGTTCGATGGCTGCGTCAAGCTTCGCCCAGCCGGCTTCGGTGTCGCCATCGACGCGCAGGCTGCCCACAGGCACCGGTCGCGCCGGATCCAGCCCCAGCTTTAGCGTCTCAAGCTCTGTTTTCGTCAGGAGGCTGATCTGGTCGACCTCGGCCAGATCGTGATCTTCGCTGGCCAGCCAGAAAACGGGAACATACTTGCGGCCGGTGACTGCGCTGGCGTCCTGCGCTTTGCGGATCGCAGTAGCGGCCTTCAGGATGGTCAGCAGTGGACCACCGAACAGAGCGACCTGTTGCCCGGTGACTACAGCAGCGGCACCGTTGCGGAGATGCTCGATGTTTTCCCGAGCTGCATCCCCTGCCCCAAACCGTTCTGCCTGATCGAGCAGCAACGCCGCCAGTTTGTCGCGATGCTCAGAACTCAGTTCGGGCGCACTCTTCGCCCAGCCGAATCCGAACGGCTCGGACCCATACCAGCGGCGCAGCGAAGCAGTATCAGCAACGGCCGGTTCCAGAAACGCGCGCAGAAGCGCAGTCGTTCCCGGTGCGGTCGATATGGGATGACACTGAACTTCCATTCGCCTGTCTCCGCCTCCCGAGCCTTGAGCCTGTTGGATGCGCCGTCCTGCTGCCCGATGCAGAATTCACTTCCTCATCGTGTACTGTACCCTCATGCCAACCCGGAAGCCGCCTGCCTCAAAAAAGAAGAGCACCCCACCAAGAAAGAAACCCCTAAAAGCCGCGGTCACAACGCCCGGAGACTCGCAAACGAGCAAGAAAATTACAGGCCGCGCTCGTACGCTCTCATCCAAAACGGTCTATCAGGGCAAGGTCTTCTGGGTCACCACCGATGAAGTACTCGAGCCCGGCGGCATCCGCGCACGGCGTGACATCGTTCGGCACAACGGCTCCGTCGTCATCCTCGCCATTGACAATCGCAAAAACCCGGACGACCCCGACGTGATGCTCATCCGGCAGTATCGCCACGCCGCAGGCCAGTTCCTCCTGGAGCTGCCGGCCGGCCGAATCGAGCCCGGCGAGAAGCTGATGCCTGCCGCGAAGCGCGAACTGCTTGAAGAGACCGGCTACCGCGCCAAAAAGTGGTCACGGCTGGTGAAGTACTATGCGAGTCCCGGATTCGTCGCCGAGTCCATGGACATCCTGCTGGCCGAAGACCTGATCCACGCGCCCGGCGAAGGTACACCGGACGAGGATGAGCACATTGAGCTGCGCCCAACCCCGCTCTCCGAGGCTGTGCGGCTCGCCCTTACCGGCAAACTGCACGATGGCAAATCCCTGATCGGAATCCTTTTTTATGCCACACGACGCCTGATTTCGATTTAATAAAAACTTTTTCGAATAAATAAAACCGACTTAGCTCCTTTGTACGTTGCCGTACATACCCGGGCGCAACTCTCTTGAGACCTTTGCTTTCTAGACATTACAGATGACTTTAAGGCCAGGGGTAAGGATCGATGAGTCAGTACAAGGGTGTAATCAAGTGGTTCAACAATGCAAAAGGCTACGGCTTTATCGGGCGTGAGGACGCTCCGGATCTGTTCGTTCATTACAGCTCGATCCAGCACGACGGCTACAAGAGCCTGCGTGAGGGCGACCAGATCGAGTTCGAAGTCGTGCAGGGCGCAAAGGGACCGCAGGCCGATCAGGTTGTTGTCGTGAAGTCCGCCTGAGCGGTCTACGACCCATCTACAATCGAGGGCAGACGATCGCCCAACGATGGACAACATTACACTTGCTCGCCTCCTGGATGAGACCGCCGCGTTGCTCGAGATAGACGCGGCGGACCCGTTTCGCGTGCGCTCCTACCGGCGCGCCGCGGAGGTGGTCGAACAGCAAACGGCAAATCTGGCGGCGCTGGCCGAGTCGGATCCGAAGGCTCTGCTCGCCATCCCGGGCATCGGCAAAACCATGGCCGCAAACATCTGCGACCTGGTATCCACCGGCACTATGCCTCTCCGCGAGCAACTCCTGAGTCGCTACAAGCCGAGCATGCTGGAACTCCTGCGCCTGCCCGGCATGGGGCCGAAGACGGTCGCGATGGTCTTTTCCGCGCTGGGTATCGCCGACATCGACGCACTCGAAGAGGCAGCCAAACGCGGAGACCTGCTCACGCTCCCGCGCATGGGCCAGCGCTTCACCGACAAGCTCATCAAGGGCATCGAGGATCACCGCAAGAACTCTTCGCGATTCCGCATCGATGTCGCGCGCGAACATGCCGAACGCATCAGCGCGCTGATCCGCGAGTTCCCGGGCATCGAAACCATCACGCCTGCCGGCAGCCTCCGCCGCGGCCGCGAATCCGTCGGCGATCTTGACCTGCTCGTCACCGGTCCAGCCTGCGAACCGGAAGTCGTCGCTGCGGCAGTCGAGTACGTCGCCGCGCTTCCACTCATCGACAAGCTGCTCGCGAAAGGCCAGAACAAGGTCAGCTTCACGCTGCGGAACAATCTGCAGGTCGATGTGCGCCTGCTTCCGCGAGCCAGTTACGGCGCGGCGCTCCAGTACTTCACGGGATCCAAGCACCACAACGTGGCGCTGCGTCAACGCGCCATCAAACGTGGCCTCACCCTGTCCGAATACGCTCTGCTTCGGCTCGAAGACAACACCATCGTCGCCGCGGCTACCGAGCAGGAAATTTACAACGCGCTGGACCTCGACTACATCCCGGCGGAGCTGCGCGAGAACTGTGGAGAGATCGACACCGCCGCGAAGCATACGTTGCCGCAGCTCATAACGCGCAGCGACATCCGCGGCGATGTGCACATGCACACCTTCGAATCCGATGGCGCGAATTCCATCCGCGAAATGGCTGAAGCCGCCATCGCCCGCGGCCTGGAATATATCGCCATTACGGATCATTCAAAGAATCTCGCCATGACCAACGGCATGGACGATACGCGCGCTCTCGCCCACGCAAAGCGAGTCCGCGAAGCATCGCTGCAGCTTGCGGAGGAGTTCGCCGCCGGCAGTGGACCTCAGTGGCAGCGCTATGAGGCTCAATTGCGCGAGGATGATTCCCTTGCCCGCAAGCCCCGCGTTCCCTTCCGCATCCTCGCAGGCGTTGAGGTCGACATCCTGCTGGACGGCGCGCTGGATCTCGCGGACGACACGCTCGCGCAGCTAGATGTCGTCGTTGCCAGCGTGCACTCCGGCTTCAATCAAACACCGGAGGAGGTCACAGCGCGGGTCCTTCGCGCCGCGGAGAACCCGCGCGTCCACATCCTCGGCCACCCCACCGGCCGTAAGGTCCTCAAGCGCGAACCCTACAAAATCGACGTGGAGCAGCTCCTTTCCTCAGCGGCGCGGCTGGGAGTGGCCGTGGAGCATAACGCCTCGCCCGCCCGCTCGGATCTTTCGGACCTGAACCTTCGCCGCGCCAAGGAGCTCGGCTGCAAGATTGCCGTCAACACCGACGCCCACTCTACGGATGAGCTTGATCAGATCGACTTCGGCATCGTTCAGCTGCGCCGCGCCTGGCTTACCCCGGCCGACGTCCTGAACACCCTCCCCGTCGACGAATTTCTCGCCCGGATACAACGCAAACCCTGAATAGGGTTATCCTTTCGAGCATGACGGATCGCCCCGTACTCGCAGTCGTCCTTGCCTTCATCATCATGGTGGTGGTGGCCGTAACGGTCTATCTCGTTATCCCGCACAAAATTACCGCGCTTTCCGTCTCGAAGGTCGACGTGTTCGCGCCGCACACCGAGTTCAAGGCATCTGAGGGGAACTCCATGCACGTAGTCGGCGAGCCGGGTCAGTCCGAAGACGATCTCTACGTCATCGCACACATCAACATGACCAACAAGCTGCATGACCGCGTCTTCATCAGCGGCTGGTCTGCGACCGTTATGTTCCGCGACGGATCCACTGAGGACTCGACTCTCGTGGCCCGGTCCGAGCTCCCCCGCCTGGAACAGATGTTCCCGCAAATCGCGCCCCTCGCGCCCGATCCCATCGGCGACGGCGACGAACTGGATCCCGGTGTCACCAAGACGGGCTCGATTGTTCTGCTGTTCCCCAATACCACCCAGGACAAGTGGAATACAAAGGGCTCCGCCGTCCTTACCATCGACCTGCACGAGCACGTAGCCCAAACCGTCAAACTGCCGTAGCGGTCGCATCCACTGCACACAGGGAAAGGGCTGCATCCGATGGATGCAGCCCTTGTTCTTCGTTTGCAGAACAGAAAGCTTACGGAACCGAGATCGGCCCCGGTGCATTCTTCGGCGTGCTCAGATAGCCCGTGACTGAGTTCTTGCCGATGTTGTTCACGACGATCTCAAACAGCGCCGGCGACTTGCCTGAGTAGAACTGCACAGGCTCGTCGACATTCTTGTCCTTCTTCTCGATCACGCGATCATCGGAATCCACGTTCATCGTGTATTTCGCATGCTTCTGGTTCACCTTCTTGAGCTGCAGCTTTATCGTCCCCACGTTCTGAGCCGGTCCGCCCTTCTGCAGTGTGAACTCGTAGTAGTTGCGCTCGCCACGACGCTTCAGTTCCATCAGCTCGTCGTGGTTGGTCGCGATCAGGCCGCTCATCACGCCCTGGTCGCCGACCACGCGTGTCAGCTGGCCCTTCGTCTGCGCGAGATCATTCTGCGTGTTCGAGAGATCGGTCTTCGTGCTGGCAACGTCCGTCTTCACCGCTGAAACATCCTGCTTCACGGCGCCGACCTGCTGCTGTGTCTCGACCTCTTCCTTGCGCAGTCGAGCCGTCGCAGCTACCGCCTGTTTCTGCGCGGCCACGAGCTGATTGGACTTGTCCTCCAACTGTTTCTGCGTCAACCCGACACTCTGGCCCAGCGCTTCGCCCTGCGCACGCATCCGCTCGTTCGTGTCTTCGAGCTTCTCGCTCAGTTGAGTGTTCTGCTGTGTCGACGCGGTAAGTTGGCTCTCCGCTGCGGTCAGATGGTTCTGCAAACCGAGACTCCAGCCGAGCGCACCCAGCGCCAGCAACAAACTCACAACGGAGATCCCGATCAGCCATCCTGGGGCCTTCGATTGGACTACGTACTCGCGCTCCAAATCGCTCATGCGCTGCTCCTCCTTAACGTCCAGTGCGCTCTTTTCGGCATAAATTACTCAACTGGCGCAGCTTGGCTTTGCTGTTGGACGCACCCGCCTGCAAAAGGGTGCGTATCTCATGAAAACTTCTTACCTTAGTCCCCTGGCCCGGCCCAAGGGTGGCGGCCCTTGCGCTTCTACACTATACGAGGAACATGCCGCCAGTCCTTACGCCAGATTTCGCAATAACAGGTGCCGGAATCATCGGTCTCACCCTCGCCCTCGAACTGCACGCGCGCGGTGCCTCAGTCGCCGTTTTGGACACTGCCGCTGCCCTCGGTGGAGCGTCCCGAGCTGCCGCCGGCATGCTGGCCGCCGAAGATCCCCACAATCCTGCCGAACTACACGAACTTTCTGCATTCAGCATCTCGCTGTATGACCGTTTTCTCGAACGCCTTTCGGCATCGTCCGGCGTGGACGTCCCTTACCAGACGACCACGACCATCCAGTACCTCGATGACGGCCGCGTCATGGAATTGCGAGAAAAATCCGTCGATCCTCGCCAGCTCGGTGCCGCAGCGCTGGAGGCCGTTCGCCGTTCGGGCATTCCTCTGCTGGAAAACTGCGAACGCATCGAAATCAACAAAACCTCCGGCCGGATCGCACTCTGCCCACTGCATGGCCCCGCGGTCGCCGCCGGTCGGCTCATCCACGCCTCAGGCGCCTGGTTTGCGGGACAGCCTGCCATCACACCGCGCAAAGGCCAGATGCTGCGCGTTCGTCTGCCATCCAATCTTCCTTTGGACCAGGTTCATCGCAGCTCCTCCTTCTACGTCGTCCCCCGCATTCATGGACCGCAGGCAGGCACGGCACTCATCGGCGCCACCGAAGAGGACGCCGGCTTCGACGTTCGCACCCGTGCAGCCGACCTCGCCGCGCTCCGTCTGCGCGCGGCGGCCCTGTTGCCGGCACTTGTCGACTCGACTGCCGCTCCGCAGGTCGAAGCCTGGGCGGGACTCCGCCCAGCCGCTGCCGACGGTCTTCCATTAATCGGTAAATTGCCCGGGATACTGCCGGGCTCGACACCGCAGTGGATCGCCGGTGGGCACTACCGTAACGGCATTCTGCTTGCTCCCGCCACCGCTCATGTACTCGCCGATCTGCTCGAAGGCAAACCGGTTGCCATCAATCTGCGGCCGTTCGATCCTGCGCGCTTGATGCAATGATTTCGCCCGTTCAAACCGATATTCGGCTACTGCGTCGTGACAATCGTTTTGCCGCTCTCCGATAATCAGTAACGCTGTTGCTATTTCCAGCCCGGAGCACCTCGAAATGTCTAAGACTGCACCCAAAGGCCTGCAGGACGTCGTCGCGAACGAATCCTCCATCTGCTTCATCGACGGCGCGCGCGGCATCCTCTCCTATCGCGGCATCGACATCCACGAGCTTGCCGAGCACTCGACCTTCGAAGAAACCACCTGCCTCCTCTGGAATGGCAAACTGCCGACTGCGGCCGAGCTCAAGCAGTTCACCCGGGAATTGGCCGCAGCGCGCACCTTGCCCTCGCAAGCCATCGACTTCCTCCGCACGCTTCCCAAAACAGCCTCACCCATGGAGGTCCTGCGCACAACGGTCTCTCTGCTCTCCATCTACGACACCGACGCGAACTCCACGACGCATCAATCTAACCTGCGCAAGAGCTTCCATCTCACCTCGCAGATCGCGATGATCGTCGCCTGCTTCGACCGCATTCGCAAAGGCAGGAATCTCGTCGAGCCCGATCCCTCGCTCTCACATGCAGCAAACTTCCTCTACCTGCTGAACGGCGAAAAGCCATCTCAGACAGCCACGCGCGCGCTGGATGTCGCTCTCATCCTGCACGCAGATCACGAACTGAACGCCAGCACCTTCGCCGCGCGGGTCATCGCCGCAACGCTTTCCGACATGCATTCCGCCATCACGGGTGCCATCGGCGCATTGAAAGGCCCGCTGCATGGGGGCGCCAACGAAGCCGTCATGCGCATCCTGTATGCCGTCGACAAAGCCGGCGAAGACCCAGTCGAGCATGTCCGCGGCATGCTGCAGCGCAAGGAAAAGATTTCAGGCTTCGGCCATCGCGTGTACACCACGGAAGATCCGCGCGCCACGCACCTTCGCCGCATGTCCGAGGAGCTCGGACGCGACGCGAATCCGAAGTGGTATGAGATGTCCCGCCAGATCGAGGACTTCGTCAAAGACCAGAAGAAGCTCAACGCCAACGTCGACTTCTACTCCGCGTCCACCTACACCACGCTTGGCATCGACATCGATCTCTTCACACCAATCTTTGCCATCAGCCGCATCGCCGGCTGGTGCGCGCACGTCATCGAGCAGCACGACGACAACCGGCTCATCCGGCCGCGCGCCGAGTACACCGGCCCCGCATACCCGGCGCCCTACACGCCCATCGAAAAGCGCAGCTGAGTAATGAGCAGTTAGAAAAGCTAGTAAGTCAGGGAGCTACGAAACGGAATTTTCTAACTCCCTTACTTCGATCCCGGCGGAACAATCCCGTTCATCCGCAGATACTCGACCATCTGTCCGTAGTGGTCGAATCCATGTGCAGCAATAAACGACGCAATCACCGCGCGCGTGTGGAGACCGTCCACTCCGTCAATCGCCACGTACGCATTTTCCGGAGTAATCGACGCGATTGCCTTATGCGAATAGGCGAACGAATCCGCCGCAGCCTTCAGCAACTCATCCTTGGTCGCCAGGCCACTGATGGTCTTCGGATCAACCGGCACCTTCTCTCCCAGAATCTTTGAAGCGAAGTAGTAGTTTGCCAGCGAGACGTGGGAAATCTCCTGCGCAAACGTGCGAACCCCCTCATACTTCGCTCCCTGCGATGGCGCAAAATTGGAACCAGCCGGCGCGAAGCTATACTTGTCCGCGGGCATTGCCTTCGCCACACCCATGAACTCCTGCTCAAACAGGTTCAGCAACTCGTCTTCTGCCTGCACGGGTGACATCTGTGCGCCAGGAGCCACTTTCATGCTTGTCGAATTCATTTGCGCAGAGCCCGTCAGCGTCCACCCGGTCAGTACCAGAACCGCGCAACAATACCCCAGGCAATAACGAAGACGCATAGATCACCTCACGATGTAAAGTTGTGACGCGTACAGGCTAGCAGAGACGGCATCGCAACTTGTCATCCAAACCGGTACTCTCGTCACAGATGCGTATCGACCTCGACGCCAACGCGACCACGCCAGTTCTCCCGCAAGTTCTGGAGGCGATGCAGCCCTTTTGGTTCGAACGCCACGGCAACCCCAGCTCTGCCCACCAGTCCGGCCAGCGAACCCGCGCAGCCGTCGAACATGCCCGCACTGCGGTCGCATCTCTTCTCCACTGCGCGCCCAAAGAGATCGTCTTCACCTCCGGCGGAACCGAGAGCGATAACCTCGCGCTCTCCGGCATCCTGCAGCCATGGCTGGACCATCATGAACCCGCGCATCTCATCACGACAAAAATTGAGCATCACGCGGTCTTGTTCGCCGCGGAGTCGCTCGAAAGACGTGGCAGCGACCCCAGCCGGGGCGGCGAAGCCAATGCCCTATTGGAGGTCACCTATCTCAATCCCGACAGCAATGGCGTAATCAACCCCGCAGACGTCGAAGCCGCCATGCGCCCGCATACCAAGCTCGTCAGCGTCATGCTCGCCAACAACGAGACCGGCGCCATCCAGCCTGTCGGCAAAATCGCACGCATCGCCAAGGCACATGGCGCGCTCGTCCACACCGACGCCGTCCAGGCCGCCGGCAAGCTGCCGCTCGATCTCTCCGGCGAACTCAAGAACGTCGACCTGCTCTCCATCTCCGGGCACAAGATGTACGCCCCGCAAGGCACAGGCGCGCTCTTCGTTCGCAAAGGCATTGAACTCGCTCCGCTCTTCCTCGGCGGCCCCCACGAGCGCCAGCGCCGCGCCGGCACCGAGAACGTTCCCGGCATCGTCGGCCTCGGCCGCGCCGCCGAGCTCGCCACCGCATGGCTCGAAGGACAGGACCACCAACTCCTCACGAATCGGCCTGCCGCGCAAACTCCAGGTTCTCAATCGCCCGCGGAACTCATCGCTCGCCGCAGCCACTTTGAGCGGCGTCTACTCGCGCTCGTTCCCGGCGCAACCATCAACTGCAGCGGCGCTCCACGCATCTCCAACACCATCAACCTGCGCATCGACGGGATCGAAGCCGAAACCCTTCTAATGGCGCTCGACCTTCAAGGAATTTCCACCAGCTCAGGCTCCGCGTGCATGTCCGGCGCCAACGAATCTTCCCACGTCCTTCTCGCGATGGGCCTCACGCCCGCACAAGCAGGCTCCAGCCTGCGGCTCTCACTCTCGCGCCTCACCACCGACGAAGAGCTCGACTACGCGCTCGAAGTCATCCCCGCTGTAGTCGCACGTATGCGCACGGTCAGCTGACCCGCTGCCGGTAACTTGCCGGCTCGCTTCGCTACAGATACCACGGGATATTCACCACCACGATCCGCTGATTGCCCTTCAGCAACAGCAGCAGCTTCAGCAGTTGCACGCGCTGATTATGCAGCAGGTTCTCCCACCAGTGTCGAACCACCAGCTCCGGCAACAGCACAGCAATCTTGCGTCCCGGATTCTCATCCTCGAGCTTCAAAATGTAATCCATCAGTGGCGACAGAATCGTACGGTACGTGCTCTGCACCGTCACCAGCTCCGGCTCTGCGCATCCATGCTCACGAATCGGCTTCAGCACAAGCTCGTCCCACGCGTTCTCAACGGGATCAAATTCCTCGCTCGACGCCACATGCACGACCTTGACTACCGGGCTCATCAGCATGCCGAAACGCATTGCCTTTTCGCCGATCTTGTCCCACCGGGCCATCGGGATCACAACAATGGGCGGCTCCAGTCCACTCAGCCGCAGAGGTGTTGGATCTGCCGTTTCCAGCTTTACCCGCTTGTAGTGCCGCTTCACGGCGGCCATCAGCGCGATGATCAGCGGAACGAGAATGACAACCACCCACGCCCCGTAAATGAACTTCGTCAGAAGCACGACGATCAGCGTGATGCCGGTTGCCAGCGCACCCAACCCATTCAGGAAGAGCTTCGCGCGCCGGTGGCTGGCCTCCTTATCCTTCATCCAGTGCTTCACCATGCCGGCCTGGCTCAGCGTAAACGCCATAAACGCGCCGATCGCATACAGCGGAATCAGCCGGTCGGTCACACCGTCGAACAGGATCAGGATCAGCGCTGTAAACCCGGTAAGCGCATAAATACCGTGCGAGAAGAGCAGCCGGCGCCCACGCAGCAGAAACACGTGCGGCAGGTAATCTTTCTGGGCAATCGCCCGCGCCATGCGCGGAAATCCTGCAAACGCAGTATTGGCGCTGAACGACAATGCCGCCAGCACGCCCCCCATCGTCAGGAAGTAAAACCATCCCCGGCCAAATACCGCGGCCACCTCAATCGAGAGCACGCTCTGATAATTCAGCGCATCCGGATCCATCGCTGTCACGCCATACGCCTTGGCCACATACGAGAGGCCAAGCAACAGGATCATCAGGATGAAGATAATGACGGTCAACGTCTGGTTCGCGCGCTTCGCTTTAGGCTCTTTGAACGCCGTCACCCCGTTCGACACCGCCTCCACGCCAGTCATAGCCGCGCATCCATTTGAGAATGCTTTCAGCAACAGCCATACCGTGATCACCTGCATCGTCGCCGGAATCGGCGGCGGCGGCGCCGTCACCGGCGTTGGATGTCCGCCCGTTACAAACGAGTGATACAGACCCACGGCAATCGTGGCCAGCAGCGTGCCGACAAAGATGATCGTCGGCAGCATAAACGCGACGCCTGACTCCCTTACGCCGCGCAAATTAACAATCACGATGATCGCAAGCACGCCAAGGCACAGTGCCAGCTGATGTGGGTGCAGCTCTGGAAACGCGCTCACCAGCGCCGTTACGCCGGCCGAAATACCCACCGCTGCGGTCAGGATGTAGTCGATCATCAGCGCCGCGGCCGCCAGCAGTCCCGCGCCGTTGCCCAGGTTCTCGCTTGCAACCGTGAACGATCCGCCACCCGTCGGGTACGCGATAATCGTCTGCCGATAGCTGAAGTACAGGATGCCGAGCAGCAGCAGGATCGCCGTGAAGATCGGCAGCAGATGCCGGTCCACGCCGGCCATCCCCAGCGGAATCAGCAGCACCATCGCCGCTTCCGGGCCGTACGCCGCGCTGGTCAGTCCATCCAGCCCGAAGATCGGGACACCTGCCGCTACACCGATGTGCTCGTCCTTTTCGGCACTGGTAGCCAGCGGCTTACCAAACAGAAGATCGAAGAAGCTCATGCCTGGGCTAAATCCTCGGTCGCGCGAAGGCGCACCGTTAGATATCCTACGCTACTCTGTCAATCCGCACAGCTAACTCTTTTCCTCACAACAAGCGAGGCCCCTTTCCATGTCGCAATCCGCACCTTGCGATAATTGCCCTATGCCTCAGATTTATGACATCCCGCTCACAACCCTGTCCGGCAATTCCACCTCCCTCGAGTCCTTCCGCGGCAAGGTTCTGCTCATCGTCAACGTCGCCTCCAAATGCGGTTTCACTCCGCAGTACACCGGCCTCGAGTCGCTCTATCAACGCTACAAGGAGCGCGGTCTCGTCGTCCTCGGCTTCCCTGCCAATGACTTCGCCGGCCAGGAACCCGGAACAGAACAGGACATCGCAAAGTTCTGTTCGATCGACTATCCCG
This sequence comes from Bryocella sp., assembly GCA_036273275.1. Classification (GTDB taxonomy): domain Bacteria; phylum Acidobacteriota; class Terriglobia; order Terriglobales; family Acidobacteriaceae; genus Granulicella. Next base: position 12,294 of record DASUHZ010000051.1, read on the forward strand.
TCAGCTTCCCGCTCTTCAGCAAATCCGTCGTCACCGGCCCCGACAAAGATCCTCTCTACCGCGAGCTCATCGCGCAGCGTCCTGAGCGCACCGAGAACGGCAATGGCAACGCCCTCCGCGAAGACCTCGCTGGCTATCTGAAATCCCAGGGGCTGCCCGCTCCCAACAATCCACCCGAGCTTCTTTGGAACTTCGAGAAATTTCTGATCGATCGCAATGGCAAAGTAGTCGGCCGCTTCGCCTCCGACATCACACCTGAAGATCCGCTCCTCACCGGCGCCATCGAGCAAGCCCTCAACAGCTAAGCCCTCGGGCTCGCCGCGTCTTCGGCGAGCCCTTTCTCGTTATCCCCTTATCCAACACGCCGTCCGCCCTCGAGAGGACCTTTTCCAAGATGCTCCGCACCTCTGTGCTCCTCGCCGCCGCGTCTCTGCTCGCACTTCCTTCTTTCTGTCAGACCCCCATACGCATCACCGCCGACCTCACCGACGCTCCCCGCAAGCTCTACCACGCCGAGATCGACCTCCCCGTGAAGCCGGGCCCCGCCGCCTTCACCACGCCCGAATGGATCCCCGGTAACCATCGCCCCACCGGTCCCGCCGACCAGATCACCGGCGTGGTCTTCACCGCGAACGGCAAAACCATCCCGTGGCGCCGTGACGACACCGACCTCTACGAGTTCCACGTCGACGTGCCTCCCGGCGTCACCACGCTGCACGCGCACCTCGACTGCATCGTGCTCTCCCGCGCCTCAGACAAGCTCGCTGTGCTCGAGTGGGAAAAACTGATGCTTTACCCAGCGAACACACCCGTTCGCGACATCCCCATCCAGCCCAGCGTGACCGTCCCGAAGGGCTGGGGCATCGGCACCGCGCTGCAGCCCGTCGGAGCCTACGACCCGAACTCCACGCCCGGCGGCACCACGCAATTCCAGCCCACCACAGTCGAGCAGCTCGAGGACTCTCCAGTCATCGCGGGTGAATACTTCCACGAGTTCCCTCTCGCTCCCGAAATTTCGCCAAAGCACTTCATCGACGTTGTCTCCGATGATCCCGAAGATTCCAACCTCAAGCCCGACCTCCTCGCCGAGGTCTCAAATCTCGTTCGCGAGGCAAGCGCCGCGTACGCCTCGCATCATTACAACGTCTACCATTTCCTGCTCACGCTCTCTGACGTCGCCGGCGGCGAGGGCCTCGAGCACGGTCAGTCCTCCGACAACGGCGTCGAGGAAAAGGGCTTCACCAATCCCGGCATGCGCCTCGGCAACGCCGACCTGCTCTCGCATGAGTTCACGCACTCCTGGAACGGCAAATACCGCCGCCCCTACAGCCTCTACCAGCCCGACTTCCACAAGATGCAGCAGGGCGAGCTTCTATGGGTTTACGAGGGCATGACCCAGTACCTCGGCAACGTTCTCGCCGCGCGCTCCGGCCTCAAGACCGCCGCGCAATACCGCGGTCTCCTCGCGATGTCCGCCGCCAACCTCGACAACAAGCCCGGCCGCCTGTGGCGCCCAACCGACGACACCGCCATCGCTGCCAGCATCCTTCGCGGCGGCAATCCCGCATGGGCCAACTGGAAGCGCGGTCAGGACTACTACCAGGAGGGCGAGCTCCTCTGGCTCGACGCCGACACCCTGATCCGTCAGCTCACCAACGACCAGAAATCGCTCACTGACTTCCTGCACATCTTCCTCGCCAAAGGCGGCAATACGGGTCCGCTCATCGTCACCTACAACCGCCAGGAGCTCATCGACGACCTCAACCAGGTCGCGAAGTACGACTGGGCAAAGTTTCTCCATGACCGCATCGATCTCATCAATCCGCACGCCGACCTCGACGGCATCGAGCGCGGCGGCTACAAGCTCGTCTACCAGGACCACCCCAACGACTCCGAGAAGCTGATGGCCGGCGCCTCCCGCCGCGGCGGAGGCAGCCTCAACGTCTGGTATTCGCTCGGTCTGCGCGTCAACAGCGCGGGCAACATCTCCGACGTTCGCTGGGGCGGCCCCGCCGATCAGGCCAGACTCGCGCCCGGCCAAAAGCTCATCGCCATCAACGGCCGCACCTTCTCCGCTGAGCGCCTGCGCGACGCGATCGACAACGCCAAAACCAACAAAGAGCCCATTCATCTCCTCATGCAGACCGAGGACTACATCGTTCCGGTCGACATCAACTATCACGATGGCCAGCGCTATCCGGTCCTCGTTCGCGACGACAGCAAGAAGGACTTCCTCGACGAAATCACCACCCCACTCACCGACGAAGCAAAGAAAGCCCGCGAACAAGCCCCCGCCCACACCCACGCCCCAACCGAGTAACCCGTTCTACACTTAGGGGCGCGAAGACACTGTTCTTCGCGCCCTCAGTCTTTAACTCGCAACTCGAAACTCGCATCTCGAAACTGATTCAGACCCGCTCTTGCTCTTGCCTTTGCTCTTGCTCTTGCTCTTGCTTTTGCTCTTGCCTTTGCTCTTGCTTTTGCTTTTGCTCTTGCCTTTGTTCTTGCCTTTGCCCTTGCTTTTGCTTTTGCCTTTGCTTTTCTTTCTGTCATTCCGAGGCGAAGCCAAGGAACCTGCTTTTCTGCCACTGCCGCTCCAGGAGCCACCGCATGCGCACTCTCCTCACCCTCGCACTCTCTGCCCTCGCCACCATCGCTTGCGCGCAAACCATGTCCACGACACCCGCGCAGCCGCGCCCGCAATCTAACTGGCCCAGCAAAGACGAGCTCTACATCGCGCACGACTTCAAATTCGGCACCGGCGAATCTCTCCCCGAGCTCAAGCTCCGCTACCTCACGCTCGGCACTCCTCACCGCAACGCCGCCGGCCGCGTCGACAACGCCGTCCTTCTCCTCCACGGCACCGGTGGCGACCGCCACACGCTTCTTAACCCCATCTTCTCCAACGTCCTCTTCGGCCCCGGCCAGCCGCTCGACATCACAAAATACTTCCTCATCCTCCCCGACGACATCGGCCAGGGCGACTCCTCCAAGCCCTCCGACGGCCTGCGCATGAAATTCCCCCACTACGACTACGACGACATGGTTCGCTCGCAGCACCAGATGCTCCTCGAAGGCCTGCACGTCGACCACCTCCGCCTCATCCTCGGCACCTCCATGGGCTGCATGCAAAGCTTCGTCTGGGGGGAAACCTACCCCAACTTCGCCGACGCGCTCATGCCGCTCGCCTGCCTTCCCACCGAGATCGCCGGACGCAATCGAATGATGCGTTATCTGTCCATCGAAAACATCAAGCGCGATCCCGCCTGGAATAACGGCAACTACACAACGGAGCCAGAAGAAGGCATACGCACCGCCGACGAGATGCTCTTTGTCATGGGCTCAGCACCGCTCGTTCTCCAGAAGGCGGCGCCCACCCGCGCAGCCGCCGAGAAGTACATCGACAATTACCTCGACCGCGTCGATCCACACATCGACGCCAACAACTTCATCTACTACGTGGACTCCTCGCGTAACTACAACCCCGAACCCCACCTCGACCGCATCACCGTCCCCGTGATGTTCATCAACTCCGCCGACGACTTCATCAACCCGCCCGAGCTCGGCATTGCCGAAAAACTCACAAAGCGCATGCCGCACGCGCAGTTCGTCCTCATCCCCATCTCCGACCAGACCCACGGCCACGGCACCCACACTGCCGCCGCCGTCTGGAAGGACCACCTCATCAAACTCCTCGCCGAATCCGAACCGCAATCATCAAAATAGGCCGCGATCATGCATCCACTCGGAAAGACCGTCGTCGCTCTCTTGATGTTTTCGTCAGTCCAGTCGCTCGTCGCCCAGACAAGCTCACAACTCCAAACTCTCAACGACCATTTTGTGGGTACCTGGGTTGGCACGAACCATGACTACAGCGTCAATCCGGTCACTACATCGAGCGTGACCATCACCGTGACTGAGGACAAGCGCAAGCACCGCCTCAACATGGAATACGTTTACGTCGAAGCAGGTAAATTGACGGAGACACGTTATAGGCGATACATCGTCGTCGAGCCCGCGACTTCTACAGTCTTCATCAATCGAAAGGGCCAGGGAAAGGAACACCTCGCTGCGGATGGCCTGGATGAATTACTGCGCAACGGTTACGGTGATTTCACTCTTCGCGGAACCGCTTGGTACAGGGGCGATCACCATGCACTTGTGCGCAATGATTACCATCTCTCTCCGGATACCTGGAGCTATGAAATCTATGTGAGCGCGTCCGGTGGCCCTTTCGTCAAGACGGGAGACTGGACCATGAAGCGAACGAAGATCGCACCGTAGCAAAATAAGATCGGAAAGGGAGTTACAAGCCGGCAGCTACTTCCTCGAATATCGCTTCAACTCCGGACCGCGCCGATGCAGGCAACGCCTCCCAATCAAGCAACGGCTCCATCGCCCTTCCCACCAGCACCAGCAGCGGAGCCGGCCCACACTCCATCTCTGCCAGCCCCTCCAGCCGCGACACCACATAACTCTGCCGAGTCGTCGCCGCCTGCGACACCGCCGCGCACGGCACATCCGCCGCCACACCAGCCTCCGCCAGCTCACGCGCCAGACGAGCCGTGTCGCGCCCCGGCATATAAATCACCAGCGTCGCATCCTCAGGCAGCGGCCCCGACCAAATCGGCGCTGGATCCTTCCCCGTCGCATGATGTCCCGTGCAAAAAATCAGCTTCGACGCATACTTCCTGTCCGTCAGCGGCAGCGCCAGCGAAGCCCCTGCAGCAAACGCCGCCGTCACTCCCGGCACCACCTCAAACTTCACATCCGCGGCGCGCAGCGCCGCAATCTCCTCGCCCGCACGCCCAAACACCAGCGGATCGCCCGACTTCAGCCGCACCACGCTCTGCCCCGCGCGCGCCGCCTCGATCATCAGCGAATGAATTCCCTGCTGCGTAATCCGCGGCCGCCCGCAGCGCTTGCCCACACTTGTCACCAGCGCGTGCTTGTGCGCCAGTGCCAGCACCTCATCGGGAACCAGGTCATCGTGAAACACCACATCCGCCGACTCCAGCAGCCGCACCGCCCGCACCGTCAGCAGCTCCGGATCCCCCGGCCCCGCGCCCACCCGATAAACCTTCCCCGCCTGCGCCTTCGTCATCGAACCACCTCACCTTCGGGTGCCCCATTCATGACGACGGCCTTATCGTTGTCATGAGTGGGATGAACATACCCGGGGTCCTCAACGAGCTCGTGATTGGGATGAACATATCCAACCTCCCGCGCATGTTCCCTCGCCCTCGCCCGCGCCGGACACCCATCAAACCCGCACACCTCGCGCTGCGCCAGCTCATGCAGCAACTGCTTTCGCGGCTCGCCGATCGGCTCAACCGCCGTCACCTCGCGCCGCAGCCGTCCCAACTCCATCAGCCACTCGCCCGTATCCAGCGGCAGAGCCGCATTGATCTCCTTGCGCAGCCGCTGCGCCAGCGCCGGGCTCTCTCCCGCCGTCGAAATCGCAATCTGCAGCTCGCCGCGTTTCACAATCGACGGAAAATAAAAATCGCAGAACGGCGGATCATCCACCGCATTCACCAGCACGCCGCGCTCCTGCGCCTCGCGAAACACCGCGCGATTCACCTCCGCCGTCGCCGTCGCCGCTACAGCCAGAAACGCCCCTGCCAGATCACCCTCGCGATACTCCCTCCGCACCCACGCGATGTCGCCACCTTCAGCCCACTCGCGCACCCGCGGCAACGTCTCCGGCGCAATCACCGTCACCTGCGCCTCACCCTCCAGCAGCGCCCCGATCTTTCCCTCCGCAATCGCTCCCGCGCCCACCACCACACACGGCCGCGCGGTCAGCTTCAGGAACATCGGAAACAAACTCATCACGTCACCTCTCGCCGGGGAG
>DASUHZ010000052.1:0-36182 GCA_036273275.1 Bryocella sp.
CCGGGACCTGTTTACTTTCGCCGTTCACTACCAGCACGTCATCAACACCTTCCCTGCGCCACTCGGTCCGATTCTGGACGGAACCGGAAGCTACCAGGGTCACAACCAGAGCTACCTGAGCGAAAACTTCATGCTCAGCGAAACGCATACCTTCTCGCCTACGCTGATCAACGAGTTCCGCTTTGGCTTCAACTGGGGCAACGATTCGAACCTGCAATACAACTATGGGACGAACATTGCAGCTACTCTGGGAATGGGTGGCGTACCCGCCAATCCCGCTCTTCAGCTCGGCGGTTTGCCGTCGACGATCATTAGTGGCCTAACTACATTTGGAACTCACGGCAACGACCCGGCCCACGAGGGCATGAACGTTTACCAGATCATCGACAACGTGACGAAGGTGATTGGTAATCACTCGCTGAAAGCGGGCGTTAACGCCATGCCGGGGCGTTGGTACAGCACGAACGCCGCGCAGCCCCTCGGAAGCTACAGCTATAGCGGGACATTTACCGGTGTGACCGGAGCAGGTGGCCCTACCGGCAATGGCGTCGCGGACTTCGTCGCGCTCGGCACGTTGAAGGATGGTAGTTACTCTTCGACGACTAACATGGCCAGCGCAGGTATCAGCTCGTTCGTTTACACGCACTTCGTGCAACAGTACATGGCTGGTTATGTGCAGGACGACTGGAAGGCGACGCACAAGCTCACGCTAAATCTTGGGCTCCGGTACGAGTACTTCACGCCCAAGCGGGAGCAGGCCAATCAGCTAGCGAACTTCGTAATGCTGAGCAGCGCCATGACCCCGAACGGCGGAGTCGGAACATTCCAGTTCGTGCTGCCAGCGGCCCAGAAGAGCAATCCGCTTCCACCCAATCTCCTGACGCTGTTCAACGCGGATAACGTGCCGGTGGTTTACACCAATAACCCGTACCTCGCCTCCTACCCCAATGCCAACTGGTCGCCGCGGTTCGGCGCAGCGTACCAGTTCAGCCCGGAGACGGTGGGTCGCATCGGAGGCGGCGTCTTCATGGGCGGGTTTGAGCCGGGCGGCGGCGCTGCCAATTTGCTAAATCCGCCGTTCATCGTGAATGCGAATTCACAGCAGTTGCCGAGCTGCTCGACAAATAATCCGAATCCTGCGGACAATTATTGCGAATCGCAGAGTACCTTCGGCAATACGCTTGAGGGTGGTCTCGGGCAGTTCGTCGGACCGGGCGGAATCGCGAACAACGCGGCCTTCCCGAGCGTCTCGATGGAGGACCCAGTGATGCACATGCCATACACCATCAATTACAACGCCAGCGTGCAGCAGGTGCTTTCGCCGACAACCACGTTGACGGTCAGCTATGTGGGCAGCGTCGGACGCCACCTGGTGACGGGCCGCAACAATCCTGATATGCCGCAGGCGATCACGATCGGAGGCCAGCAACTCAACGGGACCACGCCAGCGCCACATCTCAGTGGGCAGTTCTGGATGTCGTGGACAGGTGCAAGTTCATACAACTCACTCCAGGTGATGTTGCAGAAGCACTACTCCCACGGGCTGTCCTTCTTCGGCAGCTATACCTGGGCTCACGCATTCGATAACACCACCGATTTGCTTGGCGGAGACATCGGCGCTTACAAGCAGTCCGCGATCATTCCTATCCGGTACGAATGGGGGCAGTCCGGTTACGATATCCGGCACCGCGCCGTGATCAACGTCGATTATGACCTTCCGTTTGGCGAAGGCCGGCACTGGGTGAACCATGGCGGCATCCTCAACGAGATCATCGGCGGATGGAAGACGGACATGGAGTGGTGGGGCCAGACGGGGCAGCCGTTTACGGTTAGCATCAGCCGAATCCCGGGATGGCAGAACGCCAATGGTGGTCTGAGCAACAGCGCGGTCAAGATTGGCGACCCGATGTCGACTGGCTTACCGGCGCCGAATCCTACGACAAGCGGCAATTCGCCTTACGAAAGCGGCATCACGACGGGAACGCCGTCCAATACCGCTGCGAACGTTTGCGCAGCGCAGACGCATACGAGAACACGCTGGTTCAACCCGTGCGCGTTCGCTGATCCGCGCGGTGTCGTCAACACAACCAACGCGGCTGCGATCAAAGACCTGGCACCTTATGCAACCGGCTACTTCAACTACTATTCGCCGGCGATCGGACCGGACACGGCCTTGGCCAATGGAAAGTACAAAACGGATGGGACGATAAACACCGACCCCGCCCTTGCGAACGGTGTGCCGTACGTGACAGGCTATCCGAATGTGGCGCCCTTCTTCGGCAGTAGCAAGAACGATGTTTCGGGTCCGGGCAACTGGAGATTGAACGCGTCGCTCTTCAAAGACTTCAAGGTGTGGAGAGAGGGCAAATACCTCGAACTCCGCGCCGATGCCTTCAACGTGCTGAATCATCCGAGCTTCGGCAACCCTGGCGGCACCAGCACGAATATTGGCGCCAATGCTGTTGCGCTGACCGGGACTATGGCCAATCAGGCCAACACCATCGATTCGCGGTTCCTGCAGTTTTCGGGATCGTTCCATTTCTAGGAGCTTCTTCCTTCTCCACATGAGGGCTCTGAGCAGGGTTGGTCTTGCTCAGAGCCCTCATGTGCTTAAGCTGTCGAAGCTGGATAACGTGATGTATAGTGTTGCGGAGACCGGTATCTCAAGGAGATGAGAGTTGAAAGAAGGAATCAGTCGCAGGACATTCGGCAAGCTGGCAGGTCTGGCGACATTCGGAGCGCTGGGTAGTGGAAGCGAGTTAGCGGCACAGGACCAGGAGTCGCGACCGGTCGCGCCGATCAAGCTCGGTGAGGAGATCGTGCTTGAGGACGCGCATCTCCATGTAGCGTTCGACAGCCTGTCGGGTGCGCTGGTGCGCATGGAGCGCAAGTCAGGGACGTGGGTGATCGAACGGCGGCCGGAGCTTGGCGCATCGTTCCGGCTGTTTGTTCCTCTGAGCAAGCGGCGGGATAACTTCATCGTAGGCACGAAGCAGAAGGCGGCGAGTGTTCAAAAGATCGCGTCGAACAAGGTGCGCATGCACTGGGAGAACCTGCTCAGCGAGCACGGCGGCGTAATGCCGATCGCGTTTACGGGCACGGTGACGCTGGAGAACGGCAAGCTTACGTTTGAGGCGGAGTTGGAGAACAACTCCGACTGCTTTGTGGAAACCGTGGACTATCCCTACTTCGGCGATTTCAATCCGCCCTCGCGCGACAGCATAGTCGAGGCACACCACATGTGGGTTGGTGCGCTCTCTACGTCGCCTATCTATCCGCGATTCGACAATGCGAAGGGTTATTGGGGAGTTCGGTGGCCGACGCGAACCATCGAATCGAGCCAAAGCCAGTATTGTCTGCTGCAGGCTATACAGCCGGGAACAGCGGCACATGGAGTTGCTGCACAGGCGGGAGTGATTGCACAGCCGGGTACTGCCGCGGAGCAGGGAATCTATGTTGCCATCGAAGATCCGCAGATTCGATATCTGATGGAGTTCACCTTTGAACAGCATCCGGGGGTGGTGGACTGGGTGTATGACGATGTGCCGAAGGAGGATGAGATTTCCGGGTGGCCAGTGCATCTCGAATTCCGGACGTGTCACTTTGTGTTTGCTCATCCGCATTCAAGGGTGCAGTTTGCGCCGGTCGTCATGCGGACCTATGACGGAGACTGGCATGCCGGTCTCGATGTATACAAACAGTGGCGAGAGACGTGGTTCAAAAAGCCGCGCGTTGCGCCGTGGGCGCAGGATGTGCATTCGTGGTTGCAGTTGCGGGTTGACGGCGCAGAGCAGGATTACAGCGTTCCGTATCGAGACCTCGTGCAGTACGGGACGGAGTGTGCGGAGAATGGCGTCACGGCGATCCAGGTAGTCGGCTGGAACAAGGGCGGACAGGACGGCGGCGATCCTTCGCTGGATACCGACCCCGGATTGGGAACCTGGCAGGAACTGCACGATGCTGTCGCGGAGCTGCAGGCCAAGGGCGTGCACATGATTCTGTTCGGCAAACCGATCTTTGCGGACATGTCGACGGACTACTACAAGAAGGAGCTCTACAAATACGAGGCTGTTGATCCGTATGGCAACAAGTATGAGTCTGGCGGATATGCGTACACGACACCAACGCAGTTAGCAGGGATCAATCAACGGCGCCGGGCGATTATGGATGTCTGTTCGCCGGCGTATCGCGATATTGCAACGCATGAGTTCGAGAAGATTCTTGCGCTCGGGGCGCACGGGTGGCTGTTTGACGAGGTGATGCAGCACAATGGCGTGTTGTATAACTTCGCGCAGGGACACGGCTACACTGCTCCGGGATATCTATTCAATGCCGATATCCCGCTGGTGAAGGAGTTTCGCGCGGCTGCGGACAAGGTGAATCCGGATTTCCTTTTTGCGGGTGAAGGGCCCGGTGACTGGCTGATGCCGTACTACTATCTGGGCTATTACAGGATTGGGACGGCGACCCGTCATGCACTGCGCTATGTCGATTCGCAGGCGCCGCTGATGGCTGCCGTGCGCGGCTTCAATGCGCGCGAGGAGGTCAATCTCTGTTTGCTGTACCGGTACATCATCAGCTACGAGCCGTTCAACTTTAAGGGCCATGTAACAGACTTCCCGCTGACTCTGGACTATGGAAAGAAGGTGGATGCTCTGCGGCGAAAGTATCGCAAGTTTTTGTGGGATGCTGAGTTCCGCGACACGCTCGACGGTAAAGCGTCAGCGAATGGGCTTTTCAAATACAGCGTCTTTATCGCAGAGGATAAGAAGCGGGCGGTCGTTGTGATGAACCTGGAAGAGGCACGGCCGATCACGGTAAACGTTGCTGTGCCGGGCGTCACGAACTTCGTTGTGGCAACGCCTGAGGAGCAGGATGCACAACCAAACTCTGGGACGCTCACTGTGCCTGCGCGTTCAGCCGCTGTCTTCATGGAAGCATAGCGGCTTTGCAGCCATGGAGCGTGCAGCAGGTTGCGCTGCACGCTTCAGCTTTTCAGCGGATGATCCTGCATGGAGAAAACGATCTTCGCGCCGCGCATGACAGTCTCGTGAGGAAGATACGCCGATTTTTGGGGCGTTCCATTGACGGTGACTCCTGAGACATAAACCGCTGTTTCGCTTTGGCCCCGAGCCTCGATCTGGAGCGTCTTGTTCATCGGGAGATGCAGGGTAACTTTTTCAAACAGCGGGCTGCCGAATACGTATTCCGGCTTGCCGGGGCATAGCGGATAGAAACCCATCGCGCTGAGAATGTACCACGCAGCCATAGAGCCGGTGTCTTCGTCGCCGGGGAAGTCGTCGGGACTGTAGAGCTTGTCGAGCACCTGGCGGACCCAGTGCTGCGTTCGATCCGGCCGGCCGGCTGCGGCGTAGACGTACAGCACGTGGTGCACTGGCTGATTGCTTTGCGCATATTGGCCGAAGTTGACCGCGGCCATCTCGGACATCTCGTGAATCTCCTGCCCGTAGACGCCGACATGAAAGGTCGGCGGCAGCGACAGCATGCGATCGAGCGCGGCGACCGCGATCTCGGGGCCGCCCATTTGAGCGATGAGTGCCGGGATATCGTGGGGCGCATCCCACCGATGCTGCCACGCGGAACCCTCGACGTAGGGTGATCCCCACTGGAATTCGTCGAAGGGCTCAAGCCATGTGCCGTCCTCATGTTTACCGCGGAAGAAGCCGGTCTTTTGATCGAAGACACGACGCCAGTTGCGCGATCTCTCGAGGAACATGCGCGCGTCTTCTTCCTGCCCCAGCGAAGATGCCACCTGCGAGATGCAGAAGTCGCCATAGGCTGCATCGACGGTCTCGGCGACCGATTGGCCAACCGACTCGACGGGAACATAACCGAGCTTCAAATAACTCTCGATGCCACGACGGCCGTAACCTTTTTTCGGATCGCCTGGTTGTGTCGCGTGTTTTCTCAGGCCTTCGTATGCGGTCTTGAGGTCAAATCCTGTGATGCCTTTCGCGGCGGCGTCGCCGAAGACTGCGTCGATGAGGCTGCCGGTCATGCAGGCGCGATAGCCGGGGCAGGGGAATTGAGGAAGCCAGCCTCCTTCGCGGAAGGCATTCACCCAGCTCTCAAGGATCTCGGAGAGCTTCTCCGGCCAAAGGATGGACATGAGCGGATACCAGGCGCGGTAGACATCCCAATATCCATGATCCGCATACATCACGCCAGGATGAACTTTGCCGTCGTAAGCGCTGAAGTGCTGCGGTTTGCCGTCTGCGTCGAGTTCGTGCCAGGTGTGAGGGAAGAGCAAGGCGCGATAGAGGCAGGAGTAGAAGGTCTTTTGCTGGCGGTCTGTGCCGCCGGTGATCTCTACGCGACCTGCGTAAGTTTGCCATTGCTTTTCTGCATTTTCGCGGAGTCGGTCAACGCTTTGACTGCCGAGCTCAACAGTAAGATTGCGTGCACACTGCTCGTACGAGATGAACGAGGTTGCGATTCGTGCGGCGATTTTGCGAGAACCTGTTTCACCAAAGCTGATGTGTGCGGCTGCCCCACCATGAGTTTCCACGGTCTGTACGTGTTTCCATGGTTGATCGAACTCAACAATGTAATAGGTTGCAAAGTTCTCCGGCACGCCACCGTGATTCGCGCGAGATTGAAAGCGAATAGTGCTGTGGTTCGGGTCCTGCTCGAACGTGACATCGTGTCCCGGAACTTCAATGATGAATCCCGGAGTTTCCCTGTTCTTGTAACTGGAGCTGATCAGGCCACAGCGCTCCGTGGGAACGAGTTCCGCGTCAATCTCGTAGCGCATCAACTCCAGTTCGAAGGAGAACGGATGGAGGTGAGCTTGCTCGGGACGCCATGAGGACGATCGCGCTTCCGCATCAAGTTTCGGCGCGCCGGTGCACGGAAGGAAAACGGCCTGGCCGTAGTCGGCGAGCCATGGGCTGAGCTGATGTGTGCAGCGGAATCCCTGAAGACGGCGGCTCGATGGATCAAACATCCACGAGGTTCCTTCGGCCGATTGAAGCGTCCAGTGCGCCATGCCGAAGGGATAGGCAGCGATGGGCAGCGTGTTGCCGCGGGAGAATCGATACGTGGAATTTGTTCCCTGTAGCGGATTTGCATAGCCAATATTGGCCGAACCAGGTGGAGAGGGGGGTGGATCGTGACTGGCGTGGGCGGCAATCGGCTCCGCGTTCGATGCGCCATCGTCCAGGGCGGCGGCAACCATTGCCGCGGCTGAAGTTTTGAGAAAATCGCGGCGTCCCAGGGAAGGACGCTTTGTCACGTTTGGATCATCCATGAAACACCTTTAAACATTTCTGCATGATTGCAGAGATCGGCAGCACCGGAGGTCAGATTGATTCACGCAGGAGGTGAGGTTTTTTCTGCAGCAGGCGCAGGATCAGCTCCCCAAAGAGAGTGTTTGCCCAGGCGAACCATGGCCGGGTGAAGCGTGATGGATCGTCTTTGTTGAAGGACTCGTGTATGAATTTTGTACCCGCAGTTGTGTCACGCAGCCAGCGCAGGCACTGCCGAATTTCCGGATCATTGTCGGATGTTATTGCCTGAACGATGATACCCATCGGCCAAATGTCGGATTGGCCGACATGAGGGCTGCCGACACCTTCAGCCGCTGTTCCTTTGGCGAAATACGGGTTGTCTGAGCTGAGTACGAAGCGCCGAGTGCGTTGATAGAGAGGGTCGCTCGACGGGCAGCAGCCGAGGTACGGAAGGCTGAGAAGGCTGGGCACTCCGGCATCGTCCATCATCAATGCGTTGCCATAGCCATCGACCTCATACGCCCATATGTTGCCAAGCGTGCCGTGCTGTACGGCGCCATGCGCGGTGAGTGCAGATCGGACTTCCCGGGAGAGATCGTCGCATGCCTGTGCGAGGCGTTCATCCTGCGCGGCTTTGTGGGCAAGCTCGGAGAGGAACGACAATGCCTGCACGGCGAACAAATTTGCGGGAATAAACAGCGGAAAAATGCAGGCGTCATCGGACGGACGGAACATCGAGAAGATGAGGCCGACCGGCCTTGCTGGGTTTCCATAGCCGCCCAGTGGCAGAGTGTCGGATGGAACACGCGAGGATCGCTGGAACTTATACGGACCATTGCCGTTCTTGCGTTGTTGTTCGCGAAAGGTCTCTACGATCTTCCATGCGCTCGCCTTCCACGTAGCGTCGAACGGTGTGGTGTCTCCGGTGTTCTGCCAGTAGCCGTGAGCAAGCCTGGCCACATGGCATAGGGAATCGACCTCCCATTTGCGCTCAGCCACGCCGGGAAGCATCGTGGTATCGTCATGGACTGCCCAGCTGAGCGGTGGATGGGCTGGGGTTCGCATGAAGGCGTTCGCGTAGGGGTCGATCAGAATCGATTGCGCATGCCGTCGTACAACGCCCTGCAGCATCGCCTGAAGGCGAGCGTCTTCACGGGCGAACGGAAGATAGGGCCAGACCTGGGAAGAAGAGTCACGCAGCCACATCGCGTCGATGTCGCCGGTGATGATGAAAGTGTCGGGCGGGCCGCTCTGCTGGTCGAAGAAGACAGTTGTGTCGAGAGTGTTCGGGAAGCACTGTTCGAACATCGCGGCGAGCTGGGGATCGGCAATGCGGCGGCTCGTCTCCTTGATGACTGATTCAATCGCTGGGCTGGAGAAGCGGCGCTCTGGAGGCGCGGGCCGTGCGGTCAAAAGTTGCGGCTGGGCCTGTGTCGCGAGTGGATGAATGGCGGACTGAATGACTGCGGCGCCGCTTGCGAGAAGCATCGATCGTCTCGAGATCCGGGGCAATATGGCCTCGCTTCAGAGCATTCGCCGCGAGTGCACGGCGGGAAGAAATAACGAAAGACAGCGGCTTCAATATACCGGTCACTCACAGCATTGTGCAATGCAATTCAAATCTCTGCTCTATGCTTTTGACTGATCCACTAATGTCCGCATTGCAGTTCTATGATTCTGCGGTCTGCTTCTGATATTGTTCTTGTAATTCTGGATTGAGACAATAAGGTCCAGAGACCGGTTGCCGAGAGTGCCCGTTGCCTTGGATTCGGTGTGGGAGGAAAGACAACGCAGATGAATCGGCGAACCTTTACGAAGACGGTGGGTTTCTCCGGCCTGAGCGCTTTGCTCCCCGGGGCGGGCCGTGCGGCAGAGTTGTTTGAATCACATCCTCCCGGCAGTTCCGCCGTGGTCGCTTCTCCATGGGATGTCTACCGACTCGGTGCTTCCTACTATCCCGAGTGGTGGGATCCCTCTGAGTGGGAAGCCGACTTCGCCGGGATGCAGGCGCTCGGTCTGAACACCGTTCGTATGGGAGAGTTTGCGTGGTCGTCCTTCGAGCCGCAGGAGGGGAAGTTTGTCTTCGATTGGATGGATCATGCAATCGAAATTGCCAATCGGCATGGCATTAAGGTCCTGCTCGCCACACCTACTGCGGCCGTGCCGCCCTGGCTGTATGAGCTTCATCCGGATGTGCTGGGCGCAAACACGATCGGGCCCTACACCTACGGCGGCCGCAAGGGATATTGCACGAACAGCCCTAACTATCTTGCAGCGAGCGCTCGAATCACGCGGGCTCTTGCCGAACACTACGGCTCGCATGCGGGTGTCATCGGCTGGCAGCTTGATAACGAGCCGGGGATTCCCTTCGGGTGCTACGACCTGAACTGCGAGCATGCATTTCAGAAGTGGCTGCAGGCGAAGTACGGCAGCCTGGATGCATTGAACCGCATTTGGAACGGCGCGTTTTGGAGCAATCACTTCACCGACTGGTCGCAGATTCACTTTCCGACGAACTCTGGTGAAGGGGGATGGCAGCCGGCGATCAGCCTGAACTACCGCGAGTTCTTTTCAGATTCATACCTCAATCATCTTCGTCGTCAGGCGGACATTCTTCATCAGGTTACGAAGCAGCAGTTTGTGTACACCAATTGGCCAAACACTACATGGTCGGTTGATGTGCATAAAGCTGGGGCGGAGTTTTTGGATGCGACGGCGTGGGACAACTACGTAAGCGCTCCCGGCCTGACCCAGTATCAGCATCAGTACATTTCGTGCTTGAATCACGACCTTGCGCGGTGCGCCAGCCGCGACCAGCGATTCTTCTGCGCGGAACAGATCGCGTATTTGCCGCCGAATGCACTCGACGAAGGTCTGCGGATGCAGGCCTATCTGAATCTGGCACATGGAAGTCGCGGCCATATTTACTTCGAGTGGCGCAGGCCAGTTGCCGGCGGGGAGCAATCCCGGCCTTCATTCATCAAGGGATTTGACGGCAAGCTGACTCCGCAGGGGCCAATTCTCGGGCGCATTGGGCGCGAGTTCGGCGAACTCGGTCCTGAGCTTGCTAATGCTAAGACGAATTCTGACGTTGGTCTCCTGTACGACTTCACCAATGAGTTCGCGCAGGGATTTTGGTCGGTCGGCGATCGCACGGATCGTTACGATGCCGAGTGTTCTCGCTTTTACGCTGGCTTGAAGTCACTGCAGCGCAACATTGATATTGTTCCTCTCACGGCCGAGCTCGATCAATACAAGCTGATTGCTGCTCCAAACCTGCGTTTGATCGATGATGCAATTGCGAGCAAGTTGAAGGCGTATGTTGCGCGGGGCGGTGTGCTGATCCTCACGTACCGCGTCGGCACTCAGCATGCCGACGCCAGCATGCGCCACATACTGTCGCCCGGAGTTTTCGCTGACATCGCGGGGGTCTCCGCGATCGCAAGGCTGGATCTGGTTGAATACAGCTCCGCACGCGGACAGATGGACAGCGCGCACGAGGCGCAACTGGGCATCGCGTTCAACGGCAGTTCCGAGGTGTTTAGACCACGGACGATCATGGAGTCGTTGCAATTACATGGTGCTGAGCCTGTCGCATCCTTTCGCGGCGGCCGTATGGAAGGCATGCCCGCAGTGACACGTCGCCGCTATGAGAAGGGGTGGGTCATCTATGCGGGAACCGACAGCGGTGAGCACGGCTTCCACGAGGCACTCGCGCAATTGGCAGCAACTGCTGCGAGTATTAAGCCACTGCTGGAGGTGCCCCGCGGAGTTGCGGTGACCACTCGTGAAGACGAGCACCATGTCTACTATTTTGTGCTGAATCTGACGGAGACTCCGCACGACAATATCGCGCTGCCTCGGCCGATGGAGAATTGGACAGAGAATCGCCGGAGCATGTCGAGCGTTCGCCTGGAGGCGCTGGGAGTCGCGCTGTTGGCTGCCGGAAAGAACGTGTGATTCCGGTCTGTCGTTTTCAAGCTTTGTTTTGAAAGGTTCATCTAGATGGAGAAGACAAGATTCACGACGGCTGCCGCTGTACTGATGCTGTGTGCTGCGTGGCCGGCCATCGGCACGGCGCAGGCAGGACAGGCGATCGCCACGTTTCCTTCGACCGCACAGGCGACGCTCAACCGGTTGTCCGGTCTCGATCATCTTCCCAGCGGAACGTGGCGCTATCACACGGCTGACATGCCGCACGGCGAAGACCCGAATCTGGATGACTCCGCATGGCCGGTAGCGGAATCCAATCGCGATCTCGGGACGCAGGCGATTTGGTTTCGCCGTTGGATCGACATTCCCAAGTCTATGGATGGCTACGACCTGACGGGCGCGGCGATCTGGTTTCATGCCTCGGTCGATGCCCATCTGCCGCTCACGCAGATCATCTACGTGAACGGCCGGCGCATTGCCATGGGCGACAACATTGAGCCTGTGGAATTGCTGGCGCACGTCACGGCTGGCGAGAGGATTCTCGTCGCTGTGAAGGCTCTCGCGACCGTCCTGCCTAAGCGCTTTAACGGTACACAGATCACAATTCACTTCTCACCTGACCGTCCCAATCCGGTTGATCTGCGAGATGAGGTACTGTCGGCAGCCATCCTCCTTCCTTCGGTGGAAGCGGATGCGTCTGCGGATAAGAAGGTGCTCGAGAAGGCAGTCGACGAGATCGACATGAAGGCCCTGGATGCCGGTGATCAGAAACGGTTCGACGCATCGCTGCGCGAGGCGCAGTCCACGCTCGAGCCGCTGCGGCCCACGATGCAGAAGGTGAAGATCTCTCTTGACGGAGATGCGCATATTGATGCGGCGTGGTTATGGCCCTGGACGGAAACCGTCGATGTAGTTCGGCGGACGTTCTCCACCGCACTGCAACTCATGGATGAGTATCCGGGGTACGTCTTTACGCAATCCGCGGCTGCGTACAACGAATGGATGGCCGAAAAGTATCCGGACATCAACGATGAGATTGCAAAGCGCATCAAGGAGGGCCGGTGGGAGGTCGTCGGTGGTATGTGGGTCGAGCCCGATCTGAATATGCCGGATGGCGAGTCGACCGCTCGGTCTTTACTTATCGGCAAGCGCTGGTATCAACAGCATTATGGAGTGGATGTCCGCGTCGGCTGGAATCCTGATTCGTTCGGGTACAACTGGCAGTTGCCGCAGATCTACAAGAAGTCCGGCGTCGATTATTTCGTCACGCAGAAGATGAGTTGGAACGATACGAACCAATTACCGCTGAAACTCTTCTGGTGGGAGTCGCCAGACGGTAGCAAGGTGCTGACCTATTTCCCGCATGGCTATACGAATCGTGACGTGGGATCCGTGCGTCTCTCTGCCAACATGGTGCAGGCGCGCCAGCAAGCTCCAGGCATGACAGAGATGTTGGATTTGTATGGTGTTGGCGATCACGGTGGTGGACCGACACGTGTGATCCTCGATCAAGCCTCGCGCTGGATGCAGACGGGCAAGGTCGCGCCGCAGATGCACTTCGGCACAGCGAATGCTTACTTTGAGTCTGTTGAGAAGCAGATCGCGAAGGAATCGCCGGTCTGGGATTACCGCAGCATCGCCGAGGGATATCACGCACCCCAGCCAGAGGCCGGTTCGGTTGTGATCCCAACGTGGAAAGATGAGCTCTACCTCGAGACCCATCGAGGCGTTTTCACAACGCAGGCGAATCAGAAGCGCAACCTTCGCAAGGCGCCGGAGGCAACGCTGAATGCGGAGAAGTTTGCATCATTGGCGTGGCTGGCCGGCGATTCATATCCCGGAGGGCAGCTGACGGAGGCATGGAAGAAGATCGCGTTCAATGGCTTTCATGATCTTGCGGCGGGCTCCGGCATCGCGCAGGTTTACCGTGATGCTCAAAAGGATTTCGACGATGTGCGGTGGATTGATGAGGAGGTGAGCCGGAAGGCGCTCGATACCGTTTCTGCGCAGATAGACACACGAGTTCCTGAAGGTGTTCCCGTTCTCGTTTTCAATCCACTGGCGTGGAAGCGGTCTGGCTTCGTTACTGTGAAGGTGCAGCTGCCAGACGCTACATCAGAGGTGTCCGTCCTTGACAGTAGTGGACAGGTACTGCCATCAGAGGTGATCTCGCGCGAAACGGCGACGAACAGGTTTTTGATCCGGGTGCTCGCACGCGAAGTTCCATCGATGGGCTACAGCGTTCTACGTGTTGTGCCGGGGCGCCGCGGCTTCACGAGTGATCTTGCAGCGCATGGCACCACGATTGAAAACGCATCGCTCCGCGTCACCGTTGATCCAAAGACTGGCTGCATTACGAGTCTCTTTGACAAGCGTGCGAACTTCGAAACACTCGCGCAGGGAAGCTGCGGGAATGAACTGCAGGCGTTCAAGGACACGCCGAAGATCTACGACGCCTGGAACATCGATCCCGGCACGCTCGATCAGCCTCCCGCGCGGCTGGATCAGGCGGAGTCAGTGAAGCTTGTCAGCAACACACCTCTGCGCGCGGTGGTGCGTGTCACTCGCTCCTGGCAGAGTTCGAAGTTCGTGCAGGATATTGAGCTCGGCGCTGGATCAGACGAAGTGGTGGTCGATAACAACATTGACTGGCACGAAACTCACGTCCTACTCAAGGCGGCGTTTCCGCTCGCCGCGAGCGCACCGTTCGCAACGTATGAGATTCCGTACGGAACGATCCAGCGTCCTACGACGCGAAACAATTCCTTTGAGAAGGCCCGCTTCGAGGTGCCGGCCCAGAAGTGGGCCGACCTGGGCGATGGCAAGCAGGGTTTCAGTCTCATAAACGAGAGCAAGTTCGGTTACGATGCCGTCGGAAATCTGCTTCGGCTCACTCTGCTGCGGTCGCCTGTGTACCCGGATCCCAATGCCGATCGTGGGCCAAATCACTTCCGGTATGCGCTGTATCCTCATGCCGGCAGCTGGCAAGGCGCCCTCACTGTCCGAAAAGGATTTGAATTCAACTATCCGCTGATTGCTATGCAAGCAACTCCGCATAATGGCCCGATGCCGTCCGAGCACTCGTTTTTGCGAACCTCGTCAGACAACGTGGTTATAACTGCGATGAAAAAGGCTGAGGACACACATTCCCTGATCGTTCATCTTTATGAGTGGAAGGGCCAGGATCACAACGTTGATATTGATGTTCCTGCGGGAGCGACAGGTGCAACGGAGACAAACCTGATGGAGAAACCCGAAGGCGGCAATCTGCCACTGAATGGAAATCGCGTAACGGTCCACGTGCATCCGTTCGAGATTGTCTCGTTCCGTTTGGACTACGCGGACAAGTCGAATGTGCGGCCGGGCGCGGCGGACTGAGCATTCCCGCATGCCTGCAGAGAGCTTGAGATCATGATGAAAGCCTTTCGACCTACTTCACAGCCGCGGCGAGCGTTTCTCAAATCCTGCGTTGGCCTATCGGCGGCGCAGGTGCTTCCATACTCGTCACTGCTGTCGATCTTTGAGCGCGACGCCGCTGCTCAGCACCCCTCCACGAAGACACCTGAAGTTGTCGCGTCTGCAAATCCGATGGTCGGCACTGGCTGGCGTGGTCATATGTTTCCGGGCGCCACGCTGCCATTCGGTCTCGTGCAACTCAGCCCGGACACGAGCGGCCCCTCCGAACCGCACTGGAACGTTCAGGGTGATTGGTACGAGTGGCAACATTGCTCGGGATACAACTATCGCGACAACGTCATCAACGGCTTCACTCATACGCACGTTCAAGGTACCGGAGGCGTGGACCTCGGTGATGTGCTGATCATGCCGATGGTGGAGGGTCTCAACTGGTCCTGGCAGGCTGGCCGGATCCAGCCTCTAACCGAGATGCAGACAGAGGCACTCGGCTCGGACTCCGGAATTGTGTTCTCTCCGTCAGAGCTTGGCTACCGGTCCTTCTTTTCGCATGAACACGAAATTGCGCGTCCTGGCTATTACAGCGTTCAACTGGATACGCCCAGGGTGCAGGCTGAGCTGACTGCCACGACGCGCTGCGGCATGCATCGCTATCGCTACATGGGCAGTACTGGTCGGCAGGGCCTTATCGTGGATCTTGTGCACGGTCTCAACTGCCGTGTTCAGGATGCCGAGCTCACGATTGAGAGCAACGGCAGCATCACGGGCCGTCGGTCAACTACGGGGTGGGCGCGTGACCGCACCGTGTTCTTTGCGCTGGATCTTTCCGATGCGGCGGAATCGATCGATGTAAGTGTGGATGGAACGGTAACGACGGCCAGGGCCGGCGATCGGTATGCGGGCAAAGAAATCAAAGTGATCTTCACGCGTCGTGCCTCGCAGGAGCCGCTCATCGCTCGCGTGGGCATCTCGCCGGTCAGCATCGAAGGCGCCAGAAAGAATCTTCGAAGCGAGATTGCCGAATGGGATTTCGATGCTGTCGCACAACGAGCGAGTCACGACTGGACCGAGATTCTCTCCGGATTGAGGGCTGAGTCTTTCGATCCTGAGATGGAGAAGACTTTTTACTCTGACGCGTATCACTCGTTTGTCGCACCGGCCACGTACAACGATGTCGATGGCTCGTTCCGCGGCCAGGACCTGAAGACTCACTCGAACCCGGGCTTCACAAAGTACACCACGCTTTCGATATGGGACATCTACCGCGGCCAGTTCCCATTCCTTACGATCACGCAGCCGAACCGCATCAATGATATTGTCCGCACTCTGCTTACGGATTATGACCAACTCGGACAGCATGCGCTGCCCATGTGGCCGTTGTGGGCAAATGAAACGTGGAGCATGGTTGGCTTTCATGCCGCAGCGATGATTCTCGGCGCCTACGTTCGCGGCTTTCGAGACTTCGATGTTCAAGCCGCTTACGCTGCCGTTCGCGACACTGCGCTCGTCGGCGCTGAAGCACGGGGCAACCGTGAGCTGCAGGCGATGTTCCGGCAATACGGGTATGTGCCATATGATCTGCACCCGGGGAGCGTCTCCTCGACGCTCGATCTCTCTTACGACTACTGGTGCGCGGGTGCTCTCGCACGCCTGCTTGGCAAAACCGAAGACAGCGAGATGTTCCTCAAGCTGGCCCGGAATTACCGCAACGTCTTCAATCCCGGAACCGGGTTTATGGAAGCCAGGTCAAAGGATGGCCAATGGCGCACACCGTTTCGTCCTGACCAGGAGACGGACGATTATGTGGAAACGGATGCCTGGCAGGCGAGCTTCAGCGTGCCGCACGACGTCCACGGGCTTATCCAGCTCTATGGCGGTGACGAGGCGTTCATCGAAAAACTTGATGGCCTCTTCACTGCGCCTTCCACGGTTCTGGATGCGCGTCCTGATATCACGGGAATGGTAGGGCAGGACGCGCAAGGCAACGAACCCAGCAATCATCATCCTTACCTGTTCTCCTTCGCGGGAGCGCCGTGGAAGACGCAGTTCTGGACCCGCAAGGTCGCCGCGCTATACAACGCAACCCCGGCGGGAATCCCCGGGAACGATGACTGTGGTCAGTTAGCGAGCTGGTTTGTCTTTGCGGCGCTGGGTTTTTATCCCGTGAATGCGGCGAATGGCGTGTACGTGCTTGGCAGCCCGCTGCTGAACCGCGCGGAGATTCGCAACCCTGCGAACCAGTCAACGTTCACAATTGTCGCGGACAACAACAGCGCAACGAACATGTACATTCAGCAGGCTCAGTTGAACGGAAAAGAGCTTCATCGATCGTGGATCACGCATCAGCAGATTGCGGCCGGAGGAGAGCTCCGCCTGCGTATGGGCCCATCGCCAAACAAATCGTGGGGCTCAGCTTCTTCTGATAGACCACCCTCTGAATTGTTGTCCAGGGAATAGGCGTAGCAATCTAAAAACGGAGCTTATGACGGTATGATCAGCTACGCCTCCCCAGGTCGTACATCAGTTTGTTGGCGAACAATGAAGCTTGCGATTGCACTGTCTCTTCTGTTGCTGATATGTAAGCCGCCGCGCCTTCGGGCGCAGGCTATCCCGACAATCGAGAAGTCAGGCGGACACTTTCATCTGCTTGTAGATGGCAAGCCCTTTTTTGTCCTTGGAGCGCAGGTGCACAATTCCAGCGGCTGGCCAACAGCGCTCGATCAGGCGTGGCCGGTGCTGGCGGCAATGCGCTGCAACACCGTCTCGGTCCCGGTGTACTGGGAGGCAATCGAGCCGAAAGAAGGCGGCTTTGACTTCAGCACGGTAGATGCAATCGTGCTGGGTGCTCGCGCTCACAATCTGCACGTTGTTGTCTCCTGGTTCGGCACATGGAAAAACGGCGCAATGACGTACGTGCCCGCCTGGGTCAAAGAGAATCCCAGGAAGTACCCACCCGTCCTTGACCCGGCGCAGCAACCTGTGGAGGCGCTGAGTCCTCTCGGCGACGCGAGCCGCGAAGCGGACAGCAGGGCGTTCGCTGCGCTGATGACTCACCTCAAGTCCATTGATGGCACCCAACACACGGTCATCCTGGTTCAGGTCGAGAACGAAGCTGGTGTCCTTGGGTCCGATCGCGACTACTCCGCTCAAGGTAACGCCCGATTCCACGAGCTGGTTCCTACCGAAGTTCTGGCGTCGCTCGACAAGACCAATGAACATGGCACATGGTCTGAGGTGTTCGCGGAACGCGCACCTGAAGCCTTCATGTCCTATTGGACCGCTCGCTATATCGACTCTGTCGCCGCGGCAGGGAAAAGCGTCTATCCGTTGCCTATGTACGTCAATGTGTGGCCGCGTGAGCAGCCGGGCCTGCTGCGTCCCGGATTCTCCTCGCCGAGCGGCGGCGCCGTTGCCTGGTTGCTCCCCATGTGGAAGCGCCTCGCGCCGCACATCGATGTGATTTGTCCGGACATCTACGACGAAAATGAGGACTCCTATCGAACCCTGTTGACTCTCTACAATCGTCCTGACAATCCGCTCTACGTGCCGGAGACCGGCGGTTCCATCGCGCACGCGAAGAACATGTTCCTGACCTTTGCGTTGCCAAATTCTATCGGTATCTCGATCTTCGGAGTTGACGGCGGAATCTCCGCACAGGATCTGCAATCCTTCAAGGGATGGGGCAGCGAAGTCGCGATGAACTTCGCGCTGTTCGGTCCTGCGGCGGATGCATTTCGCTCTCTCAGTGATGCCGGCCACCTGAAAGCTGCGGTTGAAGAGGAGGGTCTTGCCAATCCGGGGATGACCTTCGATGAGTTCGATGTTGCTGTGCGCTTCGGTCCCGTCACAAACGGCTACGGCGGACTGCGTGGCCGCGGAAATTCTCAGCGAAACGGCCGAGTGCTCATCGGTCAGATCAGCGCCGATGAGTTCCTCATCGGCGGCATGAACGCGAATATCATCTTTGCGCCGAAGCTCGGATCAGCATTCACACACGCAATGCTCGTGACCGTCGAGGAAGGCCACTTCGAAGCCGGGGTGTGGCATACGGAACGTCTACTCAATGGCGATGAGACAGCTTTCGGACTCACGCTCAAGCCGCATGGCAGCTTATTGAAGGTGAAGGTGCGCGCCTACTGATTGTTGCTCGCGAGCCTCATCGACTTACCGGGGAACCTGTACGCGGGGTGCGCCGGTCGAGTCGCGAAGCACGAACCTTGTCTTGTACTCGTACTCATGGCGGACCTTGTCTTGTCGGATGTCTTCGAGAAGCGCCCGGAACGCGAGGCTCGCGAGTTCGCTAGGCGAGAAGCGAATCGTCGTCAGGGAAGGCTGTGTAAAGTTGCAGAGCGTAAGGTCGTCAAAGCCGATCAGGGAGACGTCGCGCGCGGCTACGAGGGACCGCGCACTCATTGTTTTCAGTGCGCCTATGGCCGCCATGTCGTTGCAACACATCACTGCGGTCGGCGGCTTCGGCAGAGACAGCAGCTTTGCCATTCCCTCTGCGCCGCCTTCCAGGGTATGGTTGCACTCGATGACGAGTTCCTTCTGGAGCGGCAGGCCAGCGGAGCGCATTGCCTTCCGGAGAGCTTCATAGCGCATCCGCATGCTGCTCCAATCCAGGTTGCCGCTGAGATATCCGATCCGCTTGTGGCCGAACTCAGCCAGATGTTTCACTGCATCGCGAAAGCCGCTTTGATAGTTCACACGGATGTTCCGAATACCGTTTAATTGCCGGTCAGCACCCGCATAGACCATCGGCAGCTCTCCAGTATCGGCGTGCAGGCTTTGCTCCATGCCGAATGTGAGGACAGCAATGCCTTCTACGCGGCGCTCTTTCAGCCGGTCTGCGCATACCGCAATGTGATTGGGATCGGTCTCTGTGTCGGCAAAACTGATGAGTACTTCGAAGCCATATTCTACTGCGCAGCGCTCGAAGTAGAGGATGATCTCGGCGAAGAACGGATTGCCGCCGCTGATCTCCGACACGATGAGGCCGACGGTGTGGCTGCGCCCTCGAGCGAGCGCGCGTGCCTGATAGTTCGGCCGGTAGCCGACTTCTTCGATGACCGCCTGAACCCGCTTAGCGAGCTTGGCATCGACAGTCGGCACGTTGTTGATGACCCGGGAAACCGTCGAGTGTGAAACTTTGGCCCTGCGTGCAATTTCACGAATGTCCAAAGGTAGCCTTTCGTCGCCAGTGACCAGCCGGCAGCATTGTCGGCAATAGTGTTACATCATTCGGGAAAAGACTGCCAATGAATATACCGGTCACTCCACTAACTCGGCAACGCTGTTTCGAGGGTTGAAGCCGAACGTTAGTGGCGCGAACCGTAACTGCCAATTTCGCATCTACTCGACCCATGGAATGGCTTTGCGGTCAGGATGACATTACTCGACGAAGCGTCTCGGCCGCGGACTCAGGAGTGATATCGCGTTGCGGAGAGCCTAGCAGCTCAAAGCCGACCATGAACTTCCTGATGGTGGCTGAGCGCAGCAGCGGCGGATAGAAATGTACGTGGAGCTGCCACTCCTTGTGTTCGTTTGAATCGCAGGGAGCGCCGTGGAACCCCATAGAGTACGGAAATGGCGCATTGAACACGCGGTTGTAACCGGCCGTGACGGTCTTCAGCATCGATGCCAGGCCATCGCGTCCGGCAGCGTCCAGCTCATTGATGTTGCGGAGATGAGTGCGGGGCAGCAGCAGCGTTTCGAACGGCCACACCGCCCAAAAGGGAACGAGTGTTACCCAGGAATCGTTCTCCGCAACGATGCGTTCGCGCTGCGTCAGCTCCAGTTCGAGATAGTCCATCAGGAGCAAGCGTCCGTGTTTCGCCAGGTACTCGGACTGTGACAGGAGCTCGGCGGCCGGCTCGTTCGGGATGTGCTCGGTCGCCCAGATCTGTCCATGCGGATGCGGATTGCTTGCGCCCATCAGAGCGCCGCGGTTCTCGAAGATCTGCACGTAATGAATCTCCTCACGGGAGGAGAGCTCGCGCTCCTGCTCAGCCCAAACATCGACCACTCGCCGGATCGCGCCGGCCTCCATCGTCGCAAGGGTGAGATCATGCCGAGGATCAAAGCAAAGGACACGGCAGACGCCGCGCTCGGTTGTGGCATGTAGAAGGCCCGCGCCGTTGAGATCGAACTTTGCCGGAGGAACATCGCTCTTCAGGGCCGCGAAGTCATTGTCAAAGACGTAGGTCGCCGTGTAGACGGGTGTGCGATGTCCGCCGGCGCGCATGTTCCCCGGGCATAGGTAGCATTCCGGGTCATACTGCTTCGCCGTCGCCGTTGCCGTCTCTTCCGTTTGGCCCTGCCATGGCCGCTGCGTCCGATGCGGCGACACAACAACCCACTCGCGGCGCAGCGGGTTCCAGCGCCGATGTGGGGACTCTCTGAACAATTCGAGCATCACCGCGTCTCCTTCGAGCCAGTTAGTTGTGCAGCGTTACGCGCCAGTGCACCGTCGACGGCCTCGCATACGTATGTTTCCAGATCGAGCGCAAATTTCTCGCGATAGGCGAATCGAAGCGCGGCGATGAAATTGTTCACGTCTTCGATATTGACCAGGTTCACTGTGCAGCCTCCGAAGCCGCCGCCAGTGAGCCGGGCGCCGAAACATCCGCGAAGCCCAACGGCGGTGTCGACGAGAAAATCAATCTCTTCGATGCTGCACTCGAAGTCGTCGCGTTCACTGGCGTGCGCTGCCGTCATCACAGACCCGAGCCGCACCGGATCCCCAGCAAGCATGGCCTTACGAGCTTCGCGGACCCGCTCGTTCTCGCTGATAATGTGGCGGCAACGCTTTAGACTTTGGGGCGAAATCTCGTGTTCGCACTCTGCCAATTGCGTCAATGTCGCGTCTCCCAGATCGCGCAGCTCAGGAAATCGCTCGCGTAGCTTTGCCTGTCCCGCCTCGACCTCGCGCCGCCGAACCCCATAGTCTCCGCCCGCGATCGAGTGCTTCACCCCGGAATTCGCTACGACGACTCGGCAGTTCCCAAGCCCTTTGTTGTTCATTGGCAGGAGCTCAAACGTGAGGTCGCGCGTGTTGAGAAGCAGCGCGTGATCTTTCCTCGCGGCGGTGACGACAAACTGATCCATGATGCCGCATGGCGATCCCACGTAGTTATTTTCTGAGCTCTGGCAGAGCAGCGCGATCACATCCGCCGGAAGTGTGGTCTTGGCATGGGCCAGGAGCGCAATCGCAGTTACCACCTCAATCGACGCGGAAGAGGACAGCCCTGCCCCAAGCGGCACATTACCGCTCAGGTGCAGCGCGAACGGCGGAATCTGAATGCCCCGGTGCCGGAGCTCGAGCAGGACACCTGCGGGATAGTCGCTCCACTCTCCAGCGCGAGGAGAAGGAGCATTCGGCGCAATCGAGCGGATACTTGGAAACATGTCGCTGGAAAACGTGTACCGGCCGTCTTCTGCAGCGTTCAGGTGCGCCGCCGTAGTGAACGGAATCGCCATGGGCATCACCAGCCCGCCGGTGTAATCCGTGTGTTCTCCGATGAGGTTTACACGCGCCGGCGCAAAAAAATCCAACTGGGGCGCCGCAGATGTTGCTTCGAGAGGTTTCATTGACTCGCTTTCCACCACTTTCTACCACTCTATCGCTCAGGCGATCACACGCTTCCTGCTTTGATTATCTCCAAACTGAGTTCAATCCGGCTCAGGCAAATATCGGCAGGATTGAAAGGCCGCAACAATCGAGGCGTGCTCCGATCGTCGGGTGACTTAGCGCAAGCCAAACCGGCAGGATGGTGATAAAACTATTGCCACCTCATGAGCCGCAATTCCCACGGAGGGGCTGAAGACCGCCCGATAAGTCTGAAAGGACTCGCGGAGCACCTCGGGCTCTCGCCTGCCACGGTTTCGCTCGTTGTGAACAACGCGCCGGGAGCAAAGACGATCGCGCCCAAGACCCGCGAACGCGTGCTTGCTGCGGCCCAGAAGCTGAACTACCGGCCAAATTTCCTCGCCCGCTCCTTGCGTACCCGGCAGACGTTCACGATCGGAGTGATCGTGCCGGAGTTCAGCGAGGGTTATTTCACCATGGTGATGAATGGCGTCGAAGAGCACCTGTTGCAGGCCGGCTATCTGCACTTCGTTGTCAGCCATCAGGGCCGTCCGGATTTGCTTGAGGGTTATCCCCGCGTACTGACGGAGCGCGCCGTCGACGGGTTCATTCTCGTGAATACCATGCTGACCGAGTCTGTTAATGTACCCGTCGTTTCAATCTCGGGACATAAGCGGATGCGCGGCGTGACCAACGTGATGCTCGATCATGACCACTCAGCATCGCTGGCGCTTCAGCACCTATATGACCTTGGCCATCGCGATATCGCCTTCATGAAGGGCCAGCCGCATGCGCTCGACTCCGAATCACGCTGGCAGAGCATCCGCCAGATCGCCGAGCGCATCGGCATTCGCATGCGCCCGGAGCTGTGCGTGCACATCAGAAATAACTCCTGGTCGCCGGAGCTCGGCTATCCGGTCGTGAAGGACCTGCTTGCGGCCGGGCATCGCTTCACCGCCATCTTCTGCTTCAACGATATCGCCGCGATCGGGGCCATTCGCGCCATCAAAGATGCCGGCCTGCGTTGTCCGGAGGACATCTCCGTCGTTGGGTTCGACGACATCGCCAGCGCCGCTTACCATACGCCCAGCCTTACGACGATTCGTCAGCCGCTACGCCGCATGGGAGAGATGGCTGCACAGCAGCTGCTGAAGCGCATCCAGAATCCGAACGAGGCGTTCCCCGACACCATTATGTTCGAGCCCGAGTTGATGCAGCGCGAATCCACGATGCCAGTCTCTGCTGCATCCACACCGAAGAAGCGCAACCCGGCCGCGGATGCTAGGCCAGCCCGCCGCGAGCGATCACGTCGCGATAGAACATAGCGCTCATCTTCGGCGTTCGCTTTTGGGTCGCATAATCCACGTAAACAATCCCGAAGCGCTTCCCGTACCCGTCCGCCCACTCAAAGTTGTCCAGCAGACTCCAAACGAAATACCCTTTCACCGGCACTCCCTCTGCGATTGCGCGATGCAGTTGCCCAAGATAATTGCGCAAATACATGATCCGATCCGAGTCGACGACAGTGCCATCACTCTGCGGCACATCTGACGATGACGCACCATTCTCCGTGATGTAAAGCTCCCCTGGGCTCCAGAGCTGATTTACCAGCCGCGTTGCCCAGTAGATCGCCTCCGGTCCAACGTACAGCCAGGGGCTATACATGTGCGGAAAGGACGCCGGCGGCGCGACAACAGCATAGCCAGGCTCAGAGTCGTCAGCACGAACGTAGGTCGGCTGATAGATATTCAGACCAATGAAATCCAGCGGCGAAGAGATGATCCTCATCTCTTCCGCAGTAAACTTTGGCGCGTCAGGCCCAAGCCGGCGCAGGTACACATCCGTGTATCGGCCCTCGCGAATCACGGTCAGATATTGCGCGTTCTGCTCGCGCATCGCTTTCGTTGCGGCCTCGATATGAGGTTCCGTTTCAATGAGCGGAGTCGTCGCCTGCACGTTATCCGCGATGCCGACCTGAGTCCCCGGGCGCGCGGCTGCGCGAATCGCCTGCACGGCCATCCCATGCGCCAGCACAGCATAGTGGTTGAGCTGCGCGACTCGCCCCGCACTCAGCTTCAACCCCGGAGCATGCGTGCCTTGCTGGTATCCGAGCTCCACAAACGACCGAATCTCGTTCATGGTCATGAAGCGATGAACGCGATCGGAGAGCTTACCCGCGATGTAGCCGGTGTAATCCGCGAAGGCCTTTGTTGTGTCGCGGTTCTCCCATCCGCCCTTGTCCTGCAGGGCCTGCGGCAAGTCCCAGTGATAGAGCGTGCAGAACGGCTCAATTCCGTTCACGAGCAGCTCGTCGACCACGCGGTTATAGAAATCCAGCCCCTTTGGATTGGGTGCTCCGCTGCCCGTTGGGAAGATGCGCGACCACGCAATCGAAAATCGGTAGCTACGCAGCCCGAGCTGCTTCATCAGCGCAATATCGTGCTTGTACCGGTGGTAGTAGTCGCTCGAGACATCACCCGTGTCGCCCCCAGCCACGGCCCCGGGCATATGGCTGAAGGTGTCCCAGATCGTCGGCCCGCGGCCGTCGTCATGAACCGCACCCTCAACCTGATAGGAAGCCGTGGCTGATCCCCAGAGGAACCCCTGCGGAAACGGCAAACGTGCCGCTGCAGCGGGTGTGACTGTCGCTTCGCCGAGCAGCGGCGACGACGACGCTGAACCGACAACAGCGGCAACGAGACGCGCGAAGGTGCGCCTGGAGAACGAGTTCTTCAAAGATTCACCTCGGACCGAGCATATTTCCGGTTCTTAAAAACAGGCTGCAGGTGTGCACAGATTCCTTTACTAAATCGATTAGCCTACTGGCAAGGACAATCTGCAATCCTAATCAACTTTTAGCTTTGCAAACTGGCCTGACAAGTACCTTCGTCGCAGCGTGCACGGGCCTGCGATAGACTTCGAGCGATGAACCGAAGACAGTTTCTGACGGCATCGGCGGCGGCCGCGTGGAGTATTCGGTTGCCTGCGCAGTCCCATAGCCATTCCACAAGCGTTGACGTCGCAAAGATCGACCGCACTCGCATCCTCAGCGCCGCAAATCGATATCTCGACGAGCAGCCAAAGACCATTACCAGCGTCCGGGCAGCCCGCAGCGAAGGAGGGCCGCACGACTACTTTTCGGAGGGCGACTATTGGTGGCCCGACGCTAAGAATCCGAACGGCCCATACATACGCCGCGATGGAATGTCCAACCCGGCAAACTTCAACGATCATCGCGAACTGCTCATTCGACTCAGTCTGCAGGTGCCGGCACTGACGGCCGCCTGGGTGATTACGAAGAAGACTCCATACGCCGCAAAAGCCGCCGACCACCTCCGTGCATGGTTCGTGAACTCCAACACGCGCATGAACCCCAACCTGCAATATGCACAGGCGATTCACGGCATCACTCCCGGCCGCGGCACCGGCATCATCGATACGCTTCACCTGGTGGAAGTGGCCCGCTCAGCGTCCTGGCTCGAGCACTCCAGCGCTCTCAAGCCGGACGAAACCGACACCATCCGCGGCTGGTTTGCCGACTACACCACATGGATGACGACCTCAAAAAACGGTCTCGAGGAGAAGGCCGCCAAAAACAATCACGGCACCTGCTGGGTCGCGCAGGTCGCGGAATTTGCGCGCCTCACGCATAACGACTCCATCGTCGCCGAGTGCCGGGAACTCTTTCGCACCAGGCTCGTCCCGGACCAGATCGCGCCCGATGGCCGCCTCCCGCTCGAGCTCGCCCGCACCAAACCGTACAGCTACTCGCTCTTCGACATGGACGCGCTCTCCACGATCTGTCAGATTGCCAGCATCCCCGGCGATAACCTGTGGACCTTCGCTACACGTGACGGACGTGGCATTCGCAAGACCATCGACTTCATGTTCCCATTCATTCAGGACAAATCGAAGTGGCCCTTCCCGCATGACGTCGAGTACTTCGACGATCTACCCGTTCGGCAACCCAGCCTGCTCTTCGCCGGCCTCGCTTACAAGGACGATTCGTACATCGCCCTCTGGAAGAGGCTCAACCCGGATCCCACGGTCCCCGAGATTATCCGCAACTTCCCAATTCGACAGCCGGTGCTGTGGGTCAGCGAACCCGCATAACGCGACTCCTACTGTAACGTCCCCGAATTCAGCACCAGCGCCACAGCGCTCCGCAGTCGCGCGGAGCCGCCGTCATAGGCGGGCCGCAGCACAGCCGCAGAGCTCAGCGAATGCCGCCGCATCTCGGCCTCAATCGTCGGGCCGAAGCGGTACCATGCCGACGTGAAATCGCCGACAATCACAATCTCCTTGGGCGCGAGTGCCGTCGCAATCATCCGCAATCCGCGGCCCAGGTTCATCGACATCCTCTCCAGTGCCGCAATCGCGGTCGGGTCACCGGCATGAGCGAACGATAGCAGCGTGCTGAAGGTAGTTCCTGCAGCTCCGCCCGATTCCACAAACTGGCGTACCGCCGCGCGATTCGACGCGAGTGTCTCCCAGCAGCCGTTACTTCCGCAGCCGCATGGCGGTCCGTCCGGGTCAAGCTGCACATGGCCGAATTCGCCGGCCATTCCTTTGTCTCCGCGAATCAATCGCCCATTCGCAAGAATGCCCGTGCCGATACCTTCCGCGACATTAACGACTACCAGATCATGCGCGCCATCGCTCTCGCCGAACCACACCTCGGCGAGCGCGCATGCATTCGCCACGTTATCCATCTCCACCCGCAGCCCGGTTGCTTTTGCGATACGCTTGCGGATATCGCGGAAAGGGAAGTGAAGGTTCGGCGCGAAGATCGGGTCCTCGCCCGCGGGATCAGTACGGCCGGGCAGGCACACACCGATCCCATCGAAGGCCTTCTGCTTGTGCTCCGCAATCATCTTCCGGATGCCCGAAACGATCGCTGCCACCGAGCGTTGGCTCTCCGGAATATCGACCAGCTTCTGCGCCAGGATCTTTCCGCTGAGATCCGAGATCGCGAGCGTTATCTGCTCCGGATGAATATCGAGCGCGAGCACCGCGCGCTGTGAGTTCAACTGCAGAAACGTTGGCCTGCGTCCCCGCGGAAGTCTGCCCGTCGGGCCCTCCACCACCAGCCGGTCGGCGATAAGCTCTTCGATGATCAGCGAAACAGTGCTGCGCTGTAGTCCCGAGACGCGCGCCAGATCCGCCCGCGAGATCGGCTGCTGCCTCCGGACCAGATTCAGAATCAGATTCCGGTTGATCTGGCGCGGAGTCCGGTTCGAGGCACTCTGGCGTTCCGAAGGAAAATACTGTCGCGTAATGGGCAAACTTACCGCCGGATCCAGCACGTTCGTGCAGGTGGGTGTAAAGGCGGATTTAGTCTACAGCATGAGCAAAATGCCTCGGCGCCGTTCAGCGGAAATAACTGAGAAATACGGGATATCAACGAATTACCGCCGGTGCCCCAACCCCAGCCGGAAGCGCAGTTTGTCACTAGCTCGAACTTATTGCGAATTATCTTTCAGGAGGATTCGCAATCCGCTTTTCTCCACGCAGGCGCATGTAAACCTTGCGTTGGCACAACCGGCATTCCCACGGAAACAGGCCAAGCAATGGAAGGATGGAGCGCTCAAACACGCCCTCGCGCGGCAGGCGCCGAAACTCTTGATGACCACAACCGGGACACAGCCGCACGGAATACCTCGAAGGGGGCCTGAAAGACTGGCGAACTCAGCAATTCAAACGGCAGGATAACCTAATCCTAAGCCTCGCGCTCGGTACGTCCGTGCACTCTGCGGGTTGATGAGGAGCCGGGCCCGTCTCGCGAAACATGGTAATCCGCAATTCAGACCGCGAATGGATCAACCAGCGGGCCCACGAAACAGGCTTCGATCTCGCCGGGATTGCAACTGTACCCGAAGCCAGAACGACGGCGGGCGCACAGTCCAGCAACCGTTTCGCCGCCTGGATCGCCTCCGGCCGCGCCGGTGAGATGGAGTGGCTCAAGCGCACAGACAGCGCCGGCGAACTTGTGCGTGGCGATCTCCGGCGGTCTGTACCGTGGGCCCGCTCCGTAGTCGTCTGCGCCATAAACTACAACCCCGACGCGTCGCTCTCCACCGATGCCGCGCCCACTGATGGTGGCTGGATTGCACGCTACGCCTGGAGCGGCCGCACTCACGACACCTATCCCGGCAGCGACTACCACGATGTGCTGCTCGAAAAGCTGCGAACCGTGGAACAGACCCTGCGCGAACGCTTCGGCCCGGACCTCCAGACGCGCTGCTACGTCGATACGGGTCCGATCGTTGAACGCGAGTATGCTCAGCGAGCCGGCATCGGCTGGATCGGCAAGAACGCCTGCCTGCTGAACCAGAGCCTCGGCTCCTGGCTCCTGCTGGGCGTTATCATCACCTCGCTGGAGCTCGCCTCCGAAGCGTGGGCGCTCCCCGCCGCTGATCGCTGTGGCACCTGCACCCGCTGCATCGACGCCTGCCCGACCGACGCACTCACTGCGCCGCGCCAGATGGACGCCTCCTTGTGCATCTCCTATCTCACCATTGAGAAGAAGGGAACCATCGACGAATCGCTGCGCCCTCACATGGGCCGCAACGTGTTCGGCTGCGACATCTGCCAGGACGTCTGCCCCTGGAACCGCCGCGCTCCTGTGGCAGCATCGGACTCGCTACCTGCACGAACCGAGCTCATCAATCCCTCGCTCGATTGGCTCGGCTCCATGGACGGACGCACGTTTAACCTCACCTTTCGCGGCTCGCCCCTCGAGCGCACCGGCCGCAAGCGCCTGCAGCGCAACGTGGCTATCGCGATGGGCAACAGCGGCGACCTGCGCTACATCCCGAAGCTCCGCGAGTGGGCCGAAGGCGATGATCCTGTGCTCGCCGAAGCCGCGCACTGGGCGCTCGATAGACTGAAAGAAGAATAGACAGATTTGAAAATGAAAGAGACTCGCCCTCCGGATACCGCCGCAAAGCCCGACCGCAGCGGTCGCGAAATCCAAGCCGAATCCTCGCCTGAACCGAAGAAGGCGGGCGAGGAGTCCGTCTCGACCAAACTGCACGCCGCGCCTGCCGTCCTCGCCAGCGGCACCCCGGGCCAACTTAAAGCCCTCGGCCGTTATCTGCTCAAGACCGAGGTTCACACCTACGCCTTCTCCGTCGCTGCGCAGGCCATCCTGTCGCTCTTTCCGTTCATCGTTCTTCTGCTCACACTCTCGCAGCGGGTCTTCCACTCCGCCCGCATGGCGGATGTCGTCGGCGAAATGATGTCCAACTTCCTGCCCAACCACCAGGACTTCGTCATGCGCAACATGCGCCTGCTGGCCTTCTCACACGCCAGAACGAGGATCGTCTCGATCGTGATGCTGCTGATCACCGCGACCGGCGTCTTCCTCCCGCTGGAAGTCGCGCTGAACAGCGTCTGGGGCGTCAAAAAGAACCGCTCCTACCTGCAGAACCAGATGGTATCCATCGCGCTCGCCATCGGTGTCGCTCTGCTGGCAATGGCATCCGTCGCGCTCACCGCTGCGCAGCGCACTGTGCTCGAGTGGGTCTTCTTCGGCCACACGCAGAACGCGTTCTTCGCTCTTATTGGCCGCGGATTTCTCCAGATTGTCGCGCTCCTCGCGAGCATCGCGCTCTTCTTCCTCATCTACTGGACGCTGCCCGCCCGCAAGATTCCAGCTCGCGCCGTTCTTCCCACCGCAATCGTCATGGGCATCCTCTGGACCGCGGCCAAGTACGTCTACATCCTTGTGCTTCCGCACCTCGACTTCCGCGCCGTCTACGGCCCGTTCGAAGTCTCCGTCGGCCTCATCACCTGGGCCTTCATCTCCGGTCTTCTGCTCCTCGGCGGCGCATACATCTCCGCCACGCGCCAGGCTCTGCGCGAGACCCGCGCAGCCGAGCTAAAAGTCAGTCAGCAGGATCAATAACAAACATTAGTGACCCAGAGTCAACCGCGTCCGGAACGCCTTCACCGCAATGTCGTTCGGATGATCGCCTGCCGGCAGCATCGTCACCAGCGACGGTCCATCCTTGCTCTGCATCCGGATCACCGCCACGTCTGACGAACCCGCATCCACCGTCAGCAGCAGGTGTTCATCCGCCGAGAACGCCAGCACATCCGGCCGCGATCCCGTATGTGCCGAGGCCACAATCCGCCCATCGTCAATCGAATACAGACTCACTGAATCCGCACCGAAGTTCGTCACCGCCAGCGTCGAATCATCACTGCTGATAATCCCACGTGATGGCTTCGCCCCGATCACGTACGTTCCCAGCACCTCATTCGTCCAGGTCGAGATCTCCGAGATCGAATCCGAATCAAAGTTTGTCGTGAACACCTCGTAGCCGTTCGGCATCATCGCCACATGCGTGGGCGTCTTACCCACATCCAGCAGCGCCAGCAGTTGATCATGCTGCAGCGCAGGGTCCTGCTTTCCGCGCCACGAATCCGGCGCGGCCGCCAGCCATATCGTCATCACCTGGTGGCCGCCCGAGCACGCCACAAATGCCTTCGTCGAGTCCGGCAGAATCGCGATATCCGTCGCACCCGGGCACCCCGGAAACGCATCTCGCAGCGTCAGTGGCGCACCCGATGCATCGATCGAGTACACCGATACGCTTCCGGCCTGCTCATTCGAGACGACCAGCGTGCGATTATCCGGCGACACTCGTGCGATGCCCGGCCCTTCACCCGTCGCAGCCACCGCAATCTGCCGCCGCGCATCCAGATCGATCACGCTCACAGTGTTCGACCCGGAGTTCGGCACATACGCGCGTTTGCCATCCGGTGCGACCGCAATGAAGTACGGTCGCTGCCGCACGCCAATCGTCGCCACCACCTTGTTCGTCGACGCATCAATGACCGTGACCGAATTCGATCCCGTGTCGACCGCGTAAACCTCGTTGCGCACGGGGTTTACCGCCAGCCCGGTCGGATTCCGTCCCACCTGCAGCACGCGATCCCGCCGCAGGTACACCAGATCCAGCACGGTTACCGTGTTCGAGGAGCCGCCGGTCACATACGCGAACTCGTGATAGTTCGCCGGATACTCAGGGAATCCGCGATGCCCGCAACCCGCGAGCAGAAAGCTCACGCTCGCAAGGAGCGCCGCCGGCAAGCGAACGGTTCGATCTCTGCGACCTTGTCCGATCAGGAACACGTCTCCCGAGTCTATGGGCCGCACTGCGCAGCCGCAACGTACAGAAAAACATTTGCGCAACTTTTTGCGCAACCAATTCCGAAACTCCGGGTTCACGAGATGGACGAGGCAGCCAAGGCTGAGCAGCCCGTCGTACGCTATCCTCGGACCAACGGATCAAAGCTACCCGCTTTGCTCCGTTGTCTTTTTGCCGCCAGGTTGCCTTCCGCTCCGGCGCCACTGCACGGCCAGCCATGTACCGTAGCCGAACTGCAGAATCCAGACTGCGCAGTAGGCGTAGACCAGGTGCCGCTCCGACAGCGTAGAAAAGGGAATCATCGAACCTCCAGAACGGGGACCGGCCCTTGAGCAATCTGCGGCGTCGTCTCAGCCAGCCCGATTCGCTGCCGCCGGCGCTCAATCGCATAGCGCAGCCCCAGCGCAAACGCTCCCCACATCGCCCACGCTGCCAGGTTCCAGAAAACGGCCGGCAGCATGTGCGGATCGATCCCCGAGTCCGCTCCGCCGCCAAATACCGGCGCGGGATGCTGCGTCCTCCACCATCGAATCGACATGAAGCAGATCGGAACATCAATCGCCGCAAAGATAGCGAGCACGGCGGACAAGACAGCCTTTTGCTCACCGCTCGTCAATCGGCGGAGCAACAGATAGCTCACGTACAGCAGCCACAGCAGCAGATACGTTGTAAGCCGCGCATCCCAGGTCCACCAGATGCCCCACGCGGCGCGTCCCCACAGCATGCCGGTCGCCAGCCCTACCGAGGCATACAGCACCGTGAGTTCTGCCGATGCCAAGGCAAACGCATCCGCCTTCAGCGCGCGCTCCGAATTGCTCCTGCGCCAGAAGAGAAACAGGAACGCGGCCGCGCAGTTCAGGTAGGGAAACACGAAACTCAGGATCGTGTGCGGGAAGTGATAGAAGAAGACGCGGTAGAGGTTCCCCATCGTCGCCTCTTTGGGCACGGTCATCGCCTCATAGAATCCGATCGCCAGCACGGCGAACGTGAGTGCGAGGTAGAGGCTGGCCCAAACAGGGAACCGTTGGTTTTGGCTGCGATTGTTCACTTGTCTTGAATTTTATCGTCAATAGCCGCCGAATTGCTTCCCCCGCTGTCCGCGCCGGATTCTCCATCAGCGTTCTCGGAACTATCGGGAGTAGCAGCGGGCTTTAGCCCGCGGAAACGTAGACCAGCAAAGAGGGGCTTCAGCCCCGGGAAATGTGCTCAGTCCGCCGCACTCAACACCGTCTCGAACAGCAGCACGCTTGCAATTGTGAACACAACGTCATACCCCAGCAGCAGTTTGATCCACAGCGACGGCGAGTAGTCCGCAGTCAGCACATTCGTCGTCGCCTGGATCATCGCCAGCAGCGCCGGCATCGCAATCGGGCAGAGCACCAGCGGCAGCAGAAGCTCCCGGTTCCGCGTGCGCAGGCTCAGCGCGGCGAAAAACGTTCCATTCACCGTCAGCGCCCATGTGCCCAGGGGGAGAATCAGGAGCAGCAGCCATGCGTTCCCCAGCGGGTGCAGATCGTAGAAGATGGCAAATACCGGCGCCAGCACCACCTCGATAAAGCTGACAAAGATGAAGTTGGCCAGCGCTTTCCCAGTGAACAGCGCCGACGCCGGAGCAGGGGCGAGCCGCTGCGCATCGAGCACGTTGTTGTGCATCTCGCGCGCCCAGCTCTGATTCAGTGCGGTTATCGATGCAAACAGCAGTCCCACCCACAACAATCCGCCGCTGATCTGTCGCGCAATCGTCGGATATGCCGTCGGGTCGAACGCCAGCGAGAACACCACGACGACCAAGAGCGCAAAAAACAGCATGCCGTTGATCAGCTCTCTCGCGCGCCACTCGAGCCGCAGGTCCTTTTTCAGATGAGTGAGCACGTATCCCGCGTAACTCATCCGTGCGTCCCTTTCGCAGGCGGCGCAGCCTTCGTCAGGTCGGCGATCGTTGCTTCCGTCGCGCGCAGATAATCGGCCGGCGCAAGCACAATCTGCTGCCCTCGCTGCCCGGCCGAGATCGAAATCTGATCGAACAATTCGATGGTCTCGTCCGCAAACGCGCGAAACGGCTTCTTCGCCGCCAGCACCGTCACCCCTCCACGCACATATCCCGTCAGCGGTTCAACCTCCTTCAGCGCCGCAAGCTCGGCCTTGCGCGCGCCCGCGGCGGCCGCCAACTTCTTCAGGTCGAGTTCATCACCGCCAGGTATCACCGCAAACAGATGTTCTCCGTCAGACGTGTGCGTCAGCAGCGTCTTGAAGACCTGCTCGATCGGCATATCGATCTTGCGCGCAACCGAGATCGCCGTCAGGTCCTCCGGATCGACCTCATACGTTCGAATCTCATACGCGATGCCGAGTTTGTCGAGCAGCCGTGCCGCGTTCGTCTTCATGCGTCGTCAGTTCTGCACCGTAAGCTGGCCCGCGTGGAGCACGAGCGTCGTGGTTGCGAGCGGACGCGCCAGCTCCGCCTGGTGTGTCGTCAGGAACAGCGTGCGAGTGACGCCGTTGCGTCCCGGCTGCGCAAGAAATGTTCGCAGCCGCGCCAGCATCATCTGCGCGGAGCCCACGTCCATGTTGGAGAACGGCTCATCCAGCAGCAGCAGATCGGGCTCGAGCATCAGCACGCGTGCCAGCGATGCGCGCTGCCGCATTCCCTGCGAATACTCGCCGACGTGCTTCGACATCTGCGGGTCGAGTCCCACGTCGCGCAACGCCTGTTCACCTTTCGCACTATCGACTCCGTAGAGTGAACCGAAGTAGCGCAGGTTCTCGAGTCCTGTAAGCTCCTCGTACAACATCGGAGCGTGACTCATGAACGCGACACAGTCACGCTCACTGCGCGCCCTTCCGCCCAGCACGTGAAGCTTGCCTGCACTCGGTGAGATGAGGCCCGCAATCAGCCGCAACAGCGTCGATTTACCCGCGCCGTTCTCGCCAAGCAGGAGAACTGCGGCGCCCGCGTGTACACGCATGGAAACGTCCCGCAGTGCGGCGAAGCTGCCGAAGAGCCGCGAGACACCGGAGAGTTCAACTGCTGGCTGATTGTGTTGCGTTGCGAGCATCGCTGCTATGCGAGTATAGAGCCATAACTCGATAGCAGAATTTAGGTAGAAAAAGCCATGAGAGGCGAGATGCGGGATTCGAGAACGACTATGCTCACGATGAGCGTTGCGAGCGCGTTGCTGTTGTGTGCTTTTCAGGCGCTCGCACAAACTGCGCCGGCGCTGCCCGAACAGGATCGCGTCCTCGCTCGCGACATCTTCAAGCAGCTCATCGAGACGAATACACAGGATTCGAACGGCAGCGTGACTGCAGCCGCGGTAAAGATGCGTCAGCGCCTGCTGGACGCGGGGTTTCCTGCCGAAGACCTCGTCCTCGCCGGGCCGAACGATCGCAAGCAGAACCTCGTCGCACGCTATCGCGGCAAGGCCGGCTCCACGTTGAAGCCGATCATCACCATCTGCCATCTCGATGTCGTTGAAGCGCGCAAGGCTGACTGGACAACCGATCCTTATCAATTCGTTGAGAAGGACGGCTACTTTTACGGGCGCGGCACCCAGGACATCAAGGAAGAGGACGCCGCTCTCGTCGAGAGCTTCATTCGCATGAAGCGCGAGGGCTATGTGCCCGACCGGGACCTCGTCATTGCGCTCACGGCTGATGAGGAGGGCGGCTCGTCGAACGGTGTGGCCTGGCTGCTGGAGCACCGGCCCGACCTGATGAAGGCCGACTTCGTCATCAATCCGGACGCTGGTGGGCTGGAGTTGCGTGGAGGCAAGCCGACCGAGGTCGATGTCGAGGCGACGGAGAAGCTCTACGCGGACTTTGAGGTGACCGCCACCAATCCCGGAGGGCACAGCTCGCAGCCGCGGCCGGACAACGCGATCTACGAGCTGGTACACGCTCTGGCGAAGCTCGAGGCCTCGCCCTTTCCGGCGGAGCTGAACGCAGTCACGCGCGCCGAGCTGGAGGCGAAGGCCAGGATCTCTGACCCGCAGCGCGCGCAGATCATTCGAGGTGTGCTGCGAGACCCTCCCGACCCGAAAGCGGTTGCGGAGTTCTCGAAAGACCCGACGGACAACTCCACGCTGCGGACGACGTGCGTGGCCACGATGGTCAGCGCGGGGCACGCGCGCAATGCGCTTCCTGCAATGGCGGAGTCGAACGTGAACTGCAGAATCCTCCCGGGCCACTCGCAGGAGGAGATTCGCCAGAAGCTGATTCATATTTTCGGCGACCCAAAGCTGACGGTGAGCTACGTCAACGACGCCGGGCAAGCAGTAGGGTTGGGGTCGGCGAAGAAGAGCATGGAGACGCCCCCGGCCAGGGAAGACGTGTACGGGCCGCTGCGCAGGGTGACCGAGGAGATGTGGCCGGGGCTGCCGGTGATTCCTACGATGTCGACGGGGGCGAGCGATTCCATCATCACGATGGCGGCGGGAATTCCGAGCTATGGGATCAGCGGGATGGGTGTGGACTTCGACGATGACCGCGCACACGGGCGGGATGAACGGATTCGCACGGACGCGTTCTACCAGGGCGTCGAGTTCCGATATTTGTACATGGAGGCGGTGTCAAAGTAGGGGGTACCCCCCTCCCCCCTTTTTGTGCAAAGTCTTCGGAACAGAGACTTTAGGTCTGGACTTAGGGTTTTTGGGCGATATTCGGACTAGGCGGGACCCTCCCTCTGGGAGGGATGGTTTGTCAAGCG
Organism: Bryocella sp.; assembly: GCA_036273275.1. Taxonomy (GTDB): domain Bacteria; phylum Acidobacteriota; class Terriglobia; order Terriglobales; family Acidobacteriaceae; genus Granulicella. Next base: position 36,049 of record DASUHZ010000052.1, read on the forward strand.
GGGTGCGGGCCGGCTTAAGGGGCAGCGGAGGCGGTAGTCATCGGGGCGGTGTTGCCGGTGGGGGTGGTGGCGCCGGGTTTGGCGGGCGCGTACTTGGAGGCGCACTTGGCCTGGATCTGGGTGGCCTGGAAGAC
>DASUHZ010000053.1:0-3278 GCA_036273275.1 Bryocella sp.
CGTCCGCATCGCCGCCATCGCCGCCGACTACCGCAACGCCTTCGCCTCCGACGTCGTCATCGACCTCATCGGCTACCGCCGCCACGGCCACTCCGAGGTCGACGACCCCACCGTCACCCAGCCGCGCCGCTACGCCCTCATTAAAGAGCACCAGCCGCTATTCAAGCTCTACGCCCAGAAACTCAACGCCGACATCACGCCAGAAGTCACCTCCGTCCAGCAGGACCTCCTCGAAGCCCAGCGCGCCGCCGTCAAATCCGACGCAAAAGAAGACCGCGAAGCTAAGAAATCTGAAGCCAGGGCCGCCAAGAAAGCCGGCGGTTACAGCGCCTTCGTCATGAAGCGCCTGCACTCGCTGCCCGACTACTGGAACAACTTCTCCGGCGGCCCGCTCTCGCCCGACGACAGTCCCGTCACCGGCCTCGAGCCAGCCGAAATCTCCGCCCTCACCGACAAGCTCACGCACGCACCCGAAGGCTTCCACGTCCACCCCAAGGTCGAAAAATTGTTAGCCCAGCGCGCCGAAATGGGTAACAACAAGCGCCCCATCGACTACGGTTTCGCCGAGCTCCTCGCCTACGCCGCTCTCCTCAAGTCCGGCACGCCCGTCCGCCTCTCCGGCCAGGACTCCCAGCGCGGCACCTTCAACCAGCGCCACTCTGTCCTGATCGACACCGAAACCGAGGTCCGCTGGTCGCCGCTCTCCCACATCGCGCCCAATCAAGGCCGCTGGCAGGTCTACAACTCCATTCTTTCCGAGGCCGCAGTCCTCGGCTACGAATACGGCTACGCCCGCGACTACCCCGAAGCTCTCGTCCTCTGGGAAGCCCAGTTCGGCGACTTCGCCAACGGCGCGCAGATCATCATCGACCAGTTCATCGCTGCCGGCGAAGCCAAGTGGGGCCTGCTCTCAGGCGTCGTCCTTCTCCTGCCGCACGGCTACGAAGGCCAGGGCCCCGAGCACTCCTCCGCGCGCATCGAGCGCTACCTCCAGCTCGCCGCGCAGCAGAACATGCAGATCGCGCAACCCTCCACCGCCGCGCAGTACTTCCATCTCCTGCGCCGCCAGGCCATGCGCAAGTGGCGCAAGCCGCTCATCGTCTTCACCCCGAAGTCCATGCTCCGCCACCCCGACGCCATGAGCACCGTCGCCGACCTCGCCGTAGAAAAATTCCAGCCCGTCCTTCCCGACACATCCGTCGCGAACGCCACCCGCATCCTCCTCTGCTCCGGCAAAATCGGCCACAACCTCCGCGTCGAGCGCGCCCGGCGCAAGGTCGACGACGTCGCCATCCTCTTCGTCGACGAGCTCTACCCCTGGCCCGAATCCGATCTCTCTGCCGCCATCGCCCAGCACCCCAGCGCCAAAGAGATCGTCTGGGTCCAGGAGGAGCCTGCCAACATGGGCGCCCTCAACTACGTGATGCCGCGCCTTCGCAAACTCGCCGGCAACCGCGTAGTCCTCAGCGTCAAGCGCACCGCCTCCGCCAGCCCCGCCACCGGCTCTCCCAAGGCCCACGAGCTCGAAGAAAAAACCCTCATCGACCTGGCCTTCGGCCTCTAAGCAGCCTCGCCTCCGGCCTCCAGGCGCGATTTCAACTTTGCAGCGTCGGGGAACCGCGGCAGACCCGCGCCCGTATCCCTCTTCGGCGCAACTCGCTCCGGAGACCACCATGCCCCGACTCGCCCTCGCAACCTCCGCTCTCCTGCTGCTCACGCCCATCCTTCACGCGCAGAACTTTACCACCGGCCCCTGCACCGGCGATGAAGCACAAACAAACAGTCACAGCTTCCTCGGACTGACTCAGCAGCGCGTCTGCGAGCTTCGCAAGACCGTGCTGCCCGCCCGTTCCGAGGTAAAGATCTCCAACGGCAACGGTGGCATCGAGCTCATCGGCCAGGACCGCAACGACATCGCGTTCGAGGCTCGCATCGTGGCCTCCGCGGGCAGCAAGGAAGACGCAGAATCCCTCGCGCACCAGGTGAAGATTGACCTCGGCGACACCATCCACGCCGACGGCCCCGGCAATTCCATGTTCACCAGAAGCGGTTGGTCTGTGAGCTACCGTCTCCTCGTGCCACGCCACATCGCCTCCCAACTCCACACCGTCAATGGAGGCATCGAGCTGAGCGCGCTTGACGGGAACGCCACCGTCCAGACCACGAACGGCGGCATCACTCTGCATGATCTTGCCGGCGAGGTTCATGCCCGCACCACCAACGGCGGCATCGAGGCAGCCCTGAGCGGAGACCGCTGGAACGGCGCCGGACTCTACGCCGACACCACCAATGGAGGCATCCGCGTCAGCGTCCCCGCGCAATACTCTGCGCACCTCGTTGCCGGCACAACCAACGGAGGCGTCTCGGTCGATGGCTCACTCACCGGCGGATCAATCACCCGCAGACACGTCGACGCCAATCTTGGCAATGGCGGCGCAACCGTGCACTTCGTCACGACCAACGGCGGCATAGGCATCAATCACAACGGCTCCCGCCACCAGAGCGAGTAATCTGCGCTAAAGCAGAAGGAGGTCGTGGCCGAAGCCTCTCACGCACGTCACCGAGCCACAACCCTTCTGACGCCCGTCATCCTGAGCCGTAGGCGAAGGACCTTCGTATTTCGCACCACCACGACTGTTCCAGGACCCATGCCCGAATACGCCTACGTCTACATCCTCTCCAGCAAGGGCAAGCGCCTCTACATCGGCATCACAACCAAGCTCGAACAGAGAGTCTGGGAACACAAGAACAAGATCCATCCGCAGTCCTTCACCGCGAAATACAACATCAACCAACTGGTCTACTTCGAGCAATTCGCCACAATCACGGCCGCCATCGCTCGTGAAAAAGAGCTGAAGGGCTGGATCCGGTACCGAAAGATCGCCCTTATCGTAAGCACCAACCCCGACTGGCGCGACCTCAGCGCCGACTGGGGCAAACCCATCCAGCCGTTACGCGAAGAAGACCTCAAGCCACCCAAAACCTTTCCAACGCGCTGACACTCTTCGATGGCCGTCATCCTTAGCCGAAGGCGAAGGATCTCTGTATTTCGGACCACCACAAAGCTCAATCCAGCGCCACAACCCCCAACGACCGTCATCCTGAGCCGCAGGCGAAGGACCTCCGTATTTCGGACCACCACAAAGCTCAACCCAGCACCACAACCCCCAACCACCGTCATCCTGAGCCGAAGGCGAAGGACCTCGGTATTTCGGACCACCACGAACGCCAACTCATCACCCACCACCCTCCAACCATCGTCATCCTGAGCCGTAGGC
>DASUHZ010000054.1:0-7882 GCA_036273275.1 Bryocella sp.
TTCCTGGCCCAACCCATCAGCGAAGTCCACCTCCTCGACCTCGGCGGCTAGCTGGTCTTTACTGTCTACTGTCTACCCCTCTACTGTCTTCCTATGCCCTACCTCCTCAAATCCGAACCCGACGCCTACTCCTTCGACGACCTCGTCCGCGACGGCGAAACCACCTGGGACGGCATCAAGAATCCGCAAGCCCTCATCACCCTCCGCAACATGAAGCCCGGCGAGCAGGTCGTCATCTACCACTCCAACACCGGCAAGGCCGCCGTCGGCCTCGCCAAAGTGGTCTCCGTCAAGCTCGACACCGACGGCAAAACTCCGCTCGTCCGCCTCAAAGCCGGCAAGCGCCTCAAGCGCGAAAAGACCCTCGCCGAAATGCGCGAAGCCAAAGTCTTCAAAGACTCCCTCCTCTTCCGCCAGTTCCGCCTCTCTGTCGTCCCCCTCACCGACGCCCAGTTCGACTGGCTCGTCAACAGCTAGCGCGTGGTGGTATCGCGCGTTAAGACGCGCGAGGTTGTTGCTTTTGCTTTACCTAACTCCTCACCCCTAACTCCTCACTCCCCTCACCCTGCTATCCTTTCCCCCGGAGCAAACACAAAATGATCAACATGCAAGGCCAGGTCGCCGTCGTCTTCGGAGTCGCCAACAAGCGCTCGATCGCCTACGCCATCGCCGAAAAACTAGCGCAGGCCGGCGCGACTCTTGTCATCGGCTACCAATCCGAGCGCCTGAAGAAAACCTCCGAAGAGCTCCTCAAAGAACTCGGCCAGGCTGACACCGGTCTCCTCGTCGAGTGCGACGTCTCCTCCGACGACGGCATCACCGCAGCCTTCGCACAAATTCAATCGAAGTTCCCCGCCATCCACACCGTCGTCCATTCCATCGGCTTCGCTCCCAACATCAAGAATCCAGTCCTTGCCACCACCCGCCACGACTTCGCCGTCGCCAACGACATCAGCGTCTACTCGCTCATCGCCATCGCCCGCGTCGCCGCTCCGCTCATGCCCGAAGGCGCTTCCATCCTCACCCTCACCTACTACGGTGCGGAAAAGGTCTTTCCCAACTACAACATCATGGGCGTTTGCAAAGCCGGCCTCGAAGCCGCCGTCCGCTACCTCGCCGCCGAGCTCGGCCCGAAAAAAATCCGCGTCAACGCCATCTCCGCCGGCCCCATCAACACCCTGGCCGCCCGCGGCATCGGCGACTTCGCCACCATCCTCGACACCGTCACTCAACGCGCCCCGCTCCACCGCAACGTCGAGCAGGAAGAGGTTGGCGGCACCGCGCTCTTCCTCTGCTCCAATCTCGCCAGCGCCGTCACCGGCGAGATCACCTTCGTCGACTGCGGCTTCAACACCACCGGCATCTAGCAGAAGCGCCAAAGGCGCGTCCTATACCAGCCTAGGGCGGAGCCCTAGGTTTTGAGGTCCAAGGAAATTCAGAGGACTGAAGGTCCGATCTATAGCGGCCCGGGTGCCCCACCCTCGACGCGCAGCGGCAGGGTGGGGTATCGCGCGTGCCCGGGCCCTCAGCGAACTTTTTTTGTTGTCTGGGGTGGAAAACGCGCGAGTGCAGTTGGAATCATCAATGATCCGTCATCCTGAGCGCAGCGCGTAGCGCGTAGTCGAAGGACCCCGAGACCGCACACACAAGCATACCGCTCGAACCTTTCCAACCAACGAACCTCAGGCTGTACCCTGTCTCTGTCACACCGGAGACCCCATGATCCGCCCTCTCACCCTCCTGGCCCTCACCCTCTTCACCACCGCCGCGCAAGCACAGCAACCACCCCAGCAAATTCTCCAGACCGGCGCCCTCAACGCACCCGCCGCAGTGCTCACCCCGGACAGCAAATGGTCGAACCTTATCCCCATCCTCTCCACCTCTGACGTCGACCTCTTCATCGAGGATCCCTCCGCCGAGGCCTGGCTCGCGCGCAACGCGCAATCCTTCCTCGACCGCGGTCAATACAGCCTCGCCCTCGTCTCGTTCTACAAATCCCCGCACCCGTGCCACGAAGATCAGGTTCGCTCCGGCTTCTCGGAGGCCGCTCACGTCACCGCCTGCGATACCGACCGCTACGCCGTCCGCACCATCTCCGTCGACGCGCCGCAGAACTCCATCACCCTGCTCTTCTCCGCCCTGGTCTCCACCAGTGGTACAGTCGACGCCTCCACTGTCCGCCGCGAAACCCGCACCCGCGGCTTCGCCGAGCTCGGCCCCAACGCCCAGAAAGCTATCTCCGAGGCCACAAAACTGGTCGGCACACAGGTCCACAGCTACGCCATCCGCAACCACCTCACCCCCTGATCGTCTTCACTGCAAACTGAAAACTGCCAACTGCCAACTGAGCAGCTCATGTCCTTTCTCGCATCTCGTTTCTCGTCTCTCGCATCTCGTTCCTAGCACCTGGCACCTGGCACCTGGCACCTAGAACCTAGCACCTAGAACCTAGAACCTAGAACCTCTCACCCCCGGAGCCACCCATGAAAATCGCCGACATCCTCCTCCTCGACTTCGACAAGGAAATCGAAAACACCCGCCGCACCCTTGAGCGCATCCCCGACAACCTCGGCGACTTCAAGCCGCACGACAAGTCCATGCCCTTTGGCCGCCTCGCCATGCACTGCGCCACCATCCCGCTCTTCGGCCACTACATCATCGAGGACGACGGCATGGACATGGCCGCTCCCAAACGCCCACACGTCCCCCTCGTCTGGACAAACCGCGAAGCCGCCCTCGCCGCGCTCGACGACGCTGCCGGCAAGTGTCGCACCTCCCTCGCCAGCGCCAGCGACGAAGCCCTCATGACCCCCTGGCGCTTCAGCTTCGGCCAGCAGCTCATCGGCGAAGCTCCCCGCGCCGCCATGTTCCGCAACCTCTTCTTCGACCACATGATCCATCACGTCGCTCAGCTCGGCGTCTACCTCCGCCTCAACGACGTCCCCGTCCCCGCCCTCTACGGCCCCTCCGCCGACGAACAATGGGCACCCAAATAGGACAAAAGTAACTTGGACCGTCTTACCAAAGAACTTCCAGAACCGCACTTTAATAATGGCATTTTTACGAAGGCTGAGCTAAGCTTGGCGCCTATTCCAGGGACCCAAAACATAATAGGTGATCCAATGACGCGTTCGGTCGGAACTGCGCTCGTTCTTGGTTTAGCGTTGCTCGCAGCGCCAAATCTTCGTGCTGACACAACTTACACAACAGTCGGCGATCAAAATAGTACCGTCAACGCCTTCGGTAACAACGGCGCCACCAATACCTACGGTGAGACGTTCACCGCGCCGGGTGGCAATCTGCAAAGCTTCACCTTCTACACTGTTTCAACGGGCGCGACCGACGTGACCGCGCAGGTATACGCGTGGAACGGCAATCTGTATGGTGGCAACCCTTCGCAAGGCACGGGCGGGGCTGCTTTATTCTCCGCTCCCATCACCATCGCTAATGGTGGAGGCAGCACGGTCGCCACCACAGTGAACATCGGCGGGGCCGGACTGGCGCTCACCAGCGGCGATAACTACATCATCCTGTTCACCAACCCTGACAACGGCAACCAGGCGTTCTGGTCGATCGATACCTCGAATCCGAGTCCCTCCGCGCTCGGCGGCTTCAACTTCAACAATGGCGCCGCTGGGGCCGCTGTCTACGACGACTTCGCCAACTTCGGCACTCTGGAGTACACCGCAGTCTTCGCCTCCGCGGCAGCCACTCCAGAACCCAGTTCGCTTATGTTGCTCGGAACAGGTCTGCTCGGGGCTGGCGCGATGCTGCGCCGCCGCCTTCTGGGCCGCTAGCCGGAATACTTCCGTTGCGAAAAGGGTGTGGCCTCGGCCACGCCCTTTCTCTATTGACCGCCAGGTACCCAGTCACATGAACCCCTTGCGCTGCATCCTTGCTTTGCAGTTCGCTACAACCCTGGTTCTCGGCCAGACGGCTCATCCGGCCAAACCGCCGAATCCACCGGAGGCGGTCGCACGAAACCTCTACCAGATAGTCGTGGCGCGTCATCCCATCGGCATCCCAAGAGGCCCGGACATGACGGCCATCGCGCCTTTCCTCAGCACCGCCTTGCTTCACAGAATGAATCTGGCCTACGCCTGCGAAGGTGATTTCTTCCGCCACAATCCAGACCCCCACCTGAAACCGGCATTCGAATGGCTCGATCTTGGACTCTTCTCCGGCGACGACGAACCGGCCTCACCCACCGCCTTCCACATCCAGGCGACGCACGTAGAGCCGGACGGAACCATTCACGCATACGTGAAGCTCACCCATGCAGAGAAGCCGCCCTTTCGCCCTTGGAGCTGGCGGGTGGCTGCCGTTCTCACACGGGAAAACGATCAGTACGTCATCGATGATGTCATTTATCTGAAAACGGGAAATGAGCTGGCCGACTACCGCCTGTCGCAGGCCCTGTCCTGGGGATGCGACGGCCCACGCTGGATCGGTCTGCCCAAGCGGCTCACCGCCTCCAGGCAGCAAAGATAACCGAGATGCTGAGTACCCACGGTTGCTGGGTCGCATTCCGGATAATCGGCTTATCCACAGCGGCCGCTTGACCCCACCCGTACAATTAACTTAAGGACACGAAAACCCGGCCGAGCGCCGGGTTTCTTTTTTCTGATCTTTCTAAACCCAATGCGCTGAAGACTTTGCGAGCATCACCCGCAAAAAATCAGGACTTTCCCCTTAAAGTCCAGACCTAACCCTCCTCTTCTGAAGACTTTGCACAAAAACAGGGGGAGGGGGGTGGTACCCTTCTCCCCACCATGCGAACCACAATCCTCGCCGCTGCTCTCGCTCTCCCGCTCCTTGCCTCGGCTCAGCAACAGGAGAAATCCACAGTCCTTCACGCCGCGCACCTGCTCGACGTCGCGGCCGGCAAGCTGATCTCGCCCGGCGAGGTCCTGGTCACCGGTAACCGCATTCGTGAGGTTGGCGAGCACGTCTCCCGTCCCGCCGACGCGACCGTCCTCGACCTCGGTGAAACCACGCTGATGCCTGGCCTCATCGACGCCCACACCCACCTCTTCCTGCACCCTGGCAACGAGGCCTTCCAGACCGTCGAGGAATCCGTCCCGCAGCGCACGCTCATCGCGGCCGGGCAGGCCAAAGCCGACCTCCTCGCCGGCTTCACCGCCGAGCGGGACATGGGCACCGAGGGTGCCTCCTGCGCCGACGTCGCCGTCCGCAACGCCATCAACTCCGGCCTCATCCCCGGCCCCCGGATGCGCGTCTCCTGCAACGCCATCGATATCAATGGAGGGCATGAGGACAACTCCGGCCTCAACCCCGAGGAGCACCTGCTTTCCAACGCCGACCGCGCGAACACGGCCGACGAGGTCATCGCAACGATGCGCGAACAGCGCAAGCAGGGCGCCGACTTCACCAAGATCTACGAGACCGGACGCGACCAACTAGTGAACGGCATCTTCACCACGCCGTACCAGTACAACGAGGCCCAGCTCGCAGCTGCTGTCGAAGAGGCTCACCGCACCGGCTCCCGCGTCGGCGTCCACTGCACCGGCGAGCCCGGCGCGCTCTATGCGGCTCAGGCCGGCGTAGCCTCGATCGACCACGCACTGAATCTCTCGCCGGAGACGATGAAGCTGATGCACGACAGGCAAATTTACGCCGTGCCCACTTTCGCCATTTTCGAATATTTCGCGCGGCACGCGGATTCAGCCGCCGCAGCCAGGCGCGAGAACGACATGCTCGGCTTCCACGCCGAGCAGTTCAAGAAGCAGATGGCTGCAGGCGTGCCGTTCGCCGTCGGCTCCGATGTCGGTCCGTTCCCGCATGGGACGCAGGCGCGCGAGTACGAGCTGATGGTGAAGTACGGCATGAGCCCCGCAGATACGCTCCGCGCCGGATTGATCAACGGCTCGAAGCTGCTCGACTGGGCGGATGAGATTGGTCAGTTAAAGCCGGGCTTCTTTGCTGACATCATCGCCGTCCCGGGTGACCCGCTGACCGACATCTCCGTGGTTACACACGTGAGGTTCGTGATGAAAAATGGTGACGTGGTCCGCAAGGACTAGCCCGCTTTTTCGCTTAATTCAACCCAGCGTTCGAGCAGGCGATCGTGCTCAGTCTGCGCGGCTTCGAACTCGCCCAGAGCTTCTGTGAGTGCGGAAGGATCGGTCGCAACCGCAGGATCTTCGATGCGACCTTTGGCTGCTGCGAGGCGCTCGTCCGCAGCTTCGATCGCGGCGTCAATGCTGTCGAACTCACGCTGCTCGATGTACGAGAGCTTCTTTTTGGTCGTGGAAGCGGCCGGTTTTCCGGGTGTGCTCGTGGCGGCCTTTGGCTGCGTTACGGCAGCACTGCTCTCGCGCCACTGCTCCCACTGCAGGTAGTCGGCGAAGAGCGCGGCGTTACCGCGGCCGTCCAGGCCGAGAACGCTTTCGGTAACGCGATCGAGCAGGTGACGGTCGTGCGTGACGAGCACGATTGCGCCGGAAAACTCCTGCAGGGCTTCTTCGAGAATCTCAAGTGTTGGGATATCGAGATCGTTCGTGGGCTCGTCGAGGATGAGGACATCAGCCGGCTGCAGCATGAGTTGAGCGATGAGAACGCGAGCGCGCTCCCCTCCGCTGAGGCGCTCGACGGGCTGACGAAGCTGGTCACCAGTGAAGAGGAACTTTGCCGCGTAGCTGGCGACGTGACTAACTCTGCCCTGGTAGACCACGGCGTCGGAATCGGGAGCGAGCGCGCGCTGCAGTGTGATCGTTGTGTCGAGTTCGCGAAGCTGACTGAGATAGACGATGCGCAGAGCGGACGCGCGTTTGACCGTACCGCTGCTGACGGGAAGGTCGCCGGTGATGGCGCGCAGAATCGTTGTCTTTCCGGCACCATTCGGGCCAATGATGCCAAGCCGCGTGCGATTCGTGAGCAGCAAGTTCACGCCGCGCACGATCTCGCGGCCCTCATAGGCGACGCTTACGTTCTCGAGCTCGATGAGGCGCTTTGTCTCGCGGTCGGTTGCGTCGAAGCTGATCGAGGTGGCCGAGTTGCGCATTCGCGCATCGACCTCGGCGAGCTTGCCGATGAGAGCGTTCGCGTTGTCGATGCGCGCTTTGGCCTTGGTCGCGCGCGCCTTGGGACCGCGGCGCAGCCATTCGATTTCCGTGCGAACACGATTGCGCAGGCCTTCCTGGACGCGCATCTGCGATTCCATGTAGCTTTCCCGCTGTTCGAGGAAATCTGAGTAGGTTCCACGCACGCGAAGCATACCTTCAGCGTAGGTGCGACTGAGCTCGATAACGTCGTTCGCTACGTTCTCCAGAAAGTAGCGGTCGTGTGTGATCACGACGACGGCGAAGCGTGCGGAGCGCAGTGTCTCTTCGAGCCACTCGATACCTTCGATGTCCAGATGATTGGTTGGCTCATCGAGGAGGAGCACGTCAGGCCGCTGAACAAGACCTTCAACGAGTGCGAGACGCTTGCGCCAACCGCCGCTGAGAGTTGCAGCAGCGGCGCTGAAAGACGCACCTTCGATGCCATCATCCGTGAAGCCGGCACGCCCGAGCGTTTCGCGAAGGCGCTGCTCGCGTTCGTCGGCAGGAACCGCAGCGCGCTCCATCGCTCGCTCGACGATCTGGCGGACGGTAATCTCCGGTGCGAATTCTGAAAGCTGTTCGACGTACGCGACAGCAGCGCGGCGACGCGCGGTGATCTCCCCGCTATCGGGCTGCTGTTCGCCTGCGAGCATGGCCAGCAGAGTGGATTTGCCTGCACCGTTGGGGCCGATGAGGCCGATGCGGTCGCCATCGTTGATCGAGAGCGAGAGATTCGCAAAAAGCGGTGTTGCACCGAAGCGTTTCGAGACGGCCTGAGCTGTGAGGATGGGAGCCATAGAGCTGCTAGTTTTCACCTC
>DASUHZ010000055.1:0-29661 GCA_036273275.1 Bryocella sp.
CGGTGAACCAACCACACTCGGCGACGAGATGGTCATCCCCATCAACGGCGTCCTGCTCACGCCGGCAAAGATCTTCGCCACCGCGCAGATCGACCCTCATCCAAAGCCGAAGCCCTGAGGTCCCCGGCTCCGCGCTGCTACTCTGGACCCACCCAGAATCCAGCCTCCCGGAGCCCGCATGCGCCTCCTCCGCGCCAGTGTCTTTCTCGCCATTGTTCTAAGCGTCCTCTCTGCACACGCCGAGAAACCCTGGCCCATCCGCGCCGTCATCGTCACTACCTTCGAAACCGGCAACGACACCGGCGACGCTCCCGGCGAGTTCCAGTTCTGGGTCGAGCGCGAGCACCTCGACCAGATCATCGCTTTTCCCGGCGGAGCCCTCGGCCCTGATGGCAAACCCCACGCACTGCGAACCAACAAAGACCACACGATCCTCGGCATGGTCTCCGGCACCACGCTCGTCAACGCCACCGCCAGCATGATGGCCCTCGGCCTCGACCCGCGCTTCGATCTCACCCACGCCTACATCCTCATTAACGGCATCGCCGGCATCGACCCTCACATCGGCTCTATAGGCTCCGCCGCCTGGGCGCGCTACGTCATCGGCGACGTCGCCCGCGAGATCGACCCCCGCGAAGCCCCCAAAGACTGGCCCTACGGCATCTTCCCCACCAGCGCCAAACAGCCCAACCCGCCCAGCATCGAAGACCCCCTCTGGCACCGCTCCAATCTCTTCACGCTCAACCAAAGCCTCGTGCAATGGGCCTACGAACAGACCCGCTCCCTCAAGCTGCCCGACGACCCCGCCGTCGCCGCCTTCCGCGCCGAGTACACCGACACCCCCGCCGCGCAGCGCCCGCCCTTCGTCCTCCTCGGCGACACCTTCGCCTCCGACTACTACTGGCACGGCACCATCATGACTACCTACGCCGAGGACTGGGTCCATCTCTGGACGCACGGCAAAGGCGTCTTCGCGACCACGGAAATGGAAGACTCCGGCTTCCTCAACGCCATCGACCGTCTCGATGACATGCACTGCCTCGACCGCAACCGCGTGCTCGTTCTCCGCACTGGCAGCAACTACTCCATGGAGCGCCCCGGACACGACGCCGTCGAGTCCGTCACCGCCCCCTACATCGGCAAAAACCTGGCACTCGAGTCCGCCTACCTCGTCGGCTCGGCCGTGCTGCACAACCTGCTCGCCAACTGGCCCACCACCCGCGACCACATCCCCGGCAACTAATCACCCATTTTTCTACCGCACCGCCTCCGTCGCGCTCAGCTCCTTCTCAATCGCAATCAGGTGCTCCGCCTCCAACTTATCCGCCATTCTCAGCGCCGGGAAGAACACCGCCCACAGCCCGGTGATCGTCATGCTCGCCACCCCGCCGATCACCACCGCCCTCACCGCGCCCCACCAGTGCGCCGTCAATCCGCTCTCATACTCGCCCAGCTCGTTGCTCGCGCCCAGGAACAGCCAGTTCACGCTGGACACCCTGCCCCGCATCTCATGCGGCGTCGCCAGCTGCAGGATGCTCGACCGCACCACCACGGAAATCATGTCACTGGCGCCCACCACCAGCAGCGCCGCGCAGCTCAGCCAGATGTTCCGGCTCCGTCCGAACACCACCGTCGCCACGCCAAAGATCGCCACACATACCAGCATCTTCTTTCCGGCATTGCGCTTGATCGGATGCGTCAGCAGCGTCATCGACACCATCAGCGCCCCCAGGCTGGGCATCGCGCGCAGCAACCCCAGCCCATGCGGCCCCGCATGCAAAATCTTGTCCGCAAAGATCGGCAGCAGGCTCACCGCGCCGCCCAGCAGCACCGCAAACAGATCCAGGGAAATCGACCCCAATAGCAGCCGCGTGTGGGCCACATACCGCAGCCCCGCCACCATCGTGCTCAGCGAGAACCCTCGCTTCTCGGCCGCACCGCGCGGCCGGATCATCGCCACCAGTACCAGATACAACACAATGCACGCGAGCGTGAATACATAAACGACCGGTGCTCCCTCCCACCGCGCCCATCGCGTCCCCGCCAGCGATACCGTAAACAAAATCCCGCCAAACATCGGCCCCGTCGCCGTTGCAATCTGAAAGATCGCCGACCCCCACGTCACCGCATTCACAAAATGCTCATTCGGCACCAGCGTCGGCACCAGCGCCGCCGCCGCCGGCCCGCTGAAACATCTTCCCAACCCAATCAGCGCCAGCGCCCCATAAATCCATGCCACATTGCTCACGCCGTGCAGCGTCATCTCGAGCAGCCACAGCGTCGCCCCAAACTGCACCACATAGCAGGCCAGCATCACCGCCCTGCGGTCGAACAAATCCGCCACATGGCCCGCCGGCAGCGTAAAAAACAGCCCGGGCAGAAACAGCGCCAGCCCCGTATATCCCAGCGCCAGCGCCGAGTGTGTCATCTGATAAATCTGCCACGCGACCCCGACGGCCTGAGCCTCCGCCCCCAGGATCCCCACCAGCCGCGCAGCCGAATAGAAGCGAAAGTCACGATGCTGCCACGCCACCGCCGCCGCGGTCCGTCGTTCCTCACTCTCGCTCATTCTCTCTCTATGCTGACACAGGTCCTACGCGTGCGGCGGAAGCCCTTCACGAAGGGCGAGCCGCGCTCCGCGTCAAAGACAAAGGCCCTCGCCAAGCACTTGCTTTCGCCTTTCCTCCTGTCATCCTCACTGAACAAAGAAGACTTTGGCCAAATCAATATCAGGCTGCCGAAAAGTATTGAATGCTCTGCTCAAAAAGGGCCGGCATGGGCGCGCTATCTGAACAAATCAGGTCCCGGCCGCTTCCGCGACCTCTGGCGTGCACTTCAAGCAGTCGCCGCCAGCTCACTCTCCCAAACAGGCAGCGTATCGTTTAGTTGACAGCCCTGCGCACACTCGATATCGGAGGAACTGGATGATGCGACAAGCGGCATTCGCCGCGGGAATAGGAAAGTTCCTTCGCTCGGCACTGGTTCTTACCTCCGTGGCTGCGATGACCTTCGCGTTCTCGCCGAGAACGATGGCGCAAACGGCGTCTCCGCCGCAGATCCAGCCCGACGCGAATGCCGAATGGGAGGCAGCGGCCGGCGGCCACCAGCAGTTCGACGTCATCTCCATCCATCCCGTGAAAGATCCCAGTGCGCCTTCGAACGTGAATGTACCGTACGGGCCGGACGATACCTACACCGATACCGGCGGTCTCTTCACAGCAACCAACTGGCCCGTTGGCGCTCTCATCGGCTTCGCGTTCAAAAACACGACGTCACAGCGGCACACCTTTCAGGCCAGCCTGCCCGATTGGGCTCTCAGGCAGGGATTCAATATCGAAGCCCGCACCGACAATTCCCATGTGACAAAAGACCAGATGCGGTTGATGGTGCGCTCCATGCTCATCGAGCGCTTCGGTCTCAAGGTGCATTACGAAACCAAGGATGTTTCCGTCTATGCCGTCGAACTCATCAAACCCGGCGTTCTAGGAGCGGGTCTGCGTCCTCATCCCAACGATGATTCGTGTTCGGGCGCGGCTGCAACTGTAAAAGCTCGAACGGTGGAGGACTCGGAATCGAACCTGCAACCCGGGCCAGGCGCCACTCCGCCTCCCCCGCCCACTCTCCCCGGCGGCTTCCCCATTCGCTGCGGAACGTTTGTGAGGATGCCGCCTTCGCACCCCTATTTGCGCCATGAAGGCGGCCGCGACCTCACGATGGCACAGATCGTGAGCACATTCAGCGGCATGGGTAACCTGGGCCGGCCGGTTGTCGACCGCACCGGACTCGCCGGCGCCTACGACTGGGCGATGGAATTCATTGACGAACGTGACGGCCAGAACCCGCCGCCCGATGCCGAAGGGCTCGACTTCAAAGGCGCGCTCCAAAAGCAGCTCGGGATGAAACTCGTCTCCACCAAGGCGCCCTTCAATTTTCTGATTGTCGACCACCTCGAGCAGCCTACGGAAAACTGAGGCGCCGCAGCCGATCGTGAATATATTTTGGGTGCCCTGCCAATTCGGACTTAGCGCTCCTTTTCCAGCTCCTCAACATGACAACGCTTTCATCGTGCCGCCTTCACGCATCAACCTACATACAGGTGGAGCGCCCATGGAAGAGCTACAGAACGATCTCGCCACCTACCTACGCAACCGTTTCGAGGGAATCGAGGTTATCGAGGGCGCCTACGAGGTCTGCCTTGGACACGTCTGCGATCAGTTCGGCGGATGTGCACAGTGCAAAGGTCTCATGGTCGCTCGCGAGGTCAATGCGAACGCCGAGCAGGTCGGTCCTACCCGGCTGTTTCTCTGTTCGCACTGGTGCCACAACAAGATGAATAAGCACTAAGAGGCAGAAGCGCCCACCTGTGCGCGATGTTCGCCTGCCGCTGAAGCGCTCGCTTGGCCTCCGGGCCGCTCCTACTTCGCGTAGGCGTTCTTTTCATACGCCGAGACCACACCGTCGGCGGGCAGGCGGCAGGTGTCGGGACTGTCGGAGAAGTAGAGACAGTCCGGCGATCCATCCTTGAACGAGACGACGACGCGTCCGCGCTGCGTTCCTTGCATGCCCGCGTAACTATACTGTGCCGTGATGCGGACAGGGTGGCCCAGCGGGTCGCGCTGGACGAGCGGCTCGGAGATGCTGCCGGGCTGGTAGCGATTCATCATCCATCCGCGGGCATTGGCGGCTACCAGGTCGTTCACCAGGCGCGTGTAGTCGGCATCCTTGGCCGGGCCGCCCGCCGAACCGGGCGCGGGCGGTGTGCCTGCGGCGCCCGCGTAGGTCACCGGCGCGTCGCCGTTGGCGAAGCGGATCAGATTCGACTGGAAATTTCGCAGGCCGGCGCTGCCACAGGCATTGACGTGAATGAGCGTTTCCATCTCATTCCCTACAGCGGTTAACTGATCCACCGCCTGCTGGGGCGCGCTAAAAGGATTGGAGCCCGCGCCGCGCTTGCCCATTCCCAGCATGTTGCGGAGCATGTTTGCCTGAGCTTTCGCGCCTACATCTTGCTCCGCATCGTAGAGCTGCGGATCGGCGTAGAGGCCAGTCCCGCGGGTCACATATGTGCAGCTTGTTGGTTGAATGACGTTCCCGTAGATGTCGTGTACGCCGTCGGGACTGTACGTGTTGGAGGGGCCGGATCCCTCGCAGACCTGCTGCATGATTTCAACCTTGTTGGGCGGCAGGAATTGCTTGCACTCCTTCGCGAAGTCCTCCATGTAACCGGAAATGATCAACATGAACTCCATCCCGCCCCGGTCGAGCCGGACGGATCCGAAATCCCCGGAGTAGATGCGCAGCAGGTCGTCCTCGTTGTTGAGGCCGCTGGCGGAGAAGTGCGCCGCAGCCGAGGGCTGCTTCGCCGGGGCGGAAGATCTCGCCGGAGCCGCGGACCGGGCCGCAGACCTCTGCGTTTGGGCGTGGACCTGGATCGTCAAAAAGACGAGGAAACCGAGCACCAGCAGGCGCATGGCGAACCCCCTTCCTGCTCGATACAGCATGAGGCGTGGCCCGCAGTCGGATGCCAGATTCTACATCCCACGGAACTTTCGGCGCGTATCCACTTCGAAAATTTGCTGATGCCCCGGAATTGGTGCAAACCGCCATAAGTAGTTGAATCCAGATACTTTGCAAGGTATCCCTTTTGGAATCAAGACTTTGCACCGGAAGTCCAGACCTAAGTTCCGTCTTGTGAAGACTTTGCGCAAAAACCGGGGGGAGGGGGTACCCTCAGAAAATGGCACCCTCCGACACCGCCGCGCTCGGCCAGCTCCCGACCGAATCCCGCAATCCCCTCACCGAAAATCTCGACCAGCTCTCCACCCTGGACATGCTCCGCGTCATCAACGACGAGGACGCCACCGTCGCATCGGCCGTCCGCGCGGAGCTCTCCAACATTGCCCGCGCCGTCGACGCCGTCGACGAACGGTTTCAGCGCGGCGGCCGGCTCTTCTACATCGGCGCCGGCACCAGCGGCCGCCTCGGTGTGCTCGACGCCAGCGAGTGTCCACCCACCTTCTCGGTTCCCGCCGACCTCGTCCAGGGTCTCATCGCCGGCGGCGACAGCGCCCTCCGTCTCTCCAGCGAGCACTCCGAGGACTCACCCGAACTTGGCGCCCGCGACCTCGCGGCCGCAGGCTTCGCCGCCGACAACCACCCCGACACCCTCGTCGGCATCGCCGCCTCCGGCCGCACGCCCTATGTCCTGGGCGCGATGGACTACGCCCGCCAGCGCGGCGCCCTCACCATCGGCCTAAGCTGTGTCCCCAACTCTGCCCTCGCGCAGGCCGCCGAGATCGCCATCACCCCGGCCACCGGCCCCGAAGTGCTGACAGGCTCAACACGCCTGAAGGCCGGGACCGCGACGAAACTTGTTCTGAACATGCTGTCGACGGGAGTGATGGTTCGCACTGGAGCTACGTTCGGAAACCTGATGGTCAATGTGCGACCGACGAATGCGAAGCTTGTTGACCGTGCCGAACGCATCATTTCGGCTGCAGCCGGAGTTGACCGGGACACTGCAGCAAAGTTGCTGAAGGACTCCGGTGAGGACGTGAAGACTGCAATCGTTATGGCACGGCTTCACCTTGACGCGAGCGCCGCACGCGAGAAGCTCGCTGCCGCGAACGGTGTACTCGCCCGAGCCCTCGAGTAGCTAATCCTCTTCAGATTCGCCCGGCGTCTCCGCATTCGCCTCTGCAGCCCGGATCACATTCTTTGGATCGGCATCCTGAATGTCGGCCTTTGCGAATGGATGCGGTGCGCTCGGGCCTTGCCCCATCGACTCTCCCGCAGAGTTCATGGTCTTGCCCTGCAGCGCACCCGAGACTGCGGAGTCCATCATGATCTCGGCAAAACGGCGCGTTTTTTTGTCGAGTTGCTCGATCGCCCTGCGGATGACCTTATAGTCGCCGCCGCGGATGGAAGCCTCCACCTCGTGCGCGGCAGCCTCAATCTCCTGATGCTCGATCGAGGTGAGTTGCTGCCACACAGGTGAATCTTTGCCCTTATTCACCGCGTCCAGAATCGTCTGCGCTTCGTTCGTGGCTTCGATCACCTGGCGCGCTGTGATGTCTGCTTCAGCCATATCAAAGCTCTCCAGGATCATTGCCTCCACCTGCTCATCGGTGAGCCCGTAGGTGGGCTTCACCTCGACCTGCGCCTCTTTGCCGCTGCGCTGCTCGCGCGCGCTGACCTGTAGGATGCCGTTGGCATCGATCAGGAACTTCACCTCGATGCGCGGCAGACCCGCGACCATCGGCGGAATTCCTTTGAGGTCAAAGCGGGCGAGCGAACGGCAATCCTTCGCGAGTTCGCGCTCACCCTGAACAACGTGAATCGCCACGTTGGTCTGTCCGTCGACGCCAGTCGTGAAGTGCTCGGTTGCGCTGGCAGGGATGGTTGAGTTGCGCTGAATGATCTTCGCGACGACACCGCCGAGAGCCTCGATGCCGAGCGAGAGCGGAGTGACGTCGAGCAGCAGCAGGTCGTCGGTCGCGGAGCTGGATTCACCGGAGAGAATTTGCGCCTGCACCGCGGCGCCGAGCGCCACCACTTCGTCGGGGTTCAATTCCGTGTGGAGTTTCTTGCCGCGTGCTTCGAGATCAAAGAGCTTCGTGACGAGAGCGCGGACGGCGGGAATCCGCGTGGAACCGCCGACCATTACGACCTCGTCGATCTCTGCAGGCGCGAGACCGGAATCCTTCAGGGCCTGGCGAACCGGTGCTGCGGTGCGCTCGATAACCGGCGCGATGAGCTGTTCGAACTGCTCGCGGGTGATCTCGCGCAGATACTGCTTGCCGCCTTCGATTTCAACCTGAAGCCGTGCAGAGGGATTTGCAGAGAGCGCGATCTTGGCATCGATCACTGCCTTGCGCAGCGCCTGAATGGCTTTGGGCTGCGTGCTCACATCGATGCCCAGGTCACCGCGAATGTCGTCGATCGCAACGCCGAGGAGAAGGTGATCGATGTCGTCGCCGCCGAGATGCGTGTCGCCGCCAGTGGCGATGACCTCGAAGATGCCCTCGTGCAGCTTGAGGATGGAGATATCAAAGGTGCCGCCGCCGAAGTCGTACACGGCGATAACGCCGTCCTTGCCGCCGTGCAGCTTATCGAGGCCATAGGCCAGCGCGGCAGCGGTCGGTTCGTTCACGAGGCGCAGAACATCCAGGCCGGCGATGCGCCCCGCGTCCTTCGTCGCCTGGCGCTGCGCGTCGTTGAAGTAGGCAGGGACCGTAATGACCGCCTTCGTGACAGGAGCGCTGAAGAAGCGTTCTGCGTTGCGCTTGAGTTGGAGAAGAACGTAGGCGGAGATCTCCGGGGGCGTGAGGGTGAGGCCGCCGACATCCAGCCTCAGCACCTCGCCGGGCTTGAGACCTTCGGCCACATGGAATGGAAACAGTCTGAGTTCGGGCTGCACGTCTTCGATGTCGCGACCCATAAGGCGCTTGACGGAGTAGACGGCGTTCGCGGGCTGCTTCAACAGAACCTCGCGCGCGGCGTTGCCGACGGCAAAGCCTTCTCTCGTCTCCTGATCGAAGGCGACCACGCTGGGGACGATTGCAGCGCCATCGTCGCCGGGGATGACCTGCGGCGTATCGCCCTGCATATAGGCGACGAGCGAGTTGGTTGTGCCCAGGTCAATGCCGACGACGCGCTGCTGTTGTTCTGCCACGAGGCTCCCTTTTGAGGGCGCGTCAAAACTGCAAAACGCGCCATCCTCTATTTTCCACTATCAGAATGGGATGCGTGCGGAGCCAGAGCGTCGCTCGCGGTTGCGCGCAGAGCGTCCGCTCGTCGACAATCCGGCCTATGGCTATCGATAAATCTGCAATTGCTACGAAAGATGCTCCGGCCGCGATTGGGCCGTATACACAGGCGGTTCGCTCGGGCGACCTCGTCTTCACCTCGGGCCAGATTCCCCTCGATCCTGCGACCGGCCAGATGATCTCGGGCGGCATTACGGAGCAGACGGAGCGAGTCATCGCCAATCTGCGAGGGGTGCTGGCGGCGGCGGGGCTGAGCTTTGCAAATGTGATGAAGACTACGGTCTTCCTGAAAAACATGACCGACTTCGCGGCGATGAACGAGGTTTACGCGCGCGCGTTCGCCGGCGGCGGAGTGGTTGCGCCTGCACGGTCGACCGTGCAGGTTGCGGCGCTGCCGAAAGATGCGCTGGTAGAGATTGAGTGCATCGCAAAAGGGTAGTTAAAGAAAATGCGGCAGACGACGGTAAATCGTCTGCCGCGCAGGGTCGTGCCGATTGCTAGAAGAGAATGCGGCCGCCTACCTGGATGATGCGGTTGCCGAAGCTGCCGCCCGCGTAGGCTGCGGTGATGGTTCCGAAGTTTCCGGAGCTCAGCGTGCCGATCGGGGCTCCGAGGTTGGTGAGGTTGAAGACGTTGGTCGATTCGCCGCGGAGCTGGAACGTGACGCGCTCCCAGATGGGAAAGTCGCGGAAGATGGACGCATCGATATTGCGGCGGCCGGGAGCATCCAGCTCGTTCTGACGGACTGTACCGTCAGACCCGGCCGGTCCGGTACCGGGGCAAGGATTCACCACCGTCGTGCCCCACGTGTAGGTCTTATCCCATGTGCAGAACTGCAACGGGCTCACCCAGTTTCTGATCATCGCACTTCGCGAGTGACCATTGTCCGTAACCGTAGCGCGCCGCACGCCTGGCACGAGATTCGGACGATCGTTGGAGACGTTGTCTCCGTTGTCATCTGCTCCAGTCGTGAGATTGAAGGGAAGCCCGCTCTGGATGCGGATGATGGAAGTGAAGGTCCAGTCATTCACGATCAGACCGAACGCGCGGTGGCTGAAGTTGTAGTGCGGCTTCCAGACGATGGAGGCGGCAACGACGTGACGCTGGTCGTAGTCGGAGCGCTGACGGTCCAGATAATGGAAGTTGTTGTCTTCAGGCTCGGTTGTCGCGCTGTTTCCAGTATTGCCCGCGGTGTCGAGGTCCATGCTCTGCAGCGACTTGGACCAGACATAGTAGCCCTGTGCGCGGAAGCCGTGCGAGAGCCGCTTCTGAACGGTCACCTGCAGAGCGTTGTAGTTTGCGCTTTCCGAGGACTGAATCTGCGAGATGGTCGAGAAGAACGGATTCGCAGCCGAGGTGGTGGCCGAGGCTCCGTACGACTTGGCATTGTAAGGACGGCGGTTATTCACGTTGCCGCTGGTGTTGGTGTATGCACATGCCTGCGTCGTATCCGTGCAGGATGCGCCGGAGGCTCCAGCCGTTGTCAGATTGAACTGCGGATAGTTGATGTCCCACTCCGTAGGCAGCTTGCGGCCAAGCGCGCCGACGTAGCTGGCGGAGAACGCGAACCCGGCCCCAAGCTGCTGCTCGAACCCGAAGTTGAACTGGTAGCTTACCGGCCAGTGGAAGTTGGGGTCCGTGGGAATGATGGCCGCGGGCACCACGACAAACTTTGGATTCTTGGCGTCGTAGATGAACGGATAAGGCGAGTGTCCGACTCCGCTGGCGATACACGTCGGATCGCCGCCGCAGAAGTCCTTCGGATCCGTCGCGTACGGATTGGAGACATGGATGACGTTCGGGAACGATGGACGGCCGGAGAAGGGCTCACCGTTCGACGAGTAGGTGAACAGATTGCCGCCGATGGAACCGTAGAACAGACCGGCTGCCGCGTGGATGACGGTGTGGCCATCCGGAAACGGCGTCCAGGCCAGACCCACACGCGGTGAGATGTGGTCATAGCGTGTGTTGACGCCACCGGCAGGAACGCCGGGATCGCCGGGCAGCAGAACGCCTTTGGGCAGCGTGGGCGCGACCGTGGACTCCTTGCCCGGCGCAAACTGCATGGTCATGCGCTGCGTGTCGGTCGGCGTGGTCTGAACGTCATAGCGGACGCCGAGGTTCAGCGTCAGGTTCGAAAGAACACGCCAGTCATCCTGTAAGAACAATCCGTAGTTGTAATAGTTGGCGTTGGCGTAGACCGGGACGTCCTGGCCCATCGAGTTGGGAGATCCGTACAGGAAATCGGTGATGGCCGCAGAGGAGCGGTTGGTGGTGTTGGTGTGCGCGGTGAAGCTGAAGACGCCGTAGTTGTTCAGCGTCGTCTGCTGGGCATCGTTTTCGCGGTCCGCCTCGCCGCCGTAATAGAGAGTGTGATGGCCGTGCGTGGAGGAGACCACGTCACGGAGCGCGTAAAGGTTGGTTCCTGAGACCGGGCCTGTGATGGCATTGGCCGCACGGAACCAGCCGCTGACGTTCAGGTCAGGCCGCGCGCAACCCGGCGCCGCTGGAACGCCGCAGATCGTTCCATTGGGCATCTGCTCCTGGAAGGCAGAGCCGAAGTCCGCGAGGGTTTGTGCCGGCGATGGCACACGTCCGCCGATGAGACGCGTGTAATTCAGCATGAGCTGATTGACGGTGCTGTTGCTGATGGTCCAGGTGTGAGCGATGTTGGCCTCGTGCTGCGCGAAGGTGTAATCATGCGTCACCCAACCCTTGATGTTGTTGCCGGAGGGGTTCTGCACGAAATCGCCGGTCATGTGGAAGTAACTCAGGGTGAGTCGCTGCATTGGCGTGACCTGGTAATCGCCCTTGTACAGTTCCTCATCGGTCTTCTGGCGGTAGGGGCTGACCTCCTGGACTGCATAACTGCCATTGCCGGCCGAAGCCGGAATCAAGCCGGCCTTGACGATCGCGGCGATCGCAGGATCGAAGGTTGACGGGTCGCAGACGTTTGGCTGGCCGTTGAAGTGGCACCACGCCGTGGCCTTGGGCAGAAACGGGTTGCAGGCCCAGAACCTGGTCGAGGACTGCTCGGCGATGGTGCACTTCTTGTCGTCCGTAACTTGCGATGCAGACGCCGTGGGAATGTTCTCCGTGAAGTTGCCTTGCATCATCGCCACGCTGGGAACGTTAGGAGCGAAGAGGTTCGCGGAAATAAAACGGAAACCGGCGTAGCTGCCAAAGAAAAACAGCTTGTCGCGCTTGACGGGACCGCCCAGCGTAAAGCCGAAGCGGTGCTGGTTGTAGGGGGTCTTGCCCACGGTGGGCGAGACACCACGGGTCGTCGCATTGAAGTTGCGGTCGCGATAGAACTCGAAGACGGAGCCGTGGAAGTCGTTCGTGCCGGATTTCGTGAGCACCGTGACGACGCCGGCGGAGTTGCGTCCGTATTGCGCGGAGAAGTTGTTGGTGTCCACGCGGAACTCGCGGATGGCATCGGGGTTCGGCAGCGGGTTGCCAGTGTTGCGCACGCCGGTCATGTTCGAACCGCCGTCGAGATAGTAGGAGACCTGGCCGACGCCGGAGTCGGAGGAGCCGTTAATCTTGACGTGCTGCTCAGGGTAGCCGAGCGGATTAATCACGCCGCCATTGCCGCCGGAGCCGGAGTTGTTGTTGTTCTGTACGCCGGGCGTGAGGTCGAGCAAGGTGTAAACATTGCGGTCGACGAGCGGAAGGTTGTCGATCTCGACGTTCGAGACGGTGCGGCCGAGCGTCGAGTTGCCGGTATTCAGCAGCGGAACTTCAGCGGTGACCTCGACGGTCGTGGACGCGCCGCCGGCCTGAAGCTGGAGGTCGACCTGCGCCTGTTCCGTGACGGTCAGAGTGATGCCGGTGCGCTCCAGTGTCTTGAAGCCCTGCGCTCCGACGCTCAGCTTGTAGGGGCCGACGGGAAGGAAGTCGGCGCGGTAGGAGCCGTCACCATTCGTCGTTATGGTGCGGGTAGTCTGCGTGTCTGTCTGCGTGATGGCGATGGTGGCGCCGGGCACCGCTGCACCGGTGGGGTCTGTCACCGTACCGAACATTGTTGCGGTTGAAAGCTGAGCTTGCGCGGCGAGCCCCGATATGGCGACCGCGATCATGAGCATGACCGAACGTAGGACTCTATTCACTGTGATCCTCCTCGAAAGAAAAACAAGACGCGACAAGGTGCACGAAGCGTTAGCGTGACGTCTCTGTGCTTCCCTGATTGCGCGGCAACATTACTCTGCCGGATTTACTCTTGGCAACCTGATTTTGCGAAGCTTGAGACATTCGTTTGTACTCCGAACGTTATCTCCGAGGATAATTTTCGGGTAAATCGCTTGTCTTCTGAGATTTACACAAGAAGCCTACGGGGAATCCCTCTGGAAAACTTTTTAATGATGCACATCGTTTGAAGTCCGAATCTTCACAAAAAGACGGTTCCATGGGCACCTTGGTTGCTGCGGGACTTGTGAGCGCCAATCGCGTCATAATTGACGGTAAAGGAGATCCACCATGCCAGAGATCCCTGCAGCAGGGCCGCTGAGCGACGCGGCGACGGCAAACGATGACTCGAAGGCTAATCAGAATGCACACAGGCAAAAGGTGCAGATCAGCGAAGACGAGTGGCGGAAGCGGCTCACACCGGAGCAGTTTCATGTCCTTCGCGAGAAGGGCACGGAACGCGCGTTCACGGGTGCGCTGGTAAACAACCATGCGGACGGGCTGTATCACTGCGCGGCGTGCAATGCGCCGCTGTTTAAATCGGACACGAAGTTCGAATCTGGCTCGGGCTGGCCGAGCTTCTTTGAGCCGGCCTCTCCGGACGCCGTGGAGCTGCACGATGACTCCAGCCATGGCATGCGGCGGGTTGAGGTGACCTGCGCGACCTGCGGATCGCACCTGGGGCACCTGTTTCCGGATGGACCCAAGCCAACCGGGGAACGCTACTGCATCAATTCCGCCTCACTTGGTTTTGAGAAGAAGTGAGAGAGCGGCAAACAGCAGAAAACCCTCGCGCCGGCGAGGGTTTTTGTTGCATGAAGTGCGTTTGCGTTAGGTCGCAGCCTGTGTTTTGCGAGCGACAGGGGCGCGCTGATCGTGCTCCTGGTCGAGTTCGAGAAGAGCGCGAGTCTCCTCCAGGTTAAGCGTGGCTCCGTCGACGATGAACTCGTAGTCGCCGGCATTGTCCGGGACCTTGATGACACCTTCGACTATGTGTCCGCGCTTTCTAAGGGACTGAACGAGCAGCTCTGTATCCACCGACATTCTGCGCAACCTCACTTGTGAAATGTGGTTCGCGCCCGATTGTAAATGGCCGAAGGTGCTTAACCCTTAACGATCTTGCCGGATTTGATGCAGCTTGTGCAGACGCGAACCCGCTTGGCAACGCCGTTGGTAACGGCCTTTACCGTCTGCAGGTTAGGATTCCACCGGCGCCGCGTGACGTTGTGCGCGTGCGAGATGTTGTTCCCGAACTGCGGTCCCTTGCCGCAAGACTCACATACCTGTGCCATAACAATCTCCAGAACAGCCAAACTTGTGTCGCAAATCTTCGAACTAACCAATTCCCCGAGGCCCCGTGGGACGACTCAAAGAGGAGAATGGTAGGCACGATTGGATTCGAACCAACGACCTCTACCGTGTCAAGGTAGCGCTCTAACCAACTGAGCTACGCGCCTGAAGTGCGTACACCATAGTTTACCGTGTACCCCGGCCCGGCGGCAACCTTCAGCGAAGAACTAATGCAGTCCAAGGTGCTGGCTCATGCCCTCGAGGGTCTGGCCCTTTGTTTCCGGGTAGATGACGAGGACGACGACGAACTCCACCACCATCATGGCCGCGAAGAACCAGAACGGCGCCGCGCGGTTGTAGGCGGCAATGACCGGAAAGACTGTGGCGATCGCGGCATTCATCACCCAGTGCGAACTGGACCCCAGGCCCTGCCCCTTGGAGCGGACGTTGGTTGGAAAGACCTCGCTGAGGTAAACCCAGATGACAGCGCCTTGCGAGATGGCGAAGAACGAAATAAACCCGATGAGCAGCCAAAGCAGCAGATTCTGGTGCGAGTTCGAGGTGTAGACCAGCGCCACCCCAACGAGGCACAGCGCGTCGCCGACAGCGCCGATGAGCAGCAGGGTCTTGCGGCCGAGCTTGTCGATGAGGGCGATACCGATGAAGGTCGCCCCAAGATTCGCCGCACCGATAATGACAGCCTGCACATTGGCGCTCATCGCGCTGTAGCCGGCGGCGGCGAAGATGTCGTTGAGGTAATAGAGAACCGCGTTGATGCCGGAGAGCTGATTGAAGAAGCCGATGGAAATGGCCAGGAAAATGAGCAGTTTGTAGCGGCCAACGAAGAGGTGATCGTGTGCGGCTCCGCTCTCGGCCTCCAGCGACTTTCGAATGGCGTCGACCTCAGCCTCGGAGTCTGGCGAGCCCATCTGGAAGAGGATGCGTTGGGCCTCGTCGAAACGGCTTTGCGAGACCAGCCACCGCGAGCTCTGCGGAACGGTCAATAGCAGCACCAGGAACAACACGGCGGGAAGAACGCCCACGCCGAACTCCCAGCGCCACTGGATGTCCAGTGCAGGGACAAAGTGCGCGACGATCGCGTTGGAGAGATAGGCCAGCAGAATGCCGATAACGATGTTGATCTGGAACAGACCGACCAGGCGGCCGCGCCACTTTGCCGGCGCGAGTTCGGCGATGTAGACGGGGCCAAGCACGGAAGATCCGCCGATGCCCAGCCCGCCGAGCGCGCGGAAGGCGAGCAGACTCCACCACGAACCGGCGAATGCGCAGCCGGCAGCGGAGACTACATAGAGCAGTCCCATCCAGCGCAGGGCGCTGCGGCTGCCGATTCGCTGCCCGAGCGGTCCGGCGAGCATCGCTCCCGCCACAGTGCCGTAGAGGGCTATGGCGACGGTGAAGCCCTTCTGGGCCTCCGAGAGCGCGTAGTGAATCTGGAGAGCGTGGGTTGTGCCGGCGATGACAGCCGTGTCAAAGCCGAAAAGCAGGCCGCCGAGCGCTCCTGTCAGTGCACTTCTCACCAGCAGCCACAAAGCGCGGCTCTGCCCATTTGCCATGTGTCGTCTCCCCAAAACTTGTGCAAAGCAGTACAGCGATATAAGCGCCTCTTCTATGCGTTTCGACCGTAGAGAACGCAGCTAGAGGACGTATTTCAAGTTCTCGCATGTTCGCATACAAGACAGCGCGTTGTCCTGCATGAGACCGGTCTCATGCAAGGTTCCCGCGGTGCGCAGCGCTCAGGAGGGCTCCGCCTGCGACTGAGCGTCTCCCTGGTTCTGCACTTTGCGCAGCGTGATCCAGGCATACTGCGCGGCCGAGAGTGGCGCAACCACGGCGATGGTCCGCAGCAGCCAACCGGTCAGCGGGCTGAGATGCAACCCGGTGATGACCTTCGCGGTCATCACGAGAAGCACGGTGAGAATCTGCAGACAGGTGTTGGCCTTGCCCAGCCATGTCGGGCGGAAGTCACGAAGAATGTTCGTAACGTAGAGCAGCGTGGAGATGAGCAGGATGCCGAGATCGCGGCTGAACACCAGCACCGTAACGTACCGCGGGATCACGCCGACGTGCGTGAGCACGAGAAACAGCGTGCTGAGCAGGGCTTTATCCGCGATGGGGTCGAGGTACTGGCCAAGCGTGGTGCGCTGCTTGAGCGCGCGGGCAAGCAGGCCATCCAGTCCATCGGAGATGCCGGCCAGCCAAAGCAGCAAAAAGGCGAACTTCCAGTGCGCGTCGAGTATCTCGATGACGAGAAACGGCACCGTGAAGAGCCGCAGCATCGTCAGGACGTTGGGCGCAGAGCGGACTTGGCGGAGGTCGGTCACAGGCGAATGTCACAGGGCGCGCTTTTGCATGGTATCTGATTCGGGCTTTTCAAAATGCGGACGCTTCGCTCTTCAAGGCGCCAGCGTCTTTTCGAAGACCATGGAGACCTTTACCTGTTGATAGCCATCGCGCAGGTAGAACCGGTGCGCGGCCTCGCGCGTGCTGCGGGAGGTGACACGAATCTGGGCTACGCCCTGCTCTCGTGTCCAGCGCTCCGCTTCCTGGCACAAACGCCGGCCGATGCCGCCGCCGCGAACTCCCTCCCGCACGACAAGCCCGCCGATAAGCCCGAACGGCTCGGACTGAAGATGGTGGGCGAGCGAGACCTCGATCCACCCCACGACTTCGCCGCTGAGTTCCGCGACGAACGCGGCCTGGCCGGCACATCCTTCAAGCCGTTCTACCCAGAAGCGAACCTGCTCTGCGCCGCGTACATAGCCGAGTTGGGCCGCGAGCTGGGCTACTACGGCGGAGTCGTTGGGACGAATCGGCCTGATTTGGACGAGATCGTTCATCTGCTGGCTCCTCGGGCCGCGAATTGCGACCGCATTGGTCTTGCTTCGCTCGGCAACGCGCCGTACACTAAGAATGGCCCAAAATCTACCGATCGTAAGCGTTTAGGCCATACCGAACATGCTGCGCCTCACCAAAAAAGCGGACTACGGCCTGATGGCCCTGAAGTACCTGGCCGAGCAGGCGGAGCCTGAGGAGCGCGGCCGGCTGCCGCACGCCGCCAGTGCCTCGGCCAAGGCGATTGCCGAGGCGTATCACATTCCGCCGCAGTTGCTGGCAAAGATCCTTCAGACGCTGACGCGGGCGGGTATTCTGGTCTCCACCGCCGGCACGAACGGCGGGTACTCGCTGGCCCGTCCGGCGTCCGAGATCAGTGCCTTCGAAGTGATTCGCGCCATCGACGGGCCCCTGTTCATTACCAGTTGCATTACGATTCACGGCACCTGCGACCTGCACGGCACCTGCACCATCAAAGAGCCGTTGCGCAAGGTCAACGACGCCATCAAGGATATGCTGAGCGGACTCAGCGTTGCCGATCTCGTCGAGCCGACAGACACATCTTTGCCGCCTACACCAGTTGCAGGCGGCCTCGTCACGATCGCTATTTAGTTTTCTGATCCCCGGGGCCCTAGGCCCTGAAACTTGTTTAGGAGTACACATCATGGCTGAGACCCTCGGAATGAACGTCACCCACACCAGCGAGACGCTGCCCTCGGGCGTGAAGCTGCCCATCTACATGGACAATCACGCGACCACACCGCTCGACCCGCGCGTGCTCGAGGCCATGATGCCGTACCTGACCGGCATCTTCGGCAACGCCGCCAGCCGCAACCACAGCTTCGGCTGGGAGGCGGAGGCCGCGGTCGAGAAGGCGCGCGAGCAGGTGGCCAAGCTCATCGGCGCGACCGCGAAGGAGATCATCTTCACCTCCGGCGCGACGGAGTCGAACAATCTCGCCATCAAGGGCATCGCCGAGATGTACCGCGAGCGCGGCAACCACATCATCACCCAGGTGACGGAGCACAAGGCCGTGCTCGACACCTGCAAGAAGCTCGAGAAGAACGGCTATCGCGTGACCTATCTGCCGGTGCAGGCCGATGGGCTCATCGACATCGAAGACCTGCGCCGCGCAATCGACGACAAGACCATCCTCGTCTCGATCATGTACGCGAACAACGAGATCGGTGTCATCCAGCCGATTCGCGAGATCGGCAAGCTCTGCCATGAGAAGGGCGTGCTGTTCCACACGGACGGCGTGCAGGCCGTCGGCAAGATCCCGGTGAACGTGATCGACGACAACATCGACGTGATGAGCCTCTCCGGCCACAAGATTTACGGACCGAAGGGTGTCGGCGCGCTGTATGTTCGCCGACGCAACCCGCGCGTGCAGATCGCCGAGCAGCAGAACGGCGGCGGGCACGAGCGCGGCATGCGTTCAGGCACGCTGAACGTGCCCGGCATCGTGGGTCTGGGCAAGGCGTGCGAGATCTGCGGTGAGGAGATGGCCGCCGAAGCGGAGCGCGAGAAGGAGCTTCGCAGCTACCTGCGCAAGAAGCTCGAGACCGCACTGGACTACACGCAGGTGAACGGCAACATGGAGCACCATCTGCCCGGCAACCTCAACATGAGCTTCATCTATGTCGAGGGCGAGAGCCTGCTGATGGGCATCAACGACATCGCTGTGTCATCGGGCTCTGCCTGCACCTCAGCGACGCTGGAACCCAGCTATGTGCTGAAGGCGCTCGGCCTCGGCGATGACGTGGCGCACAGCTCCATCCGCTTCGGCATCGGCCGCTTCAATACCAAGGCCGAGATCGACTACGTCGCCGACAAGCTGATCAACGTGGTCCAGCACCTTCGCCAGCTCTCGCCGCTGTACGAGATGGTCAAGGAAGGCATCGACCTCACCAAGATCGAGTGGGCAGCACACTAATGTCCTCCCGAAGCAAGGCAAGAAGGCCGACTACAAATAGTCGGCCTTCCTTCTTTGATCAGATAGGCGATGACCTACGCAGAAATGGTCCCACCTGGTACACCTACAGGTACACTTTTGGGGCGTTCATCATCGCGTTTGCGATATACATTCTCTGGCACATGTTGCGATACCGCTGATCGGGCGCGTTCTCGCCTGTATCGACGGGCCGCGCTACCCTCATCTCACCATGCGCACGATCTTAGTCATTGCTCTCTTCGCGCTGCCAGCCGTAGGCCTGGCCCAGCAAACTGCGCCACCCACGGCAAAGCCCGCCCAGGTCCACTTTCACGAACCAAACCCGTTCAACTTCGACGATCACACCGGCTTCCGGGAGATCTTCGATGGCAAAACCCTCTCCAACTGGGACGGCGATCCCACCATCTGGCACGTGGAGGATGGTGCGATCGTGGGCGAGTCGACCTCGCTCACCATCCGGCCACCCAACACCTACATCAGCTATCACGGGCCCGACTCCATCGCCCACGATTTCGACCTCAAGCTCGAGGTCAAGGTCGAGCACGGCGGCGGCACCGGGATTCAGTACCGCGGGACAGTTGGCCAGCCGTGGATTCGCGCGCGGCCCGGTCAGCAGTTGCCCAGGCCGGCGTGGCTGATGACCGGACCGCAAGCTGACTTCTGGTTCCCCGTCAGTCCGCAGACCGAGCAGTACAGCGGCCAGTTTTACTCCGAGAACACAACGCTCGGCATCCTTACCTGGCGCGGCGAAGTCACCGAGTCCACCAGCACGCAATCAGGAGACACCACGAACAATACGCTGGTTGGCACCATCGCTCCGCGCCAGTCACTCGGCGGCTACGTGAATACCAATGGCTGGAATCAGTATGAGATCATCGCCCGCGGGCCTGTCATGATGCACATCATCAACGGCCAGCTTATGGCGGTCTTCATCGACGACGACCTGAAGAGCTCCAATAACATTGCCGGCCTTATCGGGATCGAGCTCGAAGGAACTCCAACGAAGATCTCGGTCCGCAACATCTGGCTCCGCAAGATCAACTAACGCCCGTCAATCCGCTTCCGCTATCACTCCAGCTTCGCACTCTGCAGCCGCGATTCGCGCAGGCCGCAGGCAGACGATCCCGATGAGGTATGCGAGCGCTCCAGCGGACGCCGGAGTGGTAGATCAGCCACGTAAGGAAGCTGAGAAACCCGACCGTTCCTGAAAGCGGGCGGGAGAAACGTAACCGTCGCAGCAAGAAACAGCGCAAAGATGCCCGATACGATCAGCCCGACCGCGAAGAGTGCGAGCAGGGGGCGGCCATCGCCGACCAGCAGCTCAAGTAGACCCGGCTCTGCGTCCGACGTTACATGTTCGGCTGCGTGCTGTTGAATCATCCGCATAGAGCCTAGCTGCTGGTTTGCGGATTGCCAACACGAAACAGCGATACCCTCTTCTTAATAGGGAGAAGAAGACTATGGCGGCCGACTCGACAGCCCTCTCCAGCGAACTCGAATGCAAGCTCCTGACTTTGCGGAGTTCGCTGGCCGCGCTCGATTCGCTGTTAGTTGCTTATTCCGGCGGAACGGACTCAGCCTTTCTCGCACACCTCGCGCATGAAGTGCTGGGCCGGCGCATGCAGGCCGTCATTGCGGATTCGGCCTCGCTGCCGCGCGCGGAGCTGGCTGCGGCGCTCGCATTTGCCGCGCACCACTCGATTCCTGTCGAGACGATCGCGACTGAGGAGCTTGCCAATCTTGATTACCAGCGCAACGATGCGCAACGGTGCTTCCACTGCAAGAACGAATTGTTTACACAGATGGAACGGCTGCGTGCCAAACGCGGATTTGCGCATCTTGCCTATGGCCGAAATCTCGACGACGACGGCGACTTCCGGCCCGGTCAACTCGCGGCCGGACTGCACCGCGCAATCGCTCCGCTGGCTGAGGCAGGCCTTCGCAAGGCGGAGGTCCGCGCGTTGGCTCGTGCGGCAGGCCTCTCGCTCGCCGACAAGCCTGCGTCCGCCTGCCTCAGCTCGCGGATTGAGTACGGCAGGGCCGTCACCACGGAGGCGCTTGCCCAGGTGGAGGCGGCGGAGGCCGCGCTGCACGCGCTTGGGTTTACGCAACTTCGCGTGCGGCATCACGGTGAGCTCGCGCGAATTGAGCTGATCAGGGAGGAGCTTCCGCGGGCGCTTTCGCTGGAGATGTTCGAGCGCGTCAGCGGCGAGCTTCGCGCGCTCGGATTCCGGTACATCACGCTTGATCTTGAAGGTTTCCGTTCCGGATCGATGAATGCGGTGCTGCCGGTCTCTGCACTCGGCGCGCGCTGAGGCAGCAACGCGCCGTGAACAAAGCTGGCAAACTGGAGATGGCTGGCTTCTTGCCGCGTCAAACTGGAGCTTCATGCGTATTGCTTATCTCGAATGTTTCGCCGGTGCGTCCGGCGATATGTTTCTGGGAGCCCTGATCGATGCAGGTGTGCCTTCGTCAGTGCTCAAAGATGCTGTGCAGGCGCTCAACATCGGGGCTTCACTCGAGCTTGAAAAGGTTGATCGCAGCGGCATAACCGCGACGAAGATCCACGTGCTGGAGCACGGCCGCGTCCTCGAAGAGGCGCACCAGCATGATCACTCGTCACTGCCGGAGCAACATACACACACCCATACGCACACGCCAAAGGCGCAGCACCTTCACGAGGCCGGCCATCA
Source organism: Bryocella sp. (assembly GCA_036273275.1). Lineage (GTDB taxonomy): Bacteria > Acidobacteriota > Terriglobia > Terriglobales > Acidobacteriaceae > Granulicella. The sequence goes on from DASUHZ010000055.1 coordinate 21,747, forward strand.
TCATCATGAGGAACACACGCATTCGCACGAGCACACGCATGGCCGCTCGTTTCGGCAGATTCGGACGCTGATCTTCGCGGCGGCGCTGGATGGCCGCGTGCAGGAGCTGGCAGTGCGCGCCTTTGAGATGCTTGGTGCCGCAGAGGCGAAGATTCACAACGTTCCACTCGATGAGATTCACTTCCACGAGGTTGGCGGCGTTGATGCGATCGTAGACATCGTCGCCAGCTGCGCTGGAATTGTGCACCTGAACATCGGCCGCTGGTACTCGTCGCCTCTGAATGTTGGCGGAGGCATGGTCGATTGCGCGCATGGACGCTTTCCCGTGCCGGCGCCGGCAACAGCGGAGTTGCTGCGCGGCATGCCGACCTACTCCGCGCACGTGGAGAAGGAGTTGCTGACACCCACAGGAGCTGCGCTTCTCCGGGTGCTGGAGCCGGTATTTGGCGCCCAGCCTTCAATGCGTGCCGACCGAATCGGGTACGGTGCAGGCACGCGCAATCCAGCTGGCTTTCCCAACCTGCTGCGGCTCACAGTCGGTGAGAGTTATTCAGATGAGCGCACGCCTGCGCAGAAAATGGACGAGGTCACCGTGCTTGAGACTGCGGTGGATGACTGTTCGCCGCAGATTCTTGCCTTCGTTGCCGAGCGTGCCCTGGCCCTCGGGGCGCTCGATGTGATGCTTGCGCCAGTCCAGATGAAGAAGGGCCGGCCAGGGACGCTGCTTACGGTGCTTTGCGCGCCCGCCAGTGAGTCGACCGTTGCGGATCTGATCTTTCGCGAAACATCAACCCTTGGCATTCGAACGCGCCGCGAATCGCGCCTCATTCTCGAGCGCGAGATCGTCGCCGTCGATACACCCTTCGGCTCCATCCGCCTGAAGCGAGCAACAACAACGGACGGTGAGATACGAAACCTCGCACCCGAGTTCGAAGACTGCCGCGCCGCAGCCGAGCGCACCGGTGTTCCGGTAAAAGAGGTTCAGCAGGCCGCACTCGGCGCTGCTGCAGCGAAGCAGGCATGACCCGCTCATCGATCCTCGAGCTTCTGGCGCGGGTGGAGCGAGGCGAGCTCACAACGGGTGACGCTGCCGACCGCCTCGCAACACTCCCATTCGAAGACATCGGGCACACACGCATCGACCATCACCGTAGTCTGCGGTTGGGACTTCCGGAGGTCATCTATGCTCGCGGCAAATCGCCGGAGCAGACCGCTGCCATCTTCGACCGGCTTGCGGCGTCAGGGGTGAATGTGCTCGCAACCCATGCGGACGAAGCGGCTGCGCAATTGGTCCTCCCGGCACATCCTGCGGCGCAATATCACTCCGTGGCGAAGCTCCTGGTTCTTCGACAATCAAAAGAAGACGAGGTTCGCGGTCACATCGCTGTGGTGTGTGCCGGGACAAGCGATCTTCCGGTCGCCGAAGAGGCTGCAATCGTTGCCGAGACCTTTGGCGGGCGTGTTTCGCGCTTCTATGACGTGGGCGTGGCCGGCTTGCACCGGCTGCTGGCCGTCAATGAGAGTCTTCGTGAAGCAGACGTTGTGATCGTCTGCGCGGGAATGGAGGGCGCGTTGCCTTCCGTCGTTGGCGGGTTGGTGGCAGTTCCGGTGATTGCGGTTCCGACATCGGTCGGTTACGGAGCCAGCTTTGGCGGGGCGGCAGCGCTGCTGGGAATGCTGAACTCCTGCAGTCCGAACGTGACCGTGGTCAACATCGATAACGGATTTGGGGCGGCGTACGTGGCCACGCTCATCGCGCGCGCGTCTGCACGGTAGTACGTCGGCAAGCGCCTATTTCGAGCCCTCAAGCGCACCAACGCGCTCCTCCAGCGCTTTCACCAGGCGCTCCAGCTCCGCCATGCGTTCCTGAAGATCGTTCGTTGTGGCTGCAGTTGCAGTGGATACCGCGGGCGCAGCCGCACTGTCGACATCACCGCTCAGCCGGTGCATCCAGCGGCTCTCGCGGGCGCCGGGCTGGCGTGCGAGCTGCACGACCAGCGCCTCCTCGCGCGCCGCCAGCCGCTCAAGCACTGCGGTAACCGCAGCCACGTCGTCAAAGCTGTACATGCGTTCGGCGCGGGCGCGCAGCTCGGCAGCCGTCTGCGCTCCACGCAGTAACAGCAGTCCAAGCACCGCAGTCTCCGGCCGGCCAAGCGCGAGCCTCCCGTAGGCCAGGTGCTCGAACTTCGAGACCCGGGAATCGGCCAGCACCCGCACCAGCCCGAGTTGCTCCAGCTCAAACAGCGCGGAACGGACATCCGCTTCGCTCAGTTCCATGACCGGGTCACGACTGGACTTCTGGTTGCAGGCGTTCACCGCCGCGTTCAGGCTCAGCGGGTAGTACTCCGGCGTTGTGATTCCCTTTTCGATCAGTACGCCCAGAACGCGCACCTCGGCAGCAGTCAGCGTCAACATCTTCTTCATGCTAACGAAAGCAGGCACCGAATGCGCTACTATGGCAGGCGCTGACGGAGGGCCTATGAAAGACCGCTTCCGGGAAAAAGCAAGAGAGCAACTCAAGGTTCGACGGAACCTGCCAGCGCACATCGCCTTCTGGGCGTTTGTGGTGCTGCTTCTGTATGTGTTCTGGAAGGCGTTTTCGGGCGACACATAAGGCCGCGTAGACATGCGCCCGGTAAGCTTCCGGCATCACACGGCTATGCGTCTTCGCCTGCAAATTGCGGCCACGCTGCTGCTGTGTCTCTTTTGCGTCACTTCCAGGGCCTTCGGCTACTCGGTGCTCACGCACGAGCAGCTGATCGATCTCACCTGGAATACATCGATCGTTCCGCTGTTGCTCAGTCGCTATCCCACGCTCACGCCCGCAGAGCTCGAGCACGCCCGCGCCTATGCATACGGCGGGTGCGTCATTCAGGATATCGGCTACTACCCCTTTGGCGATAAGAACTTTTCCAACCTGACGCACTACGTTCGTTCCGGCGACTTCGTGGTAAATCTCTTCCGCAATGCCGGCAATGCCGATGAACTGGCGTTCGCGATCGGCGCGCTATCGCATTACATCGGCGACAGCGTCGGACACTCACAGGCTACGAACCTCGCCGTTCCGGTGGAGTTCCCCAAACTTCGCAGGCGCTACGGCAACGTCGTAAGCTACGCCGAAGGCGAGCACCAGCACGTCCAGACCGAGTTTGCCTTTGACATCGACGAGATCGCCAATCGGCGCTTTGCTCCGGTGAATTACCTGCGCCATGTCGGTCTTGAGGTTCCCACGCGACAGCTCGCGCTGGCGTTCTACCAGACCTACGGTCTGCGCGAAGACTTCACCCAAACCCGTCATCATCGTGTAAACGTCAGCGGCTACCGCTGGGCCGTGCACCGCTTCATTCCTCGCGTGGCGTACGCCACAACCCTGCTGCACCGTCATGATGAGCCGGCCGAAGTGAACTCTGATCCGGATGTCCAGCGGCTCATCGCAGAAGTGAAGGCCGTCGAGCAACAGAACCATTGGGACGACTACCGCAAGCACGCCGGCCTGCTCACCTACACGCTTGCGGGCGTCATCTTCATCGTGCCGAAGATTGGGCCGCTGAAGCTCGCCGCCGTCAAAGGCCCGACATCCCAGACGGAACTCGATTATGTGCATTCAGTCGTCCGGTCGACCGATGCACTCAACCACGTGCTTCGCCGGTTCACCCCTCCGCCGTCCACCCGGTCCACGGCACAGCAGGCCGCGGCCGCGGATACACACGCGCTCCCTCCACCCACCGATCCATTGCCTGCGAAGCCCGGCTCCTCGCAGGCTGTTCCGCGTGGTTCCCCCGATCCACACCATCCCCTGCTGAACCGCGATCTCGATACCGGAAATCCCGTGAAGCCGGCCGGGTATCCGCTGACGGACGAAACCTACGCCTACCTCCTGCACCACCTGGCGGAGACTCCGACAGCGCCCGTTCCACCGGGAATCAAAGAAGACATCCTGACCTACTACGCGGACCTGTCGCTGCCCTTCGCCACCAAAAAGGACCCCGCCGCCTGGGCCGCCGTGCAGCGTGACCTTGCCACATTGCAGACAATGCCGACCAGCCAGCGCCCGGTTCCGTATCCTACCTACGGCGACGGCACTAACGACGAAATAAACAATCCAGACCGCTAAGCTGTGCCCCTGCTCCAGATGGAGGCCAGCCCGGGTCCTCACCCTAATGATTCCCTTTCGCACCGAAACAGTCCGAGTTATCATCTAAAGAGAGAAGTGACCGCGAAAGCGGCCAACCGAGGATTATCCATGGCATATAGCGATAAGGTTGTTGACCACTACGAGCACCCCCGGAACGTGGGCACCCTCGACAAGAGTTCCGCAGAGGTTGGCACCGGTCTGGTCGGCGCCCCCGAATGCGGCGACGTGATGCGCCTGCAGATCAAGGTGAATCCCGAAACCCAGGTGATCGAGGACGCGAAGTTCAAGACCTTCGGCTGCGGCTCGGCCATTGCCTCCAGCTCGCTCGCTACCGAGTGGGTCAAGGGCAAGACGGTTGAAGACGCGCTCAAGATTTCGAACACCGACATCGTCAAGGAGCTCTCGCTCCCGCCGGTGAAGATTCACTGCTCGGTGTTGGCTGAGGACGCCATCCGCGCCGCCATCGGCGACTGGAAGAAGAAGAACAACGTTGCCGAGGCTGCTCCGGCTGCTGTTGCTGCCGCTGCAAACTAAGCTGGACACCTCCAAGGGCCGGCGAGTCTCAGCACTCCACCGGCCTTTGCATGTCTCACGGGAGAGAACTGAATGTTCGATTTCGTTTTGGAGTGCTTTGCAGAATGTGCCCTCGATCTTCTGATGGGCTTTATCGGAGAGCGCAGTGCACGTTCTCTCAACCGGCGGCTCGATAAGACAGCCGCGACGCAACCATCGAATTAAGTAACTACGATGTCCACCCTCCTCCAACCCGGAACCACAGCTCCCAAGCCGGCCGCTTCCGCCGAGGCTTCCAAAGATCCGTTAGCGGGGATGACCCTGCTCACCGCCGAAGGCCAGCAGCCGCGCGCCAAAGCCGCCGTCGAAATCACGAAGAACGCCCTCAAGCGCATCCGCATCGCCATGGCGAAGGAGGGTATCTCCCCCGACGCCGGCGGCCTGCGTCTCGGCGTGCAGGGCGGCGGCTGCTCCGGCCTCAGCTACAACATCCGCTTCGACACGCAGCCACGCGAGCGCGACCGCGTCTTCGTCTTCGGCGCCGGCATCGAAACTCCGAACGACCCCAGCGGCGCCAAGCCCGTCCGCCTCTTCGTCGACCCCAAATCCTTCCTCTATCTTGCCGGGATGGTGCTGGACTTCGAAGAGACCCTGATGCGCCAGGGCTTCAACTTCATCAATCCGAACTCGACGAAGTCCTGCGGCTGCGGCAGTAGCTTCTCGGCTTAGACTGCGAGCTTTCGTAGATTCCCGCCTGCGATACTCATCGCATGGCGCTTGATCCCTCCAACAGCCACGCGCTGCAACGCATCGGCATTCTTCTGCTGGCCGTCATTGCGTTCTTCGCGGGCCTTGCGCGCCGCCTTAACATCCCCTATCCCATCCTGCTGGTCCTCGCCGGCCTCTGCCTCTCATTCATCCCTCACGTTCCGCGCATCCCGCTCTCGCCGGACATTGTCTTCTTCGTCTTCCTTCCTCCACTGCTCTACGCCGCGGCCTGGCAGACTGACTCGCGCGGCTTCCGGCGGAATCTCCTCAGCATCGGCATGCTGGCCACCGGGCTCGTCGCCTTCACCGTGCTCGGCATCGCCTTCTTCGCCGACCACTTCATCACCGCTCTCGACTTCCGCTCCGGCTTCCTGCTGGGCGCCGTCGTCGCGGCGACTGACGCCGTTGCCGCGACCTCCATCGCGCGCTCTCTGGGCCTGCCGCCCACCATCACCTCCATCCTCGAAGGCGAGTCCCTCCTCAACGATGCCACCGCGCTGCTCGCGCTTGAGCTTGGCCTCTCCATGCTGCTCGAAGGGCGCCCTCCTTCCGTCCACTCCGCTCTGCTCCATCTTCTGCGGCTCATCACCGGCGGCATCGGCCTCGGTCTGGCCGTCGGCTGGCTCTTCTATTTCTGCGAGCGCTGGATCGAGGATGGTCCGCTCGAAATGGTCGTCTCGATCATCGTTCCCTACGTCGCCTATCTCATCGGCGAGGAACTGCACGCATCCGGCGTGATCTGCGTTGTGACCAGCGGTCTCTTCCTCAGCCGTCGCAGCGCAAAGTTCCTTACCCCGCCCGCCCGCATCCAGATATTCGCCTCCTGGCAGGCGCTCGACTTCGTCCTCAACGGCCTGGTCTTCCTGCTCATCGGTCTGCAATTGCCCTACATTCTTCCTGGCATTCACGAGTACGGCATCCGCACGCTCGCTCTCGATGGCTTCCTGTTCTCAATCGTCCTGATCGGTCTGCGGCTGCTCTGGGTCTTCCCCGGCGCAGCTGTATCCGTCTTCTTTCGGCGAAAAGTCCTGCATCAGCAGGTCCCCGCACCCACCGCCAGGGGCATCTTCGTCATCGGCTGGACCGGCATGCGCGGAGTCGTCTCTCTTGCCGCCGCGCTCTCATTGCCTTACACACTCTCCAACGGACAGCCCTTCGCGCAGCGCAACATCATCCTCTTCCTCACCTTCTCGATCATCCTCGTCACGCTCGTCCTGCAAGGGCTTACCTTGCCGCCCCTCATCCGCGCGCTTGGCCTTACCGGAAGTCAGGAGGAGGAGCACGAAGAGCTGACCGCGCGACGCATCCTGCTCCGGCACGCCCTTCTCTCTTTACAGAAGCAACTATCCATCTGCAGCGAGGAGGACCGCCACGACCTGGACGATCTCATCCATCTCTATGAGGATCGCCTCGAAACCATCCGCGATCCTTCCAGCACGCCGGCAACCACATCCTCGCTGAGCCATGCCCGGCGCGCGCGCCTCCAACTCGAAGCACTCAACGTTGAGCGCTCCACCCTGCTTGACCTGCGAGATCGTGGCCTCGTCAGCGATGATGTGCTTCGCCAACTCGAACACGAACTCGATCTCAGCGAGACCGGCCACATCGTTCGCAGCTGATCGGATCCAGGACCCTGGCGCTGATCCGTGTCCCGGTCTACTCCGCTGTCGTCGGATCGATAACCCGCCGCACGATCTTCACCGAGTTCGCCGGAAATCCGCCCATCTTCGCGTGCTCGCGAATCATCTCCTCGTTCGGCGAGTTGTAGACGCAATAAATCTTGTCGTCCGTCACGAAGGATTCCACCCACTGGATCTCCGGCCCCTGGCTGCGCAGCACATCGCACGATTTCTGCGCAATTGCCTTGAACTCCTCGGTCGACAGTTTGCCTGCACCCGGAATCTCGCGCTCGATCACAAACTTTGGCATGGCTCTCTCCTCACCCTGATTTCGCCGGGGCACATCAAGCCCGGCATTCCACTCCAGACTCGATCAACGAGTACCCTGAATACGTATGAGTCCCGACACACCCGGCAACTACTTCACGCAGTTCGGTCTTTCGCGCCACCTCAACATCGATATCGCTGCGCTCGAGAAGTCCTTCTATGCGCAGTCACGTAAGCTGCACCCGGACCGCTTCGCCTCGCGCCCTGCTACGGAGCAGGAGGCCGCGCTTGCGGCGAGTTCGCAACTGAACGACGCCTATCGTACCCTGCGCGACCCCATCGCGAGAACCGAATACCTGCTCCAGCTCGAAGGAATTCAGCTCGAAGAGCAGTCTCGTGCCGCGACCGATGCTGCGCGCGCCTCGGGCACCGAAAAGAAGCAGGTCGCTCCGCCTGATCTCCTCGAAGAAGCCTTCGAGCTCAACATGCAGCTCGAAGAGATGCGCATGGCCAGGCAGATGGGCGACGACGACCCGCAGACTCGCTCCGACCTCCAAGCCGCCCGCGCGAAATTCACCGGCATGCTGAACGATTCGCAGCAGCAGCTCGAATC
>DASUHZ010000056.1:0-28856 GCA_036273275.1 Bryocella sp.
CGAGCACGGAGAAGGGAAGCGCACGCTCAGCCTCTACATCCCACGCCAGAATCTCGCCGTCCATAATCAAGCCGCTGGCGCCAATCAAGCCGCTGGCGCTGATCAAGCCGCTGGCGCCAATCAAGCTGCTGGCGCTGATCAAGCCGCTGGCGCTGATCAAGCCACCTACGTCTGCCGGATTGGGCTTCGCCAGCGCCTCCTGGAGCTCCGGAAAGCTTTCCGTGATGTCTTCACGGTTGCGCGAGTAGATGGCCACACGCCCGGGCTGCGCCGGATCGCCGCAGTGCACCTGCGCGCGGATGCCGTCGTATTTGTCCTCAATCAGCGCGTGAATTGCAGCGTCCTGGCCGGTCACGGAGCTGCGCGCAGCCTCCGCCTCGACATCCTCCGCCAGTCCCTCGTCGGCAGACGGCTCGGGCAGAACGTCGGCTGCGTTCTTTCTGCTGCGCTTCTTCGCCTTCACAGCCGAGGCCTTCGTTTCCGGCTTCGCGGTAAAGCGCTCAATCGCCTCCTCGGGCGTCTCGACCGGCGAAGCGAGCATGAAGCCAAGCGGATGGAAGAGCCGCATCCGGGCGTCCGCGAGCGTCCCGGCAAAGGCCCGCTCGACCGCGCGGCTCAGGTCTGCTTCGAGCATCACTGCGTGCCGCACCGCTGCGACGTCGGCGCTGTTTTCGAAGAGACTGGCAGCTTCAGCGATCGCCTCCTCCACGAGGCTTTGTTTCACGCCAATGCGCATGTCGCCGAGCATCAGCTTCAGCAGATATTTGGCCTCGAGCGGCGTTGCACGCTTCAGCAGGCCCTCGACAGCGGCAGAGCGGACCGCAGTCGTTCGAGCGCACGCCATAGTGTCGAATGCTTCCGCCACGTCTGTCAGCGTGAGCTCACCTGCGTGATCCTTGTCCCATGAGCCCTGATCCGTCGCACTGAGCAGATCGAACGCCGCCGCGCCTAGATCCCCATGCCGCCGATACGCCAGGTTGAGCGCGCTGTCGCTGGCGCCGGCAATCTCTTTCAACACGCGCGAAAGGATCGCGCCACCGGCGTTCAACTTGCGGGGGTCGGCCTCGGCAAACGGCTGCCCGGCGAGATACAGGCAGAACCGGCCCGCCTCGGACGCGCTCCCGTCAGCCGCGCGACGCACCTCGGCGGCAATGGCAGCGCGCTTTTTGAGCTTGCTGGCCTCGCCAGCCAGGCTCTCGGCCAACTCCGCCAGCCTCGCAAACCTCACGCTCACCTCCCGTTTATCCACTGCAACTTAAGAGCGCCAAACCACCGTTTTCAGCTCACTAGTCTCCCATGTATCGTAGGAGTTCTTTGAAATTGCGTTCCCGATTTCATCACGCGCGGCTCCGCCCGGCTATTCGCTCGGCTCACATCGTCGCGTTTCTGCTGATCTTCGGAGCCTGCGGCGCGGCAGCCGCGACCGCACAATCGGCGGGCCTGCATGCACCCGAAGCCAATGCTTCGGCCATCGCGCTGCCCGACGCTCCCCAACCCACAGCGCAGGCGGCGCGTGCGCCCGGTGCGATCGGCCCGGCGCCAGCCCGCATCAAGGGTGTGGTCTCGGACATTCAGGGCGGCCTGGTCCCCGGAGCCCACATCGTCATCGCCTCCGTCATACCCCCCACGACGCACGAAACAACTGCCAACTCCGCCGGCTTCTTCAACGTAGGCGGTCTCATCCCCAGCACCTATTCGGTGACGATCAGCTCACCCGGCCTGAAGACCTACGTGGTCCACGATCTTCATCTCCGTCCCGGACAGATCTATTCGCTTCCCGAGATCTCACTGCCAATCGCCGGCGCCAGGGCCGACATCACAGTCACTCTTACGACCGAGGAGCTAGCTGAGACCGAGTTGCACAACGAGCTGCATCAACGCGTGTTCGGCGTGCTGCCGAACTTCTACACCAGCTACCAATGGAACGCGGCGCCGCTGACCCCCAAACAGAAGCTGAAGCTGACCGCGCGCGCGGCCACAGACCCTGTTTTTCTCGGCACAACCGCGATCACGGCGGCCATCGAGCAGGCGCAGAACACGTATCCGGAATACGGCGGCGGTCCTGCCGGCTACTGGAAGCGCTACGGTGCAGCCTATGGCGACGCAGTCATCGGCCGCCTGATGAGCGCCGTCGTGTACGCGTCACTCTTTCACCAGGACCCGCGCTATTTCGTGATGAGCAACGGAAGCTGGGAGCGGCGCTCCTGGCACGCCATCTCGTCGACCTTTATGCAGCGCAACGATTCGACCAAGCGCTTTCAGCCCGCGTATGCGCGCCTGCTTGGCTCGGCTACCGCCGGGCTGATTGCGAGCACCTATCATCCGGGCTCCAACCCCGGGAAGCTGGTCTTCGACAACACGGTTCTCGACCTTGGCGACAAAGCGGCCAACAATCTCATCCGCGAGTTCGTGCTGCGCCATCTGGCGAAGAATATCCCCAGCTACGCCAAGGGCAAGCCGCCGCAGAACTAATGTCAGAGATAATTACCGCGACTTACACAGCAAACGGCTGTTCACCTTACAAGGAGGCGGCTTGAGATCTCTGATCGTTTTCGTGCTGTTCATCCAATCGGCTGCAGTTGTGTTTGCATTGGACCCGGCGAACTCAGGCGACTTCCCGATCACGATTCACGTCGTTTCCTCGTGGTCACGCGCCGTGAACGGGCACGACTACCCAGGACAATATCTCGAAACAACCATCGACAAGCAGCCGGTCGAGCTGAGTTGTGACAGTTTGGGAGTCTTGGCGCTGGGCGACTATCAGGCTCGCATCTCTTCCAAGGTTCATGCGCCCTCGAAGAATCCCAACAGCTAGGACATCTATCGCGGCTACGATCTGTTGATGCCCGATGGCGTAGTCCGGACCTGCCAGGTCACCGGGCTTGGCACGAGACCTGCCGTGAATCCATAGGTTCGCGATACCATCTAAAGAGTGATGCTTCTCCGCAGCGACAATCCGGCATCCTCTGCCGTGACCTCCCACGACTTCCTCTAGCTGCGCGTGGCGACCATCCTTCTGGCCTTCCGGCCCTCATTCCCATCTCTCATCCCGGTTTACGACCCCTATGTTCGACAAACTCGACCAAATTGAAGCACGTTACGAAGACCTGGGCCGCCAGCTTGGCGAGCCGTCGCTGCTGGCCGACCAGAAGAAGTTCCAGACCGTCGCCAAGCAGCACCGCGACCTGGAGCCGACGGTAGAAAAGTTCCGCGAGTATCGCAAGCTGCGCGACGCAATCGCCGAAGCGCGCGCCATGGCGGGCGACAGCGATCCCGACCTGCGCGCCATGGCCGAGGAGGAGCTCGCCGAGCTCGAGCCGAAGCTGCCCACTGTCGAAGAAGATCTGAAGGTGTTGCTGCTGCCCAAGGACCCGAACGACGACAAGAACATCATCATCGAGGTCCGCGCCGGGACCGGCGGAGACGAGGCATCCCTCTTTGCCGCGGAGATGTTCCGCATGTATTTGCGCTTCGCCGAGCAGCACAAGTGGCGGGTCGAGATCCTCTCCGAATCGCCCAGCGACGTCGGCGGCCTGAAGGACGTCACGGCGATCTTCGAAGGCGACAAGGTCTACTCGCAGATGAAGTACGAGTCCGGCGTGCATCGCGTGCAGCGCGTTCCCGCGACCGAGACGCAAGGCCGCGTGCACACCTCCGCCATCACCGTCGCCGTGCTTCCTGAGGCTGAAGAGGTCGACGTCAAGATCGAACAGAAAGACATCCGCGTCGACACCTTCTGCAGCTCCGGCCCCGGCGGACAAAGCGTCAACACAACGTACTCCGCCGTGCGCATCACGCACCTGCCCACCAACACGGTCGTGAGTTGCCAGGACGAAAAGTCGCAGATCAAGAATCGCGAGAAGGCGATGCGCGTTCTGCGCTCCAGGCTCTATGAAGTCGAGATGGAGAAGCAGCATGCCGCGCAGGCCGCGCAACGCAAGTCACAGGTCGGCAGCGGCGATCGCAGCGAGAAGATCCGCACCTACAACTTCCCGCAGAACCGCCTCACCGATCACCGCATCGGCCTCACCAACCACCAGCTCAACATGGTGATGGAAGGCATGCTGCAACCCACCGTCGATGCATTGATTGCGCACTATACCGCCGAAAGACTCAAGGCGGAAGCAACCGCCGCCTAAGCTGCGCACCGACTGAAAAAGCCCAGCGCTTGCTGGGCTTTTCTCTCTTCGGACCAACTCTTACCTGTAGTATCCGGACCCATACATATGGCGAACGGCAACATCATATCCCCGCCGGAAACCCATGCGATAGTCTTGACGATCGGGCCGCGAAATGAAGTGTGGATTGCGGTACTCGTCGCGATTCATCACATTCGGCTGCCGGCGGTTCTCGAAGTCCTTCTTCGCGCCTTCGATGCCATCGTGAAATCCACGCTGCTCGGCGGCGCGAAACTCGGGCGGCGCCTGGTCCCATGCCGGTCCCTGCGCATATCGTTGCGGCGGTGGGCCATAGTACTGCGCCACCATCGCCTCTCCACTCAAACCCACCATCAAAGCAATCACGGTTGCAGTCAGTGCTCGAGTCTTCATAGATCCTCGCGTTTGCGGCTATCTGCCGCGCATTCACGTGAACCCAAATCTCTCGCACAAGTTGCACGGGCGAATGAATTTTCCGTCACACGCGTTCATGTTCAAGCGATCAAATTGCGACAACATCCGCAACTCCGCAGTCATCTAACGCAGATGAAATGGCTAGTCTCTAGCCGAACGAGAGGAGAACTATGAAAGGTCTAGTTCGCTTGGTAACTCCGATAATTTTCCTGGGTCTGGCAGGTGTTCCGATGGGTAACACCGGACAGGCACATGCGCAGATCATTCAGTGGAACGTCGAACCGCCTAACTACTACAACGATGTAGGCCGCCGTGCGTTCCATGACGGCGTTGAAGCCGCCCGCCACGACTTTTACGCGCATCGCGACATGGATCCTTATCACTACCCGCAGTACCGTCGTCCGCCGGTTGCCGGACCCGAACGCGATCACTATCGTGACGCCTTTCTACGCGGCTATGACGAAGGAACGCATCGCGCACGTGGATGGGATGACCATGATCGTGATAACGCCTGGCGCGATCATGACCACGATCACGATCACGGTCAGTATCCTCACTAATCCTGCATGAAGATAAAGCGGGAGCCTTCTGGCTCCTGCTTATTTTTGTTGGAGAGCTCTTGACTCCGCGTTCACCCGGAGAGTCTTTTCTGGTAATCGCTCCCACCGCTCCTGCTACCATCCGGCCATGAAGGTCTGCACGCGCGCAACAGGTGGACTCCTCTTTCTTCTCGGGACCGCCTGGGCGCTCCCTGCACAGCAGCCGTTTTCGCTGCAGCAGGTGCTCAGCGCGCCGTACGCTTCGGAGCTCACCGCTGCTCCCGCCGGCGACCGCTTTGCATGGGTTGAAGACGCCGAAGGACATCGCAACCTCTGGATCGCCGCCGCCCGCTCGGCCGCACATCAGCTGACTCTTTTCGATAAAGACGACGGCCTCGATTTCTACAATCTCAGCTGGTCGCCCGACGGAAGCGTGCTCGCGTTCACGCGCTCCACCGAGGATGGCCCGGACGAGAAACCATCGAACCCCGCACATATTCAACAAATCCTGCAGCCGCAAATCTGGCTCGCTCCCGTCGACGGCCCGGTTCCGGCCGCGCCCACCGTGCAGGGCCGCGATCCACTCTTCTCGCGCGATGGACACACACTCTTCTTCATTCGCGACCACTCTATCTGGTCCCTTCCGCTCTCACCGAAGGCCCCGCCCGCGCAGCTCGTATTCGATCGCGGCCGCGCCTCATCCATGACGCTTTCTCCGGACGGAAACCTGCTCGCCTTCATCAGCGTGCGCGGCACCGGCCAGCGTGAGCACAGCTTCCTTGCGCTCTTCGACCTGCGCACACACGTGCTCACCTTTCCTGCGCCGTCGACCGACAACGACTCCGCGCCGGCATTCTCGCGCGACGGCAAACAGCTCGCCTGGCTGCGCTCGCCCTTCGTCACTGCGCCGGAGTTCGCCGCGAATCGCACCTCCGCAAATCCCTGGTCGATCCAGCTTCTCAATCTCGGCAGCGGCCAATCTCACGCCGGCTTCATCGCAGCGCCAAACGTCCCCGGCTCCGTGCTTCCGCACATGTCCTCCGGCGAGCCGCACCTCCTCTGGACCATCAACAACCACATCCTGTACGCCAGCGAAGCCGACGGCTGGGTCCATCTCTACTCGCTGGATCCGGCGCACCCTGACCACGGTCCACTGCTGCTTACCGACGGCCCCTTCGAGGTTGAAGATCCCGCGCTCAGCGCCGACGGGCGCATCCTTATCTTCGCCTCCAATCAATCCATGCGCGATCCTCTCGACGTCGACCGCCGCCACATCTGGCGCATGAACCTCGACGCCGACCCTGCACCTGTCCAGATCACACGCGGCGCGGGCATCGAGGCCCATCCCGTGTTCTCATCGGCCGGCAACCTCGCCGCGCTCGTCTCAGACGCCCGCCAACCCATGCACGCCGCCTTTATCACCACGCGCGGTGACATGCAGCCAATGCATCTTAACGCGCTTCCGCCCGGCTATCCCGCGGCCCAGCTCATAGTTCCGCAGCAGGTGCTGTTCCCCTCGCAGGACAAGCTCTTTACCCTGCACGGCCAGCTCTTCTTTCCTCCGCACTTCAACCCGCAATCGCGTCACGCCGCAATTCTCTTCTTTCACGGCGGTCCGCATCGCCAGATGCTGCTCGGCTATCCGGGCATGGACTACTACTCCAACGCCTACGCGATGAACCAGTACCTCGCCGCGCGCGGATTCATCGTCCTCAGCGTGAACTACCGCTGCGGTATCGGCTACGGCATGGTCTTCCGCGACTGCGAAAACTCCGGTGCGGCCGGAGCAGCCGAGTACAACGACGTTCTCGGCGCAGTCAGTTATCTTCGCTCGTCCTCCTACGTTGACCCGGCGCGGGTTGGCGTTTGGGGCGGAAGCTACGGCGGCTATCTCACCGCGCTCGCACTCGCGCGCAACAGCGACCTTTTTGCTGCCGGCGTGGACTTCCACGGCGTTCACGAGTGGGCCCGCGAGGACAACGCGAATGCTGACTGGCTTCGCGGCTCGCTCGCCGAGCAGGAGCGCATCGCCGCACTCGCACAGGGCAGCTCGCCTATGGCCGATGTTGCTCGCTGGCGCGCGCCCGTCCTCTTCATCCACGGCGATGATGACCCCGACGTCGCCTACCAGCAGACCCCCCGTCTCGCCGATGCCCTCCGCGCTCGCGGCGTTGCCGTCAATGAACTCATCTTTCCCGACGAGGTTCACGACTTCATTCTGTACCACGACTGGCTCACCAGCTACGAACAGGAAGCCGCATTCTTCCAACGCACCTTGCATCCTGAACGCTGACCCAGACGTCCCACTGTCATATGTCGATTGAGAACGACCTGGCCATTCTCGAGCAGCAGGAAAAGATCCTCCGCTTCCAGAGCTTCAACCCCGAAACCGCATGGGAGCTCGGCTGCTACCTGCGCACTCTGCTCGTGGACTGCCAGGCGGGTGGCACGATCGAAATCGAACTCGCCGACCATCTCCTTTTCGCCTGCGCTACGCCCACCTCCAACCCCGGCCAGGCCGACTGGATCCGCCGCAAGCGCAACGTTGTGCATCGTTTCGGCCGCAGCTCCTACGCCATCGGCCGCATCCTCGAGTCAAACAACGAGACCCTGCAATCGCGCCACTGCCTCAAGCCCGCGGACTACTCGGCACAAGGCGGCGGCTTCCCCATCCTCATCGAAGGAACCGGCCGGGTCGGCAGCGTGGTGATGTCCGGCCTTCCCCAGCGCGATGACCACAGTCTTGTCATCTCCGCACTCGCAAAGATTCTCGATAAAGACGTGCCCCGCCTGAGTTAACTTCAGAAGAGATGAAGCTATCGAGACTTCTGCTGATTAACCGAATTCCATGCGCGCCATTTCTTCGCGCCATGTTTCTATCCGCCACGTTGTCAGGGACTACGCTCGCCGTTGGCCAAACTGCGTCGACGACCATCCCGGCATACCATCGAGACTTCGTCTTTGGGCAGAGCGCCCATGCCTCCGCCGCAGTTACGGCGATCACCTCGGCCGCGCCCTACTCACCGGGCTGGGGATTCGGATTTGAAGGCGATCCTCCTTCCGGCGAAGCCTCCAGCATCGGCGGCCAGCCATTCTTCTTCACCTTCGACGCTCCCGAAGGTAACTACCGCCTCACCGTGACACTCGGCGCTGACGAACCCTCCGAGACCACAGTCAAAGCAGAACTCCGCCGCCTGATGATGGGGCCGACCGCGGTGTCTGCAGGCGCGAGCGTCACCAGGACCTTCATCGTTAACGTTCGCACTCCCGCACTGCCAACCGGCGGCGTCATCCGCCTCAAAGCCCCTCGCGAAAGCGAACAGGAAGCCCGCGACTGGGACAGCCGCATCACGCTCGAGTTTGACGGCACGCATCCCAGCATCCGCAGCCTCACCGTCGATCGCGTCAACGTCCCGACCATTTACCTCCTGGGCGACTCCACCGTCTGCGACCAGATGGGGGAACCCTACGCCTCCTGGGGCCAGATGCTGCCGCGCTTCTTCAAGCCGACGGTCGCCGTTGCCAACCACGCCGAATCCGGCGAGACCGTCGACGCCAGCAACTCGCGCGGACGGTTCGCCAAAATCCTCTCGCTCATTCAGCCCGGCGACGTCTTCATCGTCCAGTTTGGCCACAACGACATGAAAGAGAAAGCCAGGGACCCTGACGCCGCCGCGAAGTACAAAGCCGGCCTTATCGCCTGGGCCAACGCCATCAAGGCCAAAGGCGCAACCCCCGTAATCGTCACACCGATGAACCGGCACACCTTCAAGGACGGCCACGTCGTCAACAGCCTCGAAGAGTACCCGCAGATGGCTCGCGAGGCCGCGGCAGAAACCGGCTCCGCTCTCATCGACCTCGACGCGCAATCAAAGATCCTCTACGAAGCGTTCGGTGAAGAAGGCTCGCTGCACCTGTTCGAACACAACGCCGACTACACCCAGAAAGACGGCACGCACCACTCGCCCTTCGGCGCGTATGAGCTGGCCAGGCTCATCGTCCAGGGCCTCATCGACGATAAGTTGCCCATCGCCCAACAGGTCGTCGACGACTGGAAGCCTTTCAACCCCGCGCACCCCGACGCCGAAGCCGACTTCCACGTTCCGCCCTCCATCACGTTCGCGACCGCAAAACCCTTCGGCAACTGAGCGCTCACCGCATTCCTAATCTCTGATCTCTGATTTCTAATCTCTCTTGTATGACTTCGACACTCCGCATCACACGCCGCGCGGCCGAGCGCCTGCGAGCGGGCCATCTCTGGGTCTATCGCTCGGACATCGAGCAGTCGGACGATACACTCACACCCGGCGCCCTCGTCACCATCGTCGACAATCGCGAGATCCCGCTCGGCACCGCGCTCTACTCCACCACCTCACAGATCGCAGCCCGTCTCGTCTCGCGCACACCTGCACTCACACGCGAGCAGTACCTCAACGACCTGCGCAGCCGTATCCAGGCTGCTCTCGAACTTCGTCGCCAGCTCGCGCCGTTCACCGCGGAGAACAACGCGCATCGACTCATCTTCGCCGAATCCGACAATCTGCCCGGCATCATCGCCGACCGCTACAACGATCTCATCATTCTTCAGCTCTTGAGCCAGGGCACAGCGCAGGATGATGTTCGCGAAAGCATAATTGAAGCACTTCGAACGTATCTCGCACCGAACGGCGAGCGCCTCACCATCTGGGAGCGTCCCGATCCGCGCATCCGCGAGCTCGAACAGCTCCCCGCAGCGGCACCCGGCCCTCTCTTCACCAACGCATCCGGCGAAGTCCCAACTACTACTACCTTTACCCTCAACAATCTGAGCTTCCATTACGACGCCTCCGCCGGCCAGAAGACCGGAGCCTTTCTCGATCAGCGCCTGAACTACGCGGCTGCAGCAAGCCACGTCCTCGCCTCAGCCCGTACCCACAAAGCGCTCGACGTCTGCGCCTACCAGGGCGGCTTCGCGCTCCACTTGGCGCAGGTTTGCGAACACGTAACCGGCATCGACCAATCACGCGCCGCTCTCGAATCCGCAGAACGAAATCTCACCCTTAATCCAAGTCTCTCCGAACGCTGTCAGGTCGACTGGGTCGAGGCCGACGCCTTCGCTCTCCTCCGCGCGCTCGACGACGCAACCCGCAACCCCTCCGCAGCCGAAAATCTCCCGCTCGCACCCGGCCCCTATGGCGCGATCGTGCTCGACCCGCCCGCCTTCGCGAAATCAAAACGCGCGGCCGAAGGCGCTCTCCGGGGCTACAAAGAACTGAACCTCCGCGCCATTCGCCTGCTCGCACCCGGCGGCACACTCATCACCTGCTCCTGCTCGCACCACGTCTCGCTCGCGGACTTCACCGGCGTCCTGGCATCTGCCGCAGCCGACGCAGGCCGCCGCGTACAGCTCATCGAAACCCGCGCCGCTGCCCCCGACCATCCCGAGGTCCTCACCCTCCCCGAAACCCGCTACCTGAAATGCCTCATCTGCCGCGTCGACTAGCCACGCATCGCGTACGCTGTTGCGCATGAGCATTCGCGACAAACTGCTCGCAGCAATCGTTCTCAGCGCCGCATTCTCCTGCACCTTCGCGCAGCAACCCTCTGTCCTGCCCCAGCTCGCGCGTGAGATCGACAGCATTCCCGCAATCGACAACCACGCGCACCCAATGCTCTCGCCACCCGCCGATGCCACCGACCGCGAGTTTGACGCACTGCCCGTCGACAACATGGCGCCGCAGACCGACCCCATCGCGCTACGCCCGAACTGGCCTCCGCTTCACGACGCCTGGCAAGCTCTGTTCGACATAAACCTGCAGCCGCCACTCACATCCGACACCCAGAAGCAGCTCGAGGCCGCGCGCACTCGCGTCAAAGCCCGCGAAGGCCCGCACTATTCCACCTACATCCTCGACAAATCCAACATTTCCACCATGGTTGCAAACCGTGTCGCGATGGGCACCGGCGTCGAGCCTCCGCGCTTTGTCTGGGTGCCCTACGAAGACGCGCTGCTCTTCCCATTGAACAATTCCGCGCTTGCCGCAGAGACTCCCGACCGCACACAGTTCTTCGCGCTCGAAGACAAGCTCCGCGCACGCTATATTCACGAAGCCGGCCTGGCCGGGCTTCCATCTACGCTCGACGAATACGTCGACCAAGTCGTTCTTCCCACCCTCAAACGCCAGCACGATCACGGCGCGATCGCCGCAAAGTTCGAGCTCGCCTACCTGCGCACCCTCGCTGTCGGTAACCCGGCCAAAGCCGAGGCTGCAGCCGTCTACTCCAAATACATTGACGCCAATTCATCTGTCGATCCCGCCGCTTACAAGCCGCTCCAGGACTATCTGTTTCGCACCATTGCCATCTACTGCGGTCAGCTGGGCATGGCCGTTCACCTCCACTCCATGGCCGGCGCGGGCAGCTACTTCTCCATCACCGGTGGCAACCCCATGAACCTCGAACCGCTGCTCAATGACCCCGCGCTCCGCCACACGAATTTCGTCTTCCTGCACGGTGGCTGGCCCTTCGTCCACGAGGTCGGCGCCATGCTGCAAAAACCCAACGTCTACCTCGACATCTCGCAGCAGGCTCTCGTCATACCCGCCGCCACCCTCGCAACCTGGCTGCGCGAGTGGCTAGAGCTCTTTCCTGACAAGGTCCTCTTCGGCACAGACGGCTACCCATACAGCGCGAGCCTCGGATGGGAGGAGTCCACCTGGCTCGCCGCGCGCAATGGCCGCAACGCGCTCGCCATCGCCCTCACCAGCATGGAGCGCGACGGCGAAATCACCCCTGCACGCGCCTCACAACTCGCCCGCATGGTGCTGCACGACAATGCCGCAGCCCTTTACAACTTAAAGTGAAACCCGTCACCGTGCGCTAAGGCCCGCTCAAAGAACTGCACTGCCATCTCATCCACCTGCGTATGCACGGCCTCGCGATCGACATTCGGCGGATCCTCGCAGAACACAGCAAGCTTCTGCTTCCCCTCCGCGGTGCACGTGTCCAGAAACGTGTAGTGCATCACGTTCGGCAGCACTGTCTCCTTCGCTCCTCGAATGTGCGCGCGAATATAGTCCGCATTGTCCTTCGGCGTTGCAATCGGGTCTGCCGAGCCCACGACGATCTCCACCGGCACACGCATCGCATGCAGACTGTCCGGCGTCAACGTCATCCCCACCGCCGGCGCAATCGCAAAGATCGCATGCACCCGCGGATCGCGGTAGCTCTCATTCGACCGCGCCAGTGACACACCGCTCGTTCTTCGCGCCGTCGCCAGCATCTGCTCCGGCGTTCCCATGCCCTTCATCTCCGGCACATCGCACACCGTAGCCTTCGGTTGCTGTCTGCAGAAGTCAACAATCACGCTGATGTCCGTGCGCGCGCCGCCCAACGCGAGCACGGTGTATCCGCCAATCGAAAACCCCGCCGCTCCCACGCGATCCGCGTCAATCTTCGGTCCGAACTCCGGATCCGCCAGCATGCCATCCAGCACCTCGCTTAAATCCGTCGCGCGCTCCCACCACAGCATGAAGCCCTCCGCCGTGTAGGGCTCCAGCCCATTATTTCCAGGGTGATCGACTGCCGCCGCAATGAAGCCTGCGCGCGCCAAGGCCGTTCCCAGCCACGCCATCTGCATCGCCGTCCCACCCGTGCCGTGCGACAACAAAATCAGCGGCCACTTTTCGAGCGCTGGAGCCATCGCCGCATGCTCTTGCGCCTTGCCCGCAAGGAATAGCGGCCCGTTCATTTGCTGCGTCTCGACCGCATTCTCCGCGGCCGGATACCACACCGTCACCCGCAGTTCCCGGTGCTCCGCTCCGCGCCAGTTCCGCTGCGCCTTCGGATGAAACACGCGCGAAGTGACCCCAACCTTGAACTGCTCCTGCGGTAATTCGTTCTTGTGCTTCTCCGCATTCGCGGAACTCACTCCAACACAACTCAACGCCAGCAGACACGCGACAATCTTCATGCCAACAGCTTATCGCTGCTGACCAAAATCGAGCGTGCCTCCGCGCATCTGCGCGATATAGCTCTTGGCATCGAACTTCTGCCCCGTGCTCGCGGCGCTCATATACCGCCGCTTCCCAAACACAGGACGCTCGCCCCACGCACGATCAAACTTCCCCAAAATCGCCCACGCCACACCAGCGTAGCCATTCGGATCACGCCCATCCAGGAAATAGCGATCGTTCAAATAAATAGCCCGCTTCATCGCGGTCTCCGCATTCCGCGTCCACTCCAGAATCTTCTTTGCCCAGTACATCCGCATATAGTTGTGCATCCATCCGTAATGCACCATCTGCATCTGCGCCGCGTTCCAAAGCTCATCGTGCGTCCGCGCCTCTTCCATCTGCTTCAGCGTATAGAGCACCTCACGCTCATCCCGGTCATGTTCCGCAATCGTCATCGCAGCCCAGTGATCGGCGCATGCAGCCGAGTCATACTGCGGCTGATACCGCACAAAGTTCACGCTCAGCTCACGCCACACAATCAGCTGATCCAGAAACGCATCCGCCGCACTCTTCACTTCAGGATGTTTCTTCGCCGCCTCCTTCACCTTCAGAGCGATCGTCACCGGTCCAATATGCCCAAAGTGCAGATACGGCGACAGCTTGCTGGTCCCATCCGTCTCCGGCCTGTTCCGTTCGCGGTCATACCCCGCCAGCATCGCCGCAACAAACTGCTCCAGCCTCTTCGTCGAAGCCTTGCGTCCGCCGCGCCACTCCGCCACGGGCGTAACCGATCGATCAAACTCACTCCACCCTCGCGTAATATCCGCGCGCACATCTTCGCACTCCAAACCACGCGGCGGATTCCACCGTACCTGCGCGCGCGGATTCTCAGAAGGCTCCAAAAACTCCGGCAGCCTGCGCATCAGCCTCGGACGAATCACGCCCGCGCTGAACTGCGCCTTCTCCAATAGCTTCGACGGCACGACCACATCCGAATCCACCGTCCAGAACGGCACACTTATCTGCGCCGCCAGCCGCACACGCCAGTCCTCCGGAACGCGCATCGGATTCTCATCTCCCACCACCATCGCAGCGCCGACATCCGCAAAGAACCGCTCGTGGCTCTCGTCGGGCGCCCTGCGCATCACAAATCCCACGCCCCGCTCCTCGCAGTCCTCCTCCACATCCGGCAGTCC
Organism: Bryocella sp.; assembly: GCA_036273275.1. Taxonomy (GTDB): domain Bacteria; phylum Acidobacteriota; class Terriglobia; order Terriglobales; family Acidobacteriaceae; genus Granulicella. The sequence goes on from DASUHZ010000056.1 coordinate 14,241, forward strand.
TTCATTCATAAACCTGTAGTGCCGCAGGTTCGCATGCGGAAAATTCTTCACCACCGCGAAATACGCCACGCACGGCAGGCCAAGCGCATTCGCCACATGCACCGCGACATCCAGCGCGTGATTATCGCGCCCCCGCTGCGCCCGCTGCATCCAGTACACAACGCACCGTCCACCCTCCGGCGCACCTCCGCGCCGCACTGTCACCCGCGGGTCCTCTGCCAACCGCCGCAGCTCCCGCGGTACACGCCCATCCGCAGCCAGCTTCTCGCCCAGCTGCGCGTACATCGCGTCTTTCTCTTGCGTGTTGCGTTCTTGCCCCACCTTTGCCGTTCGCGTCACCGGCTCAGCCTACTTCATTCGCTGCGACGAACTATCATCGGTCTACATCTGAATTCCACCTCACTGCGGAAACTCCCATGTCCTGTGATGTCACTGAAACCGTCTGGATCGTCCCCGCCGAAGAGCCCACACTTGAACCCGTAAAGCTTCGCCACGCCACCATCCACGACGCCCCCGCCCTCGCCCTCGTCGGCGGTGCCACCTTCCTCGAAGCCTTCACATGGATGCTGCCCGGCGCCGACATCATCGCGCACTGCGCGAAGAACCACACGGCTGACGCCTACCGCGCCGAACTCGCCAAGCCCCACACGCGCATCACGCTCGCCGAGACCGTTACCAGCCACGCGCCCGTCGGTTACGCCATGCTCGCCGACCCAGACCTCCCCACCTTCCCGCTCCAGCCCGGCGACATCGAACTCAAGCGCATCTACCTGCTCTCCCGCTTTCGCCCGCGCCGCTACGCTCCTGTCCTCGACGACGCCGGACAGCCGCAGCCCGAACTCAGCGCCGGCCAGGCCCTCATGAATGCCGTCATCGCCGACGCCAACTCCCTTGGCTGCCGCCGTCTTCTTCTCGGAACCAACGCCGACAATCAGCGCGCCATCAGTTTCTATCGCCGCAACGGATTTGCCGAAGCCGGAACCCGCACCTTCCAGGTAGGCAGCCAGTGCTGCTGCGACGCCATCTTCGCCCGCCCGCTCTGAACCAACGCCATCCGCAAAAAGAAGAGGCCGTGCGCACGCGTGACCTCTTCCAGCCTGACCTGTCGGCGCGTTTACGGCATCGTTCCAAACACACCCGGATAAATCGGGCTCGCTGTCGGCGTCGCCAGCCCAATCAACTCAGTCACTGTGCCGTCGGTGTTGGCTGTCCATAGATTGCCCGAGGGATCGGGAGTCGCCGAAAGCGTGGTGCCCGATGACGCGTTGCTAAAACCGGCCCCGTCCACCTCTCCGATTCCAAACAGCCCTTGCGTTCCCGGAACACCCATCCACCCGCCCTGCGACTGGCTCCACTCGCTCACCGTGGGGTAGTACTCATTCGCGGTCCAGACATTGTTTCCGCCGTCCACCGAGATCTTGTATGGAATTCCCAGGCCGCCGCCGTTCCATCCATACCCAACCTCGCTGGAGTTCAGGTTATAGCTAACGATCTGCTTGCCGTTTCTATTCGTGGTTACGGCGCGCTGGATCTCATCGAGACTCTCGTTGTTCGGCGCGCCGGCACCGGTGATCGCATTCGTGGCAAACCACATGTTGTTACTCGAATCCACGGCGACACCATACGAGTAGTCCGCAGCGATCGTCGCGATAGTGCCGAAGCTCTTGAACTTACCGCTTGCTCCCGCATATTTCAGAGGAATCTGACCGACCACCTGGTTCGTCATCGTGCTCGGCAGCCAAAGATTATTGTTCTGGTCAATCGATATCCAGGCCGGCGTCGTGACGCCCACGGCACCGCTATAGGCGACGAATCCACCTGTCGGCGTAAGACCAACCACTGAGCCGTTGAGTTCATTCACCACGAACGCATAGCCATTGGCGTCCACCGCAATGGCCGAGGGTCCATCCATATCCGTCACGAACGATGTCGTGATCGTGCCGCCGGTACTCATGATGTCGAGCTGTCCATTACCCGTGCCACCCGAGTAGTCAGCCACCCAGATCTGCGAAGAGTCCGGTGATACCGCGATTCCCTTAACCATGCTGAATCCCGGGTTGTACGTCGTCACGGCTCCCATGGGAGTCATCTCAACGATACCCTTCACGCGATCGCCGATCCATGCATTCCCACTCGCATCAAACGCGATGTTGTAAGCCCCGCTGATGACCTGGTTGTTTGCGTTAGTGCCGAACGTGCTCACCACGCCCGGGTACACGACCGGGAGCGTCCAGTCCGACGGAGTCGTGTTCAACGACGGCGAAAACGGTCCTGTCGATCCGGCAAGGTTGTAAATGTTCGCAACGTTCTGCCCCTGGCTATGCGCGATGTTGAAGATCGCATTCGCCTCATCGGTCGCCACGGTTCCCGTCGACGCTGTCGCATACTTGAAAAGATTCGTGCATTGCGACGAGCTCGCGCTGATCGTGTTCACGCATGTCGCCAGCACATTCGCCAGCGCATAAATCTTGCTCTGTGGATTGGTGCTGGTCGCGTTTCCATTCGCGACCGTGGGAGCCTGCCCCCACTGCAGATTCACAATCTTGTTCGCATTCGCAAGTGCGTTCGCCAGCGCGGTCTCGCCCGTTGCAGACGATGATACGTTGTACGCCGTGGTCGCGAAGCCGCCCATCGCATAAGCGAACGCGACCGTCGTGACCTCGTTCAGCGTCACATACGGCACCGCACTGGCCAGACTGCCGCTCGCCGGGCACGCCGCCATCGCCGCCATCTGCACAATCGCCGTGTTATTCACGGTTCCCGATAATCCAGGGTTGCCGCCCACCCCGACCATGTAAACCTGCTGGCCTTCGGTGCACGTGTAGTCACCCGTCAGCGCAAAGTTGCCGTTGGCATCAGTTGTCACATAGCAGGCGCCGCTCACGGCCGGGTTGCTGCAGCTCACCCCGTTGGCGCCCGCTGTGATCAGCGACGTCGCACTCGTTCCGTAGCCTCCTTGTCCAGCCGCCAACAGATAAATCTGTGCGCCGCTGACAGGGAAGTTCCCGCCATGAACGTTGCCTTGAATTGTCCCGATGGGAGTCTGGTTCAACGTCACAGGCCCAGGCACAAACTTGCCGGAGCATCCGGTTAGAACCAACGACCCTAGAATTAAGAGATAGAACGGTACAGCGCTCGCCTTACGGACGCTGGAGCACATGAGGTTGGTCTCTTTCGAGTGAATTTGGACCGGCGCGACCGGGGCCCGAGTGCCCGACTGCTTTGCCCAATTTCCACTGCATGGCCCGAGGAACGGCTGACCCGACCTCTGCTAAGCCCGAAAGAACTACTGACCCAACCTCTACTTGGCCCGAAACAACTGCTGGCCCATCCTCCTTGCTACGGTTTTGTTCCTAGATTTCCGTTGGTCACCGTGACCACATTGCGGACTCCGTTGTTTGTCAGAACCGTGCTGCCGCCATAGAACGGTGCGACTGCGGGCGTTGCGAGCCCCAGCAGTTCCGTCACCGACTCATCTGAGTTCCCAGTCCACACGTCTCCGGAGGGATCAACGCCGATCACAACGCAGCTCGTACTACCGAACGTCACAGGCGCATTGGTTCCGGCGGCCGTTGTAGCCTGCGAAAGTGTTACGGTACTGCCGCTGATGCTGGAGACGGTGGTTCCGCTCGGAATCCCGGAGCCCGAGACGATACCGCCAACCGAAATGCCGGTGAAGCTGGCAACCGTGACAGTGGTGCTGTTGGCCGAGTAGGTGCCCGTCGTCGTGATGCCCGGCGCGCCTGTGCTGAAGCCGTTCGCTGACAACCAGGTTCCCTTCGAGGCACCGGCGGCAACATTCAAAGCGCTCACAGTATTCGCGCCGTAATTCGCAATCCAAACTGTGTTGCTGCCGTCGATGACCATCTTGTACGGCTCACTCATGCCGCCGCCCGTGTAGCTGCCGCCGAGTGTGCCGGCCGCCGAGTATGCGCCGGCCGTCGCGTAATAGATCGTCGGCGCGGTCGTCGTGTTCGTAGACAGCCAGACGTTGCCCAGTCCGTCGGCAGCGGTCGTATACGACTGGATGGCGGCGATCTGAAAGGCCGGATACTTCATGGCGCCCAACTTGTACGAAACCGTCAGCTCGCCGAGAAAGTTCGTGTTGTTGCTTGGAATCCAGACATCTCCTGCGTTGTCGACGGAGATCCAGCCCGGTACATGGATGCCCGAATAGTCATTATTGACGTCGGTGGTAGCGGTATAGTGTGACCCCGTGTATGTGCCGGCGTCGTATGCCGAAATGCCCGTCGTGTCCTCAGTCGCCTCGTAGGCCAGGTAGTTGCCGCCCGCGGGATTCAGCGCAAAAGCAGTCAGGATAGGCCCGTTGCCTGTAAGGTGCACGGCGATCCTCGCCACCTGCGTCAGGCTGGTTCCGGTGGGCCTCATCACGTCCACCTGGGCGTTCCCGTAATCAGTAACCCAGAGCGTCCCATCCTGCGGAGACACCGCCACGCCCTTCACCATGGTGAATCCGTTAGCCGCGTTCGAGAACGTCGTCGTCGTCCCCTGCGGATTGATCTCAATCACGCCATTGATACGGTCCCCGATCCACGCATTGCCGCTCGCGTCGAACACGATGTTGTATGGGCCGCCGACGATCGCCGTCCCTCCCTCGTTCGTGCTCGGAGCGCTGATCACGGTGTTGTAGACAACCGGCATCGTCCAGTCCGCCGGCGCCGTGCTCAAGGTTGGCGAGAACGGTCCCGTCGACCCGCCCAGGTTGAAAATGCTTGTGACGTTGTGTGCCTGGTTATGGACAATGTTGAAGATCGCACTCCCCTCATCGCTCGCCGCCGTTCCCGTTGACGTCGTCGCCAAGCCAAACAGGCTCGAGCACAATGTCGAGGGCTGTCCCGTCGAAGCATTCGGCTGCGTGTTCACGCACGTCGCCAGAATGTTCGCGAGGCTGTTGATCCTCTGGTACGGGAGAATGCTGTTCGAATTGCCCGCCGCCACAGTCCGGGCCACTCCATTGCCCAGGCTCACAATGTTGTTGGCGTTCGCCAGTGCGTTCGCCAGCGCTGTCTCGCCGCCGGCGTCCGAAGAAACGTTATACGGGGTCGTTGCAAACCCGCTCATCGCGTAAGCAAACGCGACTGTCGTCACCTCATTGAGCGTCACGTACGGAACCGCACTTGCCAGGCTGCCGCTGGCCGGGCACGCCGCCAGCGCGGCCATCTGCACAATCGACGTATTGTCGACATTCCCGGTCAGTCCCGGGTTGCCGCCCACGCCGACCATATAAACCTGTTGGCCTTCGGTGCAGGTGTAATCGCCCGTGAGCGCGAAATTGCCGTTCGCATCGGTCAGCACGTAGCAGGCGCCCGCCACGGCCGCATTGGTGCAGCTCACCCCGCTCGCCCCGGATGTGATCAGCGACGTCGCAGGCGTGCCGTAGCCGCCCTGCCCGGCAGCAAACAAATAGATTTGCGCCCCGCTCACCGGGAAGTTGCCACCATGGACCATGCCCTGGATACTCCCAATCGGGGTTTTGTTCAGCGTCACAGGCCCAGGGCTAAGGCTCATAGAACATCCAGCCAGCACGCTTGTAGCAAGAGTCGCAAGGACAGCAGTCAATAACGAAAAACGGAGACGGGTTTGCATAGGGGGCCCCACACTCTAGGAAGCTCCCCTAACTATGTTTCAAAACGGGACAAACGCCTCTAGCCGAAGCGTGTGTCGCGCCTACAACTTCGGTTTCGCTCGCCTTACCTCCTTCCTCAATCCGATTCCACCGTCGATGCACTCATCAGTGGTGCTCCGCTGCTCCAACTGCCTGATTTCAAAGGAACCCGACTCAAAGGTCGACTACGGCTCCATCCCCAGGTTGCCTTTCGTAACCGTGGTCACCGCCGTCCTTCCGCTGCCTGTCACGGCAGTGCTGCCCGCGTATAACGGTGCTGCCGTCGGCGATCCCAGCCCTAGCAGCTCCGATACCGACTGATCCGCGTTCCCCGCCCAAACATTTCCGGAAGGATCCACACCGATCACCGAGCATCCTGTGCCGCCCGGCGCGTCCGTGCTGAAGCCGCTCGTCGCCAGCCAGTTGCCGGTGGAAACATTCAGTGCACTCACGCTATTCGCGCCGGCGTTCGCGACCCAGACCACGTTGCTGCCGTCGACGAAGGTCTTGGACGGGCTGTTCATGCCGCCGTTCGCGAACGCCCCGGTAACAGCACCCGCGTTCACCTCATAGAGTCCCGAACCCGACGGAGCCCAGACATTGCCCAGTCCGTCGGCGGCCGCGCCCTCGGCCTCGGCAACCGTCTGATAGATCGCTCCCACGTTCGGTTCCGACGCCCCGTACCTCACTGTTCCGTTGTTGTTTGTGACTGCCAGGCCTCCGATGTAACTGCTATTCGTGCTCGGAAACCAAATAGATCCGGTATTGTCGGCGGCGACCCACCCCGGGTCACTGACGTTTCCGTAAAGGGTGTTGTTCGCAAAGTGAATGGCCGCATAGGTTCCGGAATCGTAGCTGGCGATCCCGGTCGTCTTCTCCGTAACCTCATACGCCAGGTAGTTCCCGCCCGCGGGATTGCGCGCGAACGCCGTGAGCACAGGACCGTTCGAGGACAGGTGTAGGGTGATCGTCGCCAGGTGGGTCCCAGTCGAGTCCATGACATAAAGATCGTTGCTACCGTAGTCAGAAACCCATATCGATCCGTCCTGCGGCGAGACCGCCACTCCCTTCACCATGCTGAAGCCGAACGTGCTGTTCGAGAAGGTGGTTACGGCGCCCTGGGCCGCGATCTCAACCACGCCGTTCACGCGATCTCCGATCCACGCGTTGCCATTCGCATCGAACGCCATGTTGTACGGCCCGCTCGTGATCGGGCTGGTCGTATCCGGTGTGCTGATCACGTTCTTGTAGGTGATCGGCATCGTCCAGTCGGTCGGCTGCGCGCTCACCGGACCAAAGGGGCCGGTCGACCCGCCCAGATTCCAGATAGCCACGGCATTCTGCGCCTGGTTATGCACGATGTTGAAAACTGCACTCGCCTCATCGGTCGCCGCAGCCCCCGACGACGTCTTCGCCAGCGAGAACAGTTGCGAGCACTGCGACGAAGTCTGGGTGGACGAAACAGGCTGCGTGTTCACGCATGTCGCCAGAATGTTCGCCAGGGCATTGATCTTGCCCTGCGGAGCAGCGCTGTTCGAGTTTCCGGCGATCGTCGCGTTAGCCAGACCATTCCGCAACGTCACAATATTGTTCGCATTCGCAAATGCGGTCGCAATCGCCGTCTCGCCCGATGCATCCGACGACACGTTGTACGCGTTCGTCGCAAAGCCGCCCACCGAATACGCAAAGGCGACCGTCGTCACTTCATTGATCACCAGGTAAGGAACCTGGGCTGCCATGCTGCCGGACGCGGGGCACTGCCCCAGTGCCGCCATCTGCACCGCGCCGGTGTTGTATACCGAGAACGTTACGTTGACGCCGGAGCCCGCAGAGGTGTTCTTGTTGCTCAGAGTGACCGTCGTTCCACTCACCGCCGTTACAGTTCCGCTTACCCCGGTGCCGGTTGCCGTTGACCCGATGCTGATGCCCGTCACACTCGTCACGGTCATCGTGTAGCTGTTGGCGGAGTACGTCGCCTTCGTCGTAGACCCGGTCAGCCCAGGATTACCAGCCACCGCGACCATGTATACCTGCGTCCCTGCCGTGCAGGTGTAGTCGCCTCCAACCGCAAAGCTCCCGTTCCCATCCGTCGTCACATAGCAGGCGCCGCTCACAGCAGGACTGCTGCAGCTCACTCCGCTCGCGCCGGACCGGATCAGCGAGGTCGCACTCGTGCCATAACCCCCCTGTCCGGCTGCGAACAGGTAAATCTGCGCTCCGGTCACTGGGAAATTGCCGCCGTGGACACCGCCCTGAATCACGCCAATCGGCGTCTGTTCCGGAGTCACAGCGCCAGGGGCAAAATTGGCGGAACACCCGGCCAGCAGGCTGGCCACAAGAACGGTCGAGAAGAATGCAACGAAACGCTTCAACATAGTCACCTGTCGGAAACCTGTGGCAACTATGCCGCGGAACGGTACACAAGGCTCTACCCCGACAGGGCTTTAGTACTGCAACTGATGTCGAATTACGTAGGTCACGTGACCCTAAAGTTGCTTGCCAAAATGGGAAGAAATCAGGCTATTCCACCGTGTCACGACCGATGTTCGCCCACAGCCGTCCCAAAAAGGAACCTCGGAGGGCGATACGGCCCTCCGAGGTGAACTCTCCGTCATTGCAGTGGTGCTTTCAGGCTATTACCTCTACCCCATATAGCGACCGACACAATCAAGGCTCTTGCCGCAATAACCTGATCATTCGAGGCCGAGACAGTAATCCGGTTGTTTCAGTTCGAACTGTTTCGTTAAGGGCACGGCTTCAGCCGTGCCGTAACAGCGGCAAAAAGAAAGGGGCTTTAGCCCCGCGGTATGCCTTCCCCGGCTGCCGGCACTGAAGACCTCACTATAAGGCTTCGCAGCGATCTGTCCCGGATACACCGGCGTCACCGTTGGCGCCACGCCCAGAATCTCTGACACCGATCCGTCGCTGTTTACTGTGCCGCTAGCCTTGTGCTTCAGCCCGAGGTCTCGTCCGATAACAGAAAAAAAAGAGGGGGGCTTTCGCCCCCCTTGCGTAAACCTTAACTTGCCCGGCTGCGGGACTCTTTCCCCGATTGCCCCGCGCGGCATACACGCCCTCACTGTTAAGGCTGCGCGGCGATCTGCCCCGGGTAGACCGGCGTTACCGTTGGCGACGCCAGGCCCAGAATCTCTGACACCGATCCGTCGCTGTTTACCGTCCACAGGTCCCCGGCAGGGTCTGTGGCTACACCGTAAGTCACGCCGTTGCTGCCCGTCTCGAAACCCGAGCTGCTCAAAGCCGTCGTGCCGTGGAAGCCGCTGATGGTGGACGCACCAGAGTTCGCGGCCCACAGATTCCCCGCGCCATCGAACGCCAGCGCCACAGGATTATTCAGGCCACCGCCCGACAGAGTCGTAGGAGCTTCGGCAGTCGCAGCTCCGCCGTGGCTTTCCAGATTGAAGTAGTAGCCCTGGAGTGTCGGATTCTTCTTGAAGGAATTCAGAGCGTAATCCTGATAGCTTCCGCTCGCGTACGTGGGGTCTTCAACAATAGTGTTGTTCTGTTGTGCCTGCCACGCGTTGTCGGACGCATCCATCGCAATGGCCGAAGCGCTGTTGATCGTTCCCGAATAGTCATCGTATGCAACCTCCGTCGTGGTGTTATTCGCGAGGATGCCGACACACGCGCAGCCGCCATTCTCCGCAACGAACGCGTTTCCGTTGGAATCGACCGCAATCGCTTGCGGTGTCCCGATGTCCCCATAGCCATCAGCACCGCTCTGGTTGTATGTCGCCGCCGTCTGCGCCACTCCCGAAGCGCTGAACCGGCTGATGAAAGTGTTGCCGGCGTTCAGCACCACCGCGCTTCCATAGCTGTTGAACGAGATCGCGTTCGGATTGCTCAGCTCATTGCCGGAAATCGTGCTCAGCCACTTGCCTGTCTCATCGAGCCGGTAAATCTGGCTGTTTGTATAGTCCAGCGCCCAGATCACATTGCTCGGGTCGACCGCCAACTCGTAAATGCTTCCGTTCGCGCTTCCGTTGTTCAGGTTCGTGAACCGCTTGACCACACCCGTGGGAGTGATCTTCACCACGGCGCCGCCATTGCTGCCGTCGGCGGCCATGCTGTTGCGGTCGCTCACCCATGCATTGCCATCCGCGTCGAAGGCAATGTTGCCCGGCCGGGAACTCACCACGTTCTTATAGGCGATCGACAGGCTCCAATCCGCCGGAGGAATCTGGCTGGTCGTCCACACTGGGGTGGTCGGAAAAAGATTGAAGAGGCTGCCGACGTTTAGCGCCGGATTCTGCGCCAGAGAGAACATTGCCTGTGCGGAGTCACCCGTCGAGGCCAGGCTCGTGCCGGAGGCTCCATTGAAACCCTGCACCGTATTGCTCAACAGCGAATAGCACGGCTGGTAGACCGCCTTCTTGGAGTTTCCACTATTCAGCAAGCCTGACGTGTTCACGCACGTAGCCAGAATGTCCGCCAGCGCCGTTAGCTTGTTCTGCGGGGTCGTTCCGCTCGAGCCTCCCGTGAGCGTAACGCCGGGAATCGTTCCACGCCCGATGTCCACGATGTTCGTCGAGTTCGCCATGGCAATCCGGATCGCCGTCGCTCCCGCCGTCGTTCCATCTGTGGCGATGTCGAATTCGTCCTTCGCAAACGGCGCCATCGCATACGCAAAGGCCACCGTCGTCATCTCGTCCATATCAAGGTACGGAACCTTCGCTGCCATATTCCCGGCCGCGGGGCACTCTCCCATTCCGACCATCTGAACGATGTAGGTATTGTTTGTGCCGCTCGGCAGGCCGGGGTTGCCGCCTAATGCCACCATGTACACCTGCTGGCCGGCCGTGCACGTGTAGTCGCCGCCCAGGGCGAAGTTACCGTTCGCGTCGGTGGTCACATAGCAGGCGCCCGCCAGCGCCGAATACGTGGTGCCGTTCCAGTTCTTGTTCTTGCTGTTGCAGGAAACTCCGGGAGCGCCCTTCGTGATGAGTGAGGTCGAAGCCGTCTTATACCCGCCCGTTCCCGTGGCGAAAAGATAGATCTCCGACCCGGTAACGGGAAAGTTCCCGCCGTGTACCGCGCCATTGATCGCGCCGATCCGCGTTTGCGAGTCGCTCCCCGGCTCTATGGCCGACGGAGCAAAACTGGTAGAACAGCCGGCCAGCAGGCTGGCAGTAACAAAAACCGAAATCAACGCAATCGAAACCCGCTTCAACATACTCGTGCTTCACCTTGTGTGGAACTGTGTTGTGTTGAGACAACTATGTCGCGGGTCAGCACTAAAGGCTCTACCCCTTGCGGCTTTAGTACTGCAACTAGTGTCGAATTACGTAGGTCACGTGACCCTAAAGTTGTGCCGTTAATTGCGCCGTTTCCCCCTCCAAAAACGCTTCAAAACTGCATCTTTAAGCCACCAAAATGCGTCTAAACTGGTGTAAACTGGCTGTGCTGGAGAACCTGCGCCTCCGAGTTGCCGAAGCAATGGGTTGTATTTCCAATGACTTCCGCCCGCGCCCGCGGCCTTGACCGCACCCGAGTCCCCCGGCGACCCCTATACATCAAGGGAGTTCCTCGCGCGTCACGTTACCAGCGCAGGGCTGCCCCACCCAAGACTTTTCGCCCACTAACCCCAGTGGGCCTTTCCGAGGAGCGCCAACCGTGGCAGAAGAGCTCGACAAGTACGAAGAAGACGTAGACCGCATCATCGATACCGGCAAGGAGAAGGGATATCTCACCTTCGGTGAGGTCAATGACCTTCTCCCCGGCGACATCACCTCGCCCGACGACCTGGACGATCTACTCACCACCATCAACACCCAGGGCATCGATGTGCTCTCCGGCGACAACCGCCGGGGCGCAGCGGAGCGCGATGAAGAGCACGAGGCCGGCGAAGAGTCCGACGATGTCGAGCTCGACCTCACGCCCGGCACCCTCGAAAAGACCAACGATCCCGTCCGCATGTACCTCCGCGAGATGGGCACCGTTCCCCTGCTCACCCGCGAAGGCGAAGTCGAAATCGCCAAGCGCATCGAGCGTGGCCAGATGCGCGTCATGAAGGCCATCTCGCGCTCGCCCATTGTCATTCGCGAGATCATCGCGCTCGGCGAAGACCTCAAGCGCGGCGTCCGCAATATTAAGGAAGTCGTTATCTTCGACGAAGAGGAGCTCACCGAAGAGATCCTCCAGGCGCGCGTGAAGTCCACTGTCGCCCGCATCGACACCCTGCTCAAGCACCAGAAGAAGGCCGCCGAGTGGCAGGGTCGCGGCGAAGAGCCGCACGGCAAGGACGCCCGGGCCAAGGACCGCGACAAGCGCAAGTCGCGCTGGCACCAGGGCCGCGAGACCGTCTACGTCACCCGGGTCGTCCGCGAGCTGAAGTACACCAACGCCGAGAAGAAGCGCCTGCTCGACAAGGTCAACAAGACCGTCGACGGGATGCGCACGCTCGAGCGCCAGATCCGCTCGCTCGACGCCAAGCACGAGGCCTCGCGCTCCGAAGAGCTCAAGAAGGAGTACCGGAGGCAGCAGAAGAACTGCCGGACTGATTTGGAACGTCTCGAGCAGGAGTCCGGCATCTCCATCGAGCAGCTGAAGAAGACCCAGCGCGAGATGATTCAGGGCGACATGGACGCCGAAAAGGCGAAGCGCGAGCTCATTGAAGCCAACCTTCGTCTCGTCGTCTCCATCGCCAAGAAGTACACCAACCGCGGCCTGCAGTTCCTCGACCTCATTCAGGAGGGCAACATCGGCCTCATGAAGGCGGTCGACAAGTTCGAGTACCGCCGCGGCTACAAGTTCTCGACCTATGCCACCTGGTGGATTCGTCAGGCCATCACGCGGGCCATCGCCGACCAGGCCCGGACTATCAGAATTCCGGTGCACATGATCGAGACCATCAACAAGCTCATCCGCACCTCGCGTCAACTGGTGCAGGAGCTTGGCCGCGAAGCCTCCTCCGAAGAGATTGCCCGGCGTATGGATATCCCCGTCGCGAAGGTCCGCAAGGTCCTCAAAATCGCGCAGGAGCCTATCTCGCTCGAGACTCCGATCGGCGAAGAGGAAGATTCGCACCTTGGCGACTTCATCGAAGACCGCATGGCCGTCTCGCCTTCCGACGCGGTCATCTCGGTCAATCTAAAGGAGTACACCTCGCAGGTCCTACGCACCCTGACGCCGCGCGAAGAGCGCGTGATCAAGATGCGATTCGGTCTCGAGGACGGCAGTGAGCACACGCTCGAAGAGGTTGGCCAGTCGTTCCAGGTCACCCGCGAGCGAATCCGCCAGATCGAAGCTAAAGCTCTCCGCAAGCTGCGTCATCCCAGCCGCTCGCGCAAGCTGAAGGCCTTCGTCGACGGCGTCAAAGAGCTCTAACCAACATCAATTCAGAAACAGCAAAGAGGCCGCGAGCAATCGCGGCCTCTTCTACGACAGCCCGAGCGCGCGAGCTTCCTATCGGTCCATCCTCTCCAGAATGGGCCCGAGCAGGTAAGCCACGAAGAAGCCGCCGCTATAGATGATGGCGGAGCTCCAGAGAAGTACGCGACTCACCCTGCTGACCTGGCCGCAGGTGGTCGGGTCGTCAGCCGAGCACGCTTCTCCTTCCCGCAAACGTGGAGCGATGACATACGTCATCACAAAGCTGCACGCGATGAGGGTTCCCGCGATGCTGAATGTCCAGATCTTGTGCCGCGAAAGGCTCACCAGCCACGGTGCGGCTGACAGCAACGACGCAACCGTCGTACCCAGCCCGAGCAGGACAAGCACCGAGGGCAACGCGCAGCAGATGAGCGTACTGAATGAACCAAAGAGTGAGAAGTAGTTAAGCAGGGCGGCTCGCCTTGCCCTGCGTTCCGGTGTAAGCGCAGCGGAGGCTATCATTTGGCCTCCGCAATGAAGTCATACTTCAGCGTGTCAGGGATCTTTCCCTTCGGCGCCTGCGGGAGCGTTCCTGTGACGGTGACAGCCTTCCCGATCATGGACGCCATATTCGCTCCACTCCCGGCCAGTAAGTATTTGTCATTCGTGCCCGTAACTTCCAGGACCGGCGAGGACGCCGTCCCGGTGATTCTTCCGCGAGCAACAATCTTTGCGTCCTTATGCGTAAAGCCGTTCTTCTCGACAGCTCGATTGAACTCCTCCATCGCCGCCGAATTGCCAGGCGTGAGTTGAACGGCAACGAGGCCGGTGTTCAGGTCGACATCGACTTTATCTACACCCTTAATGCCTTTCATCGACACGTGGATAGCATGGGCGCAGGGAGCGCAGTCCATGCCGAAGACCGTCATATTGACCTGCTCATACTCGGCGTGCGCGGCAATAGAGAAGAGAGCAAAGAAGCTGAGTGCCAGAATGCTTTTCATTGACAGTACCTTTCAATGTGTATGGGACGAGTACTTGAGATAGCTGAAGTTAATGGCAAAGCGGACGCTCTCGCGGCCATACACCGAATCGGAAACATCACGGAAGACCGGGCCCTGCACTCCGCCTTCGATCGCCACGTCCTTCAGGATTGCGAGGATGGCGGGACCGAGCCACAGCGACGTCGACGTGCTGTCCGGCACATCAACTCCCTGAAGGCGGACTGCTGACGTGTGTTCTCCGGTGAACTCCAGCAAGCCTCGGTAGTCCCATTGATTGGTGCCTCGGCGTAGCCGTGCGGGGCGATATCCGTAGACCGCACTCCACGAAGTAGTGCCCGGGCGCTTCGTCTGTTCAGCGACCGGAAACCACGTGTATCCGCCGCCAAGCCAGAAATAGTGGCTGCGGGAAGCTACTCCAGCCGCCACCGAACTGCCGATTCCCGGTGCCCGATGGAGGTTTGCAAGCACGCCTGAATCTGGCTGCGGACCCGGCACGACAACACCCAACGTCCCAGTCGCTTCCAGCCGCTTGCCAACCTGTGTCACCGAGTGAAAGAAGCGCCATGAAGCGCCGGCAGACCATTCCCCTCCCGGAAAGATGCGGGTTTCAGGAAGCGACCCGCTGCCGAACGTGGCTGGAATAAACCCGGTGAACGT
>DASUHZ010000057.1:0-3972 GCA_036273275.1 Bryocella sp.
ACAGAGGTGTATGGTGATTCGGATCAGTGGCGGCAGAGGCTTGGCGCTCTCCCGAAGACAGTTTCTTGGAAGCGGCTCGTTAGCCGCGCTGGCGGCTGCGCGCGCGGGAATCAAAGCTCTTCCGGCCTGGGCCGCGGAATCGCCCGTAGGCCGTCCTCTCGCAGAATTCAGCTATGCGGATGTCTCTATCTCGAGCGAGGCTCATGAATCGCAGCTCATGAATACCCACGCCGTACTGATGGCGCTGAGCGAAGACAGCTTGTTGAAGCCCTTCCGCCAGATGTCGGGCATGCCGGCGCCGGGCGACGACCTCGGCGGCTGGTACACCTACGATCCGAACTACGACTACCGCAAAAATTTCGACATCGGTTTCGCGCCGGGATGCACCTTCGGACAATGGGTATCGGCGCTGGCGCGGACGTATGCCATCACCCGCGAAGAAGAAACGCGCCAGAAAGTTCTAAGGTTGAATCGCCTGTACGCAGCGACGATCACAGCGGACTTTTACATCAGCAACCGCTTTCCCGCGTATACCTATGACAAGCTGCTGCTCGGGCTGCTCGACTCCCATACCTATGCCAACGATCCCCAGGCTCTGGCGATTCTCGAGCACACTACCGATACGGCGCTGCCGCACCTGCCGGGGCACGCAATCGAGCATGGCCGTCCATGGCGGAGGGATAAGGATCCCGGCGACGACTCGTGGACCTGGGATGAGTCCTACACCATGCCCGAGAATTTGTTTCTCGCCTCTCAGAGAGGTGCAGGAAAGCGCTACTACGATCTCGGCCTGCAGTATCTCGATGACCAGCCCTGGTTCGATCCGCTATCGCGCAACGAAAATGTGCTGAACGGGAGACACGCATACAGCTACGTGAATTCGTTGAGTTCCGCCATCATGGCATATATGGTTGCGGGCAGCGGAAAGCACTTGCAGGCAGCCAGAAACGCGTTCGCGATGTTGCAGGAGCAGAGCTTCGCCACGGGCGGATGGGGCCCGGATGAGACGCTGCGCTCGCCTGGTGGCAATGCTGTTTACGAGAGCCTGAGCAACACTCACCACAGCTTTGAAACTCCATGCGGCAGTTATGCGCACTTCAAGCTGACTCGTTATCTGCTGCGTGTCACGCGCGACTCCCGCTACGGCGACAGCATGGAGCGCATGATGTACAACACCGTCCTGGGCGCGCTGCCCCTCGAGGAGAACGGGAAAAATTTCTACTATTCGGATTACAACTTCGACAGCAAGCGCGTGTACAAGGAGGCTACCTGGGCGTGCTGCTCGGGAACGCTCCCCCAGGTTGCGGCCGACTACCGGATCAACACATATTTCCGTGGTCCCGCCGCGGTTTACGTCAACCTGTATATCCCGTCCACTCTGCGATGGACGGAAAACGGAGCGGCCATGTCGCTCACCCAGGAGGGCGAGTATCCGTATGAGGATCATGTGGCATTCACGATCACAGCCGCTCGGCCCAAGGAGTTCGCATTGAATCTCCGCATTCCCGGATGGGCCCAGGGCTCGCAGGTTTTTGTGAATGGAACCAGGCAAAAAGCGCCGCCGGCTCCCGGACAGTTTGCCTCAATCCATCGGCAATGGAAGTCGGGCGATCGTGTAGAACTGGAGCTCCCCTTGAAGATGCGTCTCGAGCCGATCGATACCCGTCACACTGATACGGTCGCGCTTCTTCGCGGGCCGCTGGTGCTGATGGCGGTGAAGCCCGAACAGACCAGCGCGCTGCCCAAGCTTTCGCGCGACCAGTTGCTCGCCGCCAGGCGCACGAGCCAGCGGCAATGGGAGATACGATCGGCAGACGGACCGATTGCGATGCTGCCGTTTACGTGGTTGGGATCGCGTCCCTACACCACCTACTTGAAAGTGAGCTGACCCGAACTGGCAACCCCCGGCGCTACACCGGATCCGCCCCGCGTGCCACATATAATCGGTCTATTCGGACGGAAAAGGCCGGCCGTCGCACGGCCTTTCGGCAACATGACCACCGTTCGCACACCGATTCACAACGTGAGAGCAAAATCCTCAGTTTGCCTCGACACTCGACGCGTGCGCAGTTTGGCAGGCTGCGGAGCGCTCGTTTTCTTTGCCCTGTCACCGGGACTTGCTCAATCGCCGCGAACGGGCGCAACACACAATCCGCATTCGGCATCTGCTCATAGGGTCTCCAAATCGGCGCCGGCGAGTTCCTCCGAAATCCGGTTTGAGGACATCGCCAAAACATCCCGCATCCAATTCGTGCTTCGCAACAGCGTCAGCCCGCAACACTACACGTTCGAGACCATGACTGGCGGCGTGGCCGTCTTCGACTACAACAACGACGGCCATCTCGACATCTTCTTCAGCAACGGCGCCGCCATTCCGTCGCTCGAAAAAAAGGATGCCGGCTACGCCAATCGCCTCTTCCGCAACAACGGCGACGGCACGTTTACTGACGTGACGGAGAGCGCGGGCCTCAAGGGCATCGGATACTCCATGGGTGTAGCAGTAGGCGATTATGACAACGACGGATTCGAAGATCTCTACGTCGCAGGTGTCAACAACAACCAGCTCTTCCACAACAACCATGACGGCACGTTCAGCGACGTGACGCAGAAAGCAGGCGTCGCCGGCATGGTTCCGCAGCTCGGCAAAGCGTGGGCCGTCACCGCCGGCTGGTTCGACTACAACAACGACGGCCTCCTCGATCTGCTCGTCATCAACTACCTCGACTACAACATCAAGACGGCCAAGCTCTGCGTGGCCCAGGGACTCCCGGCATACTGCTCGCCGGTTGAATTCCTGGGGACGCCGAACATCCTCTATCGCAACAACGGGGACGGCACCTTCACCGACGTCTCCGCGCAATCACACATTGCTCAATATGTCGGCAAGGGCATGGGCGTTTCCTTTGCCGATTACGACAACGACGGCTTCACCGATGTCTTTATCTCCAACGACACGTTTCAGAATTATCTGCTGCACAACAACCGGGATGGCACCTTCACCGATGTGGGAATCGTTTCCGGTGTTGCTTACAACGGCTTCGGCAACTCGATCGCCGGGATGGGAGCTGATTTTCGGGACGTGGACAACGACGGCCGTCCGGACATTTTCGAGACCGCCATGTTCGGCGAGGGATTTCCGCTCTATAAAAACGTCGGCGACAGCCAGTTCCAGGACATCACCAGCGCAGCAGGATTAGCTGCCTTTTCCAGCCGGCTTACGGCCTGGGGAGCAGGCGTCTTCGATTTCGACAACGACGGAAACAAAGACCTGTTCACAGCAGACTCTGACATCCTCGATAACTCCATGCAGCTGGCGCATCGGCCATACGCCTTGCCCAACGGGCTCTTTCGCAATAAAGGCAATTCGACCTTCGAAGATCTCAGTGCCAGGGTGGGCGCCGGCTTCTCTCGGCCCCTCCCCCATCGCGGAGCCGCTTTCGGCGACCTGAACAACGACGGAAGGATCGACATCGTGGTTAGCGTGATGAACGGACCTCCCCAGATCCTGATGAATCGGACCACCAACAACAAGCACTGGATGATTCTCAACCTGAGAGGAGTGAAGTCGAATCGCGATGGCCTGGGCACGAAGGTCAAGATCACGACCGCTCTTGGATCGCAATACAATGAAGCCACCACGGCCGTGGGCTATAGCTCATCGAGCGACAAACGCGTACACTTCGGCCTCGGCGCCGCTCCCGTCATCGACAAGATCGAACTGACCTGGCCGAGCGGCACCAGGCAGCTTCTGACGAATATCAAGGCCGATCAGGTACTTGAAATCACCGAAGCGTCGCCCTAAGCGCCATCGCTAATGTTGCAGGTTCGTAACCATCTGCCGTGCAAGTGTTACCTGCCCGTTGCGTGCGAGTAGCCCGATAAGGCCTGCCATAAACTCGCGGTGGCTCGCGCCGTAAGCAGCCGCTGACTCAGCAATGAGATCGGCCTCCTGCGGCTTTCCCAGGTGGAAAT
>DASUHZ010000058.1:0-8663 GCA_036273275.1 Bryocella sp.
GCGCCGTCGATGGAAAAGGGCTTTGTCCGGCGAGTTGTCCAGGGCCGGGGCCTCAGAACGTTCTGGCCTCCCACACGTCGGCGCACCTTGCGGAGGATGTGACGCTGACGTTAAAGGTGAGCCAGAATCTGCACGCGGAGCTGATGCTGCACAGGCTCGGGAGCTGGTGGCTCGGACCGTGTTCTACCGACACAAAAGGCTCGACGGTTGCGGGAGCGCGGATGCGCCACGCGTTTCTATTGAACGCGGGATTGGATCCGGCAGACTTCGTGTTTTATGACGGGTCGGGATTGAGCGGGCATGATCTGGTGACGCCGCGGGCGACGGCGCAATTGCTGGAGTATGCGACGAAGCAGCCCTGGTTTGCGCAGTGGAAGGCAGCGCTGCCGATTGGCGGTGAGGATGGGACGCTGGCGTCGCGCTTCCCTGACCCGCCGCTGAAAGACCATCTGTTTGCGAAGACGGGAACGCTGGGCGAGAGCCGGGCGTTATCAGGCTACGTGGACACAGCGAGCGGCAAGCAGGTGATCTTCTCGATCTTCGTCGACGATCATGCGCCGAGCGGATCGGATGATCGCGCGGTGATGGACAAGATTGTGGCGGCGATTGCGGCGATGAACTAGAGATCAGAGAACAGAGATCAGAGATCGAAACGGGCTTCGGTGATCTCTGTTCTCTGATTTCTGTTTTCTTATTTCGGCGTGTGCTGCTTGATGTAGCCCCGGAGCTGGAGGTTGAGCTCGAGGGCTTTGTTGACGCCGGACTCGAGCATGCGCAGCCAGTCGGTGGCGGGCTCTTTGAGCTCGGCCATCGAAAGCAGATAGCTGGTTTGAACGATGATTTCGAGCGCGTTGGAGAGGTCGTGGGCCATGCGCCGGATCTCCAGCGCAAGCTCTTCGGGGATTTGCTGGGACGATGCGGTCGAAGAGACGGCCGTCGGGGACTCACTCATGGGCGCGACGATACTCCCTTTTCAGCGTTCGCAAACTCACCCTGAACAGACGCGAATGCGTTGGCACAGTTTACGCGGGGCGGCCGTGAATTGACAGAGGGGGGCACGTTTGAAACACTAGCATTTCACGCTGGCAGATGCGGGTGGGCGTCTGGTTGAAGTGAGCCGAAGTGGCGGAATTGGCAGACGCGCATGGTTCAGGTCCATGTACTCGCAAGGGTGTGAAGGTTCGAGTCCTTTCTTCGGCACCAAATCTCAAAGGCAACGCGCAAGCAGCGTGAAGGTTCGAGTCCTTTCTTCGGCACCAAGAGGCAGAGAGTAGAGATTAGACAGTAGACAGTAGAGTGACTGTCTGACATTCGAGCCCTGTTGGGCAATAACTCTCAGTAAGAGCAGACAATAGAGGCTCAAGGGCAGACCGTACAGGTCTGCTGTGCCTGGGCTACATGCCCAATCTTTGAGGCCGTGAAGATTGAGTCCTTCCTGAGATCCAAAGAGTACAAAAGTCTCCAGATTTCTTCGAAAACAGGCTGCGCAGGCAGGCGACCTTCCGCAGGCAAGCGATTGCGCTGCGGCTTCCGTTCGGGTCATTCCACCTTCGGGGGGTATCGTCCTCGGCTCCTCAGGCGAGAGTCTAGGCATCGTTCGTTCTTGCAATCCGGAGCCGCAATGCACAGCCTATTGATCGCCGCCGTGTTTATCCTCATGGTTTTATCGCCCTGTCTAATGACGCTTCGCTGGCATCCTGAAAAGGACGAGGACTGGGACTAAAGCCGGGCTATTTCCGGGCCAAAAATCACGCCTCCGGCAGCCGTGCCGACCTGCATTTCCGACGCGAACTGGGTCAACGGCCCCCGGAGGTTTTTCTATGGTGGAGCGTTTAGTGGCGGTAACGGAAGCATCGAGCGCGAAGTAGACAAGACAGTAGAGCGGTAGACAGTAGACAGTAGAACGCGACCTGCGGCTGCGGCTTCGCTCTACTGTCTACTGTCTTGTTTGCTCAGTGGTAGAGAGCGCCTTCGAAGCTTTTGATTTTTTCTTCATCCCACGCGTGTGAGGTTTTGCGCCAGGAGTCGCCCGTCTGCTCCACGAAGTTGGGGAAATTGGAGCGGCAGAAGCTCTGGCGCGCAGCGAAGTCGATGAACGCCTGCGGGGTGCCGTCGATGTAGAAAGCGGCCTGCATGCCGTCGCGGGACCACTGGACGGCAGCGAGGCGCTCGCGCTGCGGTTCCTCGAGCGAGCGCACGTTGTAGAGGAGCATGGCGTCGAGGATGCCGCGCTCCTCTGTGGGCTCGGAGCGATCGAAGGCGTAGAGGTAGCCGGCGGCGCCCTCGTCCTCAAACACGACAGTCCACGGGACCACGCGCGAGTTCGACTTGAGATAGGCCTTGCCCGGCGTGAAGGTGAGTGAATCCATCTCTTCAGGGTACAAGGGCGGTCCGAAGTGGACCTGCGGACAACCTGTACCCTAGAGAGGTGAGAGTTCGAGCATTTGTGCTCGGCCGGGCGCAACGCGTCGCGGCCGTTCTTCTTTTATTGCTGTTTGCTGAGTGCCTGTATACCATCGCGCACCAGCCGCTGGACGCCAATGACTATCGCTATGCGCGGTGCGGGCGGGAGATGTGGGAGCGACCCTCGCCGATCCTGGGCTACTTCACGACCTGCGGCAACCTGAATGGTGATGGCACGCTGGGCTATCGCCTTGCCGGTTTGCCACTCAGTGCGCAGCGGATGGTTCTGCTGGGGGTCGACCACCTGCGCAAGCCCGAGAACCGGCTGTTTGCGGGGGGATCGCTAAACGGGACCACGTGGGAGGCCCGGCACGAACTGAGCTATGTGAAATACCTAATCCGGCTGCCGTTTGTGCTGTTTTCGGTCTGGCTGGGCGGCGGTCTGTGGTGGGTCGCGCGGCGGCTGTTCGGCAATGAGGGCGGAGCGGTGGCGCTGGGGCTGTATGTGCTGTGCCCGGAGGTCGTCCGCTACGCGACGCACCCGAACAACGAAATCCTTGCCCTGTGGGGACTGTATGGGCTGGTGTACACGGCGATTGGAGTGGCGCATGCGCTGCAGGGGCCGCAGAGCAAGTGGAAGCCGCGGATATTTCTGCTGGCAACGGCGCTTGGACTGACAGCGGCAGCGCATGTGCTGGCGGCGATTATCGGGTTTGTAGCGGGGCTGGCGCTTCTGTTTTATCTTGCGGAGCGGCGCCGCAGTTACGTCTCGCAAATCATGGTCTATGCGGCGATTGGCGCGCTGGTGATTCTTTTCGCGTCGTTCAGTTTTCGGCCGTCGGCGTTTCTGTACGTGTTTACCGGCGGGAGCGCACGGTTCTGGTTCTCGACGATGGCGCTCAAGAATTTCTGCACTTCGCCGGCGAACGCAGGGATCCTGGTCGCGTCGGCGGTGGCGCTGGTTGTGTACGTCAGCAGCCGGCCGAGCCGCTATTTTGGCAACAGCACCCCGCTGATCATGACGCTGGTGCTGTTTGTGCTCTACACGACGCAGGTCGTCAGCGCACCGTGGGTGTGGGCGCTGCCCTTTCTTTTCACGTTCATAGGCGGGGTGTTTGCGGACATTCTGGAGAGCCGGCAACGCAGGCTTTTCCTGGTGCTGAGCATCGCTATTCTGGTGACGCAGGCGGCGCTCTGCTGGACAAGCCTGGCCGGGCTGACGCTTTGATGACCGATAGCCGGCTTTGTTCCTGCGGGATTTTCAGCATCCTAGTATTGACAGCCCATATACGCTGTTTCTGACACTCCGAGAGGCTGCACTCTGCTGATGACGCGTCGTACGATCTGCTCTCTGCTTGCTCTTCTTCTGCTGGCTTCTCTTCTTCCACTTAGCGGCTGCCGCGGCGGCGTGAAGGCGCTGTGGGCGAAGTTCCACCACCGGCGCGCGAAGTCGAAGGAGAATACGACCGACTACGCGGACGCGATCTCCTCCGCGGTGGAAACAGGCACTCTGAAGATTTTGCGGTGGCCAAACTATTCGGTGTTTCAGCCGCAGGTAGAGCAGTTTTACGACGGACGAAATTACGAGCTGGCGTGGACGCGCGATGGCAAGCCTACGAAGTCGGCCGACGCGCTGATGCAGCTTTTCTCGAACGCTGCGCAGAAGGGGTTGGCGCCGGCGGACTACGATGCGGACCGCTGGCAGCAGCGTGTGCAGCAGTTGGAACAGATCCGGAAGAAGCACGACGACTCCAATGAGGCGCAGGCCACGGTCGCGCAGTTTGATGTTGCGATGACGGTGGCGCTGATGCGCTATCTGTCGGATATTCATCTGGGGCGTGTCAATCCGCAGACGCTGAACTTCGATATCGACGTGCCGGGCCGGCGCGCGAAGTTCGACATTGCGAATTTGATTGACGATGATTTCGTCGACGCTGATGCGAACGAGATTAACGACGGAGTGGCAAAGCTTGAGCCGCACAATCCGATGTATCAGCAGACGGAGCAGGCGCTGCCCAGGTATCTGCAGCTTGCGCAGCAGCAGAACGCGAATCCGCCCGCGCCGCTGCCGTCCGTAGAGAAGCCGGTGGCAAAGGGCGGCGATTACCCGGCACTTCCGGCGCTGTGGGCAAGGCTGCAGCTGGAGGGCGATGCTCCGGAAAATACGCCGGCTCCGGCGCGCTACGATTCTGAGTTCGTGAATGCAGTGAAGCACTATCAGGAACGCAGTGGACTGAGCAACGATGGGAAGCTGGGGCAAGGAACGATCGACGCGCTGAACGTGCCGATGAGCCGTCGCGTGCAGCAGATTGACGATTCGCTGGAACGCTGGCGGTGGTTGCCGGATAACTTTCAGCAGCCGCGCGTGATGGTGAACCTGCCGGAGTTCATGGTGCGCACGTATGACGAGGACCATAACCTGGCGTTCAAGATGAAGGTGGTGGACGGCGAGGCGGAAGGCAACCACGACACGCCGATGTTCGTGCGCACGATGCGCTACATGATCTTCAGGCCGTACTGGAATCTGCCGATTTCGATCATCAAGAAGGAGCTGGTGAAGCATCTGGGCTCGGGTGGCGAGGCGTACATGGACAAGAACAACTACGAGGTGACGACGGGCAACGGATCGCCGGTGACGGGGTGGACGGTCGAGGATCTGGTGCACGGACGCTACATGGTTCGGCAGAAGCCCGGACCAAAGAATTCGCTCGGCCTGGTAAAGTTCATGTTCCCGAACGAGTATGACGTGTACATGCACTCCACGCCGGAGATGAACCTGTTCAACCTCTCGCGTCGCGATCGCTCTCACGGGTGCATTCGACTGAATGACGCCGAGAAGATGGCGGATTGGGTGCTCGATGGGCAGGGTGACTGGGATGAGGACTCAATTCACGAAGCGATGTATGGGCCTACGGACGGTGGCCAGCCGGAGGACAACAAGCAGGTGGGGCTGAAGACTACGCTTCCCGTCAACATCACCTATCTGACCGCCAATGCGGACGAAGACGGGACGATGCACTTCTTCAACGACATCTACGGCTATGACAAGCAGCTTGAGACGGCGTTGGCCGCGGGCAGGCCGTACAAGCAGGAGACCATCAAGATCAATCCGAAGCTGACGCCGGGCGAGACGGAGTAGCCGGCTGGTTATTCGCAAGAGCGGCCTCGGCACGCACGCGGCGCATGAGGTCTTCGAAGCGCTGGCCGCGTTTGGGCGTGAAGACGCGAGTCGTGATGACGAGTGCGTCGATGCGGTCGAGGCGGAAGGTGCGGAAATCGGTGCGGTGTTCGTCCCACGCGGCGAGCGTCCAAACGCCGGACCAGAATGCGAGTGCGAGCGGACGCACGATGCGCTGCTCTGCGCGCGAAGCATCTTCGCCGAGGCGCGTGTAGCTGAACTCAAGAATAGTGCGGCTGAGGCAGGCGGCGTGGAGCTGATCCAGGAGCTTGCGATGCGCCATCGGCATCTTGAAGCCGGGCGCGTAGAGCGCGATGGCATCAAGGCGCGCTGCGAGCGGTTCGGGAAGGACGGCTTCGATGCGGGCCAGCGCAGACTTCGCGGCAATCACAGATTCCGCGCCGCCCCACGCTTCGACGAGCCGGGCGCCAAGAACGAGCGCGGTCAGTTCCTCTGGAGTGAACATAAGCGGCGGGAGATCGAAGTCGCGGCGCAGCGTGTAGCCGACGCCGGCCTCTCCTTCGATGGGTTGTCCGGCGAGTTGCAGGTCGCGTACGTCGCGGTAGATGGTGCGCTCGGAGACCTGAAGCCGCTCGGCGAGTGCGCGGGCGGTCTTCAGGCGTCCGGAACGCAGCATCTGAACGATGCGAAAGAGGCGATCGGCGCGCCTCATGGGTTATTCTCCGCGGCTGTGCAGGCCAACGTGGTTGCCCTCCGAGTCGAGAATGCAGGCGAAGAAACCGAAGCCGCCGGGAATCTCGGTGCGCGGCACAAGGACCTTCGAGCCAGCGGATTTCGCGCGATCCACCGCGGCGTTGAGCTGGCCGTCGGCGTTGAGGAAGACGATGGTGCCATCGGCGGCTGGTTTGGATTGCGGCCGGTGAACGATGCAGCCGGCGACGCCGCTTTCCCTGGTCGGAAAGATGAAGCACGGCTCACTGCCGGGGTATGGAATCAGTTTCGAATCCAGGATGTTTTCGTAGAATCCGCGTGCGCGATCGATGTCGCTGACGGGAATCTCGAACCACGTGATTGCGTTTGCTTCGAACTTGCTCATGACTGTCTCCTCTGCGAGGTGAAGATCAAACTACAGGCGCAGAGTAGAACGAGGCTGCTGACAGCATACTGTCAGGAGGATGTCAGGAGCAGCAATTTTTTCAGGCGTGCGTTGGGAATGGGATCGCCAGCGGAAGCAGATCCGGCGGCATCCAGTGTGCGCGCGCTTCCGGCGAGTTGAAGACGTCGTAGCTGTAGTACTGCTCGTGCAACTTGCTCTTATTGCCGAAGCGCGCACAGTTCTGGCAGACAGCTTGGTGCAGCGTCGCCGTCCGGTGTTCTCGCTGCGCCCCGGCAATAACGGCGAGCCAGAAGATCGTCAGTGTCTCGTGATAGAGGCTGATCGGCTTGCCGCGTGAAAGGAGATGGTTGCGAAGCGCTGCGCGCGTGTGGGGAAGGACTGAATCGCCGTAGCGCGCAACATAAACAGTCGCCATGGCAATGTGCGCCTGGTGAGTCCACTCCGCCGAGGGCACGGATCCCGCTTCAAATTCGCTGAGGAACGCTTCGCACTCCTCCGGCCCAAGCAGGTACGAAGGTGTGGATGCCTCGCTCAATAGGCGTCTCCGCCGGTTTCGCCATGCATCGTATCCAGATTTTCGAAACGCGTGAAGTCGGCGATATAAGCCATCTGGATGGAGCCGGTGGGGCCGTTACGCTGCTTGGCGATGATGATCTCGGCTTTGCCCTTCAGGTCCTCGTTCTCGCGATCGTAGTACTCCTCGCGATGGATGAACGCGACCACGTCGGCATCCTGTTCGATGGAGCCCGACTCACGCAAATCCGACAGCAGCGGCTTTTTGTCGCCGGTGCGCTGTTCGCTTCCACGCGAGAGCTGCGAGAGTGCCACGACGGGCACTCTTAGCTCTTTCGCCAGCGCCTTGAGACCGCGTGAGATCGAGCTGACCTCCTGCGTGCGGTTTTCGAATTTCTTTTGCGATGAACCGGCGGAGCCGGTCATGAGCTGCAGGTAATCGATGACGATGAGGTCGAGACCGCCCTCCTGCTGCTGCAGCCGGCGAGCCTTGGCGCGCATCTCGGCGAGCGTGATGCCAGGGGTGTCGTCGATAAACATCTTCGAGCCCATCAGGCGGTCGAGCGCGGAGATAAGCTTGCCGCGGTCTTCGCGCGGGATGAAGCCGGTCTGCAGCTTGCGCGAGCCGACCATGGCCTCGCTGGCTAGCATGCGTCGCAGCAAAGACTCCTTGGACATTTCGAGCGAGAAGACAGCAACAACTTTCGCGTCCTTTACAGCGCAGTTCTGCGCGATGTTGATGGCCCATGCCGTCTTGCCCATGGACGGACGCGCGGCGATGATGATGAGTTCCCCGGTCTGCAGGCCGGAGGTCATTTTGTCGAACTCGATGTAATGCGTGGCGAGGCCGGTGATCTCGCGGCCCTGCTCATAGAGCGCATCGATAGAGCCGAAGCTGTTGGCGACAATCTCAGGGATGTTCGAGAGGCCGCGCTGGATGGCAGAGTCCGCGACGTCGGCGAGCTTGGACTCGACGTTGTTGAGAACGGTGGTCGCATCTTCCGCCTGGTCCGCAGCCGCGGCCATGCCTTCGTTGAAGATCGACAGCAACTGGCGGAGAAGGCTCTTGTCCTTGATGATGCGGACGTAGGATTCGATGTTCGGGTGACGAGGGATGCCCTCGGTGAGGAAGGCTATGTATGCCTGACCACCGACCGCGTCAAGCTCTTTGCGACGACTCAGAGCTTCGATTACCGTGATGTGATCGACCGCGTGGCCGACGTTCTGCAGCTCGAGGATAGAGCGATAAATGCGCTGGTGCGAATCGAGCAGGAAGTCTTCCGGACGCAGCTTTTCGGTCGCGTCGACAATGGCGACGGAGTCCAAGATCATTGCGCCGAGCACCGTGATCTCGGTCTGCACGGATGCGGGCAGACCGTCGTTCAGGGATACGGGAATGGGCTGTGCGGCCATGACGAACTCCGAAGGGGATGCTGTCAGTGTAGGTCGGTTGGCACCTGTGAGTATTAGGGTCGATATGCAGGAAAAAGC
>DASUHZ010000059.1:0-6774 GCA_036273275.1 Bryocella sp.
ATCGAGCAGCGGCATGTCTTCGGCGAGCGCCGCGGCGAAGCCTCCGCAGAAGGCATCGCCCGCGCCGGTCGTCTCCAGCACCGGGCCTGCGTTGAACGAATCCACGATCGTCGAAGTTCCATCCGCTGTTCGCACGAGCGCACCACGGGCTCCGAGCGTAAGGATGACATTGCGCGCGCCCCGCCGTTGCAATTCGGCAGCGGCGCTCTCCGCCTGTTCGACGTTCTCAACCGGCAAACCAGTGAGGATTGCAGCCTCGCTCTCGTTGGGAACAACGAAGTCCGCGAGCGCAAGCATGCTGTCGGGAAGAGGTTTCGGTGGCGCTGGAGCCGGATTGAGGATGGTGGTCACGCCTGCTTCGCGCGCGATCTTCATGCCGCGCTCCACAATCTCGACCGGCATCTCGAGCTGCGTAAGAAAAATGTGCGCCGAGCGGATTGCGCCCGCCATTGCTTCGAGCTCTTCCGCCGTAATGGTGAAGCACGCGCCCGGAACGACAATGATTCCGTTTTCGCCGCGCACCTCGTCGATCAGGATAGCGGCCGCACCCGTCGCTGTACCGCAGTTCGCCGTGAGCGATGCATCGATGCCGGCGTCGGCCCAGGTCTTTCGCGCGAGCTGCCCGAAAGGGTCGTCGCCAAGTTTGCACGCCATCTTCACCTGCGCTCCTGCGCGCGCGGCGGCAACAGCCTGGTTGGACCCTTTGCCGCCAGGCCCGAGCAGGAAGTTTGACCCCATCAGCGTCTCACCCCACACGGGCAGGCGCGAGGCGCGAAAGGCAACATCGGCGACGAAGCTGCCGAGGACAAGAACGGTGCGGCTCATGCGAATCAAACTCCTTTGTGCATCCGGAAAGGGTTACGAGGAATGGGCGCTTGCTATGAGAACAATCGCGAGGATATACGCGGCAAACATGGCGGCAAGATAGCCTTTGGCCTTTGTGCTGGCGCCGCGAAACTCCTTGAAGACAAAGACGCCCCAAAGACACGCGACCATCGGAGATGCCTGCCCGATCGCATAGGAGATCGACACGCCCACTGCTGATCCGGCCACAAGATTGAACGCCATGCCCGTGCCCCAGATGGCGCCGCCCAGCAGCCCGAGGCCGTGATACTTAGCGGATGTGCGGAAGTAATCTCTGCCCGCCACCGGCGTTCCGATGATGGGCTTGCGCATGAGGATGATGTTGAACACGAAGCAGCAGAGGAACGCGCCAAGTGTGAGAAACACGGTCGTCGTATAGGGCGTCAGGGTGTGCGCGCCTCGTGTCATCGCCAGTGTAACGAACGGCGCCCACGTGCCCATCAGCAGACCGGAAATCACGCAGACAATCACGCCCTTGCGCGAGACCTTCTGCTCGCCGGTCCGTAACGCGCTGTACGCCTTGCCTACCAGCACCACAGCGACGAGGCTCATCAGCACGCCAACGCCGAGCAGCACCGGGTTGCCCTTCGGCTGCAGCGCGTAAGCGAGAATCGCTCCCTCAGCCAGTGCAATTCCGATGGATAGCGGAAATGCAACAGCGAGACCGACGATCTCGATGCCGGCGATCAACAGCACGTTAGCGATGTTGAAGATGAATCCGCCGATCGCTGCATAGAAGAGATTCAGGCCGTCCGCGGCGCGCATGTTGGCGAGAAACGCCGTAGGTCCGCCGGCAAAGCTTCCCATGGTTAGCGCGAGAATCACGGCGATGACGAAGATACCGATCGCGTAATCCCAGTAGTAGAGCTCGAAGCGATAGTTCTTCGTGCCTTTGAACGTGTTGGCGAAGGACCCCCAGCAGATCGTGCTGAGGATCGTCATCAAAAGGGCGACAGCAAAGGTCGAAGGAACGAACATGAAAGAGGCCGGGCTCCAGAGTGGACGAGAAGTTGGGTGGAGGAGCCATTATGCCTACGCACGTGCGTACTTGGCCAGAGGCGCATATCTTAGAGGGTTGCTGGTAAGCTCCCTTGAGAGTTACAGACTCACTTCCGATGCGCCTCTTGTTCTCTGCCGGCAGCGATGTTCCGCTGTATCGCCAGCTCGTGACCCAGGTGCAGCTTGCGATCCTGAGTGGCGAGCTTCGCCCTGGCGACCGCCTGCCCAGCACTCGCGAGCTTGCGCGCCGTTTCGCAATTCACCCGAATACCGTCAGCGCGGGATATCGCGAGCTCGAACGCGATGGCTGGACCGAGCTGCGCCACGGCAGCGGCGTCTACGTCTGCGAGCGGCGCCCGGTTGAAACCGCAGAGGCGCGGACCGACGGGCTCATCGGCGAGTTCTTTCGCCGGGCCCATGAGCTCGGCATATCGACGTCAACACTCCGCCGCCGCATGGCTGAGTGGGTCGCGGCGCCCCAGCCCGATCACTGGCTGCTCGTCGACCCCGACGCCGAACTGCGGCGAATCCTGCTGACGGAATTGCGCGCCGCGACGGACCGGGAGGTGCGCGAGTGTTCTGTCGAAGAGTGCAACCCGGATGTGTTGGCGCGCAGCATTCCATGCTGCCGGCCGAGCCAGGAACTCACCGTGCGCGCGGTTGTGCCAGCCGGCCTCGAGCTCGTCGTCCTCCCGATCACCTCCGCAAACCAGTGGCTGATGCCGTGGATGCCCGCGCCCAAAGCGCTGCTCATAGCGGTGGTATCGCACTGGCCGGAGTTCCTGGAAAAAGCGCGCACGATGCTCGCCGCAGCCGGCGTCCCGCACGATGCGCTGATCTTCTGCGACGCGCGCAAGCCCGGCTGGCAGCGAGGCATCGAGAACGCGAGCGGCGTGCTCTGCGACGCGTACACCGCTTCCGTTGCGAGGCTTCCCAAAGGACCACAGCTCGTCGTCTTTCCGCTCCTTGCGAAGAACGCGCAGGAGGTCGTCGACCAGCCCTGGTTGTGACACTAAAAAAAGCACCCTGATCGCAGGCCTGCTGCGCGCGGTCGCTGCGTACGCTCCTTTCCAGGCGTAAAAGGAGCATTGATGCAGTCTGAATCGTCACCTCTGAAACACAACATCCCCTGGCTCATGGCCGGAGCGCGCGCCGCACTCGGCCCCGCGATGGTGCTCGGCGAACGCGCCGGATGGAGCGGGACCACGCTGGCGGCGATGGTCGTGACCGCTCTACTCTCCGACATCTTTGACGGCGTCTTAGCGCGCCGCTGGAAGTGCGACACCGCGGCCGTTCGGCTCTTCGACTCGATGGCCGATATCGTCTTCTACGCAGGCTGCGCTGCCGCTCTGTGGATGCGCCATCCTGCTCTCGCGAGCGCTCTCAGTGTGCCAATCGGCGCGGTCATTGGGCTTGAAGCACTGTGCCTTGCCATTGCGTTCATCAAGTTCGGCAAACTCCCCAGCTATCACTCGTACCTTGCGAAGTCCTGGGGACTCATGCTCGCGTCCGCTCTGGTCGTCTCGTTTCTGGCGAGGCATCCCGCAAACTGGATCGCCGCCGCGCTCGCCTTGGGAGCCCTGTCGAATCTCGAAGGAATCACAATGTCGCTGATCCTGCCGGTGTGGAGGCATGATGTGAAGAGCCTGGCCGTCGCATGGCGACTGCGCGGAATCGCACGACGCCACGCGACAGGATTCATGCGAAAGATCGCGGCCGCAGCCATATTTGCGGTTGCGGTGGGTGCTCTTCCGCTGCACGCTCAAAAGCCCGGCGAAGCCATTTACGAGACCGGAACGTCGGGACCTGCGGCCAACACAACTGCGCGAATGATCGTGTCGGCAGAGGGTCTCCGATTCGAAGCGCCTAAACCGGTCGTGATTGCTTACGACAAGATCGATAACGCAGCATGGCGCAAAGACGTACGCGAGCACATGGGTTTCTTCCCGGCGATGTTTGTTGGAATGGTTGCAGCGCGCGTGCACATCTATCGCCTGACTCTGAGTTACCGCAACGACTCGGGAGTCAGTCAGGTGGCGGTGTTTCAGGTCACCCGCAACGATGCCATCTCGCTATCCGAGTTGCTGCGAATGCGAGTTCCGCAGTGCAGGGAGAAGGCCCACTGCGTGCCCCTGTACGATTACTAACAAAAGAAAAGGAGCGCCGATGAGGCGCTCCCTTCTGATTCGGTCTTGCCTGCCCGCTTACGCGACCACTTCCAGACCCATGGACCGGGCGGTGCCGCGGATGGTCTTAGCCGCAGCCTCGACCGAGGCAGCGTTCATATCCCCGATCTTCTGCTTGGCGATCTCGATAATCTGCTTCTCGGTCACCTTGCCCACCTTGTCCTTGTTCGGTGTGCCGGAGCCCTTCTGCACGCCGGCCGCCTTCAGCAGCAGCACCGGCGCCGGAGGCGTCTTGGTGATGAACGTGAAGCTGCGGTCCGCGAACACGGTGATGACCACAGGCACAGTCATGCCCGCGAGGTTGGGATCCTTTCCGGTGCGGTCGTTGAATTGCTTGCAAAACTCCATAATGTTGACCTGCGCCTGACCGAGCGCGGGACCAACCGGCGGCGCCGGCGTCGCCTTGCCTGCCGTGATCTGGAGCTTTACGTAGCCTTGTACCTTCTTCGGTGCCATATTCGTAGTCCTTCCATATAGATGCAGCCCGGGAAATCCGGTGCCACATGGATTGGTTGTTCCTGAGGAGCTAGAAGGTCCGGTGAAGCGGCCGGGCTGGAACTCCTGGAATCTGCTTGTCGGATCCGCGGCGAATTTGTTCGCTGGGGTGGCCCTGTGTGCCGCCGAGAGACTCCGTTGCGATTCTCTCAGCACCACGGTGGAACTTGGTGCAACACTTGTTCGCAACCCGCGGAGAAGTCTCCGGAAAAGTTGCGGAAAACTCTGTTGGCTTGCTGCTCAAAACCCTGTGCAACGAGCCCGGTAAATCCTGTGCGCATGCCCCGCGCGGAACCCTTACTCTTCAGCCTTCTCCACGTTGGCGAAGCTGACCTCGGTAGGCGTCGGACGGCCGAAGATCGAGACCATGACTTTGAGGGTCTGCTTGTCCTCGTTGACGTCGTCGACCGCACCGTTGAAGTTGGCGAACGGGCCCTCGGTAATGCGAACCTGCTCGCCCTTGGTGAACTTGAGCTTGAGCTTCGGCTTCTCCCTGGTCACGTCGCTGCGGTTCAACATCGCGTTGACCTCGGCCTCAGAGAGCGCATTGGGCTGGTCGCCCGTCTGCAGGAAGCCTGTGACCCGCGGCGTGTTCTTGACCACGTGCCAGAGGTCGTTGTCGAGCGCCATCTCGACGAAAACGTAACCCGGAAGGAAGACGCGATCGATCGTGTACTTCTTGCCGTTGCGGAGCTCCGTGGTCGGCTCGGTCGGAATCTCGATGCGGCCCACGCGGTCCTCCAGGTGATAGGCGGCGACGCGCGATTGCAGCGACTCCTTCACCTTGCGCTCAAATCCCGAATAGGCGTGAATGATGTACCACTTGAAGTTCTCGTTGTGCGCAGGCGCAGCCGGGGTTTCGCCCTCGGCGCCCTCCACGGTGCCGGCGTCGAAGGCCGGGGTCTCGTCGGCGTTGGCTCCGAGGTTCTGCTCGAAGTCCTTGTTCTGCTCGCCGGAATTCAACTCTTCTGCCATGGTTTTGCTTTCTGTACGGTCGCCGCTCAGGACGGCGCCGGGAAAAATCGTGATGTAAGCCCGATGCTCTAGTGGCCCGTGAGATGCAGGAACAGCTGGTCAATGGCCTTGCCAAAGATCACATCCACCAGCTCAAAGTACGCAGCGAAAAGGAACACCGATACCAGGACGACAATCGTCATGTTCCGAACCTCGTTGCGTGTGGGCGCGACGACCTTGTTCATCTCCTGCCGGGTTTCCTTCAGGAACTGAACCAGTCGCTGAGGGCCCGCAGTCACCTGCTGAAGGGTCGGGTTCGGCTCGTCAGGGTTCGCTGCTGCTGCAATTGCCTTCGCCATATGCTTCCTAACATCTAGACGTGCCGCGATGCTCGCGGGCCTTGGGGAAATCCTCCGGAAAATGCCTCCGGAGATATAAAAAGCAAGAAACTAAAAAACAAACTTTGATGGCAGGGGAGCTCGGATTCGAACCGAGAAGTCCGGTTTTGGAGACCGGCAGTTTAACCGTTGAGCTTACTCCCCTGTATTGAAGGAGAGCTTACTTGGTCTCCTTGTGGTCCGTGTGCTTACGGCAAGTGTTGCAAAACTTGGAGAACTCGAGACGTCCCGTCGTTGTCTTCTTGTTCTTGGTAGTCGAGTAGTTCCGGTTCTTGCACACCGGACACTGCAGGCTGACGATCTCGCGCATCTCTTCTCCTAACGTGGCCAGCCACTTCGGCTGGCAAGCAGCGAATCATTGAGTCCGCAGGCTTCATGCCTGCACCACCTGACACGCCGCGACGCAGGGCTTACGGCCCCTGCTGCCCTTTGCTCCCTGAATGATTGCTCTGAATTGTGTTTCTACGTGGGTGGACGATTCAGGCCGTCCTCCTGCGACCCGCAGAGACTCCGCAGGCTCAGGCCCTCAACTGATTATCTCGCAAAACAGCAAAAAGCGGAAGACGGGTTCGTTGCACCGGCATCCTCTTTCATCAGTGTAACTTATACGGCGTCGCGGGCGCTGGAATCTCCGCCAGCGGCTTGGGTGCCTCCATCGGCGTGGCGCCCGCCAGCCCTGTCCCGGTGACGTCGTAGGTATTCAACAACGATCCGCTGAAGCCGGTCACGTGGATATTCTTCAACACCGCATGCCGCACGTTCGCCAGGAAGATCCCCTCCTTGCAGGTGCCGCTGATGTTCTCGAGCCGCAGACCATCCAGCGGCTTACGCGGGTCCAGCTCGGTCGCCTGCACGAGCTTGGGCACGTCATGCACCAC
>DASUHZ010000060.1:0-49857 GCA_036273275.1 Bryocella sp.
CAATTGCGTACAGTCCGCGGGACATTCTGCGCTCATACGTGACCTGAAAGCCATGGTAGAAACTGTCGCCATTTGGCGCGACATAATCCATCCCCTGCCCGAAGTCCGGGTACAGCACGTAGCTCGAAGTATTGGTCCCGGGCGGCAGGATTTCGCCGGGGTTGTTAAACCGCCAGCCGTTAATCTGGTGGACGCTGTGGTTCCCAATGTAGCCGACCTGGATGCTGTCGTTGCGGGTAATGGCGTATTGGAGGAACTCGCTCCACTCGTAGGTGCTGCCCGTCTTCCATGGCAACGCGAAGGATTCGAAGCTCATACCGTTGGGGTTGAACGCCGGGCTGTTCGGATCCGGAATGGTGTAGTTGAGCGAATTCGCCAGCGTCAGAGCCAGCGGGCTGGGGAAGATGGTTGAATACTGCTGATAGATCGGCTGGTTGCCATTGGTGTTGTCGTTCAGCGCCGGTTGAGTCTCCAAGGGGTAGTTGTATCCCGGGTCGGGCGCGCCTCCGATGTTCTCGAACCCGGCATAAAAGACACCAAATGCCGTGCGGTTCACCAGCTTCGGGGTGATCTGGTAGGCCAACCCGACACGTGGTGCGAAGTCGTTCTTGGGCGTGTTCAGCAGGCCGGGCACGCCGCTGTACGTCAGCGGGATGCCATCCTTGGTAAGCAGGGCTACAAGCGCCGGCGACAAGGGGACATTCTTCAGGTTGCTGGACAGAACGTAACTTGCGGGGCCATTGACCGATTGCGGGATCAGCATTGCCTCGCCTTTGCGCCCGCGAGGCTGGCCAAAGAACTCCCACCGGAGGCCATAGTTGAAGGTGAGGTTCTTCGTCACCATCCAGTCGTCCTGGAAGTACAGGCCGTAGTAGTGCCGAATCTCATCTGGATAGGCGTTACTGCTGGTACGAATGAAGTTCGGTCCGCCCTCGTAATCTATGCCCTGCACTCCGGTGACAGAATTCGTCACTGTCGAAGGAATCGGAGTCAGCAGCATTGCCGCGATACCGAGACCTACGCCGCCGCCGGACGGGATGCCGGTGTAGTTCGTACCGAAATCCATGCGGCCGCGCGGATCGGAGGGATCATCCCATGCGAACCGCACCAGCTGTCCTTCGAATCCGCCTTTGAACGTATGCGACTGATGGACCTTGGTCAGGTTTTCCGTCAGCTGGATGGTGTTATTCAGGCGTGTATTCGGACTGGCGAACTCGCCGGGGCCGACTGCGGTAAGGCCGCTGATATTAATCAGCGGCAAACCACCGAGCGTTGGGCCCTGCGGCGCCCCCTGTATGTTGAACTGCGACGGCACCCCCTGAACGCTTGCGATCGCCGGCAACGCCGTGCTGATCAGGCGGTTATAGCCCAGCCGGGCCTCGTTGATCATCTTGGGTGAGAACACGTGCGTCTCACTGAGCGCGGCGTTCCAGGATGAATCCAGGAAGTTACCATTGCCGAAGCCGGAGTTGTCAATTGGGCCGACAAACGTGTTCAGTATGTTGCGAAGCCGGTGCGAATAACTAAGTCGCGTGAACGCCTGGTCCTTGGCGCTGAAGTTGTCGTCTAC
This sequence comes from Bryocella sp., assembly GCA_036273275.1. Lineage (GTDB taxonomy): Bacteria > Acidobacteriota > Terriglobia > Terriglobales > Acidobacteriaceae > Granulicella. The sequence goes on from DASUHZ010000060.1 coordinate 1,571, forward strand.
CCGAATATCCATCTGCTGCGTATGGTCCGGCTGTGGCCGTAAGATCTGGTAATTGTTTGTGAGGCCGAAGTTGTTGAAGCTCGCAGGCGTCACGTTCGGTGCCGGGTAAGCGGCCAACAGCTTGATTGCGTTCGCGTCCAGCCGGCTTGCAGGAAGAATGTTCATCAGCGCTTCGGCGGCTTGTGTGCCAAAGTTGGTGACGCCCACAATGCTGCCCTGGTAAAACGGGTCACGAACGTAGGCCCCTGGCTTACCACTGAGGCCTGTGATCGGATCGACGCCGGTCGCTGGGATGGTGCGCGTAGTGGCCGGGTCGAGAATCGCACCGGTAGGAAAGGTGCGTCCGAGAGCATCTGTCTTGGTGCCCGACTGGTCGACGATCTCTTCCTGGAAGTTCGTGAATTTGCTGCTGGTCATGGTTGCGGTCGGCACGGTGCCGGTCTTCACGGACTGCTGGCTAATCAGCGTCCCCTGATAATCGCCGAAGAAGAATAGTTTGTTGCGGACAACCGGACCACCGATGGTGAAGCCGAACTGGTTCTGCCGCAACTTGGGCTTTTTGACGCCGTTGCGGTCGTTGAAGAACGTGTTCGCGTCGAACAGGTCATTGCGCAGAAACTCCCACAGATCGCCATGGAATTTGTTCGTGCCGGACTTGGTTGTAGCCTGCAGCACCGCCGATCCCGCACGGCCGAACTCGGCATTGAAGTTGCTGGTCTGAACCCGCACTTCCTGCACGGCGTCAGGCGGCGTCAGGACGACGAATGCTGCGCCATTCAGGAAATCGACGCTGTCGTTGTTGTTGTCGATGCCGTCGAGGATGTAGCTGTTGTGGGACCATTGGAGGCCATTCGCGGTGAACCCGCCAGTGCCGCCTACGCGGCTGTTGTTGGTCGTCACGCCGGCAACAGTCTGGGCCAGGTACGTATAGTTGCGGCCGTTCAAAGGCAGGTCCGTGACCTGTTGTGCGTCGATGGATTGACCAACGGAGGTGGTCTGCGTTTGCAGGATCGGAAGCGCCGACGTCACTTCGACCGTTTGCGAAACCGCGCCGGCTTGCAGCGTGATGTTCGCCTTCACCTGCGATCCCACGTTGACGAGGATGTCGGGTTGAGTGGCTTTCTCGAATCCGCTCTTCTCCACGGTCACGTCGTATGTGCCAATCTTGATCGGGTTGAAGACGAAGCTCCCGTCGCGTTGCGTGGTCGAGGTCAGCGCCAGGCCTGTCGCCTTGTCGGTGACTGTCACGGTCGCTCCAACAACGACGGCTCCCGATCGGTCATAAACGGTGCCGACGATTCCGCCTTGGTCAATCTGTGCAAAGGCAGAGGTGCTGAACCAAAGCACGGACAGGAGAACTATCAGGGGAAGTACGAACAGTGGCTTAGCCACAGAAAGACGCATCGCTGACCTCCGTCTGCCACGTCAAAGCTCGGGCCGTGACTCACCGCGCAACCGAATCCGTCGAAAAAACAGCACCCTTCTACCACGATCCAAAAAAACAAGTCAACCGGGAACGTTCACGGCGATCAACCGATAACGACAAACCGGCCCGTAGTCGGAACAACGAACGCTCGTTTTACGCACCAAAACTTACGTCGCTTAACCAATGTTTGCAATATCAAAACTAAGGCTGCGGCTGCTCGCAGAACCAACGAAATACATTGAAAAGCAGCATCTTGCTACGACGATCCAAAAAACCAAGTCGGCGTGAACGTCAACGGGTTCAGGAGTGAGGGGCCTGGAGTGGCGTATGATGAGCCCGCGGTCGAACGTTGCAATTTGAAAATGCTCCGACCCAGCCGCTTGCGCACGAGAGACGTGCCCTCGGGCGGTGGCGTGGGGATCGGCCGCACTACATCTCCAGTCATGTTCCTGTCATCTTCCATCTCGCTCTCCCCAATGGTCCTCCTGACGCTCGCGTTGGCGACTTCGTCGCTCTCTGGGCCGGCGAGCGGTCAGCCAGCCAACAGCGCCGCCAACGCGCAAGTGGCGCAGCAGACGTCGGGACTTCGCGCAGCCGCTGCGGCCTACGAACGCGGCGATTACGACACGGCTCAGCAACAACTTCAGCCGCTGTTGAAGACCGATCCGAATAGCTTTCCCTTGAATGAGCTGGAAGGACTTGTCGAAGCCGCGCGCGGCCATGACAAGGGCGCGAATCTCTTCCTGGCGAAAGGCGTCCGGCTAGCGCCGAACAACTCCGCGGCACGCACCGCTCTGGCCATGAACCTTATGCATCTCCACCGCGCCACAGAGGCCGAGTTGCAGTTCCGAAAGGCCGCCGAACTTGAACCTTCAAACCACGAGGCCAACCATAATCTTGGCGAGTTCTACATCCAGTCCGGCAAGGTCGCGGCAGCGATTCCGTTCCTCGAGCGCGCGCAGCATACTCAGCCGGCTGACTACGACAACGGCTATGATCTCGCGCTGGCATACGAGCAGACCGGCAAACTCGACGACGCTCGCCGCCAGCTCCAGGCATTGGCGAAGGTTCGTGATACGGCCGAGTTGCACTCCGTGCTCGCAGAAGTCGAGGAGAAGTCCAAGGACTTTCTGGCGGCTGCGCAGGAATACGAACAGGCCGCAAACATGGAGCCGAGCGAGAACAACATCTTCGATTTAGGCGCGGAACTGCTGCTGCATCAGACGTTCGAACCTGCCGTTGCCGTGTTTCGGGCGGGAGCGCAGAAGTACGCGGCATCGGTCCGGCTTGCGCTGGGGCTCGGCGTGGCGCTGTGCGGCGACACTCACTGTGATGAGGCGGCCGCGCAGTTCTTTCGCGTCAGCGACGCCAATCCTTCGGATCCGCTGCCACTTCTGTTCCTCGGGCGTTCGTACGACGAGTTCTCCCCAGCCATCCGAGAGCAGGTACGTGCGCGACTGAAGAAGGCGGCTGAAGCGTTTCCCCAGAACGCGCAGATCCAATACTTGTACGCGGCAGCATTATGGAAAGTGCACTGGGACGATGCGGCTGCGGCATCCCTCCCTGAAATTGAGTCGTTGCTGCAACGGGCGATTGCGCTGGATCCGCAGTACGGCGACGCATATCTCCAGCTTGGCATCCTCCTTGCAAGTGAGCAGAAGGATACGGATGCCGTTCCAGAGTTTCGGCAGGCGCTGAAGTACAGCACAAACGCGGCCCCCATCCACTATCGGCTCTTCCAGGTGCTTCGACGTCTGGGGAACTCTGCAGCAGCCGAGCAGGAACTTGCAATCTTCGAGCAGCAGCGTCCGAAAGAAGCCACCGTCGCCGAACAGCAGAACGCCGCTGTGGAGCAGTTCGTCTACACCATGAAGAAGGCGGCCGAGTAGGCCGCAATTTGACTTAGCGACGTAAGCAATCGTAATTTGTCCGAACTCGGTTGTCTCATGGGCTGGAGTACACAGCAGATCTCGCATAGTCGCCGAGAATTCTTGAGTCTCGCGGCGCGGCTGAGTGCCGCAACGGCGGTCTTCGGGACGTCGCCGCTGCGCGGCGCTACTGCACACATGCATCCTAATCCGAAGAAGATCGTCGTCGTCACATTCGGCGGTGGCGCGCGCGACGACGAGACCTTTTCGCCAGGCGGACAGGAGAACATCCCCCATCTGCTGACCGAACTCGCGCCACAATCTACGTTCTTCACACAGGTCGTGAACCGCGGCATTCTCGGCCACTACGTTGCCACCGCCAGCCTCGCGACGGGCGTCTACGAGACGCTCAACAACTTTGCATCGATTCCACCCGAGCATCCGACCGTCTTCGAGTATTTCCGCAAACAGCTCAAGCGGCCTGCGTCGGACGCGTGGGTTGTCGCGCCAAGTAACGGTTTCAACCGGATCGGTGAGAGCAGCCATCGCTCGTTCGGCGGCGGAACGGGCGCAGGTGTCATCCTGCCGAAGCATCTACTCGCTGCCGCCATGCCAGCTGACAACGCCGGTTACGATCACCTGCTGCAGGACAGTTACGAAACTCCGTTCTACACGCCGGCGCTCCGCGGCAGCGAACTCGAGTTGCAGCAACTCGAGAACATGCTTCAACTCTCGGTCGGCGACTTCATGTCCCACGCGCTCACGCTGTCGAGCCCCGACGAGCTCTCTGTTTACATTGCTCGCCGCCTGATGCAGCAGCTCGCACCCAGCCTTCTGTGGATCACGCTGCACGATATCGATGTCGCTCATTCGGGTGCATACTCGCTGTACGTCGATGGCATCCGGCGCACTGATCGGCTTTGCGCAGAACTGTGGAATTACATCCAGACTGAGCCGGAGTACGCGGGTAAGACGGCGATGTTCATCCTGCCCGATTTCGGCCGCGACGCCGACGCCGACGCCGGCGGCAACGGTTTCCAGCATCACCGCACCGGCGATCCGCTGTCTCGCACAACCTGGATGATGGCGCTGGGGCCCGGCATCCGCGAGCGCGTGGTCGTTGATCGTGCCATCGATTCGCTTGACCTCGTTCCGACCCTGGGCGCGCTTCTCGGCTTCTCACCGACGCTCGCCGAAGGACGTCTCATCGCAGAGGTAGTGTAGCGATGCTTCCCCGCGATCTCCAACCGGAACAGTTCCAGCACTATCCAGCGCTGGCGAACAAGCTGGCGGTGGAAAACATCGTTGCTTTGCGTCGCATCCCGCTAAGCCTTCTGTCCAGCCTGCTGCGTGAACTCATCCAGTACGACTACCGCTTTCCCGCGGAACGAAAATCGCTCCAAATGGAGATCGCAAACGCTGCTTCATTGTCGGAAAGCCAGGTCAACGACTGGTTCGATGGATTCGCTCAGATCACGCTATCTCCGCAGCTCGTGTCCTCGGATTGGGTCAATGCGCCAGCGCAATTTGTCGAGCAACTTTCCGATTACCTCTGGAGGACGCACCAGATGGATGCCTTCCGGAACGCGGCGCTGGCGTACTCGAATCGACTGCTCGCGGCGTATCCACCGGAGCCGCCTCCGATCCCGCGACTCGGGATCGCAATCATCGGAGGACAAGCGGCGTCGAGCCCCATCCCGCTGTTTCGCAAGCTGCGGCCGCACGGTGTTTACTTCCGGAACATTAAGCCGGAGAATGGCTTTTCATTGTTGATGAACGCCGTCGACGAACGCTCGCGCGCAAACCCCGCGCCGTTCGCGCACTGGTATATCGACGGAGGCGAGCCGGAGGCGGCCTTGTCCGGCGTCACATGCGTCAGCTATGGGCGGCTGGAGCCCGCGCGGGCAGCGTTGTTGCGGCGGATGAGCAAGGAAATTCACACCGTGGGCATGGGCCCGGAGCAATTGCGCACAATCATGGCGCGCATGCGTCCAGCCGATCTCGGACTTGGGACTGAAGATCCTGTCCTCGGCCGATTTCAGGTCAGCGTGCTGACCGAAGGCTCCGGAACGCAAGTGTTCAGCACGACGTTCGTCCAATGGACCGTGCGCGAAGCGCTCCGACGGGCGCAGCCTCTTACCGTCCTGGCGCGGTTCGCCCCCAGACAGCGCCAGCTGCCGATGAACGAACTGCTCGCCCGCACCGAAACACGTGCGGAACTCGATCCGGCCGAATCACTCATCGATGGCGATATGGGCGCGTACTATAACTGGGTCAACCAGCAGCGGCTTGCCGGCGCCGAGCAATCGCGCTTTCTCGCCTGGTTCGAAGAACGGAATGAGGCGGTGGTGATCGCGCCATCGATGCCGCGCGACACCGAGTCATCAACGTCCGCAACGATCTCAGACCTCCTCAAATGGATGGGGTAGTGGTTCCCCGCAGTACCGCTTGGCCATCACCGGTATGTCTCTCTGAGGAGTCTCCGAGATTGTTCTCTGAATCAGCGTCCCCGCTGAGTTCAGCTCCGTGTAACACATCGTGCTCGTCACCGCGACTTAACATTCAAACAAACCGGAATTCGCGGCCACGGGCCTCCAAATGAACTAAGCAGGAGAAGTCGGGGGATGATAGGTGGGTCTCTCGCCGAGGACGAAGGGTAATTTTGTAGAGTCGAGCGTTGCCCAAAATCAGGCGCGACCTTCACATCGAGATGCAGCTTGGCGAGGATTAACTTCAGCGGGGTACATGTGCGGGTACATTCTGTGAACTTAGATGCATCCCTCTTGTTTTCAGCGCCACTGAATCCCTGGGGGGCAACCAAGACGGCACTTCTGGTGAGCCGGTGGCTTCATCATTGTGGATCTCCACGGCGTGGATAGTTCGTAGACTCGCGCGCGACCAGATGCGTTGCGATGGTTCGTTCCTGCTCGGGAAGGTCAGGTCGGCCCTCCAAGTTAGCCTGAAGGACCGAAGACCTCCGTGGGTTCACTTCTGAACGTGAGTAGCGCGAGGCCCTCTATACCGTGTTGCAGCATTCGTTGAACCCAGGCCCCGGTCCTCATCGGATCGCCGCCGGTTGATCCCATAAGAATGCCGAAGCCCATTTTGAGCGCTACATCCTCGAACCCGCGTACGAGTTCCGGAAAGAAGGGGTTGGTGATATCTGCGACGATGAGTCCCAGCAATTTTGTCCGTCCTGAAACCAGCGCTTGAGCGTTGCGGTTGGGAACATATCCAATCTCGCCTACGGCCTTCCAGACTTTCCGGCTTAGGCGAGCATCCACATTGGCCGCCCCATTTACAACGCGTGAAACAGTACCGATCGAATGGACAAGTTATAACCAAGATCGCGTTTCCGTCGACAGCATTCATAAACCTGGCAGGGCGCCTCACGGTCGAATTGCCGCTTGGTTCATCGGATGCCGGAAATAGTATTGCGTTTCGGGATAACGACGGCACCGATCTCAGGGTGCAGTCGATTACGGTATTGCCCGGGTTACTGTAGCGTACTCATATTTGAGCGGACTCATTGCCTCGTCCGATAACGGAGTGGCGCGACGAACAAGGACGCTATCTGCTTGGATCCATCTCGATAGCGTGAGCCACAATCTGACCGCTCGGAGTTCCGAAGAAGTATTGCTAAGACTTTTGTTGCAACTGCCTATGTGATCGGTTTACCGATAGGCACGGAGTCATTACGCAGACAGCTTCGTGGTCCGCGCCCATAGACCTGCGAAAACACCTTATAGAACTGAACATAGCTACCAAAACCCGCCGCATATACAGCCTCAGTGATCGTCAATTGGTCGGTGCGATGGTAGTGCTCGAAAAAGCGAGACAATCGCAAAGAATTGCGATACCGGGTGAAGGAAACGCCTATCTGTTGATGGAACTTTCGGCACAAATAAGACTTGCTTACGCCACAGGCCTTTGCCAGTTCTTCGAGGGTCCTTTCCGTCGTCTCATCGCTTAGCAATTGAAGGGCTCGGCGTATTGCGGGATGTAACACCACAGGATCACGAGTTGCCCTGCCGGTCAGACGGCTGCGCCAGCAACGGAGTAGAAGGTAGTGAAGCCCGGCATTTAACGCGTCCGGATCGCTGTGTTGAAAGCGAAATTCAGAGGTCTCTCCGTATCCAGCCTCGCGATTGAGCAGGTCTGGATCCAGCGATCCCTCCATGAGCGACTGCATCGTCTTCGAAAGCAAGTCAAATGCGTCCGGTTTGAGCAATGTGCTTAGCACTCCTCCACTCTCATACGTCTTGTGCTTCAGACCACTGTATTCGGGTGTTCGGCAGGAGCGGGCGATGAGTGCAGACTTGAAGACGAGAACGTAGAACTGCGCATTCGCCGATCGATCAACGAGTTGATGTTCCTGATCTGGGAAGAGCCAAAGCAAGGTTCTCGGTGAAAAGCTGAATCGCAGGCCGTCCACGACGTAGGTGATCGTTCCCTGAACGACCAGATTCAGCTCGAGCTCAGTGTGATGGTGGCTGTGCAGGAACTGCAAATTTCGTGCGGCGTCAGCCAGATACAAAAGCCCGTCGTATGTCTTTTCAAGCTTGAGATCCACCAGCACAAGGACAGGATACGATAACACCAAATTGAGGCGTAAAAAACAAGCTAAGCGGCACCGGAACGTAGTCTCTTAAGCAAGCCACTGGCTTTCAATCTCCTCCAGTCGTTTGTTCTTGGTCTCTGGCACAGTCAGCCATGTAAATATTCCCTGCGCCAGAGCCATCAGCGCGAGAAAGCCGAACGTAAGCGCCTTGCCGATCTGGTGAAAGGCAAATGGAAACACAAGTACAACAACCGCATTCGCAACCCACTGCACAAGCACCGGGACGGTCATCGCCAATCCACGCACATCGTTGGGAAATATCTCTGGGATCAGGGTCCAGAACACGGGACCAATGCAAGCCGCGAAAAAGGCGAGATAGATCAATATAAGCGCGAGAACAAGCGGACCGTGAAAATGGCCGGTCAAGACTGCAGTCACCAACAAGATGAGAGAAAGTGTCATGCCAAGCGAGCCGACAATGTACAAGGGCTTTCGTCCATATCTGTCGATTACCCAGAAAGAGACGATGGTGAAAAGAAACTCTGTTAAACCAACAATAAAGGTGGAGGCCAGGGCGCCATCCACCCTCCAGCCGGCGGACCGAAAGATCGATGGAGCGTAGTCGATGACGGTATTAACTCCTGAAACCTGAACAAGAATGGCGAGGCCGGCGCTGACGAGAAGCGCGCGCCGCACCCCCGGCCGCAGCAACGCGCGCCAAGTCTGCCGCTCCTTGTGCATAGTTGCCTTGATATCGAGGATCTGAGAATGAGCGCTTTGCGTTCCTCCGATTCGTTCCAGCAGTGCAAAAGCCTCATCCATCTTTCCCGTCAGGGCCAGAAAGCGCGGCGTCTCAGGAGCGAGAGCAATGAACACAAGAAAAAGTGTCGATGGGACCACTCCCGTAAGAAACATCCATCGCCAGTTATTCACGCCCGTATTGCGCAGAAGATAGTTAATGCCATAAGACACGAGGATTCCAACGATGATGGACATCTGATACAACGTCCCCATGCGGCCCCGAATAGAGGGCGGAGAAACCTCGGATGCGTACATTGGAGAAAGCAGAGAAACGCTGCCTACAGCCAAACCTCCCAGAAAGCGCGCCGCAACAAAGCTGACAAAACCGGTTGCGAGGCATGTGGCAACTGAGGTTGCGGCAAATAAAACGGCAACGATGACAAGTAGCTTCTTTCGCCCATAGCGGTCGGTAAGCTTCCCTGCGATAAAGCATCCCAGCGCGCATCCGAAGAGCAAGGAACTGAATGCCCAGCCGAGGCGGATATCGCTCAGCGAAAATTGCCGGGTAATGAATGGACCCGCGCCGGTGATGATAGCGATATCGAACCCAAAGAGAAGTCCTCCCAACGCCGCCGTAGAGGCTAAGAATGACAAATACCGCATGTTGACCGATTCAGTCACTTGTCTACGCTCCTGATGCAAGTTGGCGGGCTTCAGCAAAGCAGGCACGGGCCAGATCTCTGTAGAGCAGGGCTTCAGCATAGCGATCGGATTCCTCGGCCAATTGGCCGTGGACGTCGGGAAACTTCCGAGCGTAATAGTGTGCGCCGGACAAGAGCTCGGGCGCGAAGATGAGCACATCGCCTGGACTGGCATTGCGGATAAAGCCGAGCATGGCGTTCGTCCAAAGATCTTTGAAGTGGTCCAGATAGTTGATAACGCCGTCAGCCTCCCGTGGTGTTGAAGTCAAGTCGGCCCCGATGGGCACCTGCATACAACCCGGGTTGGCAATGCGGCCGTGAATAAAACCAACTCGGTCTAAGATGGGCTGCATGAAAGCAAGTTTGCTGGCCCAATCGCCGTAGGCGAGTTCCTGCCCGCAATAGTAGTGGCTGAAGTCGCCGTTGAAGCGGATCTCCGGAAACTTCTTAATGAGCTGTATCGTTCGCCAGAGATCTTGTGTAATGGTCGCGCGATGAGTCTCGATGAAGATGGGCAGGCGATGCCTATCAGATGCAGCGAGGATCGATTCGATGAGGCGGAAGACCTCATCGTTATCTTCCAGGCCCCAGCCGACATGGACTGTGATGCAGCTATCGCCGCGCTCAGCATGTTTCCCGGCGATAGAGTCAGCTTCAGCTGTTGTGTTAATTCGATCCACGCCACAGTGGGGGAGCGGAGCGCCCGCGGGTGGTGAGTCGTCAGTGGTGAGCTGAACACCCTCGAATCCGTCAGCCAGCAGATGTTCGTAGCGTGGCAGCCCCTCGAGACCCGGCCACACGGAACCTGTGCGCAGATCGACGAGGTTGTCCAGATTCAGATAGACGCTCAACCTTGGAGTCGCGTCGGAACCGTCGTTGATAAAGCCGGAGCCAAAACTCATCCGTGCCCGCCTAAAATTCGTCGTACGCAATCTGGTGAGCAGGAACGCCTATCGAGGCCAGCGTTTTTGTGCATGCCTTTATCATCATCGGCGGGCCGCAGAGATAGTATTCGACAGCTGCGGGATGAGCGTGATCGCACAGGTACTTGTCCAGAACTACTTCGTGAATGAACCCCACATGACCGGGCCAGTTGTCCTCAGCGACTGGTGAGGAGAGAGCGACATGAAACGCGAAGTTAGGGTGTTTTTCAGCGAGTTGCTGAAAATAGTCCTCATAGAAAATCTCCTGTCTTGATCGCGCGCCGTACCAGAAGCTGATTTTGCGCGCGGTCTTTTCATTCTCGAGAAGGTGTGAGAGATGCGCTCGAAGGGGCGCCATTCCCGCTCCGCCGCCGATATAGATCATTTCCCGCTGCGTTGGCTTGATATGAAAATCGCCAAAAGGACCAATGCCAGAGACGATGTCTCCAGGCTTAAGGCTGAAAACGTAGCTGGAGCCTATCCCAGGCGGGCAGTCCTGTCCGGGTGGCGGCGTGGCGATGCGTACGTTGAAACGTAATGTGCGTTCGGTCGATTGATTGCTGGCAAGCGAGTAGTTGTTGCGGCGAACAGTCGTCGGATTTTCGGCGACGAGGTCGAACACGTGCTGGTTCTTCCAAACAGAAGCAAAAGGCTCGGGAATATTGAAATCGCGGAAACGAATGGCATCGTAGGTGGGAATGTCGAGCTGCAGGTAGTCACCCGGCGTGAAGGCGATGGTCTCCGTGGGATCCAAGGCTTCGAGAACGAGCTCTTTGATGAAAGTGGCAACACTTCGATTGCTCACGACGCGGAACGAGCAGGTCTTCTGCGAGCGGGCGCCAACACCACCGGCGCGAGCAACATTAATACGAATCTTTGCCCCGCGCTGTTCGATTGGATACGTCGCCAGTCCGCGGCAGATAGGCGCGCGCGCCGGCGAGCCGTCGATGAGGTTAAAGCGGCCATTGTGCTTCGGGCACTCAATCATCGTCCCTACGATGAGTCCTTCCGAGAGGTGCGTATTGCCGTGGGTGCAGACGCCGTCCGTCGCATAAAGTTGACTCTCGCCGATGCGATAAAGTGCATACGTCTTTTGGCCATGATCGAAACGAATAACGTCGTCCGGCCCGAGATCTCCCGGGGCGCAGGCTTCCACCCACCCCTCGCGATCGGCCCGCGCCCGCGAAGAATAAATGCAGGCATGCACTCGTGCTTTGGGCGCAGGCAACTGGCGCTTGACATGAAATCCGGGGTCCCTGATTTGCTTCAGCACGGCGGGAATAATCTCGCGCCAGGCAGCGAGCAGACTCGGATATGGTACCGGGCAATCATCTCGAACGACAGCATGTAACTTCGGCAGTGAATGGTAAGGCACCAGTGGGAACATATGGTGCTCCACGTGGTAGTTCATGTTCCAGTACAGGTATCGGTGGATAGGATTCATGTATACCGTACGGCAGTTCAAACGGTGGTCCAGTGTGTTCTCAGCTAGGCCCGCGTGCTGGGTCAAGCCATAAACAACCAATAACCACGTGCCGGACAGGTTGGCGAGGCCGATGAACAGCAGCGGAAGGACGCTGCGGCTGTAGATGGCGATAGCGATGACTGTGGCATATATGGCGACGTACACACGCGCCCTGTAGTAGACCCTGGGATATTCCATTTCGGGAACGAACGTTTTTTCGGCCGCGGCCATCCTTCCGATCGAGTGCAGCACGATGTGCTTGAAATACTTCGGATACCCACCGAGATTGAAAAAGGAGAGGAGGATGGCACCTATGTTCGGTGGCCGGGGTACCGCGATCTCCGGATCACGGCCAACGATGATGGTGTCGCTGTGATGGCGATTATGACTCCAGCGCCAAATCGTTGATTCGCGCATCACCATGAACGACGCAATCTCATAGAGGACGTTGTTCATCCAATCGGTCTTGAATGCCGTGCCATGGCCGGATTCGTGCCAACGGGAATCGGAGGTTGAAGCGTAGAGAACGCTGTACGCCATGTAGGGCACAATCGCCCACCAACTTCCCCAAAGAAGATAGGTTGCGTAACCAAAGCCGAAGATCAGCCCGAACCACAACGCAGTGTCACGGATGGCGGGACCATCGCGGCGCTCCAGCAGCTTGCGCATCGTCTCGCGCGGAACAGCGCATTGATACCAGTCCGCTTCGGCTAACCCTCTCTCTATCGCGAGCGCCGCGTTTACGCCGGTGAGGCTATAGTCTGGGGAGATCTGCGGTTTGTTGAATGCCGTAGCAGCGTGGCCCATAATCAAATTCCTTTGAGGTGCATGTCCCGTTCTGCATGGAGCATTCGAAACAGTGTGCCTCAGGGACTCGTCGAAAAAGCGTATACGGTGGCCTGTTGTCGTATCTCTCCCGGGCGAAGAAGGATGTCTCCCATGCTCGGGGTATTCGCTCCGTCGGGGTAGCCTTCGCACTCCAGAGAGACGCCCGCATATCGTGAATACCGTACGCCGGACTTTCCGATAAGAGAACCATCGAGACCCGCGCCCGTATAAAGCTGAACGTATGGCTCCGTGGTGGAGACGGCTAGAACGCGTCCGCTCGCCGGATGGACCAGACGAGCGGCGGGTGTGAGATTGGATCGTGTGCTTTTGGTTTTCGTTTCTCGCACGCGATAGAGGTCGCCGTGGTTTTGAAACAAGCGGGGGATCGCGTCGCCGAGGCTGCGGAGTTGGGGGAAGTCGTTACTTTGTCCAATCACGGATCCAATGCGGCCCAGAGGGGTCATGCGCTGATCGGTGAGAACAAATTCGTCGGCGTAGATCTGAAGTTCATGATCTACGATCGATCCACTTTCCTCTCCGCCTAGATTGAAGTAAGGGTGCAGCGTCAGGCTAAACGGTGTGGGTCGATCGCTAACAGCCTCGGTCTCGACCCGGAAAGTATTGTCATCGGTTACGGTATATTCGACGGTCGTGGTGACGGTTCCTGGATAGCCCTCTTCGCCATCCGGACTGCAGTAGGTTAGGCGCAACGAGGGTGCTCCACCTCGACGCATGATTGGCGAAGCGGTCCATATCTTCTTGTTAAAGCCTTCCAAGCCGCCATGCAGATGGTTTGGAAAGTCGTTCTGGGCAAGCGCGTATGTCTTTCCGTCAAGAGCAAACTGCGCTCCCGCAATGCGTCCTGCAACTCGTCCTATCAGCGCGCCAACGTAGTCTCGATCGGCCAGATACGAGCCCAGATCGTTGAAGCCCAGCACAACATCGGCGATCTGCCCGTCACGGTCAGGAACCAGTAAGCGGGTTACGATAGCGCCGTACGTAATGATCTCCAGCACCAGTCCGCCCTGCCCGGATAGCGTCCACGCCTCGATGGCCTTTCCATCAGGAAGAGATCCAAAAATTCGCGACGTGATGGAACTGGTCATAGACTCTGTCTGACAGTACAGACTGGCTGCAACGCTGTCTTTTCGGTGGCTGACCAATAGTTTTCATAAATTGTCCACCTGTGAAAATGCCCGGTAGAGTGCGAAAGTGCCCGAACAAGCTCACCGTCGTAGTTGATATACCAGGCAGGCGGTACATTTGGCTTGGATCGGTAAGCAAGATAGAACAAGTTCCATCTCTGCTCGCTGCTGTTGTACACCGGCATCGGGGCCCATAACGCGGCGCGGGGATCTGTACCAGTCTGATCGCCGGTTGAGCTGAACACAGTGCCAACACGGTGCCAATGCACTCCATCTGGGCTCACCCAATCCGCAAGCCGCGTCTTGATAAAGGCAGAACCCGTGTTCCACCCTCGAAGCATCTCAGTCACAAAGGCGTGATAGCCATCGCGGGTTTTCACGACCGTCCCACCTTCAAAGCCGCCTAGAACGCCCACCGCATCCGGCGATTGAACGCTCAGCACCGGGGCCGGCAGCGTCTTCGCAATCGTGATCGTTACATTTGTTCACTCCGGCATCATTGCTTCACGAACTCCACGCGCCGGTTTGCGGCCCGTCCCTCCGGCGTGTCATTGGACGCCACGGGCCTGCCAGCGCCAAAGCCATTTGCCGTCAGCCGGGCGCCATCCACATTGAACTGGCTCACCAGGACCGAACGAACCGCTTCCGCGCGCCGTTTTGAAAGGTCCATATTCTGTGCGCTGTTGCCCGTCGAATCCGTAAATCCCTCGATCTCCAGCTTGAGATTCGGATTCTTCTGCAAGCCCTGAGCAACGGCCTTCAGCACCGGCGCCGACTCGGGCTTCAGCCGGTCGCTGTCTGTGTCGAACACAATCCCATGTGTCACATATTTTCCGCTGCTCGCCATCACCGCGCTGAAATCCGGAGCCGATTCAGCTACGCGGATACTCCGAATCCCGATCCAGGCCGGCTCGGGACCGCTGCCCGGTCGGTCGCAGCGCTGGCGGATCGTCCAATGATCGGCCGGCGCGCTCTTTTCCGGCACGAACATCTGGTTCACGTCCCCGATGCGTTGCCCATCCACGTAGGCACGTGCTCTCCCGTTCTGCACCCACAGCGCGATCTTGATGGGGCGATTCACTGCGTGCGGATTAAAGGCTATTTTCCCGATGACGTCACCACCCGGACCTTCCATCGCCGCCTGGTCTGCCTCCAGAAGAATGTGCCAGGTCGGAGCCATGCCACCGTCCACGCCTTTGGGCCATGCATAAAGGTCCATGCTCCCGCCGTCGTCGCCAAATACGGCTTCCATCTCCATCGTGAAGTTCTTCGGAAACGTGAAGCTCTGCGAGCTGAGCGAAAGTTTGGCCGGACACACCGTCGTTAGCTGGTGCACCTCGCCGTTGGTGCGCAACTCAACACGGCCGTCCCGCAGCTTCCAGTGTGGTGGCGGCTCGTCCTGCGCCATATCGCTGAAGTCGTCATAGAAGACGGTCTTCTCGCCGGGAACGAAATCGATCGGCACTGCGCGCAGATCGGGCTGCGCCGCTGCGGTTCCTGAAGAAGGAACACCCGCCGTCCCGGCAGCCGTCGATTGCACCGCAGCCGGAGATTGCATGGGAGCCGCCGAGCCAGCCGCCGACACGCTGGCTGTTTGCAAAGGAGCAGCCGGAGGATTCGGCGGCAACGATGCCGGATCCGGCCCACCGCGCGGCGATACCGTGACCCCAAGCTCCGATCCGCTGGCGAAGGAGAGGTTCGGTCCCTCTCCCGAAATCTGCACGGTCGACAGCGCCGAGGCGACATCAGACGCCGTGTTGAGTGCGGCCGCCTTTCGGCCACCTAGAAATCCGCCCAGCGACGAGCCAATCTGCCGGGCCGCGTTCGCGTTGGCTCGACGATTCGCCTGCCGCACCACGTGACCGTCCTCGTCCATATTCTGTTGCCCTTTGGAGTTAGCCAGCGAGGTCACAGTAGCCGAGATCGGCACAGTTGTGCCGTCATGATCCAGCGTGTCGAACGCCAGGCTCAGCTCCGGTTGGCTGCCCGGTTTCGACTCCGTCACGGTGCCGCGAATCGTATCGCCCTTGAAGTCGTCCGGGCTTACGACCTTTGCCGCAACCGGGTCCCCTTTATGATCTTTTGCCGTACTCAGCGGCTGGGACAGGCGCACGGTGAACCGGGCCTCCTGCGCACTTCCGGCAGTTCCAAATAAGGCAGCAACGAGCAGAACGCAAACCTGAGTCTTCATCAGTAACCTCCGGAGGTGCCGCACGGGGATCACTGGCGGCACAGTCATGCGGGAATGGTTTTTCTCTGCCCGTATACGCACGGTCCGCCGGAAAATCGGATCATTTCTCCGCCACGAACCCGAAGGTCTTGAAATTGCAGGCATTCGCAGCTGCTGGAAAGGCGAAATTCTGCGGTATGATGTTGCGCACATGGCGGAAGGGGTCCAGATTCAAGCTGCGTTGGCCTGCCTGGAATCGGGAGACAGAAGCGGCCTCGACTCGATCATTCCCGTCCTCTATCAGGAGCTCCACCGGCTCGCCGAGATCATGCTCTCCCGCGAGCGGCCTGACCACACTCTTCAACCCACCGCCCTCGTGCACGAAGCCTATCTGCGCCTCGTCGGCCAGTATCAGGTCGACTGGAACTGCCGCGCGCAGATCGTGGGCCTGGCCGCAACCATGATGCGACGCATCCTGGTCAAATACGCCCAGACCCGAAACGCGCAGAAGCGAGACTGGGGCAGCCGTATCCCGCTCGAAGACGACCTCTGCATTACGACCAGCGGCAGTCCCGATATCCTCTCCGTCGATGCCGCGCTGTCAAAGCTGGAAGAGATTGACGGCCGCCAGGCGCGAATCGTAGAACTGCGTTTCTTCAGTGGTCTCACCGTTGAAGAAACAGCAGCCGTAATGGATCTGTCGACCGCAACCATCAAGCGCGAGTGGAAGATTGCCCGCATGTGGTTGCTGCGGGAACTGGAATGATTCCGCAATGATCTCCGAACAGTGGCGACGAGTGAAGGACGTTCTGGGCGCTGTAGACTCCCTGAGCGCTGCCGAGCGCAGACAAGCCCTCGACGAGCTATGTCGAGGCGATGCCGTATTGCGCCGCGAAGTCGATTCGCTGCTGGCCCAGGAGGACAAGATCGGCATTCTGAATGAAGCCGCCGATCTCGTGCCATGTCTTGTGCCATCGTTCGGCGCTGAACCTCACCACGCCGGGCCGTATCGGATCGAGCGTCTTCTCGGTGCGGGCGGAATGGGCGCCGTCTATCTTGCCACCCGTTCCGACGAAGTCTTTCACAAACGCGTAGCCGTCAAGGTCATCCGGTGCTTGAGCGGCACACGTCTGGAGACGCGCTTCCGCACCGAACGCCAGATTCTTGCCACGCTCGAGCACCCTGCGATCGCGCGGCTGCTTGACGGCGGCACGCTCGAAGATGGCCGGCCGTACCTCGTGATGGAGTACATCGACGGAATTCGCGTCGACGATTTCGCCGACAGACAGAACCGAGCGTCACCGATACCCTTCAGCTCTTTCTCAAGATCTGCGCCGGCGTAAAGTACGCGCACCAGAACTTCATCGTCCACCGCGATCTCAAGCCCGGCAACATCCTGGTGACCGTAGACGGCGAACCGCACCTTCTCGACTTCGGCATTGCAAGACTGCTCGCCGTCAGCGCAGACGGAATGATGGAAGAGACGCATTCATTCGAACGTCTCCTCACACCTTCGTCATCCAGTCCGGAACAACTTGCGGGAGGCCCCATCACCACCGCGAGTGATGTCTATTCGCTCGGGCTCCTTCTTTACCGTCTGCTCACTGGAGCCTCGCCGTACGCCGGCGCGCCCAACTTCCGCACCAATCCCAACACGGTGATCCTGCATTATGATCCGCCGCTGGCAAGCAAAGCGGAAGGGATCGCTGCCAACCGCGCCAGGGCTCTGCGCGGCGATCTCGACATGATTCTCGCCAAGGCACTCGAGAAGCAGGTCTCGCGCCGGTACCAGACCGTCGAGGAGCTGTCGGCGGAGATCAAGCGCTTCCTCGAAGGCCGCCCTGTAAAGGCTCGCGCGAACTCGGAGCTTTACACAGCGCGCAGATTCGTCCGCAGGAACCGCGTTCCCGTTACTGCTGCCGCACTCCTGGCGCTTGCCGTCACCGGCGGAATCGCTGGAACGCTGCTCTATGCGCGGCGGGCTGAACGCGAGAAAGAGGTTGCAGTGAAGCGCCTCGGCACGCTGCGCCGCATCAGCGAGTCTTTGCTCTTCGAGTTCAACGACTCCATCAAGGACCTGCCCGGCGCCACACCCGCGCGCGCTCTTGTCGTGCGCCGGGCACTCGAATACCTCGATGAGGTCGCTGCAGAAGACAGCTCCGACCCCGCCGTGCAGCGCGATTTGGCCGCCGCTTACATCCGCATCGGCAATCTCCTCTCAGCCGAGCGCGGTCCCCACATCGGTGGTCCGGACGCCATGGCCAACTCAATCAAAGGATATGAGCGGGCGTTGGCGATCCGGCAGGCGCTTGTAGAGCGTCACCCTGAAGATCACGCTCTGCGCCATGACCTGCTCGAGAGCCTCTGGATGGTTGCATTCGCACGCCGCGAACAGGGTCATCTCGGCGAGGCCGTCGCGCTGCTCAAGCAGAGGCTGGCAGTACTCAAAGCTTCCCCACAAAAGAACAGCTTCGACTTTCGATACAGCGTGGCGGCAACCGATTCCGCCCTAAGCGAAATGTATCGCACTCTCGGGGATCGCGGGCAGGCCGTTGCCTTTGCGCAACGTGCCCTCAATGAGCGGCAGATACTTCTCAAGGATTATCCGGGCAATGCGCGCGCGCAGAGGGCGGTCGGCCTCTCCTATGACACTCTTGGATATGCGCTCGCGTCGGAGGAGCGCTACGCCGACGCAGCCGAGACGTTCGAGAGGTCTTTGGCCCAGTTCACATCATTCGCTCAAGTTTCGCCGGCAAATTCTGATATGCAGCGGAACATTTCGGTGGCCGAGATGGACATCTGTGAGATGCTGGCGCGCAGTCAATCCGCGCGCCAGGCGATCCCACACTGCCAGCGAGCTCTCGCCATCGCACAGAAGATGCGTTCGGCTGATCCGCAGAATGTTCAGACGCGCGAAGACCTCGCTTCCGCGCTGGCCACGCTCGGTTTCGCGGCGCGCCGCTCCAATCAACGCACCGCCGCCATCTTCTGGCAGCGGAAGGCCGCGGCGCAATACGAGAGTGCGCTCGCTCAGGATTCCGATGCCACAGAAGCGGCCGGTGGCTTTGCCGACACGCTGGTCGAACTCGCCGAGATGGAGCACAAACTGCACCAGCCATCCGCCTGCACGTATCTTTCAAAGGCGCGTGCAGTCCTAAACAAGCTGGCTGCGAACGCGCCGGCCGATGCGATCACTCAAGACCGCATAAGGGCTCTCCCCGACACGATCGTCTGTCCATAGACTGCCCGTCGAACGCAATTCTTATCGACTGAGCTGAACCGCGTTCAATTGCGCCGGGCTGCTTGCAAAGCGCTCGCCCGCAATCCAAAACGCCTCGCCCGTTCCATCGAAATCCCGACGTGTGATCCCATTTGTCCGGAAAGTGTGCGTATTGGGCAGGGAAACCACAAACCAGACCGTGTGGGGCCTGGCCGGGAAATTCCGCCGTAGCCTGCAGTCCCGCGGACAGTCATTGAGAGGAAGGAGAGGTCGCTTTGCGCTACCGCGCTGGAAATCTCGTCGTGCTCGCCATGGCACCTCTTTGGGTGTTCTGCGCGACCTCGGCATCCGCTCAGGCGACCACGCTGACGCTCTTTTCCGATGCAGCGAACAACAGCGAAGTAGTCCTCGGCAACGTGACCTACAGCTCTTCGGGGCAGTGTGCGTCAGGCCAAGGCCAGCTTTCGGTTCTGCAGTTGTTTGGCTCGAACCTGACCGATGTCGCTGGCGCCGGCACCCCTGTGCCGTTCCAGAATCTTTGTTTCAACGTCAGCGGCCAGGTGACCGGCGGCAGTATCACCCTCCCTTCAGATGTCTCGACGCCGTCGATGTTCAACGGTGTGGGACTCATCTTGAGCCGGGGCACACAACTCACCGTAATGGCAGCGGGAGGACTTCAGCTTTCCGGCGGTCTCACTCTGACGCTCCCTTTGCGCGATGGTCAGGGCCACCCCGCCGAGGTCGATCTTCCAGGCAATTCGATGAGCCTGACACCCGGCGGCGCATTCACGCTGCACGCGACCGGGCTTCACCTGAAGAACTCTCTCGTCGATGGTAAGGCCCAGCTCGGGGGCTTTGCATTCACACTCAGCACATTCGACCTGGACATCGTGCGCGCCAATGGCCAGACACAGAAGTTCCTGCTTGTCGCACATCAGCCGCAAGTGGACGCGCCTCTGCCCGTGCCCGGCCTCCTGACCGACGGCCATGGAGTGCACCTCAGCGCCACTTCCGTAGCGGTCAACAAGAGTGGTGAGCTACAGATCAAAGGCGGCACAGCGCAGAACGTGCAACTCGCACTTGCCTCTCCCATGGCCTTCACCCTCCAGGCGAAGCAGGTCAAATTCGACAAAGGCTTCAATTCGTCCGATCCCGAGGTCAAGACGGATTGCATTCTCACCGATACCTCTCTCCAGCTTCCCTTCACAGACGCAGACACGAAGAGCCTTGTCACACTCCAACGCTCGGGCGACTGGGATGTGACAACAACTCCCGTGCTGGAACTGCAGGCCGACAGAAACATAAATGTGCAATGGAATGCCTTTGACGTGCGGATTCCCAAGAACACGTCCGTCGTGCTGGATCTTTCCACCAATGCGAGCGACCCTCTCGAACAGCCCGACGCGCAGGCAAACTCGCGTGGCCTGCCGGCGTCCTGGCAGGGAGTCTACGCTCGCGATGTCCAATTCCTTCTGCCCGCATACTTCACTTCGTCCGCGGGATCAGGCGCATGTAGCGCTGGCGGCACCGGCGCAAGCGGCAGCCCCGTAAGCGTCGATGCGCACAATCTGGCCATCGGCAATAGCGGCCTCAGCGTTGATGTCAACCTCACTGCAGCGCAGCAGATCTGCATCGCAGGCTTTCAAGCCAAACTGACCAGCGCGGCAGTCACCGTAACGAAGAGTCACATCGATCCGCAAAGCCTAAAGATCGGCGTAAGCCTCACCATCCCTGCACTCGGTGCCGATACGGATTGGGCGATGCAACTGACCGACTCCGGCACTTTTGTTCTATCGCTGTTGACGCCCAACCTCGATATCCCGAAGTTCTCCGGTGCGGACGTCGCCGGACTCGACCTGGCCGTGAGCAACGCAACTTTCGAGCTCCCGGCAACCGGCCCCGGCCTCATCCGGATCGACGGCCAGATGATGCTCAAGGCCGCGGGCAGCGTGAGTGAACTGGCGCAGGGTCTCGTCTGCCACCAGAGCTCATCGACAAGCCAAACCGCAAGCCAAACCGACAACTGCCCCGTACTCGATTTCAAAGGACTCGAGATCGACACCAACGGCCACTTCATCGCGCCTGATACCGGCCAGTTCACACTTGCGCACCCGGTCGACGTCGACCTCGACGTGCTCAAAGTCGAGATCACGAACTTCAGCTTCGGCAATGACACGGATAACTCGCCGTACATTCTTTTCGACGGCGGCGTAAACGTTGGTGGGGGCCTGCCCGCTCAAGCGGAAGTCGACTTCCAGGGCGTAAAGCTCGCCAGCAACGGCATCGTTTCTTTACAAGGCCTCGAAGTAAAGGCTGACGTCGCGGATATTCTACGCATAGACGCCTCCCTGAACCATTCTCCGAACGGCTGCCACAAAGATGCGACGCACACAATCAGCTGCGTCAAGGGAGCGATGAAACTCGGGCTGAATATCGGCAGCCTCTCCACCGGCTCCCTCGACCAGAGCGGTGACGGCTTCAGCTTCGAAGCTGCGAAAGGATCATGGCTGTTCACCGGTGGTCTCACCATCCCTGGAAACGGCATCGAGCTTGGCACGTCGGGACTGGCGCTGTTCAGTGCCAAAGGCGGCGTCGGCTACAAGGTGAAGCCGGCACCCCAGCAACCGGATCCATACTCGCAGATGGGAGATCCAAAGTATGTGGTCTACCTTGACCCGACGCTGCCCGGCGACGATCTGCTCTTCAGTCTCGGCGCCGGCTTCGGATCATTCGCAGATGCCGGATTCGTCTTCTACGGCGACGCTGACATCACTCTAACCACAGACCCGTTCACCCTTGATCTGAACACTCGTGTCAAGCTCCAGGAACAGCGTTCTGTCGCATACGAAAATGCCGACAGATCCGGGTATGCCGACATCAACTTTGCCGCTCCGGATACGCTGCACGCCTCGGCCGGTGTCGATCTTTATTACCCAACCCGCTCGTCGCATATCGTCGAGGCCCACGGCACCATGGACTTCGTCCTCAGCCCCACAGAACAGCATTTCTTCCTGGGATGGCCTCCGGACACAAACCCCATCACGGTGAATGTCGGTGTAAGCAATGTTGAACAGTTCAAATTCCAGGGTGGCCTCGGCGTCCACATGTTTGGAAACAGCCTTCCCGTCGACGCAGATCCCAACTGCACCGGGGGAGATTGCACGGGCGTCTGGTTCGCAGCAGCGGTAAAGTGGCACGGAGATATGGGGCCGCTCAGCGCGGACATCGGTGGCACCGCGGATATCGCTCTCAACCAAAATTCAGGAAGCATCGACCGCTTCGTCGGCGAGGTCTATGCCGACGGCAAGGCAGACTTCGGTCCTTTCAGCGCGAGCGCCACAGGCTATCTCGCGATCGCCTATCTAGCGCCCAATCAAAGTGTCGAACTCTATCCGCCCGGGGAAGACCCCCAACAGGTTTCCGCGCCCAGTGATCACGGAGAGATTTACGTCGATGGTGAAGTCGAAGGTTGCGGATCGGTATTTGGGGCCTCCGTCTGCAAGAGCATCGGGGTGTCGCATGCGTTCGACTAATCGTCACCGCCTTGCCGCGCGGGGCCGCCTCGCCGCTCTACTCATCCTCGCAATGGCGAGCGGACGCGGCATATGGGCTGCCAATTCGCCGAGCATCATCCTGCGCGCTGCTGCCGCGCAGGGAAAGTCCGGCGTGGAGGTGCGCCTGCGCTGGTCCCTCACAGACGGCTGGCTCCCCGATGGAGGCTTTAACCTCTACCGCTCCGATCGCACAACGCCGCTCAACTCCGCACCGTTAGGAGCCACGTCAGCGATCGCCAACACCGCGCAAATCAACATCGGCGTGTCACATGCTTTCCAGCTCGGCAAACTGCTCCAGAAAGCTCGCCAGGCGCCATCGATCACTTTGCCGTCACTGGCCGTCGTGCAGGCGCCGCCTCCCAGCGCGGAGGCCGAGTTCGACCGCCTTGCTGTTCCGCCACCGGCTTCACCGCCGTCAGCTTCAACGCCTTCAGCAGCACCAATGATGATCGGGCCGGCCACCGCACAACCGGCGTCTATGATCACGGGCCACCCGGTGACACTGGTTCCAGCCGCTTCACCCAGCATCGCAGAAGCCACATTGGCCTCGCGCAGAACCCTCTTGCTCGGCGCCGCGCTGCATGACGATGTCAGCCACGCCCTCGGATTGAGTTTCGACGATCCGACCGTTACGCCCGGCCAGACCTACACCTACACCCTCCGTCCCATCAGCAACGGAACCGAAGGCGCCGCGATTGCAACCGTGACTCTGACCGTACCCACCGATGTAAGTGGATTGAAACCACCAGCGCCCAAGGGACTGCGCGCTATTCAGACCGGAGCTGATACGGTGGCCCTTCGCTGGCAGCGCCTGAGTCCTCAAACCGAATCCGATATGGGCGTCGCCAAATACGATGTTTACCGGAAGAGGGAGAACACGAAGCAAGAGAAGCTCAACAACGTTCCTGTTCTGGTCGTGAATGTTGGCACGCCGGGGCCGATGGGAACCGTGACCAACCTGCACGAGCCCCGTTCCTTCTTCACCGATACAGCAGCGGTCACCGGAAAAGTTGAATACCAGATCGTGGTTACCGACATCTTCGACCGCAGCAGCGACCCGGCGAACCTCATCCTCACAGTTGCCGATTTGCACAAACCCAATGTGGTCCCGTTCGCAGGTGCGCAGTTGCAGGCTCTTCCGGCGGCCGCAGCATTGAGAACCTATCGCCGCACCGAGCCGTTCAATATCTTCCGCAGATCGCCTCCTTCGCAGCCGGTGCTGATCGCCTGGAAGCCAAGCCCGGACTCCGGCGTAGCGTATCGCATCTATCGCGCCGATACTGAAAATCCCGCGCAGCCGCCACAGTCCCTCACGCCAACACCTGTCCCGGGAACCGGCGGGTCGGGGACCGCTCTGCCGGCCGGCAGCATCCGGGAGGCTCTTGCCGCACAGGAGTGCTCCCGCCTGGCTCACGCGGGCTTGCTATCGGCGCAGTCCGGCTTACAAAACACAAGCCAGGGCAGCCTGAATTCGTCGAAGAAGGGCGCCCTCAACGCCTCACAAATTCCAAGCTGCAATCTCGCGAGCCTCACCGGCGACGATCGTGCCACTCTGGAGCAGACGTTACTGTCCTCTGTTCAGGTATTGACGTGGACCGATTCCTCCGCACAAAAGGATCATTACTATCGCTACTACGTCGCCTCTGTATTCACGGGGAACGGGCAAGAAGCGACGCCCATCCAGAGCAACATCGTCGCCTACCCTGATCTCACGCCTCCCGGAATGCCCACGGGCCAGACCGCGCAGTTTCAGCCGGCAGCCGCCACACAGACGGCTTCTGCTCAGAGCGGCGAGCAGTCAGGCACAGCGGCCGCTTCGCGGCGCAGCGGCTTGCAGAATCGTACAGACGCAAAATCGCAGCCGCACGCCGGAAAGGCTCGCTCGTTCACCATGGCCAACTGGAGTGGCCCGCTCACGAAGGCGCCTCCGCGTGATGCTGGTGGGATGATGGTGCTGGAATGGCAGCCAGTCGCGGGCGCAGTCAAATACGAGGTCTACAGAGCCAACGTCACGCGGATCACCGCGCCCGCGAACAGAACTCCCAGAACAGCAGGGAACTGCCCGTCTTCGCCCGGTAATGCTCCGCGGCCAGGAGGAATACAGACACCCGGAGGAAGCTCTCAAGCCTCAGGTGGAAATGCCGCAGGTATGGCGCTTTCCGGATACCCGGTTGTAGTCAGCATGCCGATTTGCATCGGCGTTGCACTTCTGGCCTCCGTTACTTGGCAGGTTCCCCTGCAGGATTCCGACTTCGTGCTACTCGGCACAGCCAGAACAACGCAATACGAAGATGCGCTGTCTCGCTCCAGCGCCCACTACTACCAGTACCGCATCGTTCCGGTGAACCGCTGGAATGTTCCCGGGTCTATGGCCGCCATCGACGCTCGGGCGCCTGCGACCCAGCCGCCGACAGCACCCAAACTGCTTGTCGGTGCCGCGTCCCCTGACGGCGGAGCGCAGGTCGAATTTCTGCCCGACAGTGATTCGGGAGAGGAAGTGATCCGCTATGAACTATTGCGCAGCAATCTTTACCAGATGCCCGCCAGTTCGGATTCGACGCCTGCGAGTACCGCGAGCGCCGCATCATCTTCCTTAACCAACTCGAGCTCATCGCAGTCTTCCAGCTCCGCTGCCGGGCAGTCTTCGCTTGTCGGCGCGATGAAGTCCGGATCGGCATCAATGACCGGATCATCTTCAGCCCATGGATCGGCGCGCACGGGCACCGCGCAAGCCGCTGATGTTCCGGCCAGAACGCAGCTCGCTGGCACCGCCGCCCGCTATGGCATAACCCTGCATCAGCCAATTATGGCCGACGCGGCACGCGCGGGGACCAGTATCGTAGCCGCCATGCAAGCCAGTATGTTTCAGGCACACACCGTCGCGCAGGTGAACGCAACAGACCTCCCGGCCGCGAGCAACACGGGAGCATGGCTTGCAGATACCGCGGGCGGGCTCGACTGGCGCAGAGACTACGTCTACGTGGTGAAGGCAACCGACAAGGACGGACTGTCATCCGTATCCGAGCCCGTCGATGTAACCCCACTGAAACTCCAGGCTGGCGCTCCGGCCAATGTCGCGGCCACCTGGAACACGCACGTCTGCGGGGTTGACCTGACGTGGCAATCCACCGATCCTGAAACCGCAAACTTCGTCGTTGAACGTCTCCTGCTCACACCGAGCATCCCGGTTAGCGGACCCACTTCATGCGGTCCTGTTCAAGTTGCCACGACATCACAGGGAGCGACAGTTAAAGCGACCATGGTGACACGCAGCGCCGCAGCGACGGCAGTACCGCTAGCGCTTTCAAATGGACCGGATTACATCCAGCTTTCGATGAGTCCCGCAACGAGCTACACCGATCCGCCAGTCTTTCCCGACAATAGTTATCAATACCGCGTCCGTACCGTGGACCAGGCGGGCAATCTTTCAGCACCCGCAATGGGCGCGCAAACCATCAGGATTCCTGACGGTTGTGGCAGCAATGTATCCGTGCGTCGCGTTTCATCCACCACCAGCACAACCACAAGGACTCCGGCCGCGCTTGCTCCTGCGCGGTCGGGTGCAACCGCGGCTTCACCTGCGCCATCCATCGCAAGTGGATCGTCTCAGATGCCAACCGTCACCCCGGCGGTTTTGACCGCTGCCATTCCGGTCAAAGGCGTTACGACACTGACCTTTCAAATTCAAAACACCACCAGTTCGCCGCTCACAGGTCTCGCATTAAGCTCGACCCTGCCCGCCGGTCTTGTTGTCGCGCTGCCCAACGCGCTCGCCAACACCTGCGGCGGTAAGGCCAATGCGCCTGCTTGGATGAATTCGCTGACCTTGACGGGCGGCACGATCCCCGCAAACGGCTCCTGTGTCGTATCCGTAAAGGTCACCGGAACCACCGCCGGTCAGAAGCAGGTGAACGCAGTTGTGACTCTCTCCGGAGCTTCTCCGCTGACGAGCAACAGCACCACCATCACCGTGCTGCAAACTTCGCCCGGCGCACCCAATCCCGGCCAGTCGACCCCATCCAAGCCGGCGGACCCGCAAAGGAGACCGGCTCAGCCCACCACACCGAACCCGAGAAAAGCAGTCCCCGCATGACGGCACAGAGCAGCGGCCCAAACTCAATGATCGTCCCGCTCGCCTCTCGCTCGTCTGCCATCACGCCGCAGCCGAACTAGCTTCTATCCAGTACGGCTGTTTACGCAAGCGTCGCGATGCTTACGCGTTGCTATTGAAGAGTAATATCGGCGTGCAGAGGAAGATTCTGTGATGAATCTCCAGCAAAAAAAAATGGAAAATCCCGTTGTCGACATGCCAGTCATGCGCTGCTTCGGACCAGTAGGCGAAAGAACGCATGCTCAACGGGATAGTGACTGTGCGGCTTCCCCCGGGCGCCAGGCGCAGCTTCTGAAAGCCCTTGAGCTCAATCGCCGGCCGCGGGAGAGCCGGTTGGACTTCGCCGACATAAACCTGCACAACATCGGCCGCCTCAACTTTGCCGGTGTTCCGGATTGTGACGGACGCTGTGATTGTGTCGCCGGGCTTTGCTGAACTTCGGTTGAGCCTGAGGTTGGAGAGCTCGAATGTGCTGTAGGAAAGCCCGAAGCCGAACGGGAAGAGGGGCTTAATTCCACTTTTGTTTTCCGCGGGCGTCGCAAACCAGCGATATCCCAAAAAGACGCCTTCTGTGTAACGAATCTGTGCATCGGCAGCTTGCGGATCGCCCTGCTGCGGATAGTAGCTATTGAAGGTTGGGCTGTCTTCCCAGCGGCGCACGAACGTTTCTGGCAGCTTGCCTTCGGGACTGCGCACGCCGAAGAGAATGTCGGCGACAGCGCTGCCGCCTTCCTGGCCGGGATACCACGCGAGCAGTAATGCGCCGACGCGGTTGAGCCAAGGCTCCATGTTCAGCGCGCCACCCGTGTTCAATACCAGGACGGAGCGACTGTTCAGAGCAGCGATGTTACGAATCATGCTGTCTTGAAGCGGAGGAAGAGAAAACGTCCGGTCCATCCCCTCGTGCTCCGTCGTTTTGTCGAAGCCCGCTGAAATCACCACGGCGTCGGCGTTACTGGCGATGCGGCGGGCGCGGTCGGAAAGCACGTTCTCGCCGCTAATGACGCCGAACCCGGGATATACTTCGTCGTCGTTGGGCAGGTAATCCAAGCGCAGCGCGACGCGCTGTCCAGCGTGCAGCGCATGCGGCAAAGGGATGTAATAGAGCTCATTAGGGGAGACGGGCGGTGCGGGAAGACGCTGGCCGTCCGCATATACGGTGTGGCGGTCCGCCGCACGGCCGTCGTGAACGACAACGTAATACGTATCGTCTTTGGGAGCGACAAAGGTGCCGGTCCATCGCAACGAGCCGGTGCGGCTCGTGAGGATTCGATCTTCATTGAGGTCCGGCCGGCTTGAGGTCTGTGGCGCGCCGCTCCAGTCGCGTGACCGGAACACCTGCTGGCGCAGTCCATCGACAAAATGCGTCGCGTGAAACACGTCATAGCGATCCGGCCAGCCGGAGTCATAGAGAACCTTGGGCCGGCACCGCGTGTTTGCAGGCAGCGCGTGAACAAAATCACTTAGGCCCTGGAGGACGCTGACGGATTTGTACGTGTCGACAACTGCGCTCCCGCCGCCGCCCATCACCGCCGGCGATGTGTTCGGTCCGACGACGGCGAGCGTGCAAATGCGGCCTGAATCTAGCGGGAGGAGATGTCTGTCGTTCTTCAGCAGCACCATGCTTTCGAGTGCTTCCTGACGTGCCACTGCATCGCTGTCTTCGGAGAAAAGAGAGATTGAATCGTCCGGCGGCCGGTTGTTCATGCCGAAACGAAGAATCAGACGCAGGATACGCCGGACCTTATCGTCGATCACTGCTTCGCTGACTTGTCCGCGCTGTATAGCCGGCAGCAGTACCGCCGGCGCCATGAAATGCGAGAACGGCATCTCCAGATCGAGCCCATTGTTCGCCGCGGCCACGCCGTCGTACACCGAATCCCAGTCGGACATGATGACGCCGTCAAAGCCCCATTGCTGCTTGGCCACGGTGTTGTTCAGCCAACCGTTTTGCGTGGAGTGCGTGCCGTTAACCAGGTTGTAAGAGTCCATGATGGCTCCTACATGGGCTTCCTTTACCGCCGCCTCAAATGCAGGCAGGTACAGTTCGCGCATGGTGCGTTCGTCGGCATCGGAGCTGGCGTTATGGCGGTTGAACTCCTGATTGTTGAGCGCGAAGTGCTTCACCGTGGCGCTGACGCCCATGGACTGCACGCCCTCGATGTAGGCGACCGCCATCCGGGACGCGAGCCACGGGTCCTCCCCCATGTATTCGAAGTTGCGCCCTGCCATTGGAGCGCGGTAAAGGTTGACGCCGGGACCCAGCAGCACATCAACGCCGCGGCTACGGGCGTCGCGGCCCAGTGAGGCTCCGACGCGTCGCGCTAGTGCAGGGTCCCAGCTTGCGGCCAGAGCGGAAGGCGAAGGATACGCCGTTGCGGGAATGCCGGAGCGCAGGCCGGCGGGTCCGTCGGAGAGACGGATCGATCCCATGCCAATGGCAGGCTCCGGATGGCTGTACCACGTACTTACGCCTCCGATGAGTTCGATTTTCTGCTGCAGCGTGAGCTTTTGCAGCATGCTGTCGATCTGCCGTTCTCGTGCTGCAGCTGGAGATGGATTCTGCGCGACAGCACCAACCGGAATTAGCAAAAGGGCGACTAACGCAAAGCGGCGCTTGAACCGAAGCGGCAGAAGAAACATGGCGCGGTTTATCTCCAGCGATTTGCAGCCCACTCCGTTCGGGCCGATCAAGATTTTTCGACATTCCAGTTGACGATGCTCGAATCGCATGATATCAGTTTCGGTGTCTCATTTATCGCTAACTTTAGCCTTCTAGGCTGGAGTTTTAGGAAGAATTGCGACGCAGGCGTGCAAGTTTTTACGGCTGCGTGATGTATCCGGATTAAGCCGTTGCTAAAACGGTGAAGTAACAGGGCAAGGTGACCGGAAACGCGCCCGCTGGCTTCAGGCAAACGCGCGTTTTTCCTTCTCTTGAATGCTCCACGTGCTGTGCTGATGACCGCAGATACCCGCAAGGCGGGACCGCCTTGCTCGACGCACTGGTCGTTTGTGAACGCAGGTACGATTTCGCACCCGTGCCGCAGTTGGCAAAGAAACCGTTTGACTTGTTTTTTCGGAGGAAGTGTATGCCGCTTCAGAAGATGTTCACTAAACCCGCAGCAGGGCGTCGCCTTATTGGCGTGGCAGCGGCCGCACTCATGTTTTTGATTGCGCTGTTCGTACCGGCACGTGCGACCGCACAGATTGATACCGGCACCGTCGTAGGCACGGTGACGGACTCGACCGGTGCTGCTCTCCCGCAGGCGGTCGTGAGCGTCCGGAATGAAGCCACTGGCCTGGTGCTGACACAGAAATCGACTGCGAGCGGCGGCTACAACTTCACGGCGTTGAAAGTCGGAACGTACACCATCAGTGCCAAGGCGCAGGGTTTTGACAAGGCCGAGCAGATGCATGTGGACGTTACGATTCAGTCGCGGCTCGAAATCAACCTGGCTCTGAAGCCCGGCGAAATCTCTGCCACCGTCGAGGTAAATGCATCAGAAGCGCAGTTGCAAACGCAGGAGGCTTCCGTAGGTCAGGTCGTCAGCGAAGACCAAATCAACAATCTGCCGCTGAATGGCCGCAACTTCACCCTGCTGGCCCAGCTCTCGCCCGGCACGACGACCACTTACTTCGACAGCGGCCACGGCGAAGTGCAGAGCGGGTCGTTTACTGCCAACGGCGTCGTGACCACGTTCAATGATTATTTGCTTGACGGTATTACGAACAACAACATGACGGCGGACTTTGGTAACGGAAATTCCTTCACGTTGCTTCCGCCTCCAGATGCGTTGCAGGAGTTCAAGGTCGAAACCGGGAACTACTCCGCGGAGTACGGACGCTCCGGTGGCGCTGTGATCAACGCTGTCACGAAATCGGGACAGAACACGTTCTTCGGCGACTTGTGGGAGTACAACCGGAATGCGTGGTTCGATGCGGAGGACTACTTCCTGAAGAAAGGTGGCCTGCGCCGGCCGAAGTACAACCGTAACCTCTTCGGTGCGACGATTGGTGGACCCATCGTCATTCCGCATCTGGTGAACGGAAGAAACCGGTTCTTCTTCTTCGGCGACTACTCCGGAAGCCGCATCGTGCAAGGCCAGGCATACACCTCGTCCGTGCCGACAGCGCTGGAACACAACTCGCACTTCACCGACTTCACCGATCTGTACAACGCGACGGGGACGCAGACCGACGTACTGGGACGAGTGTTCAGGAACGGGCAGATTTTCGATCCCGCGACGACGCGCTATCTTGCAGCCGGCGCGACGGATCCTGTGACAGGACTGACCACCCCCAAGGCAGGATATGTGCGCGACCCATTCACCACTAACGGAACCGCGCCGGGACCAGGAACCTGTGCGACCTGCGTGAACGTGATTCCCGCCAGCCGGCTTTCCCCGGTATCTGTAGGACTGGCATCGCTTTTTCCGTTGCCGAACACAAACGGGACAAACTTCAGCAACAACTACGTGAGCGCGCCAGTGCTGCGGTCGACGGGCGACTCATTCGATACGCGCTTTGACCAAAATATATCGAGCAAAGATCAGATGTTCGAGCGCGTGAGCTACGGCAACATTCCTCGTAACATTCCGGCGCCTTGCCCGACGGTGGCAGATTGCGGCACGTCCGCGACGGTGGGCACAGAATCGGATGCGATCTTCGGTGCGGCCGTAGGAGAGACGCATATCTTTTCGCCGCGGCTGGTCAATGAATTCCGTATTGGCTACAACCGCATCCACATGAACCGCGTACAGCCCTATGGAAGCCAGAGCGGCCTGAATCAGCAGTACGGCGTGCCTGGAATT
This sequence comes from Bryocella sp., assembly GCA_036273275.1. Lineage (GTDB taxonomy): Bacteria > Acidobacteriota > Terriglobia > Terriglobales > Acidobacteriaceae > Granulicella. Next base: position 33,095 of record DASUHZ010000060.1, read on the forward strand.
CCCGACGCTGCGCCGAATGGCGGCTTGGCTCAGATCAAGATTTCCGGTCTGTCGGAGCTGGGCGAGCACAACAACATACCACTGAACGAAATTGGAGCAGAGACGCAGTACAACGAAAACGTCTCGCTCGAGCGCGGCAAGCACTCCATGCGTTTTGGCGCGGACTATGAGCGCATGAAGAATGCGATCAACAGCGCACAGTTTCCGCACGGTTATTTTTCTTTCACGGGCAGCTATATCAATATTCCGAACGGATCGACGTTCAACCTTGGCATAGCACAGTTTGTCATTGAGCCGACGGCATCCAGCGTTGCGGGTGTGTGCCAAGCCAACCTGGAGCAGTCCGGCGGCACAGTAGCTTCCGGCTGCGGACACTACGACTATGTGGGCGGCACAAACCAGATCCAGGGCTCGCCGCTGTCGCAGCAGGATTACCGGCGTCCTTACTTCGGAACGTACTTCACGGACACATGGCGGATGACGCAAACGTTTACGATGACCATGGGCCTGCGTTGGGAGTACTTCCGGAACGGCATCGATCATGCGGGCCGCGGAGCGAACTTCGTTCCTGCGTGGGACTCGCCCAACGGCCAGGCGACGTATTTCATCGACGATCGTTCGAAGAATATTGCGCTGTCGCCATCGTTTGTTTCTCTGCTGAATCTTTCCGGAATTGGGCTGGTGTACACATCGAATCATCAACTAGCGCAGACGCCGGAGACGAACTTCTCGCCGCGCGTCGGGTTCGCATGGAACTTTTATCCTCACACTGTGTTGCGCGGAGCCTATGGCATCTTCTATGCCGGTATCTTCGCTCGCGGCGATGGATACAATCCCGGGGACGATTATCCGTTCAGCTTTGCAATCAACATCACGCCGGGACTTTCCAACGCGAGCATTGCGTCTGACTATGCCAATCAGTCGGGTGGCGCTCCTGGCGCTGGGCCCATGGACAAAGGCCTATCCAGCGTGCCGCTAAGCCCGGCGCTGGCACAGGGCTACCAAATTTCGCCGCGTGGCAACGAGTACCACAACCACGTTCCCTACGTTCAGGAAGAGAACTTGAGCTGGCAGCAGTTGCTGACCTCTTCGCAGTCTCTCACCATCGCGTACGTTGGTACGCAGTCGCGGCATGTGGAAGGAAACATCGGCTCGAACCGTCCAGACCTGGTGCTGCCTACGAACGTTTCGGTCACCAGCGTGAGTCCCGGCCCCAGCTGCAACCCTGCGGGCCTGACGCATGATGCCAATATCGGCGGGACCTCATCGACAAAGGCGTACTACGACCAGTATCCGTGCATCGCGCAGAACAACTACTTCACCGTGCTGGGCGGGTCGAACAATTACAACGGTATGCAGGTGAACTATCAGAAGTTTCTTTCGGGTGGCACCAGCCTGATCGCGAACTACACATGGTCTCGTCTGCTGGGCTACGGATCAGACTCGGTGCTGTACAACTCGCTGGGCTATCGCGCGCCGCTGGTCAGCGGTTTCGGCATGAGGGGCGAGTACGGCAACCTTGGCTTTGAGTCGCAGAATGTCTTCCATGCTGGCGGTGTTTGGAAGCTGCCGTTCGGCTATGGACGCCACTGGGTCAATCATCGCGGTCTGGTAGATGCGCTGGTGGGTGGGTGGAACATGACGGGCATCTTCACCTATCAGGGCGGACAGGCCATAACTATCAACTGCACGGTCAGCACGACGGACGGGGAAGGCTGCTATGGCATTCCGGACAAGTCAAAACTGTATACAGGCGCGAAGACGCTGACGCACTGGTTCAACTCGGCGGCATTCTCGAACCCGTCGCCGGCCACGACGATTGGACAGACGGACTTCAGCCCGCTTGGGTCGACGCCGGGCCAGGGATTTGGTCCAGTGTTCCATCGCGGCGACCTGGGCGTGGAGAAGGTGTTCCACCTGCGCGACCAGAATGTGTTCGAGTTCCGCGCGGAAGGCTTCAATATTACGAATACGCCGAACTTCGGACAGCCGGGAACGTTGACTCCGAACAATGCGTCGTTCGCCTCGATCACCGGCACTCGAGATGCACCGAGTGACGCGCGCGAGTTCCAGTTCGCTTTGAAGTACTTTTTCGGAAATGGGAAGCAGTACTGACCTCCAGTCGGGCGCGGCGGGCCACCTCCCGGAACCGCTGCGCCCATTTTTTCCGAAACAGAATGGATGGCTAATGCGAACCACGCCGAGTTATTTCCTGTGCGGCGGCGCTCTGTGCTGTGCGCTGCTGAGCTGCCAAACTGGCGATGCCTGGTCGAATCGCGGGCACCGCATGATCAACCTTACAGCCGCGGAAACTCTGCCCGCAGACCTGCCGGCCTTCATGCGTTCACCAGCTGCGGTTGCAGAGATCGCATACCTGGGACCCGAACCGGATCGGTGGCGGCCCAACATCGCGCCGGATCTCAACCGCGCGACGGGCTCGGACCACTTCTTCCGCTACGAAGCGGCTGCGGCGCTCGGTCCACTACCGCGGCGGCGCTATGACTACCTGCAGTTGCTCGATGACCAGCGCGCGCAGCATCCGGAGTTGAAGGCACAGCTGACAGCACAGTCGATTGGCACGCTGCCCTGGGGTGTTGAAGAAGTGTACGAGCGTCTCGTCTGCGCATTCTTTGACTACCGGCTGGTGACCGGCGACATTCCTGCTAGCGCGGGCGCGGACATGGAGCCGATGACCAAAGCCGACCTGCCGCATATTGAGGCTGCCGCCCTCCATTATGCTGGCTGGCTCGGCCACTACGTGGGCGACGGATCGATGCCGCTGCACGCCAGCATTCATATTCATGGCTGGGCCGGCCGGACAAATCCAAACGGCTACAACACGAAGGGATCGATCCATCATCAGTTCGAGCTTTTAGCCGACGACGCGATCGTGGCGAACAAAGTGACCGCGAAAGAGGTGGAAGGATACGTCCCGGCGCCACATCGGCTTGGAGACTCATTCAGCGAGACGCTGGCTTATCTGGGTCGCGAAGGCACGTATGCCGAACAGGTATACCGCCTGGACAAGCAAGGCGCGCTAACAGGTGCCGGAACACCCGAAGCAGATGAGTTTGTTGCACGACGCATGGCGGAAGGCAGCGCGATGTTGCGCGACCTGATTTACTCTGCGTGGCTGCAAAGCAAACTTCTTCAGGCGCCCGCTGCGCCGAACGCGGTTACGCTAAGGGGCCGGTGAGACGTGAAACGATTGAGCGGTGCGGCGATGGTTCGGCTCCTGACCGGGGTGCTAAGTCTCGTGTTGTTTGCGGTGCATGGGCAGGCACAGACGTATCCCCTGCAGGTTCCTGAAAGCGCCATCAGTAACGCGTACGTGTTGCACGCGAAGAACTGGCCTAGTGATCTTGGGTTGCCGAACCCGGCGATCATCCGCACAAATGCTGGTGAACGGTGGGCGTCCATCGAGACCGCGCGGGGTGTTTACAGTCCGACCTTTGGCAATCTGTTCACGTCCGGAACCGGATGGGTCGACACGGCCGAACGGCACGGAACCGAGTTGATTTATACGTTCAACACCGTGCCCCAGTGGGCGGTGCAGGCAAGCGGTGCGGAGCCGGCGAAACGCGCGCCCTATGATATCGACGCGAAGGACGAACGCTGCGTCGCGCCGCTGGATGGAGAGGTCAGCGCGGAAGGGAATTGCATCTGGAAAGAATGGGTTACAAGTCTGATGCAGAAGAACTGCCGGGTCGGTGCGAGACCGGCGACTCCCTTGCGTGGTCGCTGCCGCATTCGGAATTTCGAGGCATGGAACGAATTCAACGCTTCAAACTTCTGGGACGATAGCCTGGCGCACCTAGCGAAGATGGCCAATGCGATGGCGGTGATCGTGCGGGCGTACTGCGGTGATTGCCGCGTGATTGGAGGGTCGACCTCGGCCGGCGGTGTGGGACGCAGTGGCGACGGCCCTGCGGGCTCTGGTAGTTTCGACCTCGCGCTCGGAGAGTTTCTGGATGCATGGCACGCGATTCCCAATGCATCGCTGCCGGATGTAGTCAGCTTTCATGCTTATCCATCGCGCACGAATATCAGTTATCCGCCATTTCCCGAGACGAATGTTTCGCTGAATGATGCTCGGTGCAGCGCGGCGAACGTGCCGAACGTTTCCTGCAGATGGGCCATTGTCGATCAACCGAGTGCCGTCCGGTCGGTGCTCGCCGCGCGCGCATACCTGCCCAGAAATTTGCCAATCTGGAACACCGAGTCGGGATGGAACGGAAATCGCACGTTGCTTCACGGGGTCAACGCAGCGGGCTTCGCCGATGTGGAGACCGACCACTTGCGGCAGGCGTTCCTTGCGCGTGAAACGATCCTGCTGGCTAACGCGGGAATCGCTGTGAATTTGTGGTACGAGGCAGATCACCAGTGTGATGGCACGCTCTACGGATTTGGGTTGCCGTCCGCCTCTGCTGAGATGTGGCAGTGCCACAGTGATCCGGGCATCCCGAAGGGACTGACGCCGGCGGGGCGTGCTCTGAACACCGTCTACTCATGGTTGCACGGAGCTAGCTTCATGGCTGCGTGCCGCTCGAGCGGAACGGTCTGGTGGTGCAGTCTCCGGGGCCGGGATTTCGGGGATGGCGCTATCGCCTGGACCACCAGCATCAAGGGCATGGAGTCCGCGACTGTGATTCCGGCGCAGTACCACTATGGACACACGTTGGATGGCGAGACAGTCACTCTTAGAAGAGGGGAACATCCGGTGCTTGAGATGAGGCCGCGCCTGTTTGATAACACCAGGTGAGGTCTGCGAAATGTTCGTTGACATATGAGAAAAGTAAAAGTTACAGTTATCGCTGACTAAACGACGGAAACTTAAGGAAATTAGCGCTCATAGATGGCCATCGAGATCTGCGGCCAAGACCGAGGAAGGCGAAAAAGATGAAGCTGAGCAGGCGAACAGGATTGAAACTGATGGGTGCAGGCGCAGCCAGCTGGTTTTCGCGCGATCTCTTCGCGCAACAGTATACGAGCGGGTTGCCCCCGCTGCGTGCCGGATCATTTGCGGGCACGCGCGCCTCCTTGCGCAGCTATCAGATCCCGAAGTGGTTTGGAGAGGCAAAGTTCGGCATGTGGGCGCATTGGGGGCCGCAGTCCGCGGTTGGGGACGGAGACTGGTACGCGCGAAACATGTATATCGAAGGATCGCCGCAGTACAAGTATCACCAGGAGCATTTCGGGCCACAGAGCAAAGTGGGCTACAAGGACCTCGTGCATCTGTTCACGGCGGACCGCTGGGATCCTGATGCCCTCATCGATCTTTATGTGAAAGCAGGTGCGAAGTACTTCTTTAGTATGGGGGTGCACCACGACAACTTCGACCTGTGGAACTCGAAGTACCAGCCGCGCTGGAATGCTGTTGCAAAAGGACCCGGGAAGGATGTCGTCGGGATCTGGGCGGCGGCGGCGCGCAAGCGTGGCTTGCGGTTTGGCGTGAGCGAGCACCTGTCGAACAGCTACGACTGGTGGGTTACGTCGCACCTCGCGGACAAGGACGGACCGCACAAAGGCGTTCCGTATGACGGGAACGACCCGAATTTCGCGGAGCTGTATCACGACTACCGCGATGAACCCCGGGATTTCCTGCAGACAGCTAAGCCGATGGGCCGAGTGGCGCCGGACTGGTGGAAGCTGCAGTACACCAAGCGCGTGATGGACCTCATCGATCAGCACCAGCCGGATCTGCTCTATACAGACGGCGGGATCCCCTTCGAGGAATACGGGCTTGAACCTGTGGCGGAACTGTACAACGTCAGCGGGAGCCTGCACGGTGGCCACGTGGAGTCGATCTATACCAGCAAGATCGAGAGCGACTGCGCGGTGGGTACGTGTGTGCTCGACCGGGAGCGCGGCGTCGCTGACGGCATCCGCGAAAGTCCTTGGCAGACCGACACCTGCATCGGCGATTGGCATTACAAGCGCGGCATCAAGTACAAATCGGCGAAGAAGGTGATCGACTTGCTCGTCGACATCGTCAGCAAGAACGGCAACCTACTGTTGAACTTCCCGCTGCCGGCAAGCGGTGAACTCGACTCGGACGAGCGCGTAGTGCTGGCCGGCATAACAGAGTGGATGCAGACCAACGGCACTGGCATCTATGGCACCAAGCCGTGGAAGGCGTTTGGCGAAGGCCCGGCGCTGGCGGTCCCGGCCGGCACTGGCATGAATGAAAACCGCAAGCCGGACCTGACGGTCGAAGACTTCCGCTTCGTGAGCAAAGGGGATGAGCTGTATGTGTTTGCGCAGGGTGCTCCGCGGCAGGAGATTGTCGTGAAATCGCTGGGCCGCAACAACACGGCTTCGGGAAAAGCCGTAAAGAGCGTTGAGTTGCTGGGATCGTCCGGCAAGCTGAAATTCAAACAGGAAGATGGTGCGCTGCGCGTAACGCCACCGAACAATCTGCCGGCGTCGGCAGCAATCGGAGTCGCGCTGCGTCTGCATCTCGCGTGAACCGCACTCGGTCAGGCTTGCTTAGGAGTAAATCCGTGATCGCGACTCGTCTGCCCGGCATCCTCGGTATGGTATTGGCCGTAGCAGTTTCCGCGCCGGCGAAGATGGATAGTTACACGAACCCAGTGATTCGCGGCATGAATCCAGACCCGTCGATCGTGCGTGTCGGCAGTGAGTATTTCCTTACGACCAGCTCGTTTGAGTACTTTCCCTCCTGCCCCGTTTATCACAGCTTCGATCTGGTTCACTGGGAGCGGATCGGCTACGCTCTGGAGCGGCCGGAGCAATTTGCGGTGTTGCACGACGACCATCCTTCCACCTACGCATGCACGCTGCGGTATCACAACGGACGTTTCTACGCGCTCACCACGGACGTCCGTGGCGGGGGCAATTTTTTGGTGAGTGCAGAAAACGCGGCGGGGCCATGGTCGCTGCCTGTCAAGATCGACCAGGGCCTGTTCGATCCGAGCCTGCTCTTCGATAACGACGGGAAGGTGTATTACACCAGGCGTGGTCCTGATGAAGCGCATCGCATTGTGCAGGCGGAGATCGATGTCGGCACGGGCAAGCTGCATGGCGAGCTTCGCACGGTCTCCCACGGCATGGTCAGCACGGACGCCGAAGGACCGCACCTCTATCATTTCGGTGAATGGTATTACCTTGCGCTGGCCGAAGGCGGAAGCCGCTTCCTGCACATGGAGACGATCGGGCGGGCGAAGTCGCCATGGGGCCCCTTCGAACCGGACCCGCACAACCCCTGGGTGTCGCAACACAAGAGCTGGGACGACCGGCTGCGTACTTTGGGCCACTGCGATCTGGTCGATACGCCGGAGCATCAGTGGTGGACGGTCTGCCTGGGCACACGGCACTTCGACTACGCGCATTTCTCACTAGGCCGAGAGACGTTTTTATTTCCGGTCGACTGGCATGAGGGCTGGCCGGTCGTGAGCGACCACGATGAGCAGAACCTCACTGTCGTTCACGCGCTGCCGGCGACTCATCTTTTTGCGCCGGCGCGTGAGTTGGAGAATTTCGCAGCACCTCGACTCGGCATCCAGTGGAATACTCTGGGGCCTGCGGGCTGGCGGTTATTCTCGCTGACAGAAAGACAGGGATATTTGCGGCTGCATGGCCAACTTGGCACGATGTCGTTCAAGAATGCAACCGCATTTGTTGGACGGCGACAGACAGAGTGGCGCACAGTCTCAACGGCGGAGCTTGAGACTCATCCGGCAATGGCGGGCGATCGCGCGGGGCTCACCGTGTTTCTTTCACCGCAATATCACTATGACATCGCGCTGGCATGGGAAAATGGTCGCCGGGTGGCGCAGTTCGCAAAACAAGTCGCGGACATTCATGTGATTGCTGCAGAGCAGCCCGTTCCTGATGGTTCAGTGCAGCTAAGAGTAACGTCAGAACCAAAGCAATATTCGTTTTCGTGGTCCAGCGACGGCAAGCAATGGCACGAACTCGGAAGTGGCGATCAGCGTCTTCTGGGCAGCGAAGTGGCGAACGTGTGGAGCGGAGCTTATATCGCGATGTTCAGCGAAGCAGGGAGCGCGAGCGGCAATACGGCGGATTTTCGGTGGTTCCGCTACACAGCGCAACCATAGTGCGCTCGAAAAGATGAATGCGCTTGACGCCGCGAGCGCCGCCATCTTCGAAGCGCAACCACAACTGTTTTGGCGTGTTGGCGAGGATCTGCATGACGAATGCTATTGCTGCTGAAGCGAAACGCGCGTGGGCGTTGGCATTTCTTTGCGCCGGCTTGGGTTGCGGGCTGATGGGGCCCTTGCTGCCTGTGTTGACCGGGCAATGGGGACTCGCCGACAACCGCTCCGGTTTGCTGCTGGGTTTGCTGCTGGCGGGGTCCTGCTGCGGTACGCTGACCCTGCGGCGCAGGTTGGAGCGCGCAGTGCGCCGCGGTGTTGTGTGCGCGGCAGCCGGCATGGCCGGCTTCGCGCTGTGCACGCGAAGCAGCTCAGGGGAAATCTATGCTGTCGCACTTCTTGCCGTTCTGGTGACAGGATTCGGCCTGGGTTCGCTGATGAGCGCGGTGAACCTGCTCGCGGGTCGGCTTCCCGCGCCGCAGCGCACGGGAGTGCTGGCCCGCCTGGGAGCGGTGTGGTGCGTTGGCGCAATGCTTTCGCCCGTATTCGTCGCGCCGCATCTTCTGGGCCTTTCTTTGGCGAATCGCCTGCTGTTGCTGGCCGCACTTTTTCTCGGATGCCTGTTGGACCAGGAAGCATGGCGCGGTGAAGCAACGGATTCCGCAACATCGCACGTAGCACCGAATGCTCCTCCGGCGCGCTTCGTCACGCTCGCGTGCGCAGCCGCAATGTTTCTTTACGGCGGCGCGGAAGGATGCATGAGCGGCTGGCTGCCTATGTTCGCATATCGTTATGGCGGAAGAACGCTGGCCCAGGCGCCATGGGTGACATCGGCACTGTGGCTCGGATTGATTCTTTCGCGCGTGGCCGTGCCGCGAAAACTCGGACGGGCAGTCCGTGAGCGCTTTCTCACTGCTGCGTTGATCGGCACGGCGCTTGTTCTCGCGCAACTGATTGCTGTTCCACAGGTGTCCGGTATCTCTGCCGGCTTCCTTGCCGGCCTTCTGATAGGGCCAGGCTTCCCGCTGGTGCTTTCGGGGACTCTGGACTGGCGGCTGGGAACGCGGCGGATGGGGATCGTGCTTGCCGCCGCTGCGTTGGGAGGCGCCGTATGCCCACTCGTAGTCGGGCAGCTCTCGATGGTTGTCGGTTTGCGCGGAGCGATGTTACTGCCCATAGCGATCCTGCTCGCTGTACCGTGGCTGCCAAGGCGAACCGGACCTGTGCTGTTCCGAGGCGTGTGCTGCGAAGCAGTCTCCGTGTGATTCGGTATGAATGCTGAGATACGATTGGGGGAATTATGCCGGTTATTCGAATGAAAGACATCGCCCGGGATCTCGGGGTTTCAGCCGTCACTGTATCCAAGGTGCTGCGCGATCATCCCGACATCGGTCAGTCAACAAAAGAGCGGGTCCTGAAGCGGGTACAGGAGCTGCAATATCGACCCAACTTGATGGCGCGCAGCCTGGTCACCGGGCGCACGTCGCTGATCGCTCTTGTCATCCCGGATCTGGTCCATGGCTTCTTCGCGGAAATCGCGATCTCGATTTCTGAGGTGCTGCGTAAGCACGGCTACACCACGCTGATTGCATGGACGGCCGAAGATGAGAAGCTGCAGCTCAGTGAAATCGAACATCTGCTTTCTTTCGGTGCAGATGCGATGGTGATTGCCACATCCGGCTCCGACACCGCCTGCTTCGATCTGCTCCAGCAGCGCGACGTTCCATTCGTTTTGCTGGATCGCGATGTGCGTTCCTTCAGGGTTCCATACGTTGGCGTCGATGACTTGCTGGTAGGCAGGATGGCAACCGAGCATCTGATCAAAACCGGATGCAAGCGGATCGGCCACATCATGGGACCGCCGATGAGCCCAGGGCTGATGCGCTTTCAGGGATACAAAGACGCGCTCGAGGCAGGAGGTCTTCCGTTTCGCGAAAAGTATGTAGTTACACCGGCGGAGTCCGGACCACGTTCTTTCCACCATGGCTTCGAGGCAGCCCAGCGACTGTTAAAGGAAAAACCGCAGATTGACGGCATGTTCTGTTTCAACGATCCAATGGCAATTGGCGCGATTGAGGCTGTGCTGGCAGCGAAACTTCGCATTCCCAAGGACGTAGCGATCATCGGCGTCGGTAATCATCCGCTGGGCCAGGCCCTCCGGCTTCCTCTATCTACGGTCGACCAGGATGCGAAGGCCCTTGGGGAGAAATCGGCAAAGGCCGTGTTGGCCCTTTTGAATAAGAACAAGAAGTCTTCATCCCGTCGCACCGTGCTGAAGTCGAAGCTGATCCTTCGGGCGACCACCCACTGAAGGCCGGAGGGAATCGCGTGCGCACACTTGTGTCGTTGGTTCGATAGAGCATTATATGCATTCCAAAATGACCTTGCGGTGCACATCGTTGTTCTCGTTGCTTCTGGCCATTTCAACCGCGATAAGCGCGCAGCGGCTGGATGATTCGGCACAATCACGCCGTTGGGTGCTGGATAACGGGGTAGTGCGTAAAGCCGTGTCTTATTCCCCCCAATACGGCCTGGAGACGCAGGAGTGGAGCGATCTTATCAGTGCGCACGCATTCGTTCTGCCAGGGTCCATACACCACGGCTTCAACGAGTTTCGAGTGTCTGCTGACGGGAAGCCCGTGAGCGGAAAATCCAGCGATGTCCACCTGAAAGGGGCTACTGAGTCGACATCCAGTGATGGAACCGCCCAACTGGCCGTATGGCTCGAGGCCCTGCACGCTCCGGTGGAAGTGATTGTGCACTACGAACTGGCGAAGGGGGAGCCGGCCGTGCGCCAGTTTCTTGAGATTCGGAATACCGGATCAACGCCAGTTGTTCTTCAGCATCTGACCGTGGCAAATGGCCTGCTCTCGCCAGGACCGGAGAAGGAACTGGTAGCGTATGGCGGCTATGGCGAGCAACCGCGGGAGACTTACTTCACCGGGCGTGTGAACGATGTCGCCGTGCTGTTGGAGGATGCGAAGACAGGAATCGGATTCGCCGTTCTCAGTGAAGTGCCGGGTTACATGAAACGGACCGAATTGGGTCAAATCGGATGGTCACAATGGACGCCTGCGTTTTCGGCGATGTATGACACAGACCTGTTTCCGTTTCGAAGAACAGTAGCGCCTGGGGAAGTGTTCAAAACGGCCGGCGTTTCCGTGCTGTTTTACCAGCGCGGAACGGCCTCCGACCCCCACTGGCGAATTCCGGAGTACGTGCGCGATCGAATCGCAATCAACCGCCGACAGGTTGAGCCGTGGATATACAACACGTGGGAGCCGTTTCATAAGGACATTAGCGCGGCATTGGTTGCGGAATTGATGCGCCGGGCCGCCGCCATGGGCTTCACCTTGTTCACGCTGGACGACGGATGGGAACTGCGGTACGGGGATAACACCGTCGATACCAAGAAGTTTCCCGACGGCCTCGATCCTCTCTTCGCCCAAGCGCATCAGTTGGGGCTCGAGCGAGGCCTGTGGAGCCCGCTTGCATTGATTGACTTGAAGTCCCATGACTTCTTGCAGCACCCCGAGTGGGCGTGCCACGAACCGGACGGCAGCCTGCGTTATTCCAACTCGTCAGGCATCGTGCTCTCGTTGGCGAGTCCATACAAGTATGCCGTCATCGACCGCATCTCGGACCTTGTAAAGCGCTACGACCTTAGCTATGTGAAGCTGGACCTCACTACCGTTTTCAACGCGTACGGCGAGCAGCCGGGATGCTTCGAGAAACGCGAAGAATACAGCACGCCGCAGGAATCCTCCGAGCGTATCTACGAATCGCTCGATTTGATCGCTAATACTCTGCACGAACGCTTCCCAAAGCTGCTAATCGATTACACGTTTGAGCTGTGGGGAGAGAAGCACCTGATCGATTACGGTCTCTTGCGCGTCGCTGACCTGGACTGGATGAGCAACGTCGTGGATAGGTCCGCCGATGATGCCGGCCCTCTCCAGGTACGCACGTTGTTATATCAACGTGGAATGGCAATCCCGGTGAACACCATGCTCATCGGCAATTTGCAGGCGGAGATGCCGTCCTGGCAGGACCATGCCACGACTGCGATGGGGGCCGGGCCCGTATTCCTCGGCGATCTGCGCCGAGTGGATGCAAAAACGTCAGCGGCCTATCGGGACTGGATTGACCGCTATAAACGTTTGCGTGCTTCGGCGAAAATGTCCGACTCATTTTTCCCACTGGGTAGTTGGCGCCAGCCGCGGATGGACCAGTGGGATGGTTTCGCGCGGTTAGCCCGGACGGGCGATGGCATGGTGGTGTTATTCCGAAATCAGAGCTCGGCCACCAACGTGCGGTTCCGCATTCCTGGTTATCCGGACGGCCAGTTCCGCGTCACATCGTGGAGCACAGGGGAGACGTGGATTGTTTCGGGAAAGGCGCTCAAAGACACATTGGAGGTGCGCTTTCCTTCAGGACAGGATGTTGAGGTTATCGAGCTGCATCCGGTCTCGACGAAGTAGTCATAATGCCGGCTGGTTACAGCGCTCCGGTGCTGACCCATACCTTGCGCAGACCGGAGCATTTCTGGAGTATGACGGGCGGGGGCGCATTAAATATTTCGCGGAAGGCGAAATTCTGGACCTCATCCTCAAGATGTTCGACCTTGGCCTGGGTCCATCTTTTGCTGGGGTCAGTGTCCGCCGAATGGCGCTGCTCGAAGATGGAACTCCGCTGGAACTGGCAATGGTAGCTTCGCGTGGCGACGACCAGATTGCGGTGCGCGGACGCAAGCGCTCTAACTATATGCTGCGGGATCGCAAGCGCGGCCTGGCTTGCTTTGGATATCGGACTCTAGTCAAGTACGTTAGGCGTCGGAGCAGTTGCGTGAGGATGGTATCGCGGACGGCCAGCCAAATTGCCGGCTACTCAGGTTGCATGTAAATGCCAATCGGTACTGGCCTCACGCGGCGCACGAGCACAAAGAAAGAGCCGAGCGCCAGGAATGGTAGAAGTCCAGCGGCGACGAACACCGGCAGAAACGAAAAATGATCCACCACGATACCCGTGAAGAGCATGCTCATCATGCTCATAATGCCGTCACCGATGCCCGTCATGCTAGTGATGCGTGCGAGCATCTCATGCGGAAAGAGATCGGTGTAGAGGCCGATTAGATTAGCCGCATACGCATTGATGGCTAGAGACGCAAGGCAGATAAGGCCAATTGCCGTAGCGTTGTTCGGCATTGCCGGAACGAGTACGGCGCTTGCTGCGACTGTGATTGAGATGATGAAGAGTACGCGCCGGGACGTGTCAATGCTGCAGCCCCGCCTTACCAGATGCCGGGCTGCCCAGCCTCCGCCGAGATTTCCGATGCCGCCGGCCAGGAAGGGAAGCCAAGTCACGAGTCCGATCATTGCAAGCGTCATACCGCGCTGATGCTTGAGATACTCAGGCAGCCAGTACCAATAGAAGTTGGTGACCGGCGCGCTGAATGCCCGCATAAGAATCGCACCCCATACTGCTCGGAACGTGAGCAGATGAAGGATCGAAGGGGCTTTCTCATGCGATGTGCGGGGCTGTCGGTCGTGCGCTTCGTTGCGCAGAGCAGGGTGCTGCCATGGCTCCCAGTAGGTGCGAAGCCATGGAATGACCCAAAGCACTCCGGCGAGACTGGGGAGAATGAATGCAGCGCGCCATCCCAGATGCAAGGCCAGGAATACGATCAGCGGCGGAGCCACGATAGAACCGGCCAGTGAGCCGCTGTTGAAGATGCCGGCGGCGAAGGCTCGGTCTTCCGGGGGAAACCATTGTGCAATGACCTTGGTCCCTCCGGAGTATGCGCCGCACTCCGCCAGGCCCAGCAGAAAACGGAGAGCGCCAAACTGCGCTGCTGTATGCATGAAAGCGTGCCCCACGCTGGCCAGTGACCACACGCAGAAGATGATCACGAATCCTTTGCGTGCTCCGATGCGATCGATCATGATCCCAACCGGGATCTGACCGATTGTCATGCCTGCCAGGAAGCAGAAGAGGATTGCGCCGTACTGGGTGTTTGAAAGATGTAGCGAAACCGTCAGGATGGGCGCCAGCACCGACAGGATTTGGCGATCCAGGATGCAGATGGCAATGAGCAGGAAGAGGAGAAAGATGATCTTCCGCCGCAGGCTTCCCGGCGTGTTTGGTAGCGTTGCGGGCTGCGTGCGTGATTCGAGCATTCGTAGAGATGGTACGGCAGGACGTCAGCGCAATCCGGCTGGTGTCTGCTCCTCGAGCATGACCGAGCCGCATTGCAAGCAGTTCAAGGAGTCCGATTGTCCTGCAGAATCACACCATCTTCGCGATCGGAACTGACGATCCTCTCCCGATCAGCGAGCAGGTTCTGGAGGTTCTTTAACCGGTTGCTGCCCAACCCTTGTCCGCCCACCAGGATCGCAAGGCGCATCTCCATCTCATTCTGGACGTACTCATTTGCATGATCGAGCTTCGCAAGAAGAAGCTGGAGCGCAGCGTCCGAGGCGGCCGCTGCGTGCGCTTGCTTCAGGAGTCCGGCCGTGGGGGCGAAGTCACGCAGCATCATTCTCTGTTTTTCGATGGTGAGCTGCGTCCCTGGAATACCGATTGCGTGGGGAACAACCTGTTCAATCAGGTTGAGGTACTGGAGCACCGCAGGCCCAGCCGGACCGTATCGGTGTGACGTGTAATCGACCAGCTCGTCATGAGTATTGAGTTGCGGATTCCAGAGAGCCCGCGCGGTGATGTAGTGGTCCAGCTCGAAGGTCGCCCAATTCCCGGGCTCGCTGTACGTAGACATTCCACCAATGCCCAGGTTGTGAAAGCGGCGCGCCTCGTCGACGATAAGATGCGGAATTAGCACGGGGTAGGATCGCCACGCATATTTGGTGATGTAGCTGTAGATCGAAATGTTGGACGGGTCCATCACGCCTTTGAGCCAACCCTGGAGATCGTGAAAGTACTCTTCACTCTGTGGATAGTCGCTCGCATACAGAGGGCTCTCAAAGCTCCGATTGATCGGGCAGAACTCCATGAGGACGCCTGGATCCGGTTTATGCTCCGACGGCGGCACGGTATAGACCTGGTAGGCGATGAACTGCAGGCGCAGCTTTGGGAACTCTGCTTTAAGCTCCTGATAGAGATGGTTCAGCAGGAGCATTTGCCGCTCCGAAGGTGAGCCGAGCGCCAGATCTTCCGGCGCGTCAGACCAGCGTGCGCCGTCCGGAGGCCATACATCCAAAATGTCGATCTCGGGATGAGTTCTGAGATAGCTCCTGACATTCGCGACAAAGGTGTTAACCGCATCAGGGTTGCTCGTCGAAAACACTTCGCGCGGATCGGCGCTCCGCTTTCCCTCATACATCCCGAACCACTCCGGATGCTGCGCGAAGTACTTCTCGGTTGAGAGAAAGTTCGGATAGCCGTGGCCACCCACCTCAATGAGCATGCCTCTCTTCCTTAGTTCAGGCGTGATTGCGCTGCGCCAGTGATCCCACTCTGTGCGGTGAAGATGCTGGTAGTCAATCGGGCAATCCAGCACATTCATCCGCGCCTTCGCCATCCAGTCGACCATCTGCTTCAGGTTCTCTTCTGTGTGACTCCAGCCTTCTTCAACGTAGAGCTTCCGCCATTTGAAGGCAGGCTTCTCCACTACGTTCCAGTCGTTCACGGCAGGGTCCTGGATATGCGGCACGAATTCACCGGTAGCGGATCCGTAGAAGCTGAAGTTGGGAGCGAACCAGCGGCAGCCGAGCTTTTCTAGGAAGGCATACACCCCGTACAACGTGCCGCGATCACTTGCGCCCGCGATCAACACCCGTCTGCCCACCTGCCGAATAACGAAGCCGTCCTCGCCGAGATCCTCCTTCGCGATGCTGGAGTCAAGGGATATGGACTCATCACGCCCGACGACGATGGCCTCAGGCGCTAGACGACTCGCCGTCTCCACCACGAACTTTGCCCCGCTCATTTTGCCGAGATACCGTGCAAGTTCGCTTGCAGCAAATTGGTCCACTTGAGAAGGAGCCGGGCCCGTGACGATATGCACTCCGTTATTCCCATGACGCAGAGACAAGGGAGCTGCGAAGAGCGTCGCTCCGCAGGCGGCAAAAAGCGTGATCAGCAGAGCAGTGCGCGTGGCACAGCACGGCAGAATTCGGCGGGAGTGGGGTGGCACAAGCGATACTGGCGAGGAATAATTCACAGGCTTTATTTCTCCATACGTCACCGCAACCCGACTTCAATCGGGAGCGCTGTCGCTTCATCGGTGATGACCTCTGCGTCGCGGTGGCCTTGCACCAGTGTGCTGGGATAGAACACGGACTCTTCGCCGGCGACGCTGATGCGAAAGATGGCACGATGCCGTTCGCCGGCGGAGCAATACAAGCGAATCTTCTTCGATCCAAGGATGTCGCGCATGCCCAACGTGACAGCCATCGGCGGGATGGCTGTGGAATCGCCCCCGGAGGAGTGAATGCTTTGCACCACGATGGAATCGTCGCCGAGCACGACCACTCGTGTGAGAGACTCGCGCATCTCTGCCGGCGTTACTGTCCACCAGCGGGATATGGGAGGTTCATTGAACGCGACGTGGCCGTGGTACCCAATGCCGCCGTAGCAGCAATCAATTCCGCCCACTCTCTCGATTGCGTTACTGATCTCATCGATGCGAAACGGATTTGGGAAGAACGCGTGGTCTTCCGGCATTCGGAG
>DASUHZ010000061.1:0-32515 GCA_036273275.1 Bryocella sp.
ACGAGGCCGATGGTCTGGGTGCCGCCCGGAGTGATCTGCGGAGAGAGTGAGGTGATTTCGGCGGTGAGATGCTGGGCTTTGACGGGGCCGGGGCCGCCGTCACCGACCTCGGGGATCTGGGCGTGGGCCGCGAAAACGGGAAGAAGCAGCAGCAGGCATGCGAGGGCGAGGCGGCGCAGGCAGGCCGTGCGTCTGAAGGTCATGCGTACATTGTAGAGGTGCGAGGGGTTGGGGATTGCTTGCGGATTGTCATTGTGTGGTTTGGAGTTGCGTCCGCGATTCCGTTGGTCGCTATGGTGTCGAGCGTCATTTGCCCCGGAGCTAAAGCCCGCATTCAGCGTGCACTTCATCCGCGGGCTAAAAGCCCGCTGCTACTCCGATTCGTCAGGCAACGCGGGTGGAGGATCCGAAGAGATTTGCGTGCTCGACGAGGATGCAGCGGTCCATGACGACGGAGATTCCGGCGGCTTCGGCCTTGATGGCGGCTGGATCATTGCGGATGCCGAGCTGGACCCAGAGGTTTTGCAGGCCGAGCTCGATCATGTCGTCGACGATGCCGGGAATGTAGCGGGGAAGGCGGAAGACGTTGACGATGTCGGGGGAGGCGGGCACGTCGAGGAGAGACGGATAGCAGAGCTCGCCGAGCACGTGTGACGCGCCGGGATTCACAGGAATGATGCGGTAGCCGTGGCGCTGCATGTAGGCGGAGACGGAGTGGCTGGGGCGGGTGGGGTCGTCGGAGAGGCCGACAACGGCGATGGTGCGTGGCTCGCGTTTGTGGCCACCGAGCATTTTGAGAATCACGTCGGGTTCGTTCATGGCTGTCTCCTTAGTTAGAGGCTTGTGTTGCCGAGAACGTACACCGGCTCGTCTACAATAGACGCTGATGAGCGGCCGAGTAGCGCGCTCATCTTCTGGAGTCAGCTTTTGTTCGGAAGACGATCGTACCTTGAGGCTCCCCTTGGCGGCAGTGTTGGCTGGGGGAGGCCCATTCTGCTGGGCTCGGTGGCAGCGCTGGGCGTGTTGATGGCGGGTTGCGGAAACCAGTACCGGCCAGTGGTCAGCGCGATTAATCCGGTGGGGCCAGCCAATCAGCCGGCGAAGTATGCCGTTGTGATCTCGAACCCGAGCGCATCGTCTCCGGGCCTGCTGACGTTCGTGGATGTCTCAGGGGACACGGTGTTATCGACGCCGCAGGTTCTCTCGAACCCGAGCTACCTGGCGCTGGCGTCGGGTGGAGCGCAGGGCTATGTCATCAACAGCGCGGGCTCACTCAACGAGTTTGCAGCGGGCAGTCCTGAGCAGCTGCTTTCGAGCGATATTGGGCAAAGCACGCTGAGCGCGGGGTCTTCGCCGGTGAGTATCAGCGCGATTTCGCTGGCCGGGACGAACGCCTCAGTGTTTGTGCCGGAACCCGGACTGTCGCAGGTGGCGGCGCTGACGGGCACGGGCTCGCTGGAGCAGAACATCGGCGTGCCAAACAATCCGGTTTATGTGGTGGGCACGAATACGGCGGCGCGCGCGTATGTGATCAGCGAGGGCGATCAGGTAACGCCGAGCACGGTGTCGTCGGTTGAGAGCGGAAACCTGGCGGTTTCAAGCACGATTAATGTGGGCATTAATCCGGTGTACGGAGTGATGACTGCGGACGGAAAGCGCGCGTTCATCCTGAACAAGGGTTCGGGAACGGTAAACGTGATCAACGTGGTGAACAATGGGCCGGACCTGGCGATGCCGGTGATTCCGGCGACGGGAACGCTTGGCCAGGGACCGGTGTGGGCGGATCTGTCGCCGCTGACGAGTCAACTTGTGGTGTTGAATCAGGGGGACGGTGTGCATCCGGGGTCGCTGAGCATTATCAACATCCCGCTGTGCAGTACGGCGTCGCCGGCGACGAATCCGAACTGCGATCCGGCGAATCCGGTGGATGCGGTGGGGTTCGGCACGGTGCTGAAGACGGTTCCGGTGGGAATCAACCCGGTGATGGTGTCGGTGCTGCAGGACGGGACGAAGGCCTATGTGGCGAACCAGGGCAATGCGGCGGCGGGTGTCGAGGGCTCGGTAAGCGTGGTGAACCTGGTAAGTGGCACAGTGACCGCGACGATTCCGGGGATCTCGTTGGCGTCGGCCACGTCAGACACGAACACGACGCCCACGAAGGTCTATGGTCATCCGACGACGATTGCGGCGACGACTGGAACGCCTACGGGCAAGGTGTACGTGACGTCGGCAGACAATAAGTTCCTGACGGTGATCGAGACCGACACGGACACGGTGACCACGCATGTGAACCTGCAGGGACTCGGAGTGCGCGTAGCGCTGACGGCGCCGTAAGAGCGATCAACTCAAAAAGAAGAGAGGCCGCCGATGCAGGCGGCCTTTGCTTTTTTGTCCACTCATGGGCGATGCAAATGCGTATGAATGGGGCACCCGTTAGGACATCACGATGGGCAGGGTCGGGGTTGGGGAGCCACCGTCGTTCTCCACGGTGATACCAAAGCCCTTGGCAGGCACGCCCTTGGGAAGCTGGGGCATTACGATGTGGGCGGCCCCCTGCGCGTCGGGCTTGAAGGTGCCGGCGGGCATGGGATTGCCGCCGTTTGCAGGGAGCAGCCAGAGCTCGTAGGTCTTACCGGCGGGCGCGGGGTCCATGTGCGTGCCGATGAAGACGAGTGCGCCCTTGTCGGCGAGGTAGGCGACCATGGCGTCGGGCGACGGCGCGGCCGGGGGAGCGGGAGTGCCGGGTTTGACCGCGACGACGGGCTTCACCGCAGCGGTGGCGTGCAGGGGCATTTGCATCGCGTTCGCGGCGGTAAGGGCAGCGAGTGCATCCTGAGCATGGACGGCCTGGCGGGTGGTGTCGTCCATGCGGGCCTGCTGCGCGGCCATGGAGTTCTGGATCTGCTGCCGCTGATGCACCTGGACGCCGGCGACGAAAGAGACACCCGCGGCGATGGCCCAGCCTGTCCAGGCGAGAACCCAGGGGGCGCGGCTGCCGCGGCGGCGCTCCTGCGGAAGCTCGGGCTCATCGTCGGGAATGCCTCTGTGGAGACCTCGTCGCCGGCGTTCCGGCGGGACCTCCAGCTCATCCTCGGCGATGGTCCTGGCCAGGCCGCGGCTCTGGCGGGTGGGGAAGAAGGGCTCGGAGGCGGCCAGAGGTTGAGGCGAGCGGCGATCCTCAGCGTTGCGGCGATCCTCAAGGGGGGCGAGCGGCGGGGGCGCCGGAGCAGGTTTGCGTTCGGGCTCTGGTTCCGGTTCCAAGGATGCGAGCCTTGGCTCCTTCGCGACCTGGCGCAGGAGGCGCTCGCGGGCGGCCGGCGGAGGCGCCTGGATATCGGCGGTCATGGAGTAGGCTGCGAGGTCGCCCTGCAGTTTGGCGATTTCGCTACGGCAGAGATCGCATGTTTCGGAATGCTTCTTTGCCTGGCGCATGCGGTCTTCGGGCAGAAGCTGGAGGGCGAAGAGTACGAGGTCATCTTCGGGAATGTGGGTGTCGATCATCGTCATGCTTCCAGCTCCTTTCTGAGGCTCAACAGCGCGGTACGGATGCGGGTTTTTACGGTGCCGAGCGGGTCGCCTGTGACTTCGGCGATCTCGGAGTGGGTGAGCCCATCGAAGTATGCCATTTCGAGGGCTTTTCGTTGCTCCAACGGAAGTCGCAGGATGACCACCCGGGCCCGCTGCATCATGGTGTTTCGCTCGGCTTCGCTGGCGAGATCGAACGGTGAGGCGAGATAAACCTCTTCGACCTGTTCGCTGGGCCGTTTGCGGCGCAGGGTGTCGATAGACCGGTTGCGGGCGACGACGGCGAGCCAGCCGCCAAGGCTGCCGCGGGCGGAGATGAAGGTCTCCGGGCGGCGCCAGAGGCCGAGAAAGACGTCCTGGACGACGTCTTCGGCGGAGGCGGGGTCGCGCAGGACGCGGAGCGCGACGGAGTAGACCACCCGCGAGTAGCGATCATAGATTGCGCCCATGGCCTGTTCGTCGCCACGCCGTATCCGGCCCAACAACTGGACATCCTGCTCCGTAGCTCCATTGAACATCGGTCCTTCAACGTTACTCTTCATGAATTACGTTCCTGCGACGATGACGGATTGCCTAGAGCATTTCTCCTGACACTATAGTTTCGAGAAGAATCTGTGAAGGTCGTTTTCCTTGAGAGAAAACGACATCACCGATCTTCGCCTCGACTACACCTTCAGGAAAATGCTCTACTGCCGGGCGGCGAAGGCGCGATGCACACTGCGGCGGCCCACCCTGGCCTGTTTCCGAGTGCTCAGTGTACGTCATGCCGTTGCCCGAGCGAGCCGGGCTCAGGGAAACTGGTTCCAGAGCACGCGATGTGTGTGGCGAGGGCACTTGAAAGTCCGAATCGACAAACTGCTGGTGGACCGGGGGCATGCGGCGTCGCGTGAGCGCGCGCAGGCGCTGATCCTTGCCGGCCGCGTGCTGGTGAACGAACAGAAGGTGGACAAGCCAGGTGCGCAGGTCGGCGAGAACGCGACGGTGCGGCTGCTGGGCGAGGACCTGCGTTATGTGAGCCGCGGCGGATTGAAGCTGGAGCATGCGCTGAAGACGTGGTCGATTGATGTGACCGGAATTGCGTGCGCGGATGTGGGCGCGTCGACCGGCGGCTTTACGGACTGCATGCTGCAGCATGGAGCGGCAAGTGTGATGGCGATCGATACGGGCTTCGGGCAGATTGCGCACAAGCTGCGGGTGGACCCGCGGGTGAAACTGATGGAGAGGACGAATGCTCGTTTACTGAAGCCGGGTGAGGTCGCGGAGGTTGCGGGTGAGGCGATCCGGTTCTTCGCGATGGACGTGAGCTTTATCTCTGGCACGCTGGTGCTGCCGGCGATTGTGGGGGCGCTGGCTGTTGCGGGCGAGAGATGGAAGGGTGAAGCCGTGGTGCTGGTGAAGCCGCAGTTCGAGGCGGGGCGCGAGCATGTGGGCAAGGGCGGGATCGTGCGCGATCCGGCAGCGCATTCGCTGGCGATTGAACGCGTGAGCGCGGCGGTGCGTGAGCCGAAAGGTGAGGTGTTAGCCGTGATGGACTCGCCGATTCTTGGTATGGAAGGGAATCGGGAGTTTCTGCTGCATGCGAGGTTCTAGAGATCAGAGATCAGAGATCAGAGATTAGAGATCAGGGATTTGGAGGTTGATCCGGATGCGCGGATTTGGCTCTTCCGATTTCTGTTCTCTGATCTCTGTTCTCTCGCACCCGCGGTTACACTACAGGTCTGATGCCGAAGGCCGCCATCATCTCAAAGCCGCAGAAGCCTGAGCTGTGTGAGATTCTTGCGCAGTTGCTGGACTGGTTTGGAGAGCGCGGCTATGAATGTGTGCTGGACCCCGAGAGCGCGGGCTATCTGAACCGGCGGCATGATGCGGTGGAGCGGCCAGAGATGCCGCGGCAAGAGCCGGAGATCTGCGTGACGCTGGGCGGCGATGGAACGCTGCTCTCCGCGGCGCGGGCGTTTGCCTATACAGAGACGCCAATCCTGGGCTGCAATCTTGGATCGCTCGGGTTCCTGACCGAGGTTCCGCTGGCGGAACTGTTCACGACGCTGGAGGCCTGGAAGAACGGAACGGCGTTCATCGATTCACGCCACATGATGCATGCGGAGCTGCTGCGGCAGAACCAGGCGCCGCGCGAGTGGCTGGCGCTGAACGATGTGGTGCTGGCGAAGGGCGCAATCGCCCGCATGGGCGAGTTTATGGTGGAGCTGGACGGAGAGTTTGTGGCGCGGTTTCGCGCAGATGGCGTGATCGTCGCGACGCCGACAGGATCAACGGCCTACACGCTGGCCGCGGATGGACCGATTCTGATTCCTTCACTCGACGCCATGGTGCTGACGGCGATCTGTCCGCACCTGCTGACGATTCGGCCGATTGTGGTGCCGGGGACGTCGGAGATCGCGGTGACGGTGGATGTAGTGCCGCACGAGACGTACCTGACGGTGGATGGGCAGGAGGCGGTGGAACTACTGCTGAACGACCGGATTCGCTGCCGTAGATCGGAGCGGTGCGTGAAGCTGCTGCGGCTGAGGCCGAACGGGATCTTCAACGTGCTGCGCGCCAAGTTAAGTTGGGGCGAGCAGTAGAAGATTTTGAGATGTGTCGAGGGGATTTATGGTGCGCCCGGAGCGAGTCGAACGCCCGACCTACTGGTTCGTAGCCAGTTGCTCTATCCACTGAGCTACGGGCGCACATTGCAAGAACTGCAACTGGTATGAGGATACAGGATGTCGCGGGGTGCCCGCAAATCTGTCAGTGAAAGCTAGCTTGCTGCAGGCTGGGGCGCGGGTTCAGGCGGCGGCGGGATGAGCGAGACGCGTTCGACGAGGTCGAGTCCGGAGCGGCGAAGCAGGCCCTGGACGACAGGCTCGCTGAGGCGGGTGGCGTCGTACTCGAGACGGACGGTGCGCACGGTTTCGTCGAAGACGAGCCCGCGGATTCCGTAGACCTCGCGAATGCGGGCGAGCGCCATCATCGCGGCTTCGCTCGGCGGCACGCCGTAGCGATACATCACATCCAACTGCGTCATAGCTCTATCCTAACAAGCCGGTTCTAGGAGGCGAGCTTGCGGAGGTAGTTGACGATCTCGGGGCTGGTCCAATCCTGCGGTCCGATGAACTTGCGGCGTATGATGCCGCTCTTGTCGATGACGTAGGTTTCGGGGTAGCGGAAGGTGCCGTACATGGCGTTGGAGCGCTGCTCGCCGTCGCGGACGGTGAGCAGCGAGACGGAGTGTTCTTTGAGGAACCGCTGGTAGGCAGTGGAGTCGTCGTCGGTGGAGACTGCGACGATCTGGACCTGCGGGAGGTCGCGTTGCAGCTCTTCAAGGCTGGGAAGCTCTTCGAGGCAGGGAGCGCACCAGCTCGCCCAGAAGTTGAGGACGACGACGTGTCCGCGAAGTTTGTTGAGGTCGACGGTGTGCTCGCCGTCGTTTACGGCGAACATTGGCGCTTGGGTGCCGAGTTGCTCCGGGTGACTGCCGCGATCGCAGCCGGTAAGGGCGAGCGCGACAACTCCGAAGATCGCCGCTGCCACGAAGATTGCAGTTTTCGTTCGCGGCTTCGATCGCGGCTTTGATCGCAATGCGGACCGCAGGCTCAAGCAATTGATCATTGTTCCTATAATACGAACCAGTGTCCGACCGGCCCAACTCCGACCAGCCGAAACTGAGCCCCATTCTTGGCCTTCCTGTTGACGACGCGCCCGTGCGGCCGGCGACGGCCCCGGATGCCGAGACTGCGCGTGTGACGCCGCTGGGCGAAGAGGTGAAGTTCGAGCTAAGCGTCATTATTCCGGCGCGCAATGAGGAGCAGAATCTTCCGGCCTGTCTGGAGAGCCTGCTGGTGCAGGACTCAAGCCTGTTTCCGCTGGGAGCGGATTGGGAGCTGCTGATCGTGGACGATCACTCGACCGACGGCACGCGGGCGATTGCGCAACAGGTGGCGGCCCAGCACAACGGCGTGCGCGTCCTGGAGGCGCCGTCGCTGGCGGAGTCGCGCGGAGGGTTCACGGGCAAGACGAACGCGTGCTGGTTTGGCGCGCAACACGCGCGGGGACGATGGCTGCTGTTTACCGATGCAGACACGCTGCATGAGCCGAACGATCTGCGCCACGCGATGCATGAGGCAGAGAAATACAAGGTCGTGATGTTGTCGTATTCGCCGCGCCAGATTGTGTCGGGGGTAATGCAGCGGGCGGTGATGCCGCTGATATTTTCCGAGCTGGCGAGCGTGTATCCGCCGGCAGAAGTGAATGATCCGGGCAAGCGTACGGCGGCGGCGAATGGGCAGTTTCTGCTGGTGGAGCGTGCCGCGTACTTTGCAATCGGAGGCCACCGTGCGGTGGGCGGGTCGGTGCTGGAGGACGTGGACTTCGCGTGGAATATGAAGCGGGCGAAGCGGCCGATACGATTTCGCTATGCGCCTGATGCTCTGAGCACGCGGATGTACCGCGGGCTGGGCGACATGATCGAGGGCTGGACGAAGAACCTGGCGCTGCTGTTTCCGCATGCGCTGCGACTGGCTGCATGGCGTCTGCTGGATATTTTGCTGTTCCTGCTTCCGCTGTTACTTTGGCTGCTGCCGTACCTTGTGCTGTGGCAACGGGCGGCGATTGTGTTGCTTTGGCTGCGGACAGTGATTCGCTTCTACACTCGCGTGTCGCGCGCGCATTTTGGGTTTGTCAATTCCACGCTGTCGGTGTTTGGGTTGCCGCTGTTTATCGGGCTGCTGGTGCGTAGCTGGATGCAGCATCACATCTTCCATCATGTGGCATGGAAGGGAAGGCAGTATCACACCGGCCGATAGTTATTTGTTTGTAACAAGAACGGGCCTGCCGCATCTTATGAGGTATTAGAGTTTTGCTCTTATGATTCTGCTGACACGCAAAGCCGAATTTTCTGCCGCGCACTTCTACTTCAATCCTGCATGGAGCGAGGAGGAGAATGAGCGTGTTTTCGGCAAGTGCGCCAATCGGCAGGGCCACGGTCACAACTACACGCTGGAGGTGACGGTGGCGGGCAAGCCGGATCCGGTTTCCGGATTCGTGGTCGATCTTAAGCAACTCAAGGACATCCTGGAGCGCGAAGTGTTGTCGGTGTATGACCATCGCCATCTCAACTTCGAGGTGCCCGAGTTCGCGTCCACGGTGCCGACGACGGAGAACATTGCGGTGGCCATCTGGCGGCGGCTGGATGGCAAGATTCCCAATGCGAAGCTGCATCGTGTGCGGGTGTATGAGATGCGGGATCTGTTTGCCGATTTCTATGGAGAGGGTGCATGAGCAATCGGCTGCACGCTCATCTTTCGCGCCGGTATCACTTTTCGGCCTCGCACCGGCTGCATGTGGATGCACTGACGCCTGAGGAGAATCGGGCGACGTTTGGCAAGTGCAATAATCCGTATGGACATGGCCACAATTACACCGTGCAGCTGACGCTCTCCGGAGCAATCGATCCGGTTACAGGCATGGTGACGAATCTTGCCGATCTTGACGCGTTTGCCGAACGCGAGATGGTTTCGAAGCTTGATCACGCGAACCTGAACACGCTGGAGTGCTTCCGCGATGTTGTACCGACGACGGAAAACCTGGCGATTGAGGTCTGGCATATCTTCGCGGAATACCCGCATGCGACGCTGGAACGCGTGCGTGTAGAAGAGACGAACAACAACTCATTCGACTACTTCGGCGCGGACAACACGCCGAAGGATCGAACGGAAGTGCAAGGCCGATGACGACAAAACCACCCGTAGAAAAACCAGGTCCCGACCGTGATGGAGAGACGCCTGCCCAGCGTGCCGCAGAAGCCGCACACGTTGAACTAGGACAGGCGACACTGCCACAGATTTATTCCGAGCTTCTGCACCGCATTGGCGAGGATCCCGCGCGGGACGGGCTGTTGCGCACTCCGGAGCGCATGGAAAAGGCGATGACGTTTCTCACGCGGGGCTATCACCAGAGCGTCGAAGATGTGCTGCACGATGCGCTGTTTGATGTCGACTACGACGAGATGGTGATCGTCAAGGACATCGAGTTCTACTCGCTGTGCGAGCATCATCTGCTGCCTTTCTACGGCAAGGCGCACGTTGCCTATCTCCCGGACAAGAAGGTTGTCGGGCTGAGCAAGGTGGCGCGCATCGTCGATCTTTTTGCGCGACGCTTGCAGGTCCAGGAACGCCTGACCCAGCAGATTGCTGAGGCAATCAATGACGCGGTGCATCCGCAGGGGGTTGGCGTGGTGCTCGAGGGCCAGCATCTTTGCATGATGATGCGCGGCGTAGAGAAGCAGGGTTCGGAGACAGTGACTAGCTCGATGCTGGGAGTGTTCAAGACGCAACAGCAGACACGAGTTGAGTTCCTCTCTTTGATTGGCGCAACGCCCTACAGCCGTTGAAGGTGGTTGCATGAACGGGCTCCTTATCCTCGATAAGCCTTCGGGCATGACATCGCATGATGTGGTTTCAATTGTCCGCCGTGCTACGGGCGAGCGCAGCGTGGGCCATCTTGGAACGCTTGATCCCATGGCGACCGGCGTGTTGCCGCTTCTGCTCGGCAAGTACACGCGCCTCGCGCAGTTCTTTTCGGAGTCGGACAAGTACTACAACGGCACGATTCGCTTCGGCTTCGCGACAGACACGTTCGATGCGGAGGGCGAGCCGCAGTCTGAACCTGCGCCGCTGACCTTCACACTCGATGAACTACGTTTACTCGCAGCGCGTTTTCACGGCACGATTGACCAGGTACCTCCGGTGTACTCGGCGAAGAAGATCGGCGGAGTTCCCGCGCACAAGCTTGCCCGTGCGGGAAAAGAGGTGCCGGTGAAGGCGGCGAGAATTACGATTCACGGATTCACGCTGGAGTCGTTGGAGGGCGACGTTGCCAGCTTTACGATGCATGTTTCGGCGGGCGGATATGTCCGCTCTGTCGCGCATGAGCTCGGACAGCTTGCAGGCTGCGGCGCGCATCTCGCAGCGCTGCGGCGAACGCAGGCCGGCGCGTTCACGCTGGCGCAGGCAATCACTGTTGAGGAGTTGAAGGCCCTTACACCGGCCGAGACAGAGACCCGGCTTCCGCATCCGCGTGCCATGTTGCCGGAGTTGCCGTCGGTCCTCGTGGATGAATTCACCGCCGGACGCATCCGGAATGGCATGCAGGTGAACGTGCAGGAGCTTTCGTCTGCACCGCTGATCAAGGTCTTCAGCGGACCGCGCGATCTGCTGTGCATCGCACGTCGGATTGCAGGAACACTGGTGCAACCAGTGGTTGTGCTGGGATGAAGCGCTACTTCTTCAGCATTGGCTGAATCAACTTTTCGACGTTGGCTGCAACCTGTTTTGCGCCCTGCGCGGTCGGGTGCACCCCGTCCGGCTGGATGTCACCTGCAACGCCGTAGACATCCTGCAGGATGAAGGGCAGCAGTGGGACGTGGAATTGTTTCGCAAGCGCGGGATACATCGAGTCGAACTGCGCGATGTAATCGTTGCCGTATTGCGGCGGGAGCGAGATGCCGGCCAGCGCGACCTTCGCCCCAGAGTGCTGGATCCGTTGAATCATCGACGCGATGTTCTGCTGCGCAAGTGGAACCGGCAGACCGCGGAGGCCGTCGTTGCCGCCGAACTCCAGCACCACGATCTGCGGCTTGCGTGAGAGAACGCTGCGGATGCGTTCGAGGCCGTCCTTTGTCGTGTCGCCGCTCACGCCTTCGTTCACGACCCGATAGTGATAGCCGGCGCTGTCGAGCAGGCGCTGGAGATCAGCGGGGTAGCTCGCAGTGGATTCGATTCCCAAACCCGCGGTGAGGCTGTCGCCGAAGCAGGCAATCACGGGGCGAGAGTCGGTCGAGACGTTCGCATCTGTGGTCGCCGAGGCAGATGGCGCTGGCGTATCCGTGGCTTCTGCCCGGGAGGCGCTTGCCGATGGTACGGCGGGCACAGATGTGGATTCAGTCGCCGGCCTGGAATTTCCGCCGGCTGCGCTGCAACCCAACAATGCAGTCAGCCCGGCTAAGATGAGAACCGAATCGAATCGCAACCCGTATCGTCTATTCACAGGTTTAATTCTACTGAGAGGCCCTGCCTTGCTTCCGTCAGCTGATTCACTCAATTCCGTTAGCGGTTCCACTCCCATCATCGTTGTTGAAGGCTTACGCAAAAGCCTTCGCACTGGCTCGACGACAGTAGACATCCTGCGCGGTCTGGACTTTACAGTGGCGCGCGGCGAGTTTGTTGCGATCATGGGGGCCTCGGGTTCCGGGAAGTCGACACTTCTGGGGTTGCTCGCGGGGTTGGATAATCCCACCTCCGGCAATGTGCGATGGCAGGGGACGGCGATAAGTTATCTGCCGGAAAGCGCGCTGGCGCAGCTTCGTGGCAGGACGATCGGCTTCGTCTTTCAGAGCTATCAACTCATACCGACACTGACTGCGCTCGAAAATGTATTGCTGCCGTATGAGTTGAATGCTGAATCGGGTGGGCGGCGCGAGGGACTGGATCGCGCGCGGCAACTGCTGAACTCAGTGGGACTGAGCGAGCGGCTTGATCACTATCCTGTTCAGCTTTCCGGTGGTGAACAGCAGCGGGTCGCGCTGGCGCGGGCGTTTATGCTGCGGCCTCCGATCGTGCTCGCGGATGAGCCGACCGGCAATCTGGATTCGACGAATGGACAGCATGTGCTGGATCTGCTGCTGGAGCTGAATCGAGCCGAGGGCACGACACTGGTTCTTGTCACGCACGATCCTGCGCTTGCGGCACGCGCGTCGCGGCGCATCATTCTCCGGGATGGCGAAATTGTCGCGGAAGAGCACTCAGCCGTGGCCAGTGAGGTTTAGCGATGCCATCGCTCTCCTATTCGACCGCCGCCCGCATCGCCACGCGCGAGCTGCGCAGCTCTCCCGGGAAGTTCGCCTTCGTCCTGCTTTCCGTTGCCGTGGGCGTAGCTGCACTGACAGGTGTCCGAGGATTTTCAGCGTCGTTCCGTTCCATGCTTCTGCTGCGTGCGCGCAGCATCATGGCGGGAGACATCGCCGCGCGCATGATGGAACCACCCACACTGGCGCAGCAGGCGGCGATCGATAAGCTGCCGGGATTGGATGCAACACCGGTCATTGAGATGCTCTCGATGGCGTCGTCAACTACATCACTCGATCCGCTGCTGGTCGCGGTGAAGGCGGTCGATCCGTCGAAGTATCCGTTCTACGGCGATGTTGTGCTGGAGCCCGCGATGCGGTTGCGCGATGCGCTCACAGATTCGAGCGTGGCGGTCGGAGACGATCTGCTGCTGCGGCTGCACCTGAAGTCTGGCGACGCGATCAAATTGGGGAACAGTACGTTCCGCATTGCTGCGGTCGTCATGGACGAACCGGACCGGCTCACCGGGTCATTCGCGGCAGGTCCGCGAATTCTGATCTCGCAGCACGCCCTCGCCGGCACAGGATTACTTGCGCCTGGCACACGTGCAACACGCCGCCTGCTCTTCAAACTGCAGCCCACGGCTTCCGGTCAGCCGACTTCCGACGCACACGTCGCAGAACTGCGCGGTCAGATCGAGACGATCTTGCCCGAGGCGCAGATCAGCGATTACAGGGAAGCGAATCCGTCGATCACGCGCGCGCTCGACGGAGCGACCGGCTTGCTCTCACTGATGTCGCTGGTTGCGCTTGTGCTTGGCGCCGTGGGCGTTGCGATGGCCATGCGCGCGCATCTTCAGCAGCGTCTCGACTCGATTGCAATCATGAAGTCGCTCGGTGCGGGGTCGTCGCAGATCATTCGCATTTATCTGCTTCAAACTTTGCTGCTCGGGCTCGGTGGCTCTGTTCTGGGGCTGCTGCTTGGGTTCGGTGTACAGCTGACGCTACCGCTGTTTCTCGCAAAGCTGCTGCATCTCACACCAGGTTTCCGGCTTGACGGGCACGCGGCGCTACTCGGGCTTGGCGCGGGCTTACTTACGACGCTGCTCTTCACGCTGCCGCCACTACTGGACATCCGCAACGTGCGTCCGATTCTGATTCTGCGTCGGGCAGTGGAGAACGAAGAGTCTCCGCTCTTCACCCGCGCGGCAAAGCATGTGCGAGGTTCCGGCCTGCAGCTTGGAGCGACGGCATTGATCCTCCTTGGGCTTGCAGCGCTAGCGGCAACAGTCGCGGACTCGCGCCAGGTGGGTGGTTGGTTCGCGTTCGGATTGCTCGCGGCACTTCTTGTGCTGCTTGGCGCCGCGGCTCTGACGCTGCTGTTGCTGAAGGTTTTCCTCAACACGACTCGGCGTCAGCTTCCATCGGTGCTGCGGCATGGGCTCGCAAATCTTTACCGGCCCGGGAATCCCTCCGCTGCATTGCTTGCCGCACTCGGGCTTGGCGTGATGCAGATTGCGGCGGTGTCTATGGTGCAGCGATCCATCGTAGGCGAGATGCAGGCGACTACCGCTGCGAAGCTGCCGAACCTGTTTCTGATCGATATCGCAAGCAACGAGGTCGCTGGTGTGCGGTCGCTGCTTGCTACGCAGCCGACTGTGCAGGGAAAGCCGGAGATTGCGCCCGTGATCTCGGCTCGTATTTCCTCGGTCAACGACACGCCCTTCCAGCAGCTGCATCTCAGGCACATGCCGCGTCGCGGCATTATGACCGTGCAACTCACCTGGCCGCCGCAAGCCGATGCACCTCCGCCCGGCGACAAGGTCGTTTCCGGTCAGTGGTGGAGCGCGCAGCAGGCTGCCGCTGGCGCGCATCCAGTGGTTGCAATCGAGCGGCACGAGGCTGAACGACTCAATGTCCACACCGGCGATCATGTCACGTTCGTGCCGCAGGACAAGCCGATCACCGCGACCGTTGCTGCGCTGTACGAGGCGGACAGCCAACACGCATTCTCTCGCGCAGAGTTCATCCTTCCTGAGGCGTTCCTGCGAGGGCTCCCCGTCACCTGGTACGGCGGTCTGCACTGCGATCCGTCAGCCACAGGCCAGCTTCGACGCATCCTTTACCAGCATTATCCAACGATCACGGTCATTGATGTCGCGGCCACCGTAGAGACCGTGCGCCAGGTGCTGCTGCAGATCAGCTATGTCATCCAGTTCCTCGCAGGCTTCAGCACCTTTGCGGGCATCGTGATTCTCGCGAGCGCGATCGCGGGCACGCGCTACCGGCGCATCCGCGAAGTTGTTGTGCTGAAGACGCTCGGTGCCACACGCCCGCGCATTGCGAGCATCTTCTCCATCGAGTTCGCCGTGCTTGGCTTGATCGCAGCAATTGTGGGCCTGATCTTCGCGAATGGCCTGGCACGTGTTCTGCTACGAAGAGTCTTTCATTTCGACTATCACCTGAACCTTGGGTGGAACCTGGGCGCGCTCTGCATCACGGCTGCGCTGACTGTAGCTGCAGGCTGGCTCGCGAGTCATCGTGTGCTCGGGCAGAAGCCTCTGGAAGTGTTGCGCGAGGAGTAGAGTCTCAGCACGGCGAGTTGACCCATTCGCCCCAGCCAAATACACTCAAACAGGCGGCTGATTGTGGCTCCCGCCCGAGCCTGCAGCTGCCATATTCAATCTGAATTGCCCCCTCGTTCAATGGTAGGACAGTCGGCTCTGAACCGATCAATCGGGGTTCGAATCCCTGGGGGGCAACCAGGACAAATAAGACGCCTATTTTCAAGAACGTAATCTTGCAAAATGGGGATTCGAATTGACCGTTTCATCGCTTCCGAAAATACCCATCCTTCGACGTTTCCTCTCCTCAGTACGCGTCAAAGTCCCGAGCCTGCCAGTGTATGAAGAAGATTTCCAGGCGCTCCAAAGCCAAAGAAATGCGGGTATAAGTCGGGGTACCGTAACTGCCAAAAGTGGGTACCCACCGCGCTTCGCCTACTAGTTGCGCGCCGCACTTGGAAAGCTTTTCAAACGCCTCGTCGATGTCCGCCACCGCGAACATGACCCGGAGGTAAGCTGGAGTGTTCGCCGGGGCATTGCGGTGATCCGCGACGATTTGACAGAGGAGGAGGGTGGTGTGTGAACTGTTGCCGTGAACGTTCACTGTATTTCTGTTGCAACGAACAAACATACGAGCCCCGAGATGAATTGGGCGCAAAAAACAAGACGATCTAGATGGCTATGGTTCGTTGTCGCGATTGCCACGGCTCGCTCTTTGCCGGCCCAAAACGTGAACGTTGACGCCTCAATGGCCCATCAGACGCTCGAGGGTTGGGGTACCTCTCTGGCCTGGTTTGCCAACAGCGTGGGCGGTTGGACGAACACCAGTAATCGGACGTCCTTTATGAACGCGCTGTTCAATCCGACATCAGGGCTAGGGCTCACTTATCTTCGCTACAACATCGGCGGAGGCGACAATCCCAATTGTGGCCATGCCGGGTATTACGCGTGCATCCGCCCAGCGTGGCACGCTGTTCCTGGATACGAGCCAAAACCGGGAACTTACGACTGGACGCAGGATGCGAACCAGCGTTGGGTCGCGCACACAGCGCAGACGTTAGGTGCCAATCTGTTCGAGGCGGTTTCCTATTCTCCGCCGTACTGGATGACGAACAGCGGCACCAGCCAGGGCGGCGTCAACGGAGCCGAGAATCTAGCGAGCGGATACTACGGTTCCGGCTCTGGAACATTTGCAGATTACCTAACGACTGTTGCCCAGCACTTTTCGAGCAACTGGGGAATCACGTTTCATCACCTAGAGCCTTTGAACGAGTCGGGCCAGACCTGGTGGAAAGCCGGCGATAAAAAGCAGGAAGGCTGTGGCTTCAGCGTGGCCAATCAGCAAACGACGATCCAGAATGTCGCTGCGTCGCTAGCCGCGAAAGGTGTTACCGCAACCAGCGTTTCGGCGATGGATGAATACCAGGAAGGTGTTTTGAATTCCGCCGCCGCAAGTACGGCTTACGAATTTCACAACTACAACAGTGAGACAATTTCCGATTTCACAGCGCTGAATTCCCACGGCTATGCCAGCACCTATGGCAGTGTCGCATTGGCGACAGATGCCCAGCGCGCCGGCAAGCGATTGACGATGTCGGAATGGGGGACAAGCAACGACACTACAGGGCGGAATTTATCTACCCAGATTCTCCTGGACATAAAGCTCACCCGCGCGGTGGCCTGGTCCATCTGGCAGCCGGATTGGCCGGCGATCATGTCGGTCGATTACATGAACCAAAGCTATACACTCAATGAGGCATATTACGTTTTTGAGAATTTCACTCGCTTCATCCGTCCAGGATTCCAATTCATCGCCATCTCTGATTCGCAGTCACTGGCTGCATACAATGCGCAGACGAAGACGGTGGTAATTGTGGCGCTGAACTGGACGGGAAGCAGTCGAAGTGTGCACTACCACCTTTCTAATTTCTTCTCGCTCGGTTCGTCGGCCGCGGTTTACCAAACTTCATCGACCGAACAGCTTGCATCGCTGGCGAACGTGCCTGTCGCAAACGGCGCCTTCAGTGACACCGTCCCTAGCAATAGTGTTACCACCTTTGTCATCAAGAACACGTCGTATGCGCCTGCGGCGACTACCGTAAACGACAGCGCCACAGGCACCGCTGTGAATCAGTTCAATTACTTCGGCACCTGGAGCTATTATCCGAATCAGACCGGCGCCTACGACAACGACAATCATTGGAGCAGCACGACTAACAGCTACTACACCTTCCAGTTCAGCGGACAACAGGCGCGCGTCTACGGTTCAATGGCGCCGAACGGTGGGATCGTGGCTTTTTCGGTCGACAACGGGGCGGAGACATACTTCGATACCTACGCGCCGAGTCGCGTCGACAATGAGTTTCTGTTCGCAACCCCGACGCTTGGCAATGGCATGCACACGTTGAAAGTTCGCGTGACCGGCCTGAAGCATCCTGCGTCGTCGGGATACAACCTCCCTGCTGACCGAATCGATGTTGTGGGTGCCGGAACTGAGGTTGGGGAAGACATTTACCGGATCGTGAACGTCAAGAATGGCCTGGATCTTGAAGTCAATTCCGCAAGTCTCGCAGACGGCGGCACAGTTGACACCTATCGGGAGGTTCCGGGAGCGAACAACGAAGACTGGAACTTGATGGCAGTGGGCGATGGCTCATACCGAATCGTGAACGTGAACAGCGGACTCGATTTGGAAGTGAGCGGAGCGAGCAAATCGAATGGAGGAAAGGTAGATCAGTGGCAGGACAGCGGCGCGAGTGCGACCAACGAACATTGGATGTTACTGCCGGTTTCCGGCGGCTACCGGATTGTGAATGTGAATAGCGGGCTCGATCTGGAACTGAATCGGACAACGGGAGTTGTGGATCAGTGGCAGGACGTGTCGGGAGCGCCGAATGAGCATTGGACATTGACATTAGCCAACTGAAATGAAGCCGGCGGATGGATTCGGACCGCAGGCATAACGGAACCAAGGCTGCGCAGGTGTGCTACGCAGCTGCAATGTGCAGTTTGAATTGCGTTTAAATGGGGAGTTGTGATGAGGCGCAACGCAAATGCAAAATATACAAGGTGTTTTTCTTCGTGTCGAGATTTGAGGCGCCGAACAACAGAAATGCATTCAGAATCCATGGCTCTTAAGCAACGCTACTCTCCTTCTGTGAAAAGACTTCTCGCCACCATTCTGGGTTTCGGATCCCTGTGTGGATTCGCCGTCGCACAGCAGACGCAAGTTGTCTTGGACGGCAACGCGAGCGGCCGGATTTTCGATGGGCTCGGCGCGGCAAGTGCGGGAGCCTCTTCGCGCCTTCTTATCGATTATCCGGAGCCACAGCGCAGCCAGATTCTCGACTACCTGTTCAAGCCTGGCTATGGCGCGGCTCTGCAGCGTCTCAAGGTCGAAGTAGGCGCTGACGTTAACTCCACCGATGGCTCCGAACCCAGCCATATGCGCACGTCCTCGGACCACGATTCCAAACGCGGTTATGAGTGGTGGCTGATGACAGAGGCGCATAAACGCAATCCGAACATCATTTTGGAGATTCTCCCCTGGGGTGCGCCTGCCTGGGTCGATCCCAAGTCGGGCGCGAAGCCAACGCTCTACACGCCGCAGATGGCTGCGTATATGGCGGATTTCATTAAGACCGCCAAGCGCGACTACGGCCTCGACATCCGCTACACAGGTCTGTGGAACGAAAAGGTCTACGATCTCGCTTACCTGAAGGATCTGCACCAGCAGCTTGTCGAGAATCATTTCTCGACCAAGGTCGTCTGCTGCGATGAATATGCCGGAGAAGGCGCGGGGCAGTGGTCGATCGCCGACGCAATGCTCAAGGATCCAGAGATTGCCCGGGATGTCGATGCCATCGGCGTGCACTATCCGAAGGTGAATGGCAGAATCACGACGACTTCCGCTGCACGCCGCACCGGGAAGCCGCTTTGGTCGAGCGAAGACCAGCCGAACAGCGGCAGCGGCCCGTTTCTCAGCCGCGACTGGGCCGTCGGCGGGCGCATCCTGGCTCATCTTTATAACGAGAACTATCTTGAGGGCTCGCTCACGGCAACGGAGATCTGGAGCCCCGTCACTTCCTACTACGACTCCCTCGCCGCGCCGAACTCGGGTCTCATGTATGCGAACACCCCATGGTCCGGACACTACGACGTGCAGGGAGCGATCTGGGCAACCGCGCACACAACACAGTTCGCCCAACCGGGCTGGCAATATCTCGACTCCGCGTCCGGTTTAGTGACGGACGGAGGCAGCTATGTCTCTCTTCGTTCACCCGATAGGAAAAGCTGGAGCGTTGTCCTGGAGACGATCGGGCGCCAGCGTCCGGCGTCTGTTTATTTCCGCATCGCCGGCGGACTCGCGACAACTACGGTGCATATCTGGGAGACGAACGCCAAACGTACGTTCGAGCATGTCACTGACATAAGACCAGTGAACAACGCCTTCGAATTCACGTTCGATCCCGATTCGTTGTATTCGCTGACAACCACGACCGGGCAGGGAAGAGGATCGGTACAGCCGCCGCCTGCTGTTTCCTTTCCACTGCCTTATGAGGACAACTTCGACCACACCCCCATCAGCCACGCCCCTAAATTTCTCGCTGACCAGGACGGCGCCTTTGAGGTCCATCCCTGCGCCGGCCGCGCTGGACAATGCCTGGAGCAAGTGATCACCACGCCTCCGATACCGTGGGGCCCATTGCCTGATCCATTTACGTTGGCCGGCGATGCAAGCTGGACCGACTACGCCGTATCGGCTGATGTTCGCTTACTCTCCTCGGCCTCGGCGGCTGTGATGGGCAGGATCGACTCTGCCGATGTCTTCAAGGACGGTCATGCACATTGGCCAAGCGGCTATGTCTTGCGCGTGCGGCCCAATGGCGGCTGGGAGTTGTTGTCCACCGTGTACGGAAAACTGCCTGTTGTGAAGCTTGCGGACGGTACCACCAGCTTCGATCCCGGGAAATGGCATCGTCTCACGTTGCGCTTTCATGGAAAGCAGATCGTGGCCATGCTTGATCGCACCCAGCTAGCCAGGGTTGAAGACGCTACGCATGCGCACGGCATGTTTGCCTTAGGGACCGAATGGGGCCGCGTGCAGTTTGACAATCTCTCGGTTACGCCGTAGCCATTTCAGCCCGGTTCAGACGTGGGCTAAAGCTGAAGCGCGAAGCTGTAACAGCACGTAACCATCATTTCGGCGGCCGGCAGCCCGGGGGTATTCTCTTGTCAGGTGCCAAACGCAAGCCACGAACTTCGAAACGATGTCTGCGCTGCTTCGATCGCCATCTCGGAAGGAGGGCGTATCGCGAGTCTTCGGAGTCTACTTTCCGGGCTCGAATTTCTGACACAAGCACGCGAAAATCGACTGCCGGTTGTGCCGGGGCTTGCAACAACCTTCCAGATGGGACCGTGCGCAGGGATTGAAGAATGCCTGCCAACGGTAGGCTTCAGCGGTCCCGAGACGATGGGAGGGACTGCCCCTGACCACGGCGATTTCTGGCAAGTCCCCTGGACGCTAGTTAACCAGCAGGGCAGCGACAGACTCACTCTTGAAGGCTTCGGCTTCAGCCGCCCATTCCGGTTTCGGAAGCAGCTATTCCTGAGCGGCTCGACGTTGCGGGTGGACTACACACTGGAGAACCTTGGCAAGGAAGCATTGCCTTTTCTCTATGCATGTCATCCGCTCTTTGCGGTCGATCCGGGAGATCGCATCTCGCTGCCGTTCGACGTCAAGACGCTTGACCTCTACTATTCGCGGAATGGTCGTCTTGGCCGGCGGGGGGATAAAGTTGCCTGGCCGGTTACTTCCGCGGGAGAGGTGCTTGATCGCGCCGGTACAGTTGACGCTCAAACTGCGGAGATGTTCTACACCGGAAGACTGACGGATTATCGCCACTGCGCGATTCATCGGGCGTCCACCAGTGAGGCGCTGGAGATTGCATTCTCGCTCGATACTATGCCGTATCTCGGTGTGTGGCTGTGCTACGGTGGATGGCACGACAGTGAGGGACAGCCCCAATATGCAGTGGCTCTCGAACCGACCACCTCCCCGTGGAATACGCTGGCGGAAGCCGTGGCGAACCATGCCGCGCCTTGGCTAGCCGCGGGGAGTGCCATATCGTGGCACATCTCCTTTACCGTGAGTGGGCCACCTATACAGGACCGCCGCGAAGGTTGAGGCCAGACTGCGACCGCTTTCGCCTGGTGCATGCCGCACTGGCCTTGGAGCCTGTCCAACGGTAACGTACACAGAGGTCGTCGAGCTGAGACGGCAGCATGAGGGCCTGTTTGTTGTCTCCGCGGCTCTGCCGGCCTTCGGCTTCGTCCAGGATTAGTGCCGCTCAACGCCTACCACTATCCGATGTCATTGATGGCCAACCACTCCTGCTGAACTGCAATGTTCTCTGTGAAGCACTGGCGAGTGGACTAGATCCATCGTTGCTTGACAATTGCTCTAGTTACACCGTAGTGTTTTTGCCGGTAACGTACACAGCACCTTGGGCGGGGGAATATTCGTGACGCGTTTGCAACTGAACGCGCTCACGAGCCCGATTATCTCTTTGCATTTGCGAAATTCATCTCCAAGGAATACTCGATTGCTGAACCACTCTTGTCTCCTGCTCTTCGCGTGTCTTCCGGTCTTTGCTATCTCGAGTGCTCATGCGCAGATGAAGACCACACTCTCCTCGCCGGACGGGCAGATCGTGATGTCCTTCGGCACCGTGGATGGAGATGGCAATCACGGTGGTGAAGGGCGGCTGGTTTATTCCATCCGTTTTCACGGCAAGGCAGTGATTGACGATTCGCGGCTTGCGCTGGAACTCGACGGACAGTCGGCTCTGGGCGCATCCGTACATATCGTCGCGACCGACGTCTCCAGTGGGACCGATGACTACGCGATGCAGTTTCAGAAGGTTAGCCATGTTCATGATGGGTACAACAGCATCGAGTTGCATGTGGCGGAGGCTGCGAGTCCCCAGCGTGTTATGAACATCGACGCGCGCGCGTATAACAATGGGGTCGCGTTTCGCTATGTGCTTCCCGAGCAGAGTGCGATCCCAAGCCTCAGGCTGCGGCAGGAAGACACCGAGTTTCGGCTTCACAGCGACGCGACCAACTGGCTTCTCGCACTACCCAATTACCGTAGTAGCTACGAGAGTGAGTACGTTGAGCTGGCCACGTCGGCCCTGAGTAACCAAGGCGGTGTGTCGAGTCACTTCCTCATTGGCTTGCCGCTGCTGATGCATGAACCGGGCGTGGCATGGATGTCGCTGATGGAGGCCGACATCGAAGGAAGCAGCACGATGTATGTCACGAATCCGTCCGGCAACTGGGCAGGCCATTATTTTGTTTCTGAGCTCTCGCCGCGCTTCGACGATGCCAACGTTGCGGTGGTCTCTTCTTTGCCGTATCACTCTGCCTGGCGAGTGCTCGGGATCGCGGACGATCCGGGCCGCTTTATCGAGTCGACCCTGGTGTATGACTTGAATCCTCCCAGCCGTGTTGCCGATACAGGCTGGATCGCCGCAGGGAAGGCTTCCTGGAACTGGTGGGTCGACAACGTGGACGAGAGCGGCAAACCTGCGTTTACGACGAAGAATATGGAGCACTACGTCGATTTTGCCGCGCAGTCTGGCTTTCGTTACATGATGCTTGACGCGGGATGGTCCGCCGGCCGTGATATCACCCACATGAACGGCAAGATCGACGTACCCGAGCTGGTGCGGTATGCGGCCACGAAGAACGTGAAGGTGTGGATCTGGTGCTATTCGCAATCCGTGATGGACCAGATGCAGGAAGCGTTTCCGCTGTTCGAGAAGTGGGGCGTTGCCGGTGTGAAGATCGACTTCGTGAATCGGGACGATCAGCGCGGCGTGCAGCTCTATTACGACACGGCGCGGTTCGCGGCGGAGCATCACCTGATGGTGGATTTTCACGGGACGCGCACGCCGTGGGGAATCGAGCGCACCTATCCGAACGTGCTCAGCTATGAGGGTGTGCTGGGGCTGGAGAATAACAAGGTCGGCCGCCGCGACAGCCCGGTGGATCGCTCTGTGTTCGCGTACACACGTCTGATTGCAGGGCCGATGGATTACACGCCCGGCGGGTTCAACAATGCCACGGAATACGGATTCGAAGCCCGAAACACCAACCCCATGGCGATGGGCACACGCGCACAGCAGTTGGCCTTGTATGTCATCTTCCAGACGCCGATCCAAATGGTGTCGGACAGCCCACAGATGTATGCAGGGCAGCCGGCGTTTCAGTTCATCAGGGATGTCCCGGCAGATTGGGACAGCGTAACCGTCTTGAACGGATCGCCGGGGGAGTACACCACCATCGCGCGACGGCATGGCGACGACTGGTACCTCGGCAGCATCACGAACTGGACGCCGCGTTCCCTGCGTGTACCGCTGAACTTTCTCAGCTCCGGAACTTACCGTGCCGAGATATATGAGGATGGGCCGGAGGCTGCGACCAACGCCAAGCAGGTAGTTATCCGCAAACAGGTGGTTCGCAAAGGAGAGACGTTGACGTTGAACCTCGCCCCGGGGGGCGGATGTGCCATTCGATTTGTTCCGCAGCACGTGAAGTAGGCTGATAAGCGCGGCGAACTCCTTCGGCCGTTCGAATTCCATCTGCTCATCAGTCTCA
Organism: Bryocella sp.; assembly: GCA_036273275.1. Lineage (GTDB taxonomy): Bacteria > Acidobacteriota > Terriglobia > Terriglobales > Acidobacteriaceae > Granulicella. The sequence continues at coordinate 23,593 of DASUHZ010000061.1, forward strand.
GTAATCTGGCAGGTGTATTGGGTGACGCCGACGCCACGCGAATGGAGTCCGCTGGGCTTACGCCTGACCAACCAGTTGAGCCGGCGTGTCGATATCCTGTCTTGCCTCAGTGCATCTAGGAGGTATCTTGGCCTTTTTCTTCTCGTTTTCGTCTCGTGTGCCGCAGAGGTATTCCTTCCTTACGGCTTTGCCGGGTGCCATGGCCGGCGTATTGTTTGCCGCCGTCACGCTGACGCCGCCGGGAGTTTCTGCACAGGGCGCCGCGAAGGTGACGTTTGATGAGGCGACACATGTGTTTCGACTCGATGCGGCGCGGACGAGCTATGTGTTCGGCATCAACCAGAGTGGGCAGTTGCAGTCCCTCTACTGGGGGGAGCGGCTCTCTGATGCTGACCATTTCGCGGCCGCCAAGGCGACCTCCGGATTTGCGGCGTTCGATCTTCCGGCGACCACGACGCCGCAGGAGTTTACGGGCTGGGGTGGCGGCATTTTCGTTGAGCCGGACCTGAAGGTCACATTTCCAGATGGCAATCGCGATCTCGTGCTGCAATACGTCTCGCATACGATCAGCGGCGACGAGCTTTCGATCGTGATGAAGGATATCTCGCGCGACGTAGTCGTGGTACTGCATTATGCGATCGACGCGGAAACGGGTATTCTTCGGCGCTGGGCTGATATCGAGAACCACACTAAGACGCCGATTACGCTCGAGCAGGTCGCGGCAGGAACCTGGAACCTGCCGCGCGGAACAGATTATCGTCTGCGCTACTTGAGTGGCCGTTGGGCCGGCGAATTCACACTGCAAGAGCAGCCAGTGCACGCGGGTAAGACGGTGCTTGAAAGCCGCCGCGGCACGACCGGCGCCCAGAATAATCCCTGGTTTGCGATCGATCATGAAGGAAACAACGACCAGGAGAGTGGCGACGTTTGGTTCGGTGCCCTCGCGTGGAGCGGCTCCTGGGAGATTGCGATCGAGCAGGACACGCTCCAGCAAGTGCGCGTGACCGGCGGCCCGAATGCGTTCGACTTCGGCTACCTCCTGCGTTCGGGCGAGCATTTCGAGACGCCGTCCTTTTATGGCGGCTACTCGTCACATGGAATTGGTGGTGCCTCGCGCGCCTTGCATCGCTTGGAAGTGGATGCGATCCTGCCGCATCATCCCAAGCCCAGGCTCAGGCCGGTTCTCTATAACTCCTGGGAGGCCACTGAGTTCAACGTGGACGAACAGGGACAGATGCAGTTGGCCGAGAAGGCCGCCAGCATAGGCGTGGAACGCTTTGTGATGGACGACGGCTGGTTCGGGCAGCGCAAGAATGACCATGCCGGCCTCGGCGACTGGTACGTGAATCCGCAGAAATTCCCGCATGGTCTGAAACCTCTTATCGACAAGGTGCACTCGCTCGGGATGGACTTCGGGCTGTGGGTTGAGCCCGAGATGGTGAACCCCGACAGCGACCTCTATCGGAAGCATCCGGATTGGGTGCTCAATTTCCCGGGACGGCCGCGCACCGAAGCGCGGAATCAGCTTGTGCTGAACCTGGCGCGACCCGATGTGCGTGCGTATGTGGCGGGTTTTCTCGACAAGCTGCTGACTGAGAATGACATCGCCTTTCTCAAGTGGGATTACAACCGGAACTGGTCAGAGCCCGGATGGCCGGAGGCCGGAGCGGATGCGGAGAAGAATGTCTATGTTGATTTCATTCGCAACTTCTACTCGATCCTGGCTGAGCTGCGCGCCAAGCACCCAAATGTGGAGATTGAGTCCTGCTCGGGTGGCGGCAGCCGCGTGGATTTGGGTGTGATGCGCTACGCGGACGAGGTATGGCCTTCAGACAATACCGACGCGAGCGATCGCCTGCTCATCCAGGATGGCTTCACGTACGCCTACTCGCCGGGCGTGATGATGGACTGGGTAACCGATTCTCCGACGTGGGTGAATCATCGGTCACTCTCAATGGACTATCGTTTTCTCTCAGCGATGCAGGGCTCGCTTGGCATCGGAGCAAACCTTAATAAGTGGTCACCGGAAGAGTTCGCCAAAGCCAAAGCGATGGTGGCCGAATACAAGCTCATTCGAGAAACCGTGCAGCGTGGCGCTTTGTACCGGCTGGCCACTCCCGAACATAACAGTCAGGACTCGATTACGGAAAGTGTTGCCCGTGACGGGAAGCAGGTCGTCGCATTTGCGTTTCTGCACTCAAGCGCGGAGATGTATCCGTTCCCTCGGATTCACCTGAAGGGCCTTGATGAAAACGCGATGTACAACATCAAGGCGTTTTCGGGTAGGCTCGCCGCCGAGACGCCTATTGTGGCAAGTGGCTCTTACTGGATGCACAGTGGAGTTGACGTTGAATTGCGTGGGGATTTTCAGGCTGCAGGCTTTACGCTCAGCAGGCAATAGAAGCGCGCGAGGGTGAATCATTGTCGCCGGTGCTCTATTCTGCGAACAGATAGAAGAGGCCTCCCGTGAAGGGAGGCCCTCTTTTTGGTCACGTTGCACTCACTGCGGACCTTATCGGTGCACGTCCGAGCAGCCGTGTTGCGCCGGATCGCCCGGCTGGAGCCCATTGGCGTCCGCCTGTTGAACACCGCCGGCCTGTTGGGCGGCATGGTTACCTCGCCCATCACAGCCCAGCGTTACGTTGTACGTAGCTGAAGCGATGTTGCTGTCTGGATATCCCGGCGTGATCGCAATTGCCTTGAGCGTCTCACTGGTCGCGACGGCGACAGGACCGGTGTACTGCGTGGAGGCAGCGGTGGGCGTGGAACCATCGGTCGTGTAGTAGATGGTTGCTCCTGCTGTGGTATCTGTGATCGTCACGTGTTTTACGGAGTTGTAGCTCCCGGAGGGCACGGACAGGATCGGCGCCGTGTTTGCACCGCCTGAAATCGCGATCATATCCAGCCCGGGCGCCCAGGCTCCTGCGTTCGGATTGTAGAACGTGATGGTGTTCGCGCTTCCGCCATTGAGCTGCACGGACATCGTGTACGGAATCGGGTCATACCAGTTATACCCGCCGAGGTTCAACACCGTCGGTGTGCCACCGTTGATGGAAACATAGAACGTACGCTGACCGCTGACAACGTAATCCAATTCCAGCTGATAAGTGCCGGTCGAAGGAACCGTGATGTTATCGAACGTAACGCTGTTGGCCGCGCCATTCCCCATGCCGCCAATGTAGGCGCCGCCGGAAGCACGGGTGCTGTAATTGAACGCATTGACCGCCGCGCCGGCCTGCTTGGCGGCTTCGCCTTCATACTCCGTAAAGGTGTTCGCTGGCTCTTGGCCGTCGCCGCTGATCACGATGCGGTCCAGGTCAGCGCCGTAACCCGAGGGGTTGCTGAACTCGATAGTGTTGCTGCCTGAGTTGAGGGCGATATTGACCGTGGAGCTTTGCGGAAGCATGTAACTTCCACCGCCCATATTCAACGATCCCGCTTGCATGCCATTCACGGAATACTCGAGCGTACGGGGCCCCTGCGTCATGGCGTTGATTTCCATGCGGTAGATCCCGGCTGTGGGCACGGTAACGTTATTGAACGTGACGGTGTTGGCTTTGCCGATGTTCCCCACTTTCTCGCCGCCCGAGCACGCCATGCAGGAGGCGACCGACGCCGCGCCGGCCAGCTGCGCCGTCTCAGCTTCATACACCGTGCCGCCGGTGACAGGCACGATTGGACCGTCCGGTTTGACCTTCAGCAGCCGGGATCCATGTCCAGCGATCATGGTGCTAAAACCACCTGGAAATGCGCCGAGATCCGTTTTGCTCCACAGATCGCGCACCGCTTTCGCGTCCTGGAAACCGAGGTCGCTCCAGCGCACATCGACGCGGTCCGGGAATGCGGTGAAGTTGTAAAGCGCGACGTACACAGAGTCCGTCCCAGGGTCGGACATCCAGACCTGGTGGAAGCCGCCAGTGACCTGCACCGCTGGATGGCCAGACTGGTCCACAGCGAGCAGTTCGTCATTGCTGAACCCGGCAGTGGCGAAGCTGTCCAGCTTGGTGAGATCTCCGCCGACATATAGCGGCGCATTGGCCATGAGCCAGATGTCAATCGCCGAGGTCTTCTCGTCCTGGATGAGTCCGTCTACCGTGCCATTGCCTACGTCCAGAGCGTCGAGGTCGTTCCAGCCCACGGCCGGGCCTGCCGCATGCTCCCATGCGACGTCGTCGTACGCGCGCAGAATAATGCGCGGCCAGTTGGTCAGATAACCACCGCAGCCACCCTCGCATTCAACGTCTTCATCGATGCGGCGTGCGTTGCCATATTGCTGCCAGGTATCCAGATAATCCTGATCCAGCGCCCATGACAGTGTGAGCCACATGGGCCGGCCGCTGGCGGCAATGGCCTGGGAATACGCTGCCACGTCCGCACGATTGTCGATGCTGGTGTTGTTTGAATCTGATCCCGGGGTGACGGCGTCGAGCTTGATGAAATCGATGCCCCAACTCGCCCAGAGCGCGACGATGGAGTTGATGTACTCCTGCGCCCCGGGCTTCGTGAAGTCAATCTTGTCGTGATAAGGATCGCCTTTCGCCGGATTGCCGGCGAAGGCATTGCCCTTGGCATGCGGTGTCACTGCGATGTCGGAAGTGTGGTACTCGGTTCCGAGGATAGGGTAGTTGCCTTGGATTGCTGGCAGTTCGATGCCAGGGATCCAATAGATGCCCGCCTTCTGCCCATTGGCATGAATGTGGTCGACAAGAGCCTTAATGTCGGGGAACCTGGCTGTGTTGGGAATCGGACGACCGTTTCCGTCGAATCCACCCTGCCAGCCGGAGTCTATGTTGATGTAAACGAACCCATGGTCCTGCAGGCCGGAGGCCTTTAACGCATCCGATTGCGACTGCACATTCGCCTGGGTGAGGAAACCGCTTGCGATCGTCTGCTCGCTCCAAGTGCTCCAGCCCATGTATGGCGTGTAGCCAACGCCATTCACCTGTGCCCGTGCGGTCACTCCGGCGAGGACTGCAGCGGCGATGAAAGCAAAGCTGCCGGCCACGAAGTGTTTCCGCCGGGGCAACGTATGTAGAAGATTCCCTGCCATTCTGACTCCTTTGGACCCTGAGGAAACGTGTACGATAACGGAAAAATAAGCGTCGCGGTGCGACAGCATGCTTGTCAAGAGAAATCTGGGATGTCGAAGCGGAGTTCGAGCAGATCAGATTCGAGTCAATGTTTTTTCGATTTCCTCAAGACTCCGGCCTTTTGTCTCCGGTACGAATCCGGCGATAAAGGCGGTACCCAGCAAGCAAATCGCACCATAAACGAAGAAGATTCCGCCGGATCCCAGGCGCTGATTTAGAAAGGGAAATGTGTACGTCAACGCAAAAGACGCGATCCACAGCGCGCTCACCGCTGTCGAGATGGCCTGAGAACGCACCCGGTTGGGAAAGATCTCAGAGATAAGCACCCAGGTGATGGGCGCCAGAGTCAGGGCATAGCAGGCGATTGCACTCAACGTGAGCACGAGGACCGGTGTGCCCTTCAAACCGGCATGGTAGGCGAACGCGCAGAGCAAGTGCGACACACCAATTCCGGTACAGCCGAGAAGCATGAGCCATCTGCGCCCGATGCGGTCCACCAGAAGCATGGCAACGATCGTAAACACGAGGTTGATCGTGCCGGTGATCACAATATCGAGCAGGATCTGGTTGGTGCCGTAGCCGGCATTGCGATAAACATCGGCCGCGTAATTGAAAAGCACGTTGATGCCGGTCCACTGCTGCAGCACGGCCAGGCAGACACCGATCAGGACGATATGGCGCAGCGGCCGGCGGAGAAGATCACGCCACGTAGAGGCGCCCATGGCAGTCTCATCGGCCAGTCCACGCTCGATGCTCGCCATTTCGGCTTCGGCATAGCGCCGCCCACCTATGCGCGCAAGTACGGTTGCTGCTTCGGGCTGCCGACGCCGCGTAAGCAGCCAGCGCGGACTCTCAGGGATGAAGAGCGAAGCCACCAGAAAGATGATTGCCGGCAGCACGATGGCCGTAAACATCCAGCGCCAGCCGTATTGCACATTCCATGTCGTGAAAGTAGCAGCTGCACTAAGCCCGCTGGGGACTGGCCGGGCGATGCGCCAGTTCGCAATTTGTGCTAAGAGAATTCCGACCACAACAGCAAACTGATTCAAGCTGACCAGGCGCCCGCGTCTGTCCGCCGGGCTGATCTCCGCGATGTAGAGCGGCGAAACGTTCGACGCCAGTCCGATCGCAACTCCTCCAGTAATGCGCCACACAATGAAGGCAGCGAAGGAGTACGCCCATCCTGTCAGTGCAGACGACGCCGCAAAGAGGATGGCGGCAATGAGCAGAACGCGACGTCGTCCGAAGCGGTCCGCGCAATAACCGGCGGCCAGTGAGCCAAATAGGCAGCCGACCAGGGCGCAACTATTCGCCCAGCCAATCAGCGAGGCGGACGTGAGGTGAAAGTACGTTTCGTAAAACTCACGTGCGCCCCCAATGACAACCCAGTCGTAGCCGAACAGCAACCCGCCCAGCGCGGCAACAATCGCGATGCACCACACGTAACTGCTGCGTTCGACGGGAACGGCCGCCGGGGCAGCCGGTGTAGTGAGCGACGGACCGTGCATTGCAAATTACCCTTCGTTGTTTAACGTGGAGGCTAGCAGATCAATCGCGCCTGTGTGACCGTGATCTTTTGCGAGCACCTCCTCAAGAAGGCGGCGAGCTTCTTCCCCATGACCTAACCCGAGCTGCGCCTGCGCGTGGAGGAAGCGGGCTGTGATGTCCTGGCGTTCCTTGAGATCTTCGTCAAACAACAGCATCGCCGGAAGCGATGTCGCAAAGTAATCGATCTGAGGAGTCTGCTGTTCGACTCCCAAAGCGTAAGTGTCGATTGCACGCAGGAGTTTGGAGGCTTCGTCTTCGCGTCCCAGCCTGCGTAGCGAAAGCGCACTCCAGTAAGTGGTTTCGGAAATGGATTGCACCTGCATTTGTTGAAAGTCACCCTTCTGGGCGGCAGCGCGTTCCCAACGTCGAATAGCACGCTCGTGTTTACGACAGGCGCTCAGAGCCTCCCCGAGCCAGTAGTCGATCATGCTGACGTTCAAGAGCAAGTGCTTGGCTTCGCTCAGATTCGGTGGCGGGTTTTCCGCCGCTTCGAGCCGTTCCACCGCCTTGTCGGGACGTCCTTGCCCGAGTTCACGTTGGGCGAGGAGAACGTTGGCACGGATGTATTGACTCAGAACCTGACCTTCGCCGCCTTCCCAAGGGCCAAACTTACGACTGAGCAGGAGAGCCAGCGCACGCTCGGGTTCGCCCGTACTGTTCAGCAGGGAAGCGAGCTCTACGGAGAGGTCGTCACGGCGTTCCACCAGCGAGCGGTTGGACGTAAGCGTTGCGAGGCGTTCGGCAAGAGACACGCCCGCGCGCTTCAGCAACTGATCCTGTTCATAAAGGATGCGTGCGTCTTGCGGAGCGAGTTCGCGCGCCTTCTCAAAAGCCTGCCGTGCACGGCCGGCATCATGCAGCACGTTGAAGCAGGCGAAGCCAAGGTTGCGCCAAGTGATGGCGAAGCCCGGATCGAGCCGGGCGGCACGTTCCCACATGGCGATGGCTTCCTCATGGCGGCGCCTGTCGTAGAGCAGGTTGCCGAGATAATACGGCGCGCGCGCGTCGGTTGGATTCTCGCGGATGGCTGTCTCCAGCAGCAGCATCTCTGCGAGACGATTAGGGAATACATATGTCGAATCAGCGGCGGCCGCCTGCTTCCACGCCACGGCAGCATCGCTTGCACGGCCCAGCCGGCGGAGCAGGTCAGCTTTCAGGTAAAGGCGCATCGTCGCGCCCCCGTCCGGCCCACTGGGCCGGTCTTGAGACAGTACCCTCAGTGCTTCTTCGAGCAGACCCGCACGCGTCAGATCGAGAGCCAGATCCAATTGCTGCTGCGCGTCGCCGGCTACTTCGCCGGAAAGCAAGTACCGGCTAGTAATATCCAGCGGATCCATGGCCCGGATGCTGGTCAGCAGGGCGCTCGCTTGCTCCTGACGCCCGATACGGAGCAGCACGATCACCTTCAGATTCAGCGCATTCAGATTGTCGGCTTCGGCACGCAGTGACCGGTCAATATGATCGAGAGCTTTGTGCCAGTCTGCGCGGCTCGTATCGATTTCAGCCAGACGATGATATGCAGGACCCCGCCACGCCGCGTTCCACGTGCTCTTGTAGAACGCGTCGTATGCCTCGGCCGTGCGTCCCTGGAACTGAATCGTCAGGCCGAGGTTGTAATACGGCTCGCCGTCGCCGGGGTTCGGATTGCGCCGCGTAAGACGAGCGATCGCTTTGCGGAGGTACGCTTCGGCTATAGTGAATTCGCCACGCCGCATGTACCAGCGGCCAAGCGCGTTATTGCATCGGCTGTCGCCCGCGTCGCGGCGTATGCCTTCCAGCCAGTAAACTTCGGGCCGACGTGTCGGATGCCGGTACTGCTCCAGATGCAGGCCGTTCAGGTAAAGCTCATCGCTGCTGCCGACATCCACGGGAAGCGGTGGCTCCGTGGCGACCTCGGGCTTGTCAACAGGGATGATTTCGGCAGGTGCATAGCGTAAAAACACCTCGCCCTGCTGTTCAACGCTTACCTCAAGCGTGTTTACGGGAGCATCCATATCAAAGCGCAAGTGCATAGGCGTATCTGGCGCAAGATCGCCTTCCCATCGTGCCAATTCGGTTCCGTTTGCCTGAAGCACAACCGAACTGCCCAGCCGCTGCGAGGTCGCCTGCAGGTGAATCGTTACTCCTCGCTTTTGTGCTTCAATGCGAAGTGCTCCGTCCACGCTTGCCAGGTCGGGAACCCCAATGGAACTGATCGGATACCAAAACTGGCTGAAGGTCTTCGTTTCGCCTGGCGCAAGGAAGCTGAAGTCAGGTTGATTGTCTGTATAGACTCCGGACATCAA
>DASUHZ010000062.1:0-6615 GCA_036273275.1 Bryocella sp.
GTGGTGATCTCCGTTTCGTTGAATTTCCCGTAAGCTGCTCGGGTCACCCTTCGCGAAGCGAGCGAGTGGCCCCTGCTCCCAAGGCCGAAGCTCTGCATTTACGGAGGGTCCGTCGAAGATGGAAACCGTAACCCGGAGGGCGCGGAACGCGAAGCAGAAGAGCGAGCCTGCTGCCGGGCGCAGGAAAAGGCCCGAAGCGTGAACCCGTGCAGAGGACGGGATACGAATGGAAGGCGCCTATATGCACCAAAGGCACCCCCATGAGTCCTGCGACGGAAAGTTCCACCAGCCGCAGCCTTGCTGGCAGCAATCGAGTCCAGAGAAGACGGCTTTGAGCACACCGAATGGCCTCCCGCTACCTGCGTGTTGCAAGTTCGGTACGCCGTGCCGGGCGCTTTCGGAGACGAGTTGGGCTGTGCAGCTAAAAGAGCCGCATGGATGACCATCGGAGTGACCTCGATTCGAGTTGGGATTCTCTAGCTGGACGCGATTCGATCAGGCGTCAGAGGCACGATAGACCTCCTCGGTGAGAAATGACTGCTCCGTGTGGCTGTACCCGGAGACGGTAATTAGCTCCCGGACTCTTCGGCGGCCCGTGGCATCGCGCTCGCAATGCAACACGAAGTCCACGGCTCTGCCGGTCTGCGACCGGACAAAGCCCTGGTCCAAATTGGTTCTGGCACTCAGAGCCGTGTCGGCCAGCCGGTCGAGCGCGTCCAGCGCGGAATCGGCGTGCAGTGTCGAAAGGGTTCCGCCGTGACCGGTGTTCATGGCTTGCAATAAGTCGTAGCCGCACTCGTCGCGGATTTCGCCCATGATGATGCGGTCGGGACGATGCCGCAAAGCGGCGGCGACAAGCTGGCTCGGAGTCACGGCTATCTGGCCGGGGATGGCAGCAACAGCTTCCCATCTGACCGCGTTCGGATGAGCAATCTTCAATTCGGCAGGCTGCTCGATGACAACCAGGCGTTCCTGCAAAGGAACGTGATCGAGAAGGGCTTTCATCAACGTGGACTTTCCTGAGCCAGTTCCGCCGCTGATGATGCCGTTCTTGCGTTTGAGAATCAGGTTCACAACGTCGTCACGAATCAGAGAGGGCATACTGCCTGCCGCAACCAGCTCATCGCTGGTGTACCAGCGATTGAATTTGCGCACGGTCAGCGTCGGCCCGTTGATCGACGATGGGGAGCCTACTACGGCCACGCGCGAGCCGTCCGGCAAGCGCGTGTTGAGGATGGGATTCTGAATCGTGAGGTCTTGGCCGAGGATGCGTGCGACGCGCTCAATCGCAGCCTGCAAGCGGTCGTTGGTGTAGGGCGTAGAGAGTGGGATGGGCCTGACTACGCCACCCCGGTCCGCGAACACTCCCGTCGTCCCGTTGATCATCAAATCCGAGATGGACGGATCAAGTAAGAGAGCGCGCAGCTCCTCGGGAAAGAACGGGAGTATCAGCTCGAAGCTCACCGGACTGCTCCATCTGTCGTTGCCGCCACAGTGCCGGGCGCAATGGGATCGACTGAGACATGGTTTTCGTGGAACTCGGTGATGGTCAATCCAAGCGGGTTGATGAACTCGTATTGCGGATAAATCTTCGCTTGATCGCTGACTTGTTTGGGGTTCAGGTAGTAGGTCAAACTGAGCATCCAATGCTCGGTGCGCGGCTCGTGCGAGTGGCTTTGGGAGTAGAGCCTATCGAGAGCCAGCAGAGCCGTGCCACGCGCCATGACTGCGCCCTGTATCGTCTCCTGTGACATCGAGGTGATGGTGACGTTCTTCACCTCCACATCGCTCTGCTCAATCTGGCCGCTGACTACCTGCGAGACAAGATGATTCTGGTTGTCCTCTCCCATCAACTGCGAGGCCAGATTGCCGGACAGGAAGTAGTAGTTCAGAGGGTACTTCTTGGCGATGGTGTCGCGGCTGATGGTGTAGCGGTAGTTGGCCCAATCCACCAGATACGTCCGCACCTCGCCTTCGCGTGGCGTGTAGTTCAAGTCACTGTACTGAATCGCCTGGGCACGGCCCATCTCGTCGATGCGGATATAGCGGTTGGCGATCGGGCGATGCGCCAGAGACCAGTTTAGCCACATGGAACCGCAAAACAACACTGTCCCACAGGTAAGGATGAGGCGGTAAGCTCTGCGCTCAGAGTAGTGTGAAGCGTAAACTTCGTTGCCAATCTGATCAGCGAGTAGAGCCTGCTTCGGGGTGAGTGAGCCTTCAATGTGAGCTATGTGTGCTGACATGAGGATTGTTGCTCCTTTCCGAGATGGCTTTCATGACGACTCCGGCGTAGATAACGCCAGCGATCATGCAGCCAATAAAGAAGATGAGAAGGATATAGCGGAAGGGACGAGATAGCCCCAGCTTCCGCAATGCGAGAACGTCGATGATGAACCAGAACATGGATCACGCTCCGCCCACGATCATGGCCGTTGAAACGACCTTGCTAATCGCACTTCCCATGCTTCCCGCCATGCCCGCAGCGCCCCCAAAGATGGCCTGCGTCATGCTCGGAATGAACAACATATTGATGATGAATGCTACGAACACCATCAAGCAAGGGATTAAATTAGCCAGCCACATTTCAATCGAATAGTTGCCATTGAAGGTTTGCTGGATGAAGGCGTTCATAAAGCCAGCCCACACGAAAATGAAGGCCGCAGCCACGGCGCGAATCATCGCGAAGCTGATGAGCACATCAAGGAAGTGAAAGAACTTCGCGCGGAAGGTCTTCGTCATCAGGAGCGGGACGAAGATAGGTCCGAACAACGCGGTTACACCATAGAGGATGAAGGCGCTGCAGTTGATAACGAAGAGGATCGCGGATGCAATGCCGAGGAGGCCCTGAACAACGAAGTAGCAGAGGATCTGAACCGGAGCCATCAGCGATGGCATCGCCGTATTGTCGCCAGCCGTCTTCAATAGTTGAAGCAGGTTGTCGAGTGAGTTCTGATCGAATGCGGCGACCATTGCTTGCGCGATATAAGACAAGAAATGATTGATCCCGAAGCTCGCACCGGGGAATGGATTCACCCAATAGGTCTCAAGCAGGCAGCAGATGATGAGCCGCAGGAGGAAATTCACCAGGTCGCCCGCGTGGACGGGCTGGGCGTGAAAACGGAACGTCATGCTCTGGGTATTCCAGTTGACGACCAGGCTGATGAGGGTAAAGAGAGAGATGCAGGCCAGCTCCGTCAGCCCTAGCTGCGTGAGCGCACCACCATTTTGTGTGGTGAGGTTCGTCAAGTTGTTCGTGAACTGATACAGCCAGTCCACACCGGAACTTGCGCTGGGGAGTGCCTGGGCCAGTAAAGCGACGGATACCATGCTGCACCTCTCTGGAAGGGTTACGGAAGATAGGTCTTCCACGTCTTGCCCTCATGGGCAGCCGCGGAGTTGTGTTTTTTCTTGTCCTGCTCGACCCGCCGACGGAATGCCTCGTCTTCTGCCTTCCGTTCCTCAGCCTCCCTCTGCTGTTGCTGGAGGATTGCCGCTGCCTTGGCGGCAGCAGCGGCGGCTTTTGCCGCCTCGTGCCGTTGGTAAGTAATCGCCCCGCCAATCGCGGTCAGTGCCGCGAGGATGGCGAGCAGGATTTTCGTGTTGATTGCCTTCCACATCACGGTCCCCGTTATGGGAGGTAGGTTGCCCAGGTGTTGCCTTCGTTGGCCGCGCTGGTGTCATTGGCCGATCGCTGCTGCTGCACAAGCACGGCGGTGTTGAGGTCTACGACGGCGGCATTCCGGCGCTCCATGTTGGCAATCGTCATCTGCGAAGCGAGGCAGGTCTGCAATGCTCCCTGGGACTGCATCTCGGCCATCTTCTGCGCCTCCGCAGCGTTGAGCAGGTTCAGTTGCTCAACCTCTGTATTGGTGCTGTCGCTCTCGTCGAACTGAGAGGACACAAGCGAGTTGCTGGCTGAGTTGTTTGTGGAGCGCGTGTTGCGGTATTGGCCGACAGCCGTAAGGCAGTCGGGCGAGACCGCATCGGATGTCTCGATCATGGCGAGCTGCGACGTGCGAGCACTGCCGAGCGAGCTGCCGGCGAGATACGAGGGAGCACTGCCGTTCATCGTGACCGATGAAGACTCCCATGCCGTGCTCGATGCCGAGGGGGAGTTCGTCGAGAGGGCAATGCTCATGCCTGCCGTCTCGCCGAACATATTGGCGACGTTCACGTTCTCCAGCGCATGAAGCGTCGTTTGCCACTGCCGCTTCGCGCTGAAGTGCGTGATGTTGTTCTTCACCATGTTGTATTGCATCTGCAACGTGCTGAGTTGCTGAACAAGACTCGCGTAGCTGGTGGGGTCGAATACGATGTCCCCGAGGCCGAACAGCGCGAAGCTCGGCGTGGCGGTGAGCAGCAGCGCCGCCCCTCCGATGAGCCACTTGCGGTTCTTTGGGTTGAGTTTCATAAAGCCTCCTGCGGTTGGTGACTACATGCACTGCGGACAGGTCGGGTCCAGCCTGTCCAGTGAAAAGAACCGGAAGTGAATGCAATGCCCAACAGCCTGCGTGGATTGGAGGTAGACCCATGCAAGCGCATCCCTTCCGACAGGTGTAGCAATCGAGGCCGTCACCATCGCAACAAATACCAAAGCTCCCACGGTGACAAAGAAACGATTTGAGACTCTGAGGTACATGGCCTTCGCACTCCTCATCGAGGAAGTCACAATGTCGGATCAACGCGATGCTCCGCATAGGAAGGGATAAGCAAATCGGTTCCGATGTACACCCGGGCGCGGGAACCTTCCTTGAGGGTGATAATCGGTAGCCGATTGAGGAAGTGATTTAAGACCTCCTCACCCTCGGCAGCGGACTGCTCAGAGATTCCGTTGCGAATCTGAGTCGAGGGATCGAGAACCGTGCCGCTGTTACCGATCTGCGCAAGCCCGCCGAGTCCGCCGATGGCGGCAGCGGCGGCGAACGCCATCAGGTATCCGTGGTCTACCTTCGTGGCGAGGCCGGTAGTGCCGATTTGGTCGAGGCCGATGTATTTGGCAAATTCGATGGAGAACCCGTCCGGGCAGATGGCGCGATGGAACGTCACGAACATCTTCCGTTGCTGGGCATTGCCCACAGATTGAACATCACCAAGCAGTCGCGTACCCTGCGGCAATAGAAGCTGCTGGTGGTCGTGCGAGTAGAGGTCGGTCGTGAGCGACACCATGATCGGACCGCTAAAACCGCCGTCGATGTGATTGGTGACAACGCCCTCCAGCACCGTGCCTTCAAAAACGCGGTAGAGGCGGCCATCGTATGAGTCGAAGTCATACGACGCCATCGGGTTCTTGCTGTCAGTCTTGGCGGGAGCAGCGGAAGGCGTCGTAGAAGTCGTCTCCGGTGCGGGCGCTGAAGTTGTGCCCGCTGGCCGCTCGAAATCAATCGCCAGTGTGTCGCTATTGAGCGCGTCCTGTTTCTGCTTCTCAATCGCCAGTTGCTTCTGTTTTGCCTCGGCCTGCGCTTCGGATAGACCCGAAGTATTATGCGGAGCGTTGGGGCTGTCGCCGTAGATGGCCGCGCGCTGCGCGGCGGTCATCTGCGGCGCTCCCGGTGATTCCGGCCCTGGCGTATCCTGCCCCTGTTGGAGCTGTGCGAGCGCAGCCGCAATTTCCTGCTGGTGTTGCCGCTCCTGCGCATCGTGCTGCGCCTGCAACTGTTGCTGCGATTCGAAGCTCGAAACCTGTTGCGCGTTCGGGGCCGTGGGACGCATCGGCAGCGCACTGGCGGGAGCATTTCGCTTGTTGCCGTGTAGCAAGCTCGAAATATTCGCAATGCCGATAAGCGCCATGATGACCACCAGCGCGATGACGACCGGCATACTTTTCCGTAGCGGTGGTTTGGACTCCGGCTGCTCCGGCACAGTGGCAGGGGTGTTCTCGTTGACTTCCGGCATGGCTACCTCGCTTCCTCGGTGCGGTGAAAATCCACCTTCTGTTTGCCGATCTCCAGATAGCCGTTGTCGAGTTCTTTGGGTACGGTATAGAGCCCATTGTTGAAATCGAAGTTGATGAGCGATGGCTTCTTGTCCTTCACCTCGTAGAGCGCGGGCGTCTCCTGAAACTTCCCGCGCAGGTAGGTGAACTTGTCGTCGCGCCAGATCTCCTGAAGGCCAAGTTCCTTGCCCTTCGATTTGTCCCAGGCGTAGTCAAAGTGCAGCGTGCCAGGATATTGGCTGCGATAGGACTCTTCCTTGCTTTGCTCGGACTTCAGTGTGGCGGCCTGTGCCGCCTGCGCTGCTGCCGCCTCCTGCTTCACCTTGTCCAAGTCAGCGGCAGGGACAAAGACAGGAAGCTCGATCAGCTTATCTTTCGCGGCCTTGTCGCCTGGCTCGATCAATATCTTCGAGTCGTAGTGCGCGTCGTCATCGCTAGAGATCTCGCGCAACTGCAACGTGTATTCGTTGCCGTGGTCGGAGACGATATGAATGTCGGTCGTGCTGCCCGCACTTCGTGGCTTCACGCTGATAAAGCGCGAGGCCACGTGTCCGCCGTCGAAGACCCAATCCACCGTGTCACCCGCGAAGACGTTGGCGACCTTCTCCTCTGCGGGCAGCACTATCAAGGTGGACTGCAACAGGCCGGCGCGGATCATCGGAGGGGTCTGGGCTTCGGAA
>DASUHZ010000063.1:0-69489 GCA_036273275.1 Bryocella sp.
AGGGCTCCCAGTTGGGGCAGGTCTGGCCGAGGCAGACCTCGGAACGGGCGTCGAGCTTGTGCCAGAGCGCGGAGGACTCGGGGAGGTCGTCGATCTCGGCACGGTCGCCGGTTTCGGTGGTGCGCTCCCATTGCAGGATGGTGTGGAACTGCGAGATGTCATCGAGGCCGGAGAGGATGGGGTTGTCGCGGAGGGCGTAGAGCTTCTGTTTGCAGAGGTAGTTGGCGCGGCCCTTCATGTAGCAGACGCGCAGCGGGCCGGAGTCGGCGAGGACGGATCCGAGGAAAGGGATGTCCTTGAAGTAGAGCTGCTCCTGAAGGTTTTTTGTGCCGGTGGAGATGATGATGCGCTGCTTTTCGTTGCGGGCTCGGCGGAGCGCGGGGAGAAGGTAGGCGAGGGTTTTGCCGGTGCCGGTGCCGGCCTCGATGATGAGGTGACGGCGGTCGGCGAAGGCTTGTTCGATCGCTTTGGCCATGACGTACTGGCCGGGGCGGTGCTCGAAGGCGAGGGACGAGCACGCGAGGATGCCGCCGGGAGAGAAGAAGTCGTGCAGGGATGGGAGCCTAGCTTCGGCGGCGGCTTCGCTGAGAGGGGTCTTGCGGTCGACTTCGGTATGGGAGGGCAGCGGCACGCGGTAGGTCTATGATAGACGCCTTTTCTTCGCCTGCGGTCCCACCAATCCGAGGTACGCGAATCTCTCAGTCCTGATGGGAATACTGATTCGATTCCAAATCCTGAACCAGTTGGCTACACCACGTTAGAAATTCTGGTATCGCTTTTACCGGCACTTCTTCTCGCTCACGATACAGAATGATCCAGTCACCAATCTTCTCGCACCGGAT
This sequence comes from Bryocella sp., assembly GCA_036273275.1. GTDB lineage: Bacteria > Acidobacteriota > Terriglobia > Terriglobales > Acidobacteriaceae > Granulicella. Next base: position 843 of record DASUHZ010000063.1, read on the forward strand.
CTCGGAAGCCTGCCACAGAGCTGACCTCTTCACGCTCTGTGCTTGCGACGTCATAGCCACCACCGTCTGCGTGTAACCAACATCTCCGTGGTACGCGTGAAAATCGAAAACGGCCGCTTGTCTATTCTCAAAATTGCCAACGAGAACGTTAGATACTCCGTCCGACGGAGCGAAGAAGGATGCGCTACCGAGATTTAGATCTTGCGGTAGGGTGTGCCCGGCGGGTCTTAGCCCAAGACGACCTGCCAGCCTTCGAAACGCAGACCCTCGAAACGAGCGTTGCAGGATCGCCAGAGCAGCTATCGAGATGGCTACAAGCCAAAGTGTCGTCTTCATGAGAATCGTAATTTACGGAAGATGCAGGCGAAAGGTTCGCCACTCGTCGGCGGTGATTTCCCAGATTTCGGCGGGGAGGCGGCCGCAGACAAAGTCGCGGTCTTCGGTGGCGACGACGCGCATGCCGGTCTTCTCGGAGATGCGGCGCGAGGCGATGTTCGCGACGGCCTTGGGAACGCGCAGGTGCGCGAAGCCGAGGACGACGAACCAGAAGCCGTTGGCAGCAATGACGGCTTCGGTCATGAGGCCGCGGTTGTGAAATTCAGGGGCGAGCCAGAAGCCGCGGTTGTCATTTTCGCCGCGTGTGAGGCTGAGGGCTCCGATGATCTTGTCGGGTGCTGTTTTCAGGCGAAGGGTCCAGGCCCATTCGTCGCCGCGCTCGACTGCAGGAAGAAGGACGTCGCGATAGAAGACGTGGACGCCGTCGGGTGGGTACGGCCACGGGACGCGCGCGTTGAGATATTGCACGACCTCCCACTTGGGGAAGAGGAGCTGGACCTGCTCGGCGTCTTCGAGTTGCAGAGGACGCAGCAACAGGCGTTCGGTTTCGAAGCTGGGCGTCATCCATGAACCTGTTCGCGCTTGCCGGTGCGCCAGCTTTTGTAGGCGGCGTCGAGGATGTGCTGGTTGTGGACGCCTTCGGTCCCGGGGCCGAGGAACTGCTCTTCGCCGTGGAGGGCCCGGGCGAAGTTGTCGATCATGCGCGTGTAGGCGTCGGCGTTGTTGACGGTGTTGGTGTTGACGTGAACGCCCTTGCGGCGGAGGGCGATGTCCACGGGGTGGTCGACCGTCATACCGTTTTCGGCGACGAGGACGCCGTCGGCGCCGACGATTTCGATCTGCGTGCGGTACTGCGCGCGGGCGGAGACGTTGACGCTGGCGAGGACGTTGTTGGCGAACTCGAGTTGGAGCGAGGCGGAGGCTTCGACGGCGCCGGAGTGGGCGTCCTGCGTGGCGATGGTGGAGACGCTGGTGACATGCATGTTGTCGAGGATGAAGCGCAGCGTGTCGATGCAATGGACGCCGACGTCGCCGATGGGGCCGCCGGCGGCAAGGGCGGGGTCTGTGATCCAGGCGCGGCGGGAGAACTGCGCGGCGTAGTTAAATTCGGCGTGCGCGGTACGGGGATCGCCGATTTCACCGGCGGCGACGCGGTCGCGAATCTGCTGGATGGCGAGCGCCCAGCGGTAGTGATGCGCAACTCCGAAGAGTTTGCCGGAGGCGTTGGCGGAAGCGAGCATGGCTTCGGCATCGGCGGCGTTGGAGGTGAGGGGTTTCTCGCAGAGGACGGGCTTGCCGTGGGAGAAGGCGAGCTGGGCGTCTGGCAGGTGGAGTGCGTCGGGGCTGGTGATAAAGATGGCGTCGATGTCTGAGGAGGCGCAGAGGGCTTCGGCGGATTCAAACGCGCGGATGCCGAGCGTTTCGGCGTCGCGCGCAGCTTTGGCGGGGTCTCGGCGATGGAAGCCGATGAGTGTGGCGTGCTGGCAGTTGCGGAAGGAGGGGACGAGGCGGAAGGCGGCGTGATAGCCGAAGCCGAGAATGCCGAAGCGAATGGGCTGCATGAGGTCCTGTTGCGCGGCAAGTATGTGAGTGCGCCGCGTGCGACCATATTAAAGCAACGAGATTGAGGCGGTTATGGCACCCAGGCGCGATCAGAAGAAGAGGATGGGCAAGAAGCATCGGCAGGCGAGCACGCGGCCGCGCAAGGGTAAGGCTCCGCGGACCGGCGCGCAGATGGCGAACGTTGCTCCGAAGAAGCGCAAGGCGCTGAGCTCAAAGAAGGCTGCCGAGGCGAAGGCGGCGAGGACGCCGAGGCAGAGCCCGGAACGGGAACGCAGCGTGACTCTTGACGGAGCGCGGACCGAGCGGGATCGCTCGGTGACTAAGGGACATGGGTCTGGACTCCGGCCTACGGGGCTGCGGCCGGAGCAGCCGAAGAGTGAATCTGACTGGGAGCCGCATGGGAGGCGTGACGCGGGTGGGCGGACGGGCGATCGTGAGGTGGATGAACTGGCGGCCGAGTTGGACGTCGCGACGAGTGGAGCAGCGGCGGAGTCCGTGCCGCTGGTGGCAATCTGCGGGCGGCCGAATGTGGGCAAGTCGACGCTCTTCAACCGGATTACGGGGACGCGGCGATCGATTGTAGGCGATGAGCCCGGGATTACGCGCGATCGCATTTATGGCGAGGTGGAGTGGGCGGGGCGTGTGGTGCGGATCGTCGACACCGGCGGCGTGGTGCCGGATGATGAGGCGCTGATTCCGGCGGAGATCTTCAGGCAGGCGCGCGTGGCGCTGGATGAGGCGGACGCGATTGTGATGGTGGTGGACGGACGCACAGAGCTGGCTGCGCCGGATGTAGAGTTGGCGCGGCTGCTGATTCGAAGTGCGGGCGCGGGTCCGCTGGGCCGGTCCCTGTTTCTGGCAGTGAACAAGATGGATTCTGCGGAGTTGGAGGCGGGAGCGGAGAACTTCCGCACACTGGGCTTCCGTCATGTGCTACCGATTTCCGCGGAGCATGGGATCGGTGTGGCGGATTTGCTGGATGAGGTGTGGGCAGCGCTGCCTCCGGAGACGGTGAGTGAAGAGCCGGCCGAGAACATGGAGGGATTCGAGGAACACGCCGAGGAAGACGAGGGTGATGCGATTGCGGATGCTTCGCTCAGTGCTGATGGAGAGGAGCCGCGCGAGCGCAAGCTGCGCACGCACGGCGAGCATGTGCAGCGCGAGACGAAGGTCGCGATCATTGGGCGGCCGAATGTGGGCAAGAGCACGCTGCTGAATGCGCTCACAGGAACGGAGCGCGCGATTGTGTCGCCAATTGCCGGGACGACGCGTGATGCGGTGGACGAGGTTGTGCGGCGTGACGGGCATGATTTCCGGTTTATCGATACGGCGGGCATTCGGCGCAAGGGCAAGACGAAGCTGATGGCCGAGAAGCTAAGTGTCGTAATGAGCCGCAAGCATCTCGAGGCTGCGGATGTCGCACTGCTGATGATCGACGCGACGGAGGGCGTGACGGCGAGCGATGCGACGATCGGCGGCTACGCGCATGAGAGCGGGCGCAGCGTGGTAATCGTGATCAACAAGTGGGATCTGATGACGGAGGTTGGCGAGGATGGGAAACGCTTATTCGACGGGAAGGCTCCGGCGGAGAAGAAGGTTTATGAGCAGCAGGTTCGCGATGCGCTGAAGTATCTGGACTATGCGCCGGTGCTGTTTGTGTCGGCGGCGGAGGGCTTGAGCGCAAGAGGCGGTGGCGTGGAGGAGATCTTTAAAAAAGTGGAGCTGGTGGCGCGCGAAAGGCGCAAGCGGATCTCGACGGGAGCGATGAACAGGTTTCTGGATCAGATTGATTTTCAGCGCGCGAGCGTGCCGATGAACCGGCGGGTGAAGATCTACTACATGACTCAGGCGGCGGTGGCTCCGCCAACGTTTGTGCTGTTCACGGATCGCGATGTGAAACTGCATTTCAGCTATGAGCGGTTCCTGGCGAACGAGATTCGCGCGGCGTTCCGGTTTATCGGAAGCCCGATCTGGTTCAAGGTCAGGGCGCGGAATAAGAAACGCGCGGAGTGATGGTGGACGAAAATCTTCGTGGGATTCCAGGGTTCGATGCGGTCATGGAGCACTTCGGACATTGGCCGACTTTCCATGATGCCGAAGTCGTATCGGTCTACCTGCACAGGAGTGGCGAATCGAGATTGGATGTTCACTTCTTCAAAACGTTGCCACATGTGGATAGTCAGGGTCACTATCGAACAGAAAGACACGCTACGGTAAGGTTTACCTTTCGTGAAGTCGTCGCGCTGGAACTCTACGATTTCAACCACCAGAATGTGCTGTCGAGCCTGCAGATTAGTGCGACGAAGCAATGATTTCTTCTGGAGTTGGGCTGTTGCTACGGCCTGTGTGGCAAGCTCGAAGTGCGCGAACTATCTCTCGTAGTCGCGCCCGGCATTCCCGAAGGAAGCATCTATAGTCGAGCAGCCGGAGACAGTAGACCCTAGCTGTCTTTGCGGTAGAGCATGTCGCGCATGACTTTACGGCGTTCGGCGTTGGCTTCGGCGAGGGCTTTGCCCTGAAAGCCGCTGGCTGAACCGCGTGACGCTGCTTCGGCTTCTGCTTCCGGTGTGCTGCACTCCGGACAACGGTTGGCGTAGCCCGGCTTGTTCGGGCGCAATTCGAACTCCTCTCCGCAGAGGACACAGGTTTTGATCGGGAACGGCATGGATTAATTTTAACGCCGGACCGGCGGCAATGGATGAAGCCAGGCTGGGAACCGGGCAAGTATAGTTTTGCCATCATGCTCTCCAGTTCCTGTAGCGGTCGCGTCGTGTTTCCTGCCCTCTGCGGGTTTGCTTTGAGCTGCGGCTCGTTGAGTGTCGCGCAGCAGGGCGGCATGGCAGGGATGAACACGCCGGAGATGCATACGATTCCGGCGCCGGATCAACTGCCAGTTCCGAAGCGGATGAGCGGGATCGGGAACAGTCATATCAAAATCACGGCGACACCGGAGGCACAGGCGTGGTTCGACCAGGGCTTGACGCTGGAGCATGATTTCTGGGACTACGAGGCTGCAAAGGCTTTCGAACAGGGCGTGCGCGTGGATCCGAACTGCGCGATGTGCTACTGGGGCTTGTTTCAGATTGAGGGGTTTCGGGACCGGATGCCGACGCACAACTATGGCATGGCTGCGCTGAAGCAGGCGAGCCGGTTGAAGGCGCAGGTAAGTCCGGCGGAGCAGATTTATATCGAAGCCGCCGAGGCGGAGTCGACGGCGAAGGATGGGCAGCATCCCGAGGTGCCAACCCTGCGCAAGCTGTTGGCGGTGGATCTGCACGATGTGGAGGCGCGAATCTTTCTGGCGGGTGCATTGATGGATGGGTTCAACGACAAGAATGAGCCGAAAGCCGGAACGCGCGAAGGAATTTCCATTCTGGAAGGCGTGCTGCGCGACGCGCCAAACGATTCGGCGGCGAACCACTACTGGATTCATGCGATGGAGCCGGGCAATTATCCCGAACGGGCGATTGAGAGTGCGGCGAGGCTGGCGAGCCTGGCGCCGAACTCGGGTCACATGGTGCACATGCCGGGACATATTTACTACCGCGTGGGCGACTACGCGAAGGCAGAGCACTGGTTTACGGCGTCGATGGAAGTGGACGAGCGCTACATGCGAGAGCAGCACGTGAGTGTTGATGATGACTGGAATTACGTGCACAACATGATGTATGCGATTGCCAACCTGATGGAGCAAGGCAAGCTGGCGCAGGCGAATGCGCTTTCGGACCGGCTAGGCAAGGCGCGCGGACAGCTTTCGACGACGCTGTATATCTGGTCGTCGCGAGATGATATGGCGAGGATCAGCAATCGGCTGCCGGTGGCGTTGCGGATGGGCGATTGGCAAGGCGTTGTGAAGCTGCTGGATGCAGAGAAGACTTCGGAGCAGGAGAGATCGAAGAATCTGCGGGCGCTGGATGCGGCGCTGCATTCGTATGCGGCAGGGATGGCGGCGCTGGACAGGAATGCTCTTGCTGAGGCAAAGACGGCCTCCGACGCGATGGATGCGGGATTGTGGCGCGCGGAAAGCACGCAAGGTGAGAAAAAGCCCGACGACAGCGCGAAACACGATGATGTCAGCAAGCCGGCAACGATGCCGGTGATGCCGGATGCGGACGCAGAGCCGATGTTGAAGGCGATGCGAATCGCGTCGCTGGAACTGCGGGCGGCGATCTTGATCAAGGACAAGCACCTGTCGGAGGGCAAGAGTCTTTTTGCAGAGGCTGGGCGGCAGGAAAAGGCGTTGGGTTACCACGAGCCTCCAGGATATGTGCGTCCTGTAGCTGAGACCGAGGGCGACGCGCTAATGAACGCCGGTGATTATCCGGGCGCGCAGGCGGCGTTTCATGCGGCGCTGGTTGAACGCCCGAACTCGGGGTTCGGGCTTTATGGGTTGGCTCGGGCGGAGGACCTTGGCGGAGACAAGGCTGCGGCAAAGCGGGACTATGTGGCGTTCCTAAAGGCGTGGCGCGCGGCGGATCCCGCGCTGCCGCAGTTGGCTGCGGCGCGCAAGGCGTTAAACGTGCAGGTGGCGTCAGAGCGTTAGAACGCCTAGGTGGCGTGAGCAGGGACGGCTGGGGCTGAGGATGCGGCGAGCCAGTCGTTCCAGGCGTTGAGGGCGCGTTCGCACTGGATGCGGTGGCGCTCTTTTTTGTCGCGAATCTTTTTGCGGAGATCTTCTTCGAGCGGCGGGAGGAGGTCGAAGGTGATGTTGGCGGGCTGGAAGTGCTTGCCTTCCGCGTGCGTGATGTAGTGCGTGAGTGAGCCGTTGGCGGTGAGGCGCGGTGGCGCTTCGGGACTTTCGCCGCGGGCGAGTGCGGCGGCGAAGCGTCCGGCGAGGAGGCCTGAGGCGATCGACTCCGTGTAACCTTCGACGCCGGAGAGTTGGCCGGCGATGAGGATGCTGGGGTGTTTCTTGAGCTGCAGGGTTTCGGTGAGCAGCGAGGGCGCGTGGATGTAGGTGTTGCGGTGGATCTGGCCGTACCGCAGGAAGGCTGCGTTCTCGAGGCCGGGGATGAGGCGAAGGACGCGCGCCTGCTCGCCGAACTTGAGGTGGTTCTGGAAGCCGACGAGGTTGTAGCTATCAGCGCGGAGGTTTTCCTGGCGGAGCTGCACGACGGCGTAGGGCCACTTGCCGGTACGTGGATTGGTGAGACCGGCCGGCTTCATGGGGCCGAAACGCAGAGTGTCGCGCCCGCGGCGGGCGGTCTCTTCGATGGGAAGGCAGCCTTCGAAGTACTGGAGTTTGGCAGAATTCCCTGGGGGGATCTGCTCCCATTCTTTGGATTGGACCTCTTCCGCTGAGGTGAGGGCGTCGAGGAAACGGTCGTACTCCTCTTTGGTGAAGGGGCAGTTGATGTAGTCTGCGGTGCCTTTGTCCCAGCGCGCGGCGAAGTAGACCTTGTCCATGTCGATGGTGGAGGCGTCGACGATGGGCGAGATGGAGTCGTAGAAGGCGAGATGTTCGGCGCCCGTGAGGCGCTGGAGCTCCGCGGCGAGCGGTGAGGATGTGAGCGGGCCGGTGGCGAGGATGGTGATGGTGTCGTCGCTGTTTTCGTCGAGGACTGTGATCTCTTCGCGCTGGATGGTGATGCGCGGGTTGCGCTCGAGCTGCTCGGCGACGCGGCGGGAGAACTCGATGCGGTCGACAGCGAGGGCGTGGCCGGCGGGGACGGCGGAGGCGTCGGCTGCGGCGAGCAGGAAAGAGTTGGCCCGGCGCATCTCCTGCTTGAGCAGCCAGGGCGCGGTGTTTTCGGACTCGGATTTGAGGGAATTGGAGCAGACGAGCTCGGCGAAATTTTGCGTCTGGTGCGCTTCGGTGGAGCGCAGCGGGCGCATCTCGGAGAGCGTGACATGGCAGCCGAGTGAGGCGGCCTGGAGAGCGGCTTCGGGGCCGGCGAGTCCGCCGCCGATGATGTGGATCTTTTTCATGTTGTGTTAAGGATACGTGCCTAAGCGCCGTTCAGTGCACCCCGCACAAACAGCAGGTTCCTCGCTGCGCTCGGAATGACAGAAGAAAGGCAACAGCAAAAGCAAAGGAACAGCACTGCAGAATCAGCAAGCCTGTGCAGCGAGGGTGCGGAGTGCTTCGCCGGACAGGCGCATGATGCGCCATTCGGTTTGCATGCGGGCACCGAGCCGGTGGTAGACAGCGATGGCAGACTCGTTCCAGTCGAGCACGTCCCACTCGAGCCGCGGGCAGCCTTCGTCGATGGCGATGCGCGCGAGGCGAGTGAGCAGGGCGCGGCCAATTCCCTTCCCTCGCAGCGAGGGCGTGACGTAGAGGTCTTCGAGCCGGATGCCGTGGTGGCCGAGCCATGTGGAGTAGCTGTTGAAGAAAAGTGCAAAGCCAGCAGGCGTGGTGTTGTTGTCTTCGGTGAGCTCGGCGATGAGGGCGCGGAAGCGGATGGGTGAGTTGAGTGCGCTGCCGTCGGGTGCGAGGGAGAAGCCGTCGCGGAGGAGGTCGGCCTCGGTGGTGATGACTGCGTCGGGCTCGCGTTCGTAATGCGCAAGCTCGTGGATGAAGCGGAGCATGGTGGGGACGTCTGCGGGCGTGGCGGGGCGGATGTTGAGCATGAGTGAGCGAGAGAACAGAAATTGGAGATTAGAGAGATTAAGCCTAGACCGGATGGACGATCAGCGGGCGCTGGAGGACTCGGTCGAGGTCGTCGAACGAAGCGGGATTTCGAAGGTGTCTAGCGGCTTGTTGGTGGCGGCCCAGCGAACTTTGAGGAGCTCGATCGTCGCCCCTTTGAGCGGATCGGCGTCGAGATCACGAATGTCGTAGTAGAGCCAGCCGGCCGCCGTCGAGTGGGGCGCGACGGTGGAGGACTTGAAACCGAAGTCGGCATCGTCGAGGCGAATCTGGTTGTCGACGGGCTTGGGCTTCTTCCTGATGGGCGGCAGAGGAGCGGGCAGCGGGATCTGCTTGCCCTTGATAGTGCGGAGTTGGAAGATGCCGCGTTCGAGGTCATCTGGGCCGGCAGCGTTCTCGCTGAAGTCATTGGCCGCGACGAAGAGAATGCGCGCGTCGTCGAGCGAGAGGGGCTGTGAAGAATCGTTGGTGACGATAATGCGGATGGGCATGAATCCGTGGCCGAGGTAGTCGAGCCGGGTGTGCGGCGCGGTTTCTTTCGTATCTCCCGGGTCTGCGGCGATGGTGATCTGTTCGTGCGTGTCGTGCGCCGGGTACTGCGCGGCGGGAAGCGGCGGCGGAACCTTGCGAGGCTTGTCAGCGTGAGCGGCGACCGGCACCGCGAGGGTAAGCGTGATCAGGAGCCGCAACGGGAAAGACATACAGTTGGATTAGAGCATCTCTCCTGATACTGTGGCCTTGGAAAATACCTCGAGGCCGTTTTTCTTCTCCGGAAAACGGCCCCATCATTATTGTTTCGGAGCACACCTATAGGAGAGATGCTCTATTCTCTGGGAAATGCGACGCAAGCAATGTGAGATGGTCTGCGGCGACGTGAACTCTGACGAGCGTGCGCAATGATGTGGCTATATAGCGCGCTGCTGGCCGCGGCGCTCGTGGTGAGTTCTCCGTGGTGGATCGCGCGGATGCTGACCACCGAGCGCTACCGCGAAGGGATCTCCGAGCGGCTGGGCCGCGTTCCGCATCGGTTGCGTGAGGCAGTCGCGGGGATTGCGGAGCAGCGCCGAGTGGTGTGGGTGCATGCCGTAAGTGTCGGCGAGGTGCTTGCGGCATCGCGGATGGTGGGCGAGTTGGAAAGCTCGTTGAAGGAGAGCGGCGAGCGCTGGCGCGTTGTGGTGTCGACCACGACACGGACCGGGCAGGCGCTGGCCAGGAAACGCTTCGGCGCGGATCGGGTTTTCTATTTTCCTCTGGACTTCGCATTTGCGGTGCGTCCGTACTTGCGTCTGTTGAACCCAGCGGCACTTGTGCTGATGGAGAATGAAATCTGGCCGCGTGTGCTGCACGAGTGCCACAAGGCAGAGACGCTGGTGATGGTGGTAAATGCGCGAGTAAGCGACCGGAGCTTCGCGCGCGGAATGTTTGTGCGAAGCGTGTGGGGACGCGTGCTGGCGCAGGTGGACCTGTGGTTGACACAAAGCGACGAGGATGCGCGCAGGCTTGTTGAAATGGGGGCGAATGCCGAGGTTGTGAGGGCGATCGGAAACCTGAAGTATGACGTCCGCGCGCGGAAGGAGAGCAAGGTTGCGGCGTTGATCAAAGAGGCTGCGGCGGGAAGGCAAATCGTCGTGGCGGGAAGCACGACGGACGATCAGAGCGGAAGGCGAGCATCGTGGGAAGAACTTGCGGTGCTCCACGGATGGCAAAAAGGAACAACTCACGAGCCGATAAAGGCTTTGCTGGTACTCGCTCCCAGACACCCTGAGCGGTTCGCCGCCGCGGAGGCGGCTGCGTTTGAATTTCGGTACGCGCTAGTGAGTAAGTGGCTGGCACGCGAAACGATCGGAGACAAAAGCGACAAGCCGCGCGAAGTAGTGATATTGGATACCATTGGCGATCTTGCCGCGGTGTACGGAGTCGCGGACGTTGCCTTTGTGGGAGGAAGCCTGGTGGAACGAGGCGGCCACAATCCGCTGGAGCCGGCTCAGTTCGGTGTGCCGGTGGTGATCGGACCGTCATACGCGAACTTTCGCGACATTGTGTCGACGATGCAGAAGGCAAATGCGATCCGGATCGTGCAGAACCGCGACGAGCTGCGGGATGGTCTCGTAGAGCTGCTTTCGAACCGCAAGGTTGCGGAAGCTATGGGCCAGCGAGGACGCATCGTGTTTGAGAAGCAGCAGGGCGCGACACGTCATGCCGTGCGCGTTATTGTGGAGGTGTTGCGGGGAGGCGCGCCGTGAGTGCACGGAGGCCGTGGGCGTGGCCGCTGGTGCCGCTGTATCGCGCCGCGATTGCGCTGAAGGATGGACTGCGGGACATAGGCCTCGCGAAGGTGCGGCGGCTGGAACGGCCGGTGGTGAGTGTGGGCTCGATGTCGGCTGGCGGCGCGGGGAAGACTCCGGTAGTGATTTCGCTGGCGAAGATGCTGCGGGCACGCGGGTGGGACGTGGATGTGCTCTCGCGCGGATATGGACGGATTGGGCATGGAGTGGAGTGGGTGGCCGCGATGGGTGAGCACGCGGCCGAGCGATATGGCGATGAACCGGTAGTGATTGCGCGAACGACGGGTGTTCCGGTGTGGGTGAGCGGAAACAGGTTCGCCGGGGGACGGGCGGCGGAGAGCGGCGTCGGCGGCCAAGTGCGCGCGGCCAATGGCGATATTAACCATAATCACGTGAATGGCGAGGCGATGAGTCAGTCATCGCGCAGTGCGAAGGCTGTGCATTTGCTCGACGACGGATTTCAGCACCGGCAGTTGGCGCGGAGTTTTGATGTGGTGCTCGTTACTGCGGAGGACTTGGACGACACACTGATGCCTGCGGGGAATCTGCGCGAGGGTTTTGGCGCGTTGGAGCGCGCGGATGCCGTCGTCGTTCGTGAAGACGAATTGGAACACGTTAAGGACCGTGCGTGGAAGCTGATGCGCGAGGGCGCACAGATGTGGGTGGTGCAGAGAAAGCTCGTCTTCCCTGCACCGCTGCTCGTGTTTACTGCAGGATTGCGGCCGGTGGCGTTCTGCGCGATCGCGCGTCCGGAGGGATTTCAGTCGATGCTGACAGCGGCCGGATGCGGTGTTGTGGACACGATCGTGTTTCAGGATCACCATGCCTACGGCATGCGCGACATGGAGAGGATTCTCGAACTGGGCCGCCAGCTGAATGCAACCGGTTTCGTGACGACACAGAAAGACAGTGTGAAGCTGACGAAGTCGATGTGCGATCGGCTGGAGACGCTGGGGCCGTTGATGGTCGTGGAACTCGAGGCGGCGTTCGCGGATCCGAACGCGGTGGTGAGTGCGCTGGAAGCGCGGCTAGGAGAACAGCGCGCGTGAAGCTGCTGATCGTGAGGATTGGAGCACTGGGCGACGTGTTGCACGCGCTGCCCGCGGCAGCAGCGCTGCGCAATGCCCGACCCGACTGGACGATCGACTGGGTGGTGGATCCGCGATGGGCGCCGCTGCTCGTGAACAGCGAAGCGCGCGGAGAGATTGTGAACCGCGTTCATCTCGCCGAGACAAAGATGTGGAGCGCGGCGACGTTTTCGTGGAAGACGCTGCGATCCGTCGCGAAGCTGCGCAGAGAGCTTCGAAATGAGCGGTATGACGTCGTGGTGGATATGCAGGGCACGATGCGGTCGGCGGTGATCGGGCGGTTCGCGCGGGCGCGGGAGTTTGCCGGTTACCAGAATCCGCGCGAGGCCGCGGCGGCTCATCTCTACCGGAGCACCCGGCGGCGGATCGGCAAGCACGTGGTGGAACAGGGAGCGGCGCTGCTGGGAGCAGCGTGCGGCATTGCCCTTGAGCCGGCTGCGGTGAAGCTGCCCCATGAGCGATGGGCGGATGAGTGGACAGCGGAGTTGGTGGGCGATCGTAAGGTTTGCGTGCTGGCAGCCTCGGCTGGGTGGGGAGCGAAGCAGTGGCCGGCGGAGCGCTACGGCGAGCTGGCGCGTGAGTTGCGAGCGATGGGATATGTTCCGCTGGTGAATGCGTCGAGGAAGGACGATGCGGTTGCGGCGAGTGTAGTCGCGGCGAGCGGCGGGGCGGCGGATCCGGTAGTGTGCAATGTCAGCGGACTGATCGCGCTGATGCGAAGAACGTCGCTGCTTGTGGGCGGCGACTCAGGGCCGACGCATCTGGCAGCGGCGCTGGGGATTCCGGTCGTCGCGCTGTACGGGCCGACGGATCCGGCGAGGAACGGTCCATGGGGATCGGGGCCGATGTGCGTAATGCGCGGCGCGGGATCGGTGACGAGCCACAAGCGTGTGGCGGAGATCGATGCCGGACTGGCGAGGATTACGGTGGAAGAGGTGATGGGTGAGGTGAAGGCGGTGATTCGCTGAAGTACAAAAAGCAGATCCCCGTTCGGGGATGACAGAAAGAAAAACAGGAGCCTCTTTCTGCGAAGATGGAGAGATGGGGACAGAGCGGCGAGGATGGCAGAAGATTGCGCGGAGGGCGCGCGTGCCGCTGGGGTTTGTTGTGGCAGCCGTGTTCCTCATCTTTGCACGGCCGACGTGGACGACTCTGGTTGTGGGGCTGGCGCTCGTACTGCCGGGATTGTGGCTGCGCGGATATGCGGCTGGGTATGTGAAAAAGAATGCTGAGTTGACGCGCACGGGGCCGTACGCATACACGCGCAATCCGTTGTACCTGGGGTCGATGTCAATCGCGGCGGGCTTTGCGGTGGCCGCCGGGCGGTGGTGGTTGGTCATTCTGCTGATCGCGATGTTCCTTGCCATCTACGTGCCGACGATCTTGTCCGAAGAAGAATTCTTGCGCGGCACCTTTCCACAATTCGAGGAGTATGCGCAGCGCGTGCCCCGTCTGCTACCGCGGCTGACACCCGCGCAATTTGCAGACACGGAACGGGGGATGGGCAGGTTCTCGCACGAGCGGTATCGTCATCACCGCGAGTACAATGCCAGCATTGGTGCGGCTGCGCTGTATGTAGCCCTGATTCTTCGCATGTGGCTGTATCGCGGGCATCTCTAGACGTAAGGGGAGACGGCATTTTGAAGGTCTGGATGTGCTCGGCTCTACGAACCGTCTCCGCTCTTGGCGCGTCCATGGCAGTGGCAGTTGGTTTGAGCGCACAGGTTCTCTCGCGAACGCCTGCGCCCCAGAGGCCGATCCCTCCGCTACAGCCTCCGATTGCTGGATTTGAGTATCCCCAACACCAGACGCTGACGTTCACAGTCGACTGGCGCGTGTTCACGGCGGGAATTGCGGTGTTTCACCTGGACCAGGCTGGGGACGTGCTGAAGCTCTCGGCGACCGCAGACACGATTGGGGCGATCAACATGCTGTTCCCAGTCGTCGACCGGTTCCAGTCGGCGTTCGATCTGCACACAGGATGCTCGACAGGGTTCAACAAGCAGACCCAGGAGGGACGCCGGAAGATCGCGAGCGAGTTGATGTTCGACTACGCGCACGGGCGGCAGATGCAGAACGAGCGCAACCTGGTGAAGGGCACGGCAACGCACAAAGAGGCGAATATCCCTGCTTGCGTGGCGGATTCGCTTTCGGCCATCTTCTATACACAGTCGCAGCCCCTGAATGTGGGCCAGACAATGTATTTTCCGCTGGCCGACAGCATGCGGACGGTAACGGTTGGGATGAAAGTTGAGTCCAAAGAAGAGATTAAGACACCCGCGGGGACCTTTCAGACCGTCAAAGTGCAAGCGACCGCCGATGAGGGCGTGGTGAAGAACCGCGGCCAGATATGGATCTGGTACACGGACGACACGCGCCATCTCCCGGTGCAGATGCAGGCGCGGCTGTTCTGGGGAACGATTACGTTTCACCTACAGTCCATTGAGCAGAGATAAAGCGCCGGCCAATCCGGTGCTGGAGACGAGACGATCATGAGCGAGCAGAGTGAAGAGCTGGAACGGCTGACCGAGGAGTCCGCACCATATCCGGCTGAGGGCCTGGTGACCGTGGCGGAGTTTATGGAGCCGGTGAGCGCGAACATGGCACGTATGGCGCTGGACTCCTTTGGGATCACATCCTTCCTGCAGGGAGAGAACGCGAATACGCTGATACCCCCGGCCTTTTCGGCGCGGCTGCAGGTGCGGCCTGAGGACGAGGCGGCGGCCCGAGAGGTGCTGGCCGGACCGATCGAGGACCCTGAGAGCATGGAGGATGTGACCGCGGCGGAGATCGCCAACGAACCGGATCGGCGCTAACCTCTCACCCACGTTCGATCTGCGCGGAGTTGAACGAAGGGGCGGGATGCATGTAAGTTGGTCGTGCTGCCCACAGCATCGATCCTGCCCGAGGAAATGGTGGCATGGGCCGGTTTCGCGCGTCCAAATGAGAGTGGACAGCGGCCGAGAACCGCGATGATTCGCACGAAGGAAGGAAACGGATGAGAACCTGGAGAGAGATTTTGCTGACGGCGACCGTGGTGGTTGCAATTGGTGCAGCAGCTCCTGCAATTGCGCAGGAGGCAACCGTGCATGGACACGTGCAAAACCCCGCGGGACAACCGCTCACCACGGGAACGGTGCAGTTCAGCCACGATATGACCGGCGGCGAGTGGAAGGGCAAGAAGATCGAAAACTCTTTCCCGATCGACTCGAGCGGCAACTACAAGGGTTCTGGCGTGAAGCCTGGAGACTACCTGGTAGCGGTCGTGGCGAACGACAAGAGCATCGACTTCCAGCAGGTGACGCTCAAGGCAGGCGAGGACAAGACGGTCGACTTCGACATGACTCGCGCCGAGTACGTCAACAAGCTGAGCCCCGAGGAGAAGAAGCAGCTCGAGGAGTTCAAGAAGAATAACGCTGCGGCGGCGGACGCGAACAAGAAGATCGCCAACCTGAACCAGGTGCTCGCTACGACGCGCGCGGATTTGGCAGCAGCACGGCCGACCGCCGGCGACGTGAGCAAGGACGTGACGGATATGAAATCGGCCGTCGACGCGAAGCCGGATGAGAGCATCCTGTGGATCAGTTACGGCAACACTCTGGAGGCGCAGGGAGATCATCTTGCCAAGGCCGACAAGGACGCCCACAAGCCCGTCAGCGGTGATGCCGACGCGATGAAGACCTACGACGACGCGATCGAGGCCTACAAGAAGGGCGCGGAATTGAACGCGGCGTCGAAGAAGCCGGTCCCAGCGGACCAGGCGGCTGCATGGAATGGCGCGGGCAATGTGTATGCGAAAGAAGGCAAGCCGACCGACGCCACTTCGGCCTTCGAGAACGCGGTCAAGGCGGAGCCAACCAGCGCCGGCATGTTCTACGGCAATGAGGCTGCGGTGCTGTTCAACGCCCAACAGACTGATGCGGCTGCGGCGGCTGCGGACAAGGCGATTGCTGCAGACCCGAACCGTCCTGATCCGTACTTCATCAAGGGCCAGGCGCTGATCGCGAAATCGAGCTTCGATCAGAAGACCCAGAAGATCATCCCGCCCCCGGGATGTGTGGACGCCTACCAGCACTACCTTGCGCTGGCTCCGGACGGGCCACACGCGCAGGCCGTAAAGGAAGTCCTTACAAGCCTGGGCGAGAAGATCGACACGAGCTACAGGGCAGGCAGGAAGAAGTAAGCTTGCAACAGCGCGAGCCCCGGTCGAGTGCCTCGGCCGGGGCTCTCTTTGTTGAGAGGTGATTGTGAGCGAGCGGGTGCTGGAATTCGAGGAGGCGCTGGCAGAGGTGTTCCGGCATGCTGCGACGGTGCGGAAGCCGGCACGGGATCCGCAGCCGCTGGCTTTGAAGGATGCGGTTGGGCGGGTACTCGCCGAGCCCGTATGCGCACAGCGGGACCAGCCGCCATTTGCACGGTCGACGCGCGACGGCTATGCGGTGCGGAGCGTGGATGTGTCGTCCACTTCCAAAACAGACCCGCTGCGAATCATGGGCTCCGTGCGCGCGGGAGAGATGTGGTGCGGCGCTCCTGTGGGGGACCTCGAGGCGATCGAGATTATGACCGGCGCGCCGTTACCGGATGGTGCGAACGCTGTGCTGATGGTGGAACACGCGGAGATGGGAGCCGATGGCCGGTTGCACGCAGCCGCCGGGCGCACGTTAGAAGCTGGAGAAAATGTGGTGCCGCGGGGAGCCGAGGCAAAGGCCGGCGCCGAAGTGATTCCGGTGGGACGGAGGATTGGAGCGGCGGAGATTGCGCTGGCGGCAAATTGTGGGTGTTCGCGGCTGGACGTCTTCGATGTGGCGAAGGTTGCGATTGTCGCGACGGGCGATGAGTTGGTGGAGCTCGACGCGAAACCGGAGCCGTCGCAGATCTACAACTCGAACAGTTATGCCTTGGCAGCGATGGTCTCGATGGAGGGAGGGTATGGGGAACAGTTGGAGATCGCAAGAGACACGGTAGAAGATCTGCGCGAGCGGATCGGGCAGGCTCGGGTATCGGATCTCATGCTGCTGTCGGGCGGCGTGTCGATGGGCAAGTACGATCTGGTCGAGCGGGTGATCGCTGAGTATGGCGCGGAGTTCTTCTTTACCGGAGCGATGATTCAGCCGGGCAAACCCGTGGTGTTCGGACGACTGAAGAGAGAAAAGAAATCAGAAAACAGAGATCAGCGCGACTGGATTTACTTCTTCGGGTTACCGGGCAATCCGGTCTCGACGGAGGTGTGCTTCCGCCTGTTTGTTGCGCCGATGTTGCGGGCGCTGGCGGGGCAGAGGCCGATTGCACCGCGGTTCATTGAGGCAAAGTTAATAGAAGATGTGAAGGGTGGCACACGTGTAACGCGATTCTTGCCGGCTGTTGTTGAGAGTGATTGGACCCAGGTGAGCGTTCGCGTCGTACCGTGGCAGGGCTCCGGTGATCTCGCGGCAAATGCGCGGGCCAATGGGTTCGTGGTGCTGCCAAGGGGGGTGGAGAGGTTTGCTGCGGGTGAGAGTGTGAGAGTGTTGGTGCGATAGCATCGGTAAGATGAGGGACAAACTTTCACATTTTGACAAGGCCGGCCGAGCGCGCATGGTGGATGTGAGCGGCAAGGTGGACACGCGGCGTGAGGCTGTGGCGAGCGCATTTGTCGAGCTGAATGAGGAGGTGCTCGCTGCGCTGCCCGAAAATCCGAAGGGCAATCCGCTCGAGGTCGCGCGCTTCGCGGGCATTCAGGCAGCAAAGCGTACGAGCGAGCTGATTCCGATGTGTCATCCGCTGGCGTTGAGCTTCGTCGATGTGCAGGCGGAAGTTGTTGGGGGTGGTGTCGCGATTCGCGCGACAGCGGCGACGCTCGCAGGCACGGGCGTCGAGATGGAAGCGATGACGGCAGCAGTGGTTGCGGCGCTTACCGTCTATGACATGACGAAGGCGCTCGACAAAGGCATTCGGATCCGCGAAGTCGTGCTCGAGTCAAAGAATGGCGGCAAGAGCGGCGACTACAAGCGCACGCGCTAGACCGGATAAGCGAGCGCAACAGCGAAGTGATGATCGGCGTCTTCGAACCACTGCGGCGAGCTGTAGCCGCAATCGTGTAGTAGCTCGCGCAGGCCGCGCTCGGTGAACTTATAGCTATTTTCGGTGTGGATGCTCTCGCCGGGCGCGAAGATGATCTGCCGACTATCGATGTGGACCGTTTGCGCGATTGTGCTCTCGAGGTGCATCTCAATGCGGCTCTCCTGCGCATTCCAGAAGGCACGGTGGCTGAATTTGTCGAGATTGAAGTCAGCTCCGAGTTCGCGGTTCAGGCGTGCGAGCATGTTTTTGTTGAACTCCGCCGTGACACCTGCCGCGTCATCGTAGGCGGCGATCAATTGCTCCACAGGCTTGTCGCGGTTGGGCGCGAGATCGACACCGAGCAAGAGTGCATCGCCAACCTCCTTGACCTGCTTGCGTAGTTTACGCAGGATAGAACGTGCATCGTCAGGCCCGAAGTTCCCGATACTCGAGCCGATGTAGAGCGCGAGGACGGAGCAGTGGTCGATGCGCTCGATTTTGTAGCCATTTGTGATGTAGTTCGCGATCTGCGGCTGCACAGTAACACCCGGAATGGCTCCGGAGATGCTGGCGGCAGCCTGCTCGAGCGCTGAGTGGCTGACGTCGATTGGCTGATAGAGCAACTGCGGCTGACGCTTCGCCGCAGCCGCAAGCAGGAGTCCGGTCTTCGACGCGGTGCCGGAGCCGAGCTCAGCGATGGTGACGGGGCTACCGGCACTGGCGACGATCTCGCCGGCACGTTCGGCGAAGATGGAGCGTTCGGCGCGGGTGAGGTAGTACTCCGGCAGATCAGTGATCTTCTCAAACAGCGCGGAGCCGGTCTCATCGTAGAAGAGCCAAGGCGGTAGTATCTTCTGCTGGCCCTGCGTGACCGTGAGGCCACGCAGCGCTTCGGCGAGCACGGCATTGCGCAGATCGGTGTCGGGCTGCAGCGCCTCACGCGAGGCCTCAGGAGCTTGGAGCATGAAAGTTTCCTCGCGATGATTTTAAACAGCTCTTGTCTGCGATTCTGCCGTTGGTTGGTTTTGGTGGCTTAGCTGGCGCAGTCGCGAGCAAGTCGCAGTCCGCTGAACTGCCACCGCGTCGCGGGCTGGAAAAAATTACGATAGGTGGCGCGGATGTGAGAGGCGGGTGTAACGCAGGAGCCGCCGCGCAGCACCATCTGCGAGCTCATGAATTTGCCGTTGTACTCGCCGAGCGCGCCGGGCAGCGGCTTGTAGCCGGGGTAACCAGTGTATGGCGAAGCAGTCCACTCCCAGACATCGCCGTAGAGCTGCTGCGGCTGGTGACGGTCTTCCAGCGCGACGGGAGGCAGCGGATGCAGGGCGCCGGATTCGAGCAGATTGCCCGTCATGGGATGCTGCGCCGCAACGTACTCCCATTCGAACTCGGTGGGCAGCCGGGCCCCGCTCCAGCGGGCGAACGCATCGGCCTCAAAGAAGCTGAGGTGGCAGACGGGCGTTTCAGAGAGTTGCTCCAGGGGCCGCGTACCGTCGAGCGTGAAGATGGTCCAACCCGACCTGGTTGCCGGATCGCGCTGCCAGTAGAGCGGCGCATGCCATCCCTGTGCGCGCATGGTATCCCAGCCCTCAGAGAGCCAAAGCTCCGGGCGCGAGTAGGCCTCCTCGTCGATAAAGGCCAGGTACTCCGCGCAGGTGATGAGACGCGCGCCCAGGCGGAAGGGCGCGAGATACATCGGGTGCCGGGGCGTCTCGTTATCAAAGGCAAAGCTGTCGAAGGCGTTCAGGTCCGGTGTGACCCCGATGCTGACCAGTCCAGGGGAAGGCGGCGTGAAGCTGACCCATTCGAGCGGCGGCGCGATGGTTTCCAGACCGTGCTCGATTGCACTGTCCCGGTAACCGGGTCTCAGCGGGTTGGTGAAGAAGGCGTTCTTAATGTCCGTCGCCGCGAGTTCCAGGTGCTGCTGCTCGTGCTGGAGCCCAAGGGTGATTCGGCGCAATGCTTCGTCTTCGGTGCCTTGCTCGAGAAGGCGCGTCACCGCGGCGTCGATGTGCTCGCGGTAGGCCAGGATTTGCTCGAGTGGGGGCCGGGAGAAGCTGGCGCGGAGTCTCTTCTCGGGCATGTCGCCCAGCGCCTTGTAATAGCTGTTGAACAGCCAGCGGAAGTCCGGGTTAAACGACTGGTAAGCGGCCACGAACTCACTGAGAACAAACGTCTCGAAGAACCAGGAGGTATGGGCCAGGTGCCATTTGAGTGGTGACGCTTCAGGGCACGACTGCACCATCATGTCCTCTGGCGTAAGGGGGGCGCAGAACTGCATCGTAGCGGAGCGCACCGCGCGAAAGCGGGCGAGCAGCGTAGGGGCGGAAGACTGCTGGATCAACATGATGGGGGTTGGCTCCTGCTATCCGATGCTTGCGCGTGGGGCGCCGTTGCTCTAAACACGCGGAATCATCACGCGAGATATCCGAGTGTACGCCTGCGAGGCGCGGGAAATTGCCACAGGCCGGAACTTCGTTTGTACGCTGGCGAACTGTTCACAGGCTTTATCAAAATTGGGGCATTGCCTCGGGAAGCGAAGTACCCAGACTCGCCCGGACGAGAGTCTGTCGCGAGGACGCGCTATCTCAATAGAATTTAAGAGAGGCAACGCGTCTTCCCCTCCCTTTCGCCGTCTTAATTCATAGCGATTCGACTAGAAGAGGAGCATCCATGAGCCGGCAGGGGAAGTGGGCAGCAGCAGTCGTCGTGGCTTTGCTGATGCCGCTGTGTGCCGTGAACACGGGGGCGCAGGACACCAGTCGGCCGAGCGCCGGACGCGGCCAGTACGCCGGGATGCAGCGCATCGGCGGCGTGATCACCGCGATCTCCGGTGCGCAGGTGACGATCAAGACCGTGGACGGCGCCGTGTACCAGGTAGTAACGACCGATAACACGCGTGTGATGCGCGGCGGCGGCGAAGCGATCAAGGTGACAGACCTGAAGGCCGGCGACGGGCTTGTGGCGATGGGAAACATGGACGCGCCGAAAAAGACGATGCACGCGGCCATGGTGATCTCGATGGACACCGAGCAGATGAAGCGGATCGACGAGGCGCGAAAGCAAGAGCTCGCCAACCTCGGCAAGACGCTGATCGCCGGCACGGTAACCGCAATCGACCTGGACAATGCGACGATCACCGTCGAGCGGCCGGATGGCGTCTCGCAGACAATCGGATTTGACGAGGGCACCTCGTTCCGCCGTGGACGCCTGATGATCGGCAACGGGACGGGGTTCGGTGCAGGAAGAGGTGCAGGCTCCGGATCGAATGCAGGTGCCGCGCCGGCAAATGGAGAAAGCATTACGCTGGCGGACATTAAGGTTGGGGACCGGGTGGGCGGACCAGGCGAGGTTAAGAGCGGACGCTTCGTAGCCAAGGAGCTGACGGTGATGACGCCCGGAAACGGGCGGCGGCGCTCAACGGACAACAAAGAAGGTTCTGAGACGGGCACCTCGGAAACCGGAACGCCGGAGAATGGCAAGCCTTCTTCGCCGTCGCCATCGCCCAGGTAAGCACAAGCAAGGCGGCTGTATGACGCGTTCACGCGGCGGCAGCGATGCTTCTGAGATTGAGAAGGAGGAGTTGGTGAGGCTGAGGATGAGCGGGTGGGGTGTGTTCTTATGCATGGCGGGGCTTGCGCAGCTGAGCGCGCAGACGGGCGCGCCTGCCCCGGCCCCTCCGGGGGCGACGTCCGCGATGGCGACGCAGTGGGCGACCTCTGCCGCTCAGTCCCCTGCGCTCTCAAGTCCCGCACCTCAGACGGTTGCTCAAGCGCCCTCGCCTCAAGGTGGAACAATCCGCGGCACCGTCATCGCCGGAACGCTGGGCAGACCCGGGGGCGTCCCGCTGCCCGGAGTTGGGGTGACCGCGACCAACACGCTGACCGGCAAGAAATACGCCGCAGCGACCAGCATCGACGGCAGCTATGCCATGACGATTCCCCACGACGGCCGTTATGTGGTGCGCGCCGAGCTGGCCGGTTTCGCGCCGGTAACGCAGGAGGTCGTGCTGAATGCGAGCGATGCAGCCGCTGGCGCCGTGCTGGTGAAAACCTCGGACTTCGGGATGCAGCTGGCCAGCCGCGTCGCAGCCGCCGAAGCGAAGCAGGAGGCCGCAGCCAACGCAACGTCCGTGGGCCGCGGAACGCAGAACCTCAGCCTGAACGCTGGCGAAACCGATGTCACGGACGCGAGCGCCGCCAATGGCAACGGCGACGTCGCGATGCCGACGCTCGGCAACCTGTCACAGACGGGCAGCGATGACGCTAATCAAGGCAGCGAGTCGATCGCGGTGAGCGGTCAGACGGGACAGACGAACGGGCTCGCGAACTTCAGTGAGGACGAGATCCGTCAGCGCGTACAGGATGCAGTAGAGCAGGCGCGCGCCAGCGGCCAGTTGCCGGAGGGCTCTGATCCGACCAACCGCATCGTGGCGGTCATCGGCGGGATGATGGGGGGCGGCGGATTCGGTGGTCCTGGAGGAGGAGGCCGCGGCGGCCGCCATGGCGGAGGAACCCGTGGGGGCGGCGGGGGTTTTGGTGCCTTCCGCAACTTCAACCCGGCGCAGCCGCACGGAAACATCTTTTACCAGGGCAGCAACAACGCGCTGAACGCCGCGCCGTGGTCGCCGGACATTGCAGTGCCGCAGCCCTCCGGGTTTCAGAACCGCTTCGGCGCGAGCATCGCCGGGAGTCCTTATATCCCCGGCCTGACGAAGCCGAACACAAAGCAGTTTGCATTTCTAAACGTCAGCGGACAGCGCAATTTGAATTCGTTTTTTGAAAGCGGCCGAGTACCGACGGCTCTAGAGCGCCAGGGCGACTTCTCGCAGTCTCTTCTCCAGAGTGCCGGAAAAGCAGCTGCCGTGCAGCTCTTCGATCCCGTTACAGGACAACCGATTGCCGGAGAGAACCTCAAGAATGCGACCGTTCCTATCTCGCCCCAGGCACTCGCCTTGCTCAACTATTATCCGCTGCCGAACATGGCCTTGAATCAAGCGACCGGGGATAATTACCAAGCTGTCGCTAATGGCGGAACAAATAATTTCAATCTGAACGCCCGTTTTGTGCGAACGCTGGGACAGGCGGCGAATACGCCGTTTGGCCGCTTCGGCGGAGGCGGCAGCCGGCGAAATGGCGGCAACTCCAATGCACCTCCTTCGCTGCGCCAGAACATTAACATCGGCTACAACTTTTCCCACGCCGCATCGGACCTCCGCAATATCTTTCTTGCGCTTGGCGGCGCGCAGGAGAGCGGCGGCAACGGCCTGAATCTCGGTTATACGATCGGTTACGGGCGGCTCTCCAACAATGCCACCGTGAACTGGAATCGCCTGAACACCGAGGTCCGCAACTACTTCACCGACACGAGCAACAATCCATCTGCGCTTGCGGGGTTGAGTGTTCCGAACAACAGCGGCGCCTTCGCGGATCCACGCTTCTATAACGGCCTGCCATCGCTCGGCATCAGTGGCTACCAGTCGCTTTCGAACCAGACGCCCAGCGGGTTGACAAATCAAACGATCAGCTTTTCCGACTTCCTCTCCTGGCGCCATAAGAAGCACAACGTGCGGTTCGGCTTTGACGCGCGGCGTGTCCATGCGGACTCGATCGGTGGAAACAATCCGTTCGGCAGTTTCAGCTTCACGGGATATGCCACGGCGAATCCAGCAGTTCAGCTTGAGGGCCAGTCCGGGCAGATCGTTAGGGACTCGAGCGGCAATCCTACGTCCAGCGGCGACGGCCTCGCCGACTTCCTCCTTGGTCTGCCAAACAGCACTTCCATTCAGGCCGGCCTCTTCAAGACCTACCTGCGCGAAAACGTCTTCGACTGGTACGCGCTCGATGACTTCCGCACCAAGTCGAACCTCACACTCAATTACAGCGTGCGCTACGAATACTTCGGCCCTTACAGTGAAAAAAATGGCCATCTTGTTAACCTGTATCCGAGCAGCGGTAAGCTGCCCTACCAGGCAATGATGCCGGGCGACGGAAATCCTGCAGGCCTCGTGCATCCTGACCACACGATGTATGCACCGCGTCTTGGCTTTGCGTACAGGCTGAAGAATGCCGGGCTAACGAAGGACACAGTGCTGCGCGGCGGCTACGGTGTCATGTACAACACGGGCCAGTATGCGACGTTTGCGCGCAATCTGTCGCACCAGCCGCCCTTCGCTATAACGCAGAACAACGCAGCGTATGCGCCTACGAAGAACAACCTGAACCCCACCCCCACCGGGTGCACCACAACGCAGAGCGCATATACCGATCCGGCTACCGGGACGAGACGGTCGGCGACGACGGCGAACCTTACTCTCGCCAACGGCTTCGGCTGTGCGGCCAGCGCGTACACCATCCAGAACAACTGGGCAGTGGACCCGAATTACCGGCTCGGCATGGTGCAGCTTTATAACCTCAATTTGCAGCGCACGCTTCCGCTCGGCATCGTCTTCAATCTCGGCTACAACGGATCAAAGGGCAGCAATCTCGATGTCGTCGGCTCTCCCAACGCAACGCCGACTGGTGTGACCACGCCAGGCATCGCGCCGTTCGACCTCGAGCAGTCACGCGCTGGCTCACACGCGAACGCGCTGGTTGTCAGCGCGCAGAAACGTCAGTCGCGTGGAGTCACGCTGGGGCTTGTCTACACGTACTCGCACTCCATCGATAACGCCTCCGGCGTCGGCGGAGCTGTCGGGCAGCCGGTCCAGAATCTCTATCGCCTCGATCTGGAAGAAGGTAATGCCAGCTTCGACCACCGGCACAACCTCTCGGGGAACTGGGTCGTCGAGCTTCCGTTTGGACCGAACCGCGCCTTCCTGAACAAGGGTGGCCCGTGGTCATACGCCCTCGATGGCTTTTCCGTGAGCGGTAATATCACTGTCGAGAGCGGCACGTACTTTACGCCAACCTGCACGGAATGCCAGCAACAGGCGGCTGGCGCGAACACCTTCACGCTTCGCCCCGACCGAGATTTCTCCCAGCCCATCAGAGGCGCGGGCAGCAGAAATAGTTGGTTCAACGTCAGCGCGTTCACTCATCCTGCAAATGGTTATGGCACCGCTTCGCAGGGCTCCATCGAAGGGCCGGGAGTTCTTACCGTAAATGCGGCACTCTCGCGGACCTTCACGCTCGGCGAAACGCGCTCTCTTGAGGCGCGTGTCTCCGCGACCAACCCCTTCAACACAGTTCAGTACAGCAGGATCGACACCAATCTAAACGATCCGTACTTCGACACAGTGCGCAGCGCCGCGCAAATGCGCATCCTGCAAGTGCAGGCGCGCTATAGGTTCTAGGCAACGCAGAGGAAGAGCATATGAAGCATTTACTGGCTGCAGCAACCGGGTTCGCGATGCTGCTGGGAGGCTCGCCGCAACAGGCGCCCGCCCCGGCTCCGCCAGCTCCCGACACGCAAGGAACCGCAGTCCAGCAGACCGCCGCCGGTTACACGCTGAGCGTGAATGCGAACATCGTCCTCACCAATGTTGTCGTACGCGACCGCAAGACCGGCGCGCTGGTGAAGAACCTCAAGGCGAGTGACTTTCAAATTTTCGAGAATGGCAAGCCGCAGAAGATTGCCAGCTTCGACTACGAGAACGTTGATGAAGCGGCAGCACTCGCGGAAAAAACCGTTAGCGGCAAGGCAACGATCGCCGATCTCCTCGAGCGCAGCTTTGGTTCAGACCCAGAGAAGCTCAAGGATCATCGCCTGATCGTCATGTTCTTCGATCTGAGCTCGATGCAGGATGAGGACATCGATCGTGCTGTCGATGCCGCCAAAGACTACGTCAACCAGAAGATGCAGCCGGCGGACCTGGTTGCGATGGTGAGCATGTCCACAGGCCTGAATCTCGATCAGGACTTTACCAGTGACAAGAACGCTCTGCTGCGCGTGCTCGCTGCGTACAATGGCGACGACACTTCTGGATTGGCGAACGGCGGCACCGGCACGACGGACGCGACCTCCGATGACACGACCGCATTCGCTGCCGACGATACGGAATACAACAGCCTGAACACCGACCGCGAGTTGCTCGCCATTCGCTCCATCGCGAAGAGCCTCGAGCACGTGGATCAGCGCAAGTCGATGCTCTATTTCTCAGGCGGACTCACGCGCAACGGTATCGAAAACCAGGCGAGCCTGCGCGCAGCGACCAACGAAGCCGCGAAGGCCAATCTCGCGATCTACAGCGTCGATTCACGCGGATTGCAAGCGATGCCTCCGGGCGGCGATGCGAGCAAGGGCAGCCTTCGCGGTAGCTCGCCATACAACGGCTCGGCCATCACTGCACAGTTCAATGCAAACTTCTCCTCGCAGGAGACGCTCGCCACGTTGAGCAGCGACACGGGCGGCAAAGCATTTTTCGACTCGAACGACTTCGCTCCTGCGTTCCAACAAGTTCAGAACGACACCGCGGCGTACTACATTCTCGGGTTCAAATCGTCTGATCAGCGGCAGGACGGAAGCTATCGCCACCTGACCGTAAAAGTAACCCGCCCCGATGTGAAGCTGGAGTATCGTCCGGGCTACTACGCGCCCGCCGACTTCAAGCACCAGAAGACCGAGGACCGCGAGCTCGCACTGCAGGAACAGATGCGCAGCGACTTGCCCGCAACCGATGTCGCGATATACCTCCAGGCACTCTACTTCCGTGCGAATGACACACGCAACAGCGACCTGTTCGTACCGGTCAGCCTGATTGTTCCCGGCTCGCAGATTCCGTTCGCGAAGGTGAAGGACCTCGACAAGGCCAGCCTCGACATCATGGGCCAGGTGCGGCGGCCGGTGGGCAAGAACGCAGATGTATGTGCCATCAACACCGCGGACGACGAGCATAACTTCGTCAGCGTCGGCAACGTACGCGAGACAGTCAAGCTGGCGGTGAATCAATCCCAGCAGGTGGATCGCAAGAACATTCAGTACTCGACCGGCTTCACGCTCGCGCCTGGTTGCTACGAGCTGAAGTTCGTCGTGCGCGAAAACCAGACCGGAGCCATGGGAAGCTTCGAGACGCTGATCAATGTCCCCGATCTCAAGAAGGCGCCGGTGAAGCTGAGTTCGGTCGTGCTCTCGAACCAGCGCACGCCGGTGAAGGAGAAGAACTCCGACAACCCACTCGACCGTGACGGGGTGCAGTGGGTGCCGAACGTTGCACACGTCTTCCGCCAAAACCAGCACCTTTATCTGCTTTACGAGGTCTACGACCCGGCGCGCGAAAAGGGACCGCCCGCGCAGTCACCATCACCGGGTCTGACCCGCCGGGAGGAAGGGCCCGTCCGGGTTCTCACCAGCATGGAGCTGCTCTCCGGCGGCGTGAAGGTCTACGAAACTCCCGTTGTAACTGCGACAAATCTCAACGACCCTCAGCGCGGAGCAGTCGCCTTCCAGTTCGACGTTCCGCTCGCCAACCTCAAGCCTGGCACCTATGTCTGCCAGATCAACGTCATTGACGATGCCGGCGGCAGCTTCAGCTTCCCGCGCCTTGCGGTGCGCGTTCTGCCGCCGCCCGCCATCTCGCCCGCAACCGCCGCAACCGCATCGGTCACCCCGCCTGCGGCGGCAACACACTAAGCATGAGAGACTGTTTCCGTATGGGCTCCAAGGGAAAAAGGGACTCATAAAGACTTATGCGCTTTAATTCTCGGCTCGGCTCGCTCCTGCTTGTACTCTCGATCATTCCGCTCGCATCTTTGTCCGCCCAGGCGCCGCCCTACGCAGACGCCAACCACATGACCATTCACGTGAGTGTGACCGCGCGTAATGGCAATCCAGTCGAAGGCCTTGCGAAAAACGACTTCGCGCTCTTCGACAACAAACACGAGGAGCCCATCACCGGTTTCCAGGCGCTCAGTGTAACTCCGACTCGAGTCGTTATCGTACTCGACGCGGTGAATCTGCCCTACAGCCAGGTATCTTTCGCGCGTCAGCAGCTTGAGCAGTTCCTCTCGTCGAATGGCGGCCATCTCGCTCAGCCGACCACGCTCGCCGTGTTGCAGGACCAAGGAATGCAGATTCAGCCTGGGTTCACAACGGACGGCAATGCACTGCGTGCCTCGCTCGACCAGTTCGCCATCGGACTTCGGGCTCTCACCCGGTCTGGAGGGTTCTACGGCGCGACGGAACGGCTTGAGATCTCTTTGACAAACTTTAAGATGCTTGTCTCTAAGCTGCCCGAGGACGGCCGGAAGCAAATCATTTGGATCTCGCCTGGATGGCCGCTGCTTAGCGGAGCGGGTGTCGAATTGACTCCTGCTCAACGTACTCGGGCGTTCAACGACGTCGTGGCAATCACGACCGAGCTATACCGCACCAACACGTTCGTGGATGCAGTCAACCCAATCGGCACTGTTGAGGACGTAGGCCGGACCAATTTCTATCAGTCGTTTCTGCACGCGCCACGAAGTCAAAGAGATGTCGACTTAGGCGATCTGGGGCTGCAGGTCATCGCCGAGCAAAGCGGCGGAATGGTGCTGAATGGAAGCAATGACATCTCCGGGCTGGTTCAACACGCAGTTGCCCAAAGCAACGGCGGCTACGAGCTGACCTTCGCTCCCGCGCCCGGCGAGCACGAGAACGAGTATCACGAGCTGCAGGTGAAGGTGCAGCGGTCCGGCGCCAAAGTACACACCACCGCCGGCTATTACGCCAGACCGGCTTTTCCCAGTGGTCCGCTGTCGGTACCGGTACCCGCCCCGCGCTGAACGACGGAATTCTCTGTCTTGACGACGCTCCGCGGGAGGCAGAAGATATTGATCGGACTCCGGGAGGTGACGTATGCGTTCCCGCGTACTGTTGCTCGCCTTCGTTCTCGCGCCTTTAGCGGCGTATGCCGCTGAATCCTCTGCAGTTCCGCCACAGCAGTCGGCCCCGCTTACCTCGGCGGAGGAGCGCGCGGATCTGCACAACAGTCCTGACTGGGCGCTGATTCAACCCCATCTTCCCGACCCCAAAACAGCCACCGCCGCCCAGCTCGAGACCGCCGGCGACGTTCTGCGCGCACGCCGATTCCCGGAGGACGCGCTGGACTACTACGGCTACGCGCTGCAACACGGCGGCGACGTCAGCACACTGCTTAACAAGATGGGCATCGTCCGACTCGAGCTTCACCAGGTCGATCTCGCGCGCGCGATGTTCCTTCGCACCGTGCGCGCACGCAAGAAGGATTCCACTGCCTGGAACAATCTTGGCGTCACCTACTATGCCATGCAGAACTACCGCGCCGCAATTGACGCCTATAGACGCGCGGTCAAGCTCAATCGGAAGTCCGCGGTTTTCCACTCCAACCTTGGTCTGGCATATTTCGAGAAGGGCGATGCCGAGGACGCGCGCACCGAGTTCTCTCGCGCGCTGCAGATCGACCCCGCCATCATGAGTGGGACTGACAGCGGCGGCACCACCGCTCATATTCTCGGCGCACACAACTATCCCGGTATGTGCCTGGAGATGGCCAAGCTGTTTGCGCGCGAGCATGACGTCGACCGCATGCTCTTCTGGCTCGGCAAAGGCAGCGATGCAGGGCTCGATGTGCGATCAGCTATCCACGAAGACTCCGCCCTCAGCGCCTACGCCAAAGATCCCCGTATCACACTGCTTATCGCAAACGCGGCTCAGTTGCACGCGCGTTCCGTCGCTTCAGCAAAGCCTCCGAGCCTCGGGAGTTCCGCATCGCACTAAGCCTTAGCAAACGGGCAGTGCCTGCAGCCCGAGTTGCAGCAATATCCGCGCCTCAGATGATAGGCCGCGGTGAATACCACAAATCCGTTCTCGTAATAAAAGTCATTTGGCTCAAGCGGTCCGGGCGAAACCGCGGCGTTTGCCGGCCGCTGCTGTTCGCTATTCTGTTCGCTCACAGAGCACTTATTACTTGATTCGCTCATTGGGCCGCATCCTCCGCCCATAGAGAAGCCGCAGGAATCGCATCAGCAACTGTGTCCGAAGTGGGCTGCGCGCCCTCAACATTTCCATTGCAAACTTGAATCTGCCGTCCCGGAATCGCGGCCACGCGATCACCCGGCAGAAGAATCCCAACCAGATTCAGCGGATCGGCTGCAGAGAGTGCGACAACGGCGTCGCTCGACGCTTTACGGGCCGCCCGCAATCCCTCAGCAGCCTCCTCCAGCGCAAACTGCTCCCCGAACGCTCCACTGACGAACCTCCCGCCACGAATCTCACCCCGGGCCTCAAGCCGCCGCAGCATCGGCGCCAGATCACGCCATGCAGGAGCATTCGCCTCACGCGCCAGCAACTCGCGGAAAAGTACACCGTACCGCGTAAGCAGAATCCGCGCGTGCGCCTCGACCGCGGCATCCGCGTCCTTAGCGGCCTGGATGATTCGCGCGCGCTCATCGTGCGTCGCGTTCGCCAGCCGCTTTCCTGAAACATGCGCATCCTGCTCAGGAGGAGCCGCTGGATCCCACAACAGCGACCACCTGCCCGCGGTCGTTCGCGCAGCCGCTCGCTTGCGCAGGCTCACAGCCTGTGTCTGTGCCAAAGCCACAGACTTTCTCCTCGGATCCATCATTGCGCGTAATTGATCGAAGCCATCGGCCGAAGCCAGCCCCGCCGCCGCAAGCTCCCAAAGCGCAGTCGTTGTCTGCAATTTGTTCAGTCCGGAGATGCGTTGCAGATCCGCTGTAAACGCGGCACCGCGCTCCGCCAGCAGCGCACGAATGCGCTGCGCCTCCGGCGACAGCGACTGCGCCAGGGTGAATTCGTCAATGCGCTTTGCTGAAAGCGTGGAGTGCAGCCACTCCGCGGACTCGCGCACAAAGAACGTAATAGGCGCCGCAGACGTCGGGATCACGCGGCGCGGCCCGAATGCTGATCCATCCGTCTTTTGCCAGGCCGGGTGCGGCGAAATTCTTCCCCAGGCAATGATGCCCGCGAGGCATAGATTGTCCAGCCACCGCGGATCGTAATTCGGCACACGCGCGGGCAGCAGCGATCGCTCCCACTCCGCCGCGGGAGCCTCGAATCCCTCAAGCTGCTCGATCGCAGCAAGCACTGCCTCTTCGCCCGTAAGCTGGCGTGCATCGTCTTTGGCGGGTATAAGCCGATGCCACTCCAGCAGCCAGCGCATGAACGTCGTCGCTGAAACGGCCTCAACGCGCTGCCGCATCGAGCGCACCGCGAGCCGGTGAATGCGATGCAGAATGCGCCGTTCGCACCACTCAATCTCAAACGGCTGATCGTCTGCAGGCCGCGCGCGCTCGAATACACCGCGCATCGCGAGCCCCTGCATCTCCATCTTCAGCATCGCCTGATGAATCGAACGCGGCTGTAGTCCGAGAATCTCCGCCAGACGCGCCGACGTTGTTGGGCCAAGAAGCTGCAACCAACCCTGCACCAGTCGCGCCGCAATCTGCTCGCGCGAAGCTCCGTCGCCCGCGCTCACACTCGCACACAGCTGCACCCAAAGCAGCGCCACATCATCCACTCGCTCTGCTGCGACCCACGCAACCGACCCGCCAAGCTCGAAAAGCTGAGCGCGTCTACTCTGCTGGAGTCGATCGAAGAACAGATACCAATGCCTGGTCTTCTCGCGCCGAACCTCAGCCACACTCTCCAGAAATGCAACCGGCAGCGCTCCAAGTGACAGCAGAAGATCATGCAGCTCATGCTCATCGCGCACATCGGGCCAAAGCTGCTCGCGAACGGTCGCAATTGCCGCTGGATCAATCAGCGCGCTCCCATCGCTGATCGCATCCGGCACCATTCTGCTCAACGACACCGCACGCGTACGCCGCGCCGCCGCATCCTCCGAATCAAGGAAGCTATACGGCATGGCGTTGATCAGCTCATGCGCAAACTGCGACGGCACCATTGTGTCCACGGCGATGCACCGTACCTCACCCGACGAGATTCCTCGCAGAACCTCATTGAGCCCGTCAATATCCATCGCCTCCGACAACGTGTCCCGCATCACCTCACGCACCAGTGGATGATCCGGAATCTCGATGTCACCAACCATGGTTTCGGGGCAGGCCGACGCATCCGGAAACACGCTCGCCAGCAGATCATCCGAACGCGTGCGTTGAATCTGTGGCGCGACACGCTTGCCCTTCTGCATGCGCAACAATTGCAGCGAGCGCCCCGCAGCCCAGCGCCAGCGATTCTTGAACAGCGGCGACGGGATGGACGCTTGCTCGAGCAGATCGCGCGCCGTCTGCTCCGTCAGGAATTGAAAGACATCCGCCAACGGGAAGCTGTGCTGCTCCGCGAGAGAGATATTGATGCCGTTGTCCGTCGCCGCAGCCTGCAGCTCAAAATTGAACCCGCGGCAGAAGCGCTTCCGCAACGCCAGCCCCCACGCTTTATTCAGCCGCCCGCCAAATGGCGCATGCAAAATCAACTGCTGGCCGCCGCCCTCATCGAAGAATCGCTCCGCCACAATCGTCGTCTTCGTCGGAACGGCGCCAAGCACCGCGCGCCCGTTCACGATATAGCTGAGAATCTGCCGCGCCGCGGACTCATTCACGCCGCACTCACGCTCCAGCCAGACGAGCGTATCCGCAACCTGCGCCTCAGCATCCTCCGATGCACAACCCCGAACCAGATCGTTTGGCATCAATAGATTTGTGCGCCGGTCGATCTGCTCGCGCAATTCGGCTACACCGCTCGACAGCACAGCCGTGCGCTGCGGGGCCTCACCCTCCCAGAACGGAATGCTCGGCGGCGCGCCATGCGCATCCTCGACCAGCACCTTGCCCTGGGGATCGATCCGCTGAATCCGCCAGCTCGTATTGCCCAGCAACACCACATCACCGGGCGACGAATCCACCGCGAAGTGCTCATCCAGGGTCGCGATCTGCACATTCTCCGGCTGCAGCATCACCGCAAACAGCGACGTATCCGGAATCGCTCCGCCATTCGAGATGGCAATCATGCGTGCGCCACGCCGGGCATGCAGTTGCCCGTTCACGCGGTCGCGCAGCAGATACGCTCCGTAGCGGCCGCGCGAGTTCTCAATCCCCTCGTGCAGCAGCGTAACAACTTCGTCGAACTCTGCACGCGTGAGGTTCCTATACGGCCACGCGCGCCGAACCACGTCGTACAGCGCGTCTTCCGACCACGACTCCGCACCGCACACCGCCACAATCTGCTGCATCAGCACATCGATCGGCTGCTCAGGAATCTCCAGCCGGTCAAGCTCGCCCGCGCGCATCGCACGCACCAGCGCACAGTGCTCCATCAGATCATCCCGCGTGAGCGCAAACAGCCGGCCCTTCGGCACCGCTCCACGCCAATGCCCCGCCCTGCCCACACGCTGCATCGCGACCGACACAGACCGCGTCGTCGCAATCTGGCAAACCAGATCAACATTCCCAATATCAATGCCAAGCTCCAGCGACGCCGTTGCAACCAGAATGCGAATCTCGCCGTTCTTCAGCCGCTGTTCCGCATCCAGCCGCAGCGCGCGCGACAGTGACCCATGATGCGCCGCCACCGCCTCCGACCCAAGCCGCGCCGCCAACTCGAAGCTGATCTTCTCGACGAACCTCCGCGTGTTCACGAACACCAGCGTCGACCGGTGTTCGAGCGCCAGCCGCGCCAGCTTGTTGTAAATCTCCTCCCACATCGCAATCGATGTAAGCGATCCCAGCTCTGCAGAAGGAACCTCAATCGCGAGATCCAGCCTCCGGCGCTGCCCTACCTGCACAATCGTCGCGCGCTCACGCTGCGGCGCAGCGCCCACTAGAAAATCCGCAACCAGCTCAATCGGATTCTGTGTAGCCGACAGTCCGATCCGTTGCGGCGGCAAGCTGAGACCATTCAACATCGCGCCTGGCGACAACCGGTTCTCGCCGCACACCAGCGCGTCGAGTCTCTCCAATGACAGCGCGAGGTGCGACCCACGCTTATCATCCGCAATCGCATGAATCTCATCCACGATCACCGTCGACACGCGCTCCAGATTCTTGCGCGGCTTATTCGCAGTCAGCAAAATGTACAGCGACTCCGGCGTCGTCACCAGGATGTGCGGCGGATGCCTGAGCATCGACGCGCGCTCCTTCGCCAGCGTGTCTCCCGTCCTCACTCCGGTGCGAATCTCAGGGCAGAGATACCCGCGCGTCAGCGCAAGCTCCTGAATTTCGCGCAGAGGTCCCTCAAGGTTCTTCTGCACATCATTCGAGAGCGCCTTCAACGGCGACACATACACGACATGCGTGTGCGGCGACAATCTGCCTTCTAGCGCCGCGCGCAAAAGCTTGTCGATGCACACGAGAAACGCAGCGAGCGTCTTACCGGAACCAGTCGGCGCGGAAATCAGCGTCGGCTCCCCGCGCAGGATTGCCGGCCAGCCGGCAATCTGTGGCTCCGTCGGCGTGCCGAAGCGCGCGATGAACCACTCCTGCACCAGCGGATGCGCCCACGCGAGGTCCGGATGACGCAATAGTTCCGTCCTCTCAAATACGTGGGCAGAGCTCATACCTGATTGTATCGCCGGGTTCGCGCTTTCTTCGCCTTTCTGCACAGGTGTAGCTTGGAAGACATGAAGACAATTCGTGGCGCCGAAACATCAAGTCAGCGCGGCCCCGCCGAGTGGTTCGACGGCGAAGTCTGGATTCAATCCGTCCTCGGCGCCGATGAGTCACCGTTACAGCGCAGCGCGGTCGTCTCGTTCGCTGCCGGTGCGCGAACGGCCTGGCACACGCATCCTCGCGGTCAGATGATTTTTGTCCTCAGCGGGGTCTGCCACGCGCAACGCCAAGGCAACGAAGTTGAACGCCTCACCGCCGGGGATGCCGCCTGGTTCGCGCCCGGCGAGAAGCACTGGCACGGTGCTGCCCCCGGTCATCCCATGGTGCATCTCGCCGTGCAGGAAGCCGACGAACGCGGCGAAGTCGTCACCTGGATGGAGCACGTCAGCATTTAGGCCACATAGAATCCCACAATGCCCCAACATCAAGCCGATCCCCTGGACGCCGTGTCCGCAGCGCCGCAATTTCACCGCGTGCTTCTGGAAAACGATACGGTGCGCGTCCTCGACACCGTAGTGCAGCCCCGCGAGACAGTTCCTCTGCACACCCACCGCTGGCACAGCTTGTTGTATGTCGTCAGTTGGAGCGATTTCGTGCGCAGGGATCCGAATGGAAAGATCACCGTAGACAGCCGCGGATCCACCCCGCGGGCACCCGGTACAGCGCTTTGGTCAGGTCCGTTGCCGCTGCACACCTTGGAAAATGTTGGCGATGCTGAACTGCGCGTGATCGCGGTAGAGCTGAAGCAAGCTTTAGCCACACCGCGATAGCAAAGCCGCTACATATTGCCGACGCCGATATCCGCCTTCTTCGCCTCGGCATTCTGCGGGTCAAGGTACTGCTCGATCGTCTCGCTCAGCACGCCACGCGCCTCCAGCAGCAGGTCGATCGTGTCGCGCGCCGCGCCCTGCCCGCCCGGATGTTCCGTAACAAAGTGAGCCATCTCCTTCACCTGCGGGCGCGCATTGGCAGACGCTACAGCAAGCCCCACCTTGCGCAGCACCGGCAGGTCGATGATGTCATCGCCAACATACGCGATCTCCTCCAGCGTGCATCCCTCGTCGGCAATCACCTGGTCCAGCGCCTGCACCTTGTAGTGCTGGCCTTGATAAACATGCTCGATGCGCAGATCGCGCGCGCGAATCGCCACCACCTGCGAGACGCGCTTCGTGATCCATCCCACCTTTAACCCCGCGACATGCGCCAGTGCAATGCCCATGCCATCGTGCGCGGAGAAGCTCTTCACCTCGACCCCGGAAAGCGCCGAACTGTTGGCATTCGGAATAATCGTGATGCTGCCGTCGGTGAGAACGCCGTCGACGTCAAAAAGCAGTACCTTGATGCGGCGCGCGCGGTCCGCGAGTGCAGGTTCAATCATCTATCGATAATACAAGCGCCAAAAACAGCAACGGCGAGCACTATTCCGCTCGCCGTTGATCATTCGAAGAAGCCTCTACCGGCGCCAGTGACCCTCGACCCACACGTGTCCGCGGCGCGTCTCCCGCCAATGGCCTGGTACCCAGCGCGCATGCCTGTACGGAGGCGCAACGTAGGTCCCGGGAACCCACACATACGCGTGACCGTCCCAACGCTGATAGCCTTCGTGCCACGCCCAGTCGGGATGCTCATGCGGCGGTGGCGGAACAACCTCCCGCGGATGGGGTGGGGGACCTACACGTACATAAACCTGCGCTCCCGCAACCGTTGCGATCCCAAGTACAGTCGCCAAGGCTGCGGTAAGCAGTTGCTTTCTCATGAAGTTACTCCTTCCAGTGGGCCGTTGCCCTTTCTACTATCGCTCAGACGCACGAACAGCACCGGAAGTTGTGGTGGAAACCCATGTACATTGAGATTCATTGGTAACTTGCAACACTCGTTGTTGCAATCACAGGAGATATTCGAATGCGGGCTGCAGGTGGGTTTCTGCTCGGAGTGATCGTGACGCTGGTCATCGTTGTCGGAGGCGTCTGGGGATATCTGAAGTGGGCCTCCCTGCCAGTCGCGACGTCTGACACGCCGTTCCCGCTCGAGGCACAGATCGTCCGGCTTCCGCTGAACGCCCGCATCCACCACGATGCCGTCCAGCCTCCGTTCTCCGGCAATGAGCAGGTGTATGAGGCGGGCGCCAACATTTACGCGCAGGAGTGCGCCGCCTGCCACGGCTCGCCCGGCCGCGATTCCGACTTCGCGCAGTGGATGTATCCGGACGCGCCACAGCTCTGGAAGAAGCACGGAAAAAAGAATGTCGTCGGCGTAAGCGATGACGACGCCAGCGAGACCTATTGGAAGGTGAAGAACGGCATCCGCCTCACCGGCATGCCGTCGTTCCAGCACATCCTGAGCGACGAACAGATGTGGGACGTGACACTGCTCCTCAAGGCCGCCGACCAAACCTTGTCGCCCCAGGTATCGTCCACCCTCTCCGCCAAGCAGTAGCTGCTCAAGGCCGGGCGGAAATCGCGCTCAGGAAGTGCACCACGCTGCCTAGGTCGAGGGCGTTCCATCCCTCGCTGATGAGTCCTTCGCGAAGATGGAGGATCGACATTCCGTGCACGTTGACAATTCGTCCGGTGGGCGCGAACCCAAGACCCGATCCGGTGTGCTTCATGGTTCCGGTCCAGCGCACGGCCACGCGATAGCCCTCGGTCACCGTCTCATCCACGCTCAGGTGCACGTGCGTAAAGGATCGCCGGAACTCGAGCACATATTCCTTGAACTGTTCGCGGTCCAGCACGGACTCCGGCTGCGGAAACCCGTACCCCTTGGCGTCCGGCGTGGCCAGTTCGTCGACGGCTTCCAGCCTGCCCTTGTTCCACACCTCTTCAAACCACCGAACCGCGATAT
Source organism: Bryocella sp. (assembly GCA_036273275.1). Taxonomy (GTDB): domain Bacteria; phylum Acidobacteriota; class Terriglobia; order Terriglobales; family Acidobacteriaceae; genus Granulicella. Next base: position 38,071 of record DASUHZ010000063.1, read on the forward strand.
CGTGCGGAGATTGCGCCATCGCATCCTCCAGCTTCAAGGTAAATCGCCAGGACGACCCGGCTACGTTGTGGAATGATCGGGAGCTGCGTGGCTGGCTTCAAATCGATCAGCATTCAGCAGCCGTCAGGCTGGAAGAATAGCGCACTCTTCTTGAGCGTGAGAACTTTATTCAGGGCTGACATACGCTTCAGCGCAGACTGCTCGACCGCTCCATGACTCCGATGGCCTCGATCTTGGGGACTGTTGCCCGCAATCGCGTAAACGGCTGCGAAGGCCGTTTTATTCCAGAGTTGCCGGAACTTGCACCTCAGCCGCAGTGTGGCCGGATCGGGGTTGTTCGCGGCTGAGCAGGTGCGTGGCCAGCGCCGTCCATTCAGCGTGCAGCGAGCCGGTAAACGCCGGGCGCCCGGCCCGGCGATACCAATAGCCGGCGTTGAAGCTGTCGCCCTCTTTGCGATGCAGGTAAGCGTGCATCCACGCGGCATCCGCAGTCTCGATGCTCTGAGTGATCGAATGCGCCCGCTCCCAATCGCCATGCGCCTCATGCCAAAGCGCATACAACAGCGGCGGGAGGTTCGCCGCGCGGCTGGCGGAACACTCGACGAGATCGGACGGACACTCGGGAATGGATACCGGCATCATGTTGGGCCTCGCCTTCTGCTGAGAGCTACTTCCAGCGGTCATGAGGTGACATACGGAGAAGAACCCGTCTGTGAATCTGCACAACTGTTTAGCTTAAACCGGTCGACGGCAGAATGTCGCTATGCGCGATGCCCCACAATGGAGCGTGGAGGAACGAACATGGACCGGAGGGAGTTGATAACAGGAATGGCGGCGATGGCGATGACGACGACAGGCGAGGGACGGGCTCAAGTGAATGATGAAACCGTATACGAACTGCGCATCTATCACCTGAACGAGGGCAAGCTCCCTTTAATCCTGGAGCGCTTCCGCGCCCGCGAGACCAAAATCTTCGAGCGACTGGGAATGCATCCGGTGGGCTATTGGACTCCGACCGACGAGCCGCTCGCCGGTCGCACGCTCGTCTACCTGCTCCGCCACAAGAGCCGCGCCGCTGCCGACGCGGCCTGGGCCAAATTCCGCAGCGATCCGGAGTGGGTCGCACTCAAAAAGGAAAGCGAAAAGGACGGTGAGTTCGTGAACAAGCACGACATCACGTTCCTGAAGCTGACCGATTTTTCGCCTAGGGTCTGAGGCTTTCGCTAAACACCCGCAGAGCTGCTGAACCAACGCGCAAGAAGACTAGCGATCGATGACCAGGGCACCGCAAATTTCTGTGGCACGGAAGACCGTTGACTTGGGATAATCCGGTCGTCGCCCAAACGGCCCCTCTATGTTTCCGCAGGAGAATCCTGATGCCCGAGACTGCCGCGGAGCCCGTTCTTTGGACTGAGATAGAACGCCCTTCGCCTAACGTCATACTGGTCCGCTGCCACGGCCGGCTCGTTTCCGGCGGCGCCGACGACCTCCTCTACCGCACCGTCAAGGAGCTGATCCCGACAACCCCGCGAATCGTGCTTGACCTCGCGGAGCTGAAGCACACCGACAGCATGGGCCTCGGCACGTTGGTGCGTCTTTATGTCGGCGCGAAGTCTGCCGGATGCCGGTTAGAGTTGATGCACCTGAACAAACAAATCCGCCACCTCCTCGGCCTGACGAATCTCTTCGATGTGTTCACGATCATCGGCGAAAACGGCGTCAAGTTCATGTAGCCGCTCGCCCGCCGGGTACCCGGCCTGCCACATGTACCACCTTCGTGCCATTACTTTTGTCACGGTACCCGGGTACACTCACCTCTGAACCTATTGAGGGAGTTTCTTCCATGCGTTTCGGGCCCTGTCTAGCTGTTGCCCTCCTTGCCTTCTCGTGTGTCGCCGCTAATGCCGACACGACCACAATCACCGGAACCGGTGCCGCTCAGTTCACGGGGTCAGCAGACCTCACAACCGGTCCCGATAACGGGAACGGGGTCTATACGATCACCGACATCACGGGAACCTCTGGTTACGGCCTCGGCGTGACTGGCTTGATCGCCCCCGGCGGCTTCGTCAACGGCCTGGGCCTCTCGAACGACAACCTGCTGTATCCGAACTCCAGCACAGAGCTCGTTGACAGCAACGGCTTTGCGTTCACCGACACCCTCGGAGACACGAACTTCCAGGTCAACGTGTTCTCAACGGATGGCACCGGCGACTACGCGGCGTACCTGCTGGACTCCGACGGCTTCGCGACGCAGATTCCCGTGACCCTGGACGTCAGTTTGGTCCAGGAGGATCCCGTCTTCTCCATCGCCTTCAAGAGCCTCCCGACACCGCCATCCGCCACGCCTGAACCGTCCACCCTCGCTCTGATGGGAACGGGCTTTCTCGGCCTCGCGGGTGTTGTTCGCCGCCGCTCGAAGCGCTGCTAAGGTTTCGGTCAGAATTCAAAAAGCCCCGGTCTCCCGGGGCTTTTCATTTGCGTATTGGTTGCTGACGTCCATCAGCGCGCAGCTATCAACAACGGGCTTGGGAATCCCGCTCCTGGTGGCGCTATCTATTGGTAGGCCACGCTTGGAGGGGTAACCCCCTCTCCCCAATTTTTTCCCAAAATATTCATAACATTTGACTTAGCCCCGGACCTTGATCTGGAGATTTGAGGCTGTGCCGAGATCGCATCGTCGTGATGTGCCCTGTTTCTCGGGTCTATTTGTCAAGTCGCAGGGGCCTCAGGCGGGACGCCATTTGTCGGGGCCGCGAAAGCGGTCTGAGAAGGATTTGTCGTCGGGGCGACTACTCGGGGATGCGAAGGCGAACCCGTGGATGGCTTCGGCCTGGTTGTTGAACGGGGCGCCGGCCGGGTCGGAATCGTTGGCACGGAGGGAGAATTGGCCGTCGACGTTCTCTTGGGTGAGGTCATGCGTGGCCGTGGACATCAGAACACCTCCTGCAGGAATGCGATGCGGAGGTGGCGTCGTGGAGTTGACCCGGAGCTTTGTAAATCGTGGCGTGTAAAGGTCATTCAGGGATTCTGAAGCGGTAACCCCTCCGCAGGCGGCGCCCCTGACCTGGAGCCGGACGTATTGGCTTGCGACGAGGTGCCCATCAAAAGGCGTATTCGCCGGGCTCATGGCGGCAAAGCCCGGAGGTTCACTCGGTCTCTAGCGACCGTTGCCTGATCAATAAGCCGCAATTCCGGTGACGCTTTGACCAATGATCAGCGTGTGAATGTCATGGGTACCTTCGTAAGTCTTCACCGATTCCAGATTCATCATGTGACGCATGATCGGGTAGTCGTCGGCAATGCCATTCGCACCGAGGATATCTCGTGCCATGCGTGCACACTCAAGCGCCATCCAAACATTGTTTTTCTTCGCCATCGAGATGTGCTGAAATGCGGCCTTTCCCTGATCTTTCAGGCGGCCAAGTTGCAGCGATAACAGTTGCGCCTTGGTGATCTCGGTGATCATCCATGTGAGCTTTTCCTGCACAAGTTGATGGCTGGCTATGGGTTGATCACGAAACTGCTTCCTCTGCTTCGCATACTGCAAGGCGGTGTCATAGCAGGCCATAGCAGCGCCAATTGCGCCCCAGCTGATGCCGTATCGCGCCTGACTGAGACACATCAGAGGAGATTTCAGTCCATCTGACTTCGGCAGCAGGTTCTCCGACGGAACGCGGACATCCTGCATGGCCAGGCCTGAGGTGATTGAAGCGCGAAGAGACCACTTGCCATGCACATCGTTCGTGGAAAATCCGGGACGGTCGGTTTCAACAAGAAAGCCGCGAATGCGCCAGTTCTCCGGCGCAACGCCCGGTTCTTCGAGCTTGGCCCATATCACGGCAACATCAGCGATGCTACCGGAGGTAATCCACATCTTCTCTCCATTGAGAACATAGTGGTCGCCATCTTTGCGCGCGCGGGTTCTCATACCGCCGGGGTTCGAACCGAAATCGGGCTCAGTCAGCCCGAAGCAGCCGAGCTTTTCTCCCGTAGTCATCTTCGGCAGCCAGTAGTCCTTTTGCTGCTCTGTCCCGAAGGCAAAGATGGGATACATGACCAGCGCCGACTGTACGCTGGCAAAGCTGCGAAGGCCCGAGTCGCCGCGCTCAAGTTCCTGCATCAGCAGGCCGTACTCGACGTTGTTCATTCCAGCGCAGCCGTACCCTTCAAGCGTTGCCCCATAGAAGCCGAGTTCACCCATGGGACGCACGAGCTCGCGCGGAAAGCGACCGTCCCGGTTGCACTGTTCAATGATGGGTATGAGTTTGTCGTCGACAAAGGCTCGCGTGTTACGGCGAACCAGTAGCTCATCGTCCGAGAGAAGAGAGTCAAATTGGAGGAAATCAACTCCTTGAAACTTGAATGCCATAGCAGTAAAGTACCTCAGGAAGAGACGCACTGTTGAACATCCGAAGGGCGAACCGATCTTCCGGTGTTCATCTTCGGCTCGGGAGGACCACGATGGCGGATCCTGCAAAGACTCCGGACGAAGATATGCACAAGGGCGCAGTAGAAGACGATACGGTTCAGCCTGACGTCACCCGGCACTCAAACAACTCCATGGCTGGTCAGCTCGGACATCGGGATCAGGATGAGATGCTGAAGGACCACGACACGGATTTTCCTGAGCCCGATGCCGAAGCGGAACACAGCGGCGAGTAGACGCCTGGAAAGCGCAGACTACATCAATCTCTGCATCACTTCGTCGAGCACAGCTTTGCCTGGCCGCACACGAGCATCCGGCAAGGTGGCCAGGGGCTCATCGACCAGGTTCAACAACTCGGTGAACGTAGGCTTCGCGGTGTTCAGATAGAACACGCCGGTCAGGACTTCATCTTTTGCATGTGCGGCCATCAATGCAGAAACCGCCCCGACGCGATCGGTCGGATCGAACTCTTCATGCAGTTTGCGCAGGCGTAGATGACTGCCATCATGCATCTTCACCTCGATCGTGGTGCCCGGATCGTATTCGACGTCGATCTCTTGAAAGTAAGGAACGAAGCCGATCTCGGAGATCGCCTCTTCATGCTCCTGCATGTATTTGTAGCTTTTCGTGGAGCCTTCGTGATCATTGAACGTAACGCAGGGTGAAATGACATCGAGCACGACCGTCCCGTTGTGCGCGATTGCTGCCTTCAGCATGGCAAGCAACTGCTTCTTGTCTCCGGAGAAGGACCGCCCCACGAACGTAGCTCCCAATTGAACCGCAAGGGCGCAGAGATCGATCGCCGGCAGATCGTTGATCACCCCCGTCTTCAGCTTTGAACCGACATCCGCGGTCGCGGAGAATTGCCCTTTCGTCAGACCGTAGACCCCATTGTCTTCAATGATGTAGATGATGGGCAGATTGCGGCGGATCATATGGACAAACTGCCCCATACCAATGGAACCGGTGTCTCCGTCGCCACTCACGCCCAGGGCTTTCATGGTGTGGTTGGCCAGCAGAGCTCCTGTTGCGACCGAAGGCATACGCCCATGAACGCTGTTGAACGAGTGAGCCCGGTTCATGAAATAGGCGGGGCTCTTCGAGGAGCAGCCGATGCCGGAAAGCTTCATGAGCCGTTCTGGCTGAACTCCCATCTCGTAGCAGGCATCGATGATACGTTCCGATATGGCGTTATGGCCGCAGCCGGCGCAAAGCGTCGTCTTGCCGCCCCGATAATCAAGAACCTGAAGCCCGATCCTGTTCGTCTTGGGTGCCGGCTTCAACGTCGCCGCATCGGACGTAGCTGGAGTTGTCGCCATCTAGATTCCTTCCTGCGTGACAAGATCGTCGGTGATGGATCGCGCGTCAATCGGCAGGCCGTTGAAGTGGCGAATGCTGCGCAGTCTCACAACATCCTCGGCCTTTATATCCAGCTTCAGCAAGCTCAACATCTGAGAATCGCGGTTCTGCTCGACCACGTAGACCCGTTCGTGCGACGCGATGAAATCATGGATTTCACTCGTGAATGGATAGGCACGAAGTCTTATATAGTCGGTCTCCATCCCGTATTCCTTGCGCAACTGATCGCGACTCTCACGCGCTGCAAAATCAGAGGTTCCAAACGCAATCAGCCCGATCTTGGCTTCGCCTGTCCGCACAACTTCGGGCCGTGGAACGAGCGACCGGGCGGTCTCGAACTTCTTTGCCAGCCGCTCCATATTGTTGAGATAGTCGTCGGGCCGCTCAGTATATTGGGACTTTTCGTTATGGCCTGAGCCGCGAGTGAAGTAGGCCGCAAGCGGATGGTCGGTTCCCGGTAGAGTGCGATAGCCCACGCCATCACCATCTACGTCTTTATAGCGGGCAAACCCACCCAGCCTCTTTAGATCCTCGGCATCCAGCACTTTGCCTCGGTTCAACGGCTTTTCGGCGTAGGGAAAGGGGTCAGACATCCAGTTGTTCATGCCGAGATCGAGATCAGACATGACGAAAACAGGAGTCTGCAATTGCTCCGCCAGATCGAACGCCAGTTGCGCCATCTCGTAGCACTCTCTGACATTGCCCGGAATCAACATGACGTGCTTTGTGTCTCCGTGCGACAAAAACGCGACCGAGAGCAGATCGCCCTGCTGATTGCGCGTGGGCAGACCAGTCGACGGTCCTGTGCGCTGTATATCGAAGATCACTCCCGGCAGCTCGGCGTAATAGCCGAGTCCGGCGAACTCTGCCATAAGCGAGATGCCAGGCCCGGATGTCGCGGTCATTGAGCGCGCTCCGGCCCAGCCAGCGCCAAGCACGGCGCCGATCGCCGCCAGCTCGTCTTCAGCCTGCACAACTGCAAAAGTGGCTTTACCGTTTTCCTCTATGCGATACCGCTTAGCGAGATCGATGAAGTTTTCGACCAGCGACGACGACGGCGTGATCGGATACCACATCGCCACCGTGCAGCCCGCAAATACACATCCCAGCGCAGCCGCTGTATTTCCGTCGATGATGATCTTCCCTGCCGTCTCGTTCATTGGTTCCAGCACAAAGGGATCGTGCTTGGTGAAGTTTGCCGAGGCATACTCGTAGCCTGCCTGGACTGCCGCCCAATTGAGGTCCGCTGCCTTCACCTTCTTCGCAAACTGCTTACGCAATGCGGCTTCGACGGCGGCCATGTCCAGCTTAAAAAGCTGCGCAGCGACACCGACGTAGACCATGTTCTTGACCAGCTTGCGCAGCTTGGCCTCGGGACAGACTGCAGCAGTCAGCTTGTCGAACGGCACAGGATAGCAGGCGACATCGTTCCGCAGCTGCTGAAGGTTGGCAGACTCTTCATAGATCGCGGCTGCTCCCGCCGGCAGCGAAAGCATGTCCTCCTGACATGTTTCCGGATTCATCGCAATCAGGATGTCGATCTCCTTCTTGCGAGCGACATATGCATCTTTGCTGGCGCGGATGGTGTACCAGGTCGGCAGGCCAGCAATATTGGAAGGAAAGAGATTTTTGCCGCTGACCGGGATGCCCATGCGGAAGATTGACCGCAGCAACACCAGGTTTGCTGACTGTGATCCTGATCCGTTTACCGTCGCGACCTGGATGCTGAAGTCGTTGACGACGTGTCCCTGCGGAGGCCGGGGCATTTCTGTTTCAGTCTGGGTCCCGCCTTCGGTACCGGATGCCCGCGCGACGTGTTCTGCCGCCATGAGTACTTCTCCCTCCTTGAATGGAACTTGGGAGTTTTCACGAATAAGCCACAATACCATATACATTCCGACGATCGGTTTGAGGCGCGCCAATCTGTGCAACACCAGAACTTGCAACGAATCGTGTTTTGACGCGTCGTACTTCAGTTGATACCTTGATCTGTCTAAACGTTGATGGGAAATCAGGCTGCATAACTGTGTTGAGCAATAGATTTGGTTGATAACGTTTACCGGCTCAGGTGTTTATGAATGCTCCGGTCTTCGGCTCGTACCTTCCCATAGTGATCCTTGCGATCGCCGCCGCAGGTTTTGCAATCACTCCGCTCGTACTTGCATGGCTCTGGTCCAAGAGCTTCTCTCCCCGCAAACCCGGACCGCTTAAGAACTCCACGTATGAATGCGGCCTGGAGGCAAAGCCCAGCACGTGGATACCCTTCAGGCCGGAATATTACCTCTACGGGATCATCTTCCTAATCTTCGACGTAGAAGCGATCTTCCTGCTGCCGTTCGCTGTCGCATTCGGAGGTCTAAGCGTGGGGGCCTCGATAGCCATGATGGCCTTTCTGCTCCTGCTGGTCGAAGGACTCGTATGGGCATGGCGGAAAGGCGTATTGACCTGGGTATAACGATCAGGCAGAAACAAAGAGAGCGCTGAGCCTTGCAGAAACAGGACGGCACGGAATCGCAATGGACCAGAAACTCAGAATCGAATTGAGCAAACAAGGGATCGTTACAACGACCCTTCAAGAGCTCTATAACTGGGGCCGGAAGAACTCCGTGTGGCCAATGACGTTTGGCCTGGCGTGCTGCGCGATCGAAATGATTGCAACAAGCATGGCGCGCTATGATCTGGCGCGATTCGGCGCTGAAGTCTTCAGAGCTTCGCCTCGTCAGGCGGACCTGATCATTGTCTCCGGCACCGTCACCAAAAAAATGGCCCCTCAGGTGGTGCGCCTCTATAACCAGATGGCGGAGCCAAAGTACGTCATCGCCATGGGCGCGTGCGCCATCTCAGGCGGCCCTTTCAAGCAGGGGTACAACGTTTTGAAGGGTATCGACCGCTACATTCCCGTTGATGTACACATTCCCGGGTGTCCTCCGCGTCCCGAGGCCCTCATCGATGCGTTCATGACCTTGCAGAAAAAGATCGACCAACAAACGCTGACAGGAGAAGGCAGACCGCGGCATCTGGATCCGGAATCGCCCAGCGAATTTGTCGTGCCGCGGTTCGGTGCACATGATCTCGAGCCGCCGAATAACCCTGAAGTCTTTCACATTCTCAACAACCTCGATTCGTGCGAGGCAGGAGAGGTTGATGCTGGAGGAGATTAAAGCCAGGCTCGAAACTTCTGTTCCCGGTTGCCATCCAGAGATCATCCTCAACGGCAGCCCCTCAGGACAGCATTCCCTGCAAATCGATTCTGCTCACGCGGTGGAGGCTGCAATGTTTCTGCGCGACGATGCAGAGCTTCGGCTCGATTACTGTTCCAACGTCACAGGCGTGGACTGGCTTGAAACAGACACCTCTCCCGGATATCTCGAAGCTGTCTACCACCTGTATTCCATGGAGAGGAAACACGGCCCTGTCGTTCTTCGGCTGCGCACTGAGAACCGCACGGACAGAGCCCATTTGCCCTCACTGACCCCGGTTTGGCGAAGCGCCGAGTTTCAGGAGCGCGAAATCTTCGATCTTTATGGAATCATCTTCGACGGCCACCCTGATCTGCGCCGCATCCTGATGTGGGACGAATTCGAAGATCATCCCATGCGCAGGGATTACGTCGAACCCGACGACTACGAATACGAACCCACAGCACACGATGAAGTCCTGAGCAAAGCAAAGCAGCATGCCGCGCAGCAACCCGACTAATCCATGACCAGCATGACCACATCGCCGGACGAACAGATGCACGAGGGCCTCATTGCCGACGGCGGTCAGGATGAACTGCTGGAAATTGCACTGGGACCGCATCATCCATCTACACATGGCGTATTCCGCATGGATGTGGTGTTAGACGGTGAACAGGTTGTGAGGCTGAAGCCCGTCTTCGGTTACCTGCATCGCAACCACGAGAAGATCGCCGAATCAGCTAGCTACCTTGCCTCGATGCCGTATACGGATCGGCTCGACTACATCTGTTCGCTTACCAACAACTGGGCGTATGCCCTGGCCGTCGAAAAGCTCGCCGGGTTACAAGTTCCAGAGCGTGCCGAGTACATACGCATCATCACTGCTGAGCTCACACGTCTGGTGAATCACACCGCAACTATCGGGTTTTTGACGCAGGAGATGGGCGCCAGCGGCACACCGTTGATGTACGCCTTCCGCGAACGCGAAAAGATACTCGACCTGTTCGAATCGCTCACCGGCTCAAGAATGATGTGCAACTACATGCGTTTCGGTGGATGTCGCGTGGAGTTGCCCACTGGCTGGCTGGAACAGACGAAGAAGGTTGTTGAAGAGTTTCCACGCTTCCTGGATGAGTATGAGCAGCTATTGACTGGAAATGAAATCTTCATGGCACGCGCACAGGGTGTCGGCGTTCTTAAGAGAGACCTGGCAATCAATGCCGGCGTGACGGGTCCGATGCTTCGCGCGTCAGGAGTGAACTATGACATCCGAAAAGTGGACAAATACGGAATCTATGACCGCTTCGACTTCAAAATTCCGTTGGGCGAGCACGGCGATGTTTACGATCGCTACATGATCCGCATGCTCGAAATGCGTGAATCGTTAAAGATTCTCAATCAAGCCCTGCGCGACCTTCCACAAGGCCCCATCATGGACCCCAAGGCAAAGATCCGCGGCTTCCGTCCAAAACCCGGCGAAGCTTACGGACGGATCGAATCCCCCAAAGGAGAGCTCGGTTTCTACCTGATCAGCGACGGCTCCCCCAATCCATACCGGTACCGCGTCCGCCCACCAAGTTTGATCAACCTCACTGTCCTTGAAGATATGTGCCGCGGCTACAGCGTGGCAGACACGATTGTGATCTTTGGGACCGTAGATATTGTGCTAGGGGAGGTGGATCGTTAAAACGACCCATACATATGTGACGAGCCACACAGCCTGTGCGGGAGACGTAAGCCATGCTGGGTGAGGGCATCCTGAAAGGACTGGCGGAGACCGCCAGGAACTTCTTCGGCAGCTTCCTCAGCAAGGACCGGCTGACCACTGTTCAGTTTCCTGAAGAGCGCCTGCCTCAACCTGAGGCTGCGCGCAATTTCCCTTTCCTCGTCTATGACGGGAGCGACCCGCAGGCGGGTATGCGCTGTGTTGCCTGTCAAATATGCGAAAAAGAATGCCCGCCCAAGTGTATCTTCATCGAAAAAAGCGGTGACAAGAAACCCGACTACACGGGCAAGCCGCAGTTTTATCCGAGGGTCTTCAATATCGACGTTTCGGTCTGCATGAGTTGCCAGATCTGCGTTGAAGTCTGCCCGTTCGATGCCATCGAAATGGACAATGCCTTTGAGTTGAGCACGACCGATCGCTTTGGCGGACTGCTGTGGGACAAAGAACAGTTGGCGAAGCCCAACAGCTACTTTCAAAAGATCCATCCTGTTACAGCAATGGAAGTGGATGAACGGTTGGCTGCCGCTAAGGCTAAAGCTGAGGCTAAAGCGAAACCCGCGGAGGCCGCGGCGGCTTCGACAGCACCTCCGCCTGATCCTGCGCCTACGAGAAGCTGACAGCTATGACCGAAACGATGGACCAAATCTTCGTTCTACTCAAACACTGGATCCTGGCACATCTGCCAGTTTTGGTGCAGCCCTTTTTTTCTGCTGTGCTGTCGGCCATCGCTATTCTTGCTGTGTTCGCCTCCCTGTTCGCCCTGACGACCATTCTTGAGCGCAAAGGACTAGGCCGCTTCCAAAACCGATACGGTCCGAATCGAGTGGGCCCCTTTGGGCTGCTACAACCGCTCGCAGATGGACTGAAATCGTTGACGAAAGAAGATATCGTTCCGCACTCAGCTGACGGTCTGGTTCACATGCTGGCGCCAATAGCGCTCGTCGTCGCAGCCTTCCTCGGCTATGCCGTTCTGCCCTTGGGCCGAAACATGATCGCTATCAACCTGGACGCCGGGCTGCTCTATTTCTTTGCCGCAGGCTCGGTCGTCGAACTCACTATCTTCATGGCAGGCTGGTCCAGCCGCAACAAGTACTCGCTGCTTGGCGCGATGCGCGCTGTTGCACAGATGATCAGCTATGAAATTCCGTTGATTCTTTCGACGATTACCGTTGTCATGGCCGCAGGTGCCCTATCAACTGTCGCCATAGTGCAAAGCCAGGCCGGTTATTCAGGAATCTGGCCGCACTGGTTTGTCTTCTCGCCATGGGGTTTCGCCGGCTTCGTGCTCTTTATGATCGCAGGCATCGCGGAGTCCAATCGTTCGCCGTTTGATCTGCCGGAGGGTGAATCCGAAATCATCGCGGGCTACCTGGTCGAGTACTCTGGCTTCAAGTTCGCTTTGTTTTTTCTCGGCGAATACATCGGGATGTTTGCGATCTGCGGACTGGCTATCACACTCTTTCTCGGGGGCTGGGCCGCACCATTTTCTTTTCTCACCGGAGTGCCATCGTACTTCTGGTTCTTCGCCAAACTCCTCGTGCTGATTGCCATGCTTATCTGGATCCGCAGTACACTTCCTCGCCTTCGCATGGACCAGCTTATGAACTTCGCGTGGAAATTCATGCTGCCGTTGGCGTTGATCAACCTGTTTGCCGCCGGCGTCTGGCATTTCATATCGCCCGGCCTTATTCGATGGCTCGTCAGCGCAATCCTGATTGCTGTCCCTTACCTTCTGCTTGGCCGCGGTCTCATGCACTCGAACAGGCTGGAAAAGCGAATCTATCGGTTCGCCGATTAGGAATCGCGATGCATCGCATGTCCTGTTGCAAGTTTGCGCTGTGAAGAAGTACCTGTTGCTGAAGACGTACGAATTTATGAAAATGCCACTGTTGTGACGGATGCAGGACGAAGGGCAATGAAAATGGGGACGTGCCGGGAGAAGTGAGCTTGTCATTTGCCATCATCGCTGTGGTCACTGTAGCCGGAGCCCTCGCTGCAATAACTCTGCGCAACCTTGTTCATTGCGTCCTGGCCCTTGTCTTGGCATTTGCGGGATTGGCCGGCTTATATCTCCAGCTTGGCGCTCAATTCGTTGGCTTCGCCCAAATCTTGATCTATGTCGGCGCAGTAGCGATCCTCGTTGTCTTCGCAATACTTCTTACCCGAAGCCACGAACCACTGGCCGGACTGGCCGTTTCGCCTCGGTGGATCACAAGCAGCCTCGTCGCCGCCGCTGTATTTGTAATCCTTGCCTGGTCAATTCGCTCGAGTAGAATCGCGGAGCTTTTGACACCACCCCACCCCGAAATCACCGTCAGGCAGATCGGTGAAGCTTTGATGTCGCAGTTTGTGCTTCCGCTTGAGGTGATTGGCCTGCTGCTGACCGCCGCTCTTGTAGGAGCAGTGACCATTGCCATGCGGGAACAGAGGAGGGAGAAATGACAGCGCCGGTGAACTACCTTTTCGTCTCCGCAATCATTTTTGCCATTGGTCTGGCCGGCGCGCTCGTCCGCCGCAACGCCATACTCGTTCTCGTCGGAATCGAACTCATGCTCAACGCTGCGAATCTGAACTTCATCGCATTCTGGCGTTACGGCCCGCATCCCGAAGCACTCACAGGCGTTTTGTTTGCTCTCTTCTCCATTGGCGTTGCGGCGGCCGAGGCGGCGGTTGGGTTGGCTCTGATCATCGCTGTACATCGACATTTCAAGACGACAAATCTCGACCGAATCGATTCGATGAGGGGATGAGCAGAAAGTGATCTGGATCGTACATAACCTCTGGCTCATCCCCGCGATGCCTGTTCTGGCGGCAGGTCTAAGCGCATTCGCACGGCGCAAAAACCGCCTATTCGCGGCATCGATCGCCATTGGCTCCATGTCTCTCTCGCTGTTGCTGTCCCTGATTGCATTTGCAGAAGTTCTCCGGTTCGGCAATCAGAACGGAACAGAGCAGGTCTTTAATTTCGGTTGGTTTCAGGTAGGAAGTGAGTGGCTCAAGGTGGGATGGGTACTCGATCCACTGACAGCCGTGATGTTGGTGATGGTCACATTCGTCGGCCTGCTGATCTTCATCTACAGCATCGGCTATATGGCCCACGACGATAACTTCGCGCGCTTCTTCTGCTTCCTCTCACTCTTTGCCGCGGCAATGCTGGGCCTCGTCATCGCGAACAGCCTCCTGTTGCTCTTTATGTGCTGGGAGATCGTTGGCCTCACATCATATTTGCTCATCGGCTTCTGGTATCAAAAGCCAAGCGCGGCAGCCGCGGCAAAGAAGGCATTCGTTACGACGCGAATCGGCGATCTCGCGTTCCTGCTGGGAATGGTCTGGCTGTATTCCCAGGCAGGTACATTGCTGTTTTACGACAACGGTGCCGGCTGTCTTGAGCACACCGCGCTCGTCAAACTCATCACGCAGACGACAATCTTCGGCATGGCTGCTTCCACCGGAATAGCACTGCTGATCTTTTGCGGGGCAGTCGGAAAGTCCGGCCAGGTGCCGTTGCATGTCTGGCTGCCGGATGCGATGGAAGGCCCAACGCCAGTGAGCGCGTTAATTCACGCGGCTACCATGGTCGCTGCCGGTGTCTTCCTGGTCGCGCGAGTGTATCCACTAATGAGCGGGCATGTCGGACTTCATTTGCCGACTACATCCGCACCCGCTCTGAAAGTTGTCACCTGGGTTGGCGCAATCACCGCCGTCTTCGCTGCGAGTATTGCCGTTGCTCAGAATGACATCAAGCGCATCCTCGCCTACTCTACCGTTTCGCAGCTCGGCTACATGATGCTCGGACTTGGTGTTGGTGGCGTTGCTGTGGGAATGTTTCACCTCATCACCCACGCTTTTTTCAAGGCGTTGCTGTTCCTCGGTGCGGGATCGGTCATTCATGGCTGTCATGAGGAACAGGACATCCGCCGTATGGGGGGATTGCGCAAGCTCATGCCGATCACATTCGCGACCTACGCAGTAGGAATGCTCGCTCTGTGCGGATTCCCTCTTTTCTTTTCGGGCTTCTGGAGCAAGGATGCGATCCTTCACGCAGCATCCACCTGGACTGGCTCGCGAATCCCGTTCTATCTAGCTGCTTTTGGTGTCCTGCTAACCGCCTTCTACATGACGAGGCAGGTTATCTACGTCTTCTTCGGGGAATCACACCGATTTGAAAAGGCTGGAACGCTCCCCCACGAAAGCCCCACCGTTATGACACTCCCACTCGTCATTCTCGCGGGTTTTTCCATGCTGCTGGGACTGATCGGAACACCTGCGTGGACATGGTTCAGCACGTTTCTAAACGGCCAGCAAGTACGGTTCGATCTTCGAGGATTCGCAGAGAGCGGTGTTCTGGCGGTAATGCTTTCTTCGACGGCGCTTGTCGTGATCGGCATTGCTGTAGGTTGGTTCCTTTACGGCAATAAACCAGCCCCGGATCCTGCAGCGCCGGATGCCCTCGAACGATTTACTCCACAAATCTTCGACCTCCTGCGTAACGGCTGGTTTGTCGACTCTCTTTATGGAGCTACTGTTGTTCGCTTCACTGCATGGTTCTCCCGCGTGTGTGACTGGCTCGATCGACGGGTCTTCAATGGCGCGATTCAGCTCATATCTTCGCTTACACTCGGAGCTTCCCGGCTGAGCCGATCAACGGATTTTTTCGTGGTGAATCGAACCTTTGATCAAAGCTGCCAGGAAGCAGTTCTCAGCGGCCGACTTCTTTCGCGCCTCCAGGATGGCCGCGTGCAAAGTTATCTCCGAATCATCGGAATCGCCTTTGCGGGATTCGTCCTATTCCTCATCTGGGGTCATCACGGATGACGGCATTCCCATTCCTTTCGGTGCTGACAGCCGTGCCGCTGATCGGCGCCATTACGATTCTTGGACTTGGTGACAGGCAGAAGAGCCGTGCTCGAATCGTCGCGTTACTTTTCAGCCTCATTGCGCTCGCTCTGACGCTTATCCTTTGGCACTGGTTTGACTCCACATCCGGAGAACTTCAGTTTCAGGAATGGCATGCATGGATACCCTCGCTTGGCGCGGAGTATCGCCTCGGCATCGATGGGCTTGGCCTCGTGATGCTACTGCTCTCGGCTCTTGTTGTCACCATGTCGATTGCCGCATCCAGACAGATTCGCGAGCGAGAACGACTTTATTTCTCTCTGGTCCTTTTCCTTGAAGCCGGCCTCTTTGGAACATTTACAGCTCTGAACTTTTTTCACTGGTTCATTTTCTGGGAACTAAGCCTCATCCCCGCCTTCTTCCTCATCCAGCTGTGGGGTGGGCCTCAACGCGTCTCCGCGGCGACGCAATTTTTTGTTTACATGATGGTCGGAAGCGTCGCATTGTTGCTTGCGTTTCTTGCTTTATTTCATTGCACCGGAACATTCGATTTTCTGCGCCTGTCTCAATTGGCGCGAGAGGGACAACTTGTCCCGGATCTGGCTTCGAATCTCGCCTGGCACAGGTTTACGCCGGACCAGATTGCTCTCTTCATTTTTGGCGGCGTTTTTCTCGGCTTCGCGGTTAAAGTTCCTCTCATTCCATTTCATACATGGCTGCCTTCGACATACGCCGAAGCGCCAACTGGCACGACTATGCTGCTCACGGGCGCAATGTCCAAAATGGGTGTCTACGGGTTTCTTAGAATCGTTCTCCCAATCTTTTCCCCACAAGTTCGATCTATGCTGACGCCGCTCTTATGGCTCGCTGTGTTCACTGTTGTTCTTTCCGCTTTTGCAGCCCTCGCTCAAAAAGACTTGAAGCGTATGTTCGCTTATTCCTCTATCAACCACCTCGGCTATTGCATGCTGGGAATTTTTGCGGTTGCAAGCCTCATTGGCAAAGCCGCCGCTCTAACAACAACCGCTCTAACAACAACGCAGACCGCGGCTCTCGATGGTGTAATCCTCCAGATGTTCAACCACGGCCTCACTGCCGCGGCACTGTTTTGGTTTGTGGCGTTGCTGGAAGCACGCAGCGGAGGCCTGCGTGGTCTAAACGACTTCGGCGGTCTGCGTAGGGTAGTTCCCATCTTTACCGGACTGATGGGCATCACTCTATTTTCCTCTCTTGGATTGCCCGGGTTGAACGGCTTCATCGGAGAATTCCTCATTTTTCGAGGCGCGTTCCCGCTCGCGACATGGGCTGCTTCGCTCTCCCTCCTCGGTCTGCTTGTGACTGCAATCTTCATGCTCACAATACTTCAGCGTGTCTTCTCTGGTCCTCTCAATGAGCGGTGGTCCAGCATGCCTGACCTGGCTGTCACCGAACGGCTCGCGCTATTGTCCCCAATCGCCCTCATGTTCGCGTTGGGCATCTTTCCGCAGCTAATCCTCGGCGTCATCAACAGCACCGTTATACGACTGGTGCAGCAGGTGAGGTTCTAACTCTTGCTCGCCTGGACAATCTACATATCGTTTCTGGGGGGCTTGGCCCTGATGTTGCCCAGGGTACCTGCAAGAGGTGCGCGCGTCATCGCATTGTTGGCGGCCATTGCGGGATTTACGGTCACAATTTTGGTGTGGCTGCGGCCGGCAAACGGCGCCATGGCGACGATCGTTCATCGATCATGGATTCCGTCACTCGGTATCGAATACCATCTTGCCGCTGATGGCATCAGCCTCGTGCTCGTCCTGCTCACCGGAATCGTCGCCATTGCTGGCGTCCTATTCTCCTGGAACATCGAACATCGCTCAAAAGAGTTCTTTTCGCTTTATCTCGCGCTCATCGGAGGAGTGTACGGCGTATTCCTCAGCGCCGACTTATTCTTGCTCTTCGTCTTCTACGAGATCGCCATCATTCCGAAGTATTTCCTCATTGCCATCTGGGGTTCGACGCAACGCGAATATGCTGCGATGAAGCTTGCCCTTTACTCGCTGGTGGGCAGTGCAATGGTGCTTATCGTACTGATTGCGGCATACGTAGTGGCGGGCGCGAAGACGATGGATCTCCTCGCACTATCAAAATTTCAGTTCCCTCTTCACTTTCAGATGTGGGCGTTCCCGCTCATGTTTGTCGGCTTCGGAATTCTGGCAGGCCTCTGGCCATTCCATACCTGGGCCCCCACAGGCCATGTCGCCGCGCCGACAGCAGCTTCGATGTTGCTTGCCGGCGTTGTGATGAAACTTGGCGCATACGGCTGCCTGCGCGTGGCGATGGTCCTCTTTCCTCATGGGCTCGACCCTTGGAGCTTTACAGTCCTCGGCCTTGCTTCCTGGCGCGATGTCTTCAGCCTGCTTGCGGTGATTGGCATTGTCTATGGCGCGCTCATCGCGCTCGTGCAGCGGGATTTCAAATTCGTCATTGGCTATTCGAGTGTGAGCCACATGGGTTTCGTGCTGTTAGGCCTCATGACACTCAGCCGTATCGGGCTCACCGGAGCTGTATTGCAGATGTTTTCTCATGGTGTCCTGGCGGCTCTGCTATTCGCTGTTGTAGGGCGAATGGTCTACGACCGCACGCACACTCGCGATCTGGGCGCACTGAGCAGGATGCACCTCAACAAAGCCATCCCATTCGCGGCAGTCACGTTCGTCATCGCCGCAATTGCTTCCATCGGGATGCCGGGTTTCAGCGGCTTCGTCGCCGAACTCCAGATTCTCATCGGGGCTTGGAGTGCATTTCCGATCTATGTGGTTGGCGCAGGCATCGGAATTGCAATCTCCGTTGGCTACGCATGGCGCGCCATGCAGGAGGCGTTTTTCTCCGATGCCGTCCCCGAGAGCATAACGCCCCCACTTTCCCCCATTTCGATGCCTGAACGCCTCGGGGCTGGCATGTTGATCATTGCCAGCCTGACGGTCGGACTCTATCCGCAATTGCTCTTGAGTCTCGTGATTCCAGCCCTTAACTCACCGCTCTTTGACGGCTTGCGGAAAGGACACTGGTAATGATTACAGTTTCCTACTCCGCGCTCCTTCGTCTCCTCCTGCCGGAGGTGATTGTGCTTGCCGCCGCCCTGCTCGTACTTGCTGCAGATCTCCTAATTGCCCGAACCGCTCAAATGCGCATCCGGTTCGTGACGGCAGCCGTCATCTCTGGTATCGGCTGTATTAGCTCAATCGCCCAAATAGTTTGCGCTCCTCAGCAAGCGAACGTCTTCAACGGGACCCTCATCATTAGTCCGGAAACGCAACTGGTTCAAATCGCCTTACTCGTCCTGACAGTTTTGCTCGTGGTGCTATCGATCGAAGCATCCTCTTTCACCTCCCATGTTGGCGAATACTTTGCTGTGATCCTCTTTGCAACCACCGGCATGATGTTCCTCGTGAGCACGGAAAATGTTCTCCTGATCTTCCTCTCCCTGGAATTGTTGAGCCTTTCACTTTATGTTCTCGCAGCGTTTAAGAAGCGCAGCTCCCATTCAGCAGAAGCCGCATTGAAGTATTTTCTCTTCGGCGGAATGTCGGCCGCATTCCTGTTGTTTGGACTCAGCCTTCTCTACGGCCTGTCCAACTCAATAAATCTGGTGCAGATTGCGCACGCAATTAAGAGTCCGCGTCTGGACCCCCTCCTGGCTGTAGCAATCGTCATGATCGTTCTCGGGTTTGGCTTCAAGGTAGCGGCGGTTCCATTTCATTTCTGGGCACCCGACGTCTATGAAGGAGCCCCTGCCAACAGCGCTGCACTCATTGCCTCCAGCGCAAAGGTCGCAGGCTTCGTCATCTTCTATCAGGTGATGGTTATCGGCTTTGCAGGAGCAGAAGGCAGCGGCGACTGGAGAGGTCACACGCCCGGCTGGGTTCCGGTGGTAGCAGTCGTGGCTGTCTTGTCGATGGTTCTTGGAAATCTGGTCGCTCTCACGCAAACCAGCGTCCGCAGGCTTCTCGCCTATTCTGCAATCGCGCACGCAGGATACATTCTGCTCGCGCTCGTATCGCACACCGAACAGAGCTTCATTGCTCTGCTCTACTATTCGATCACATATGCTTTAACCCTGATTGGTGCATTTGGTGTCGTCTCTATTGTCGAAGAACAGGTCGGCGGTGAGAAGCTCTCAGACTTTGGCGGACTTAGCCGTCGCGCGCCTGTGCTCTCGAGTTGCATGCTGATTTTTATGCTCTCGCTTGCAGGAATTCCGCCCTTGGCCGGATTCTTCGGTAAATTCTTTCTCTTTGCTTCGACGTTGTCCGCTGGGCAACATACACTCGGTCTGCTCTGGCTCGTGGTTGTGGCCGTTGCCATGAGCACCGTTTCTATCTACTACTACCTGCAAGTATTGAAGCGTATCTATATCGCGGAACCGCCGTCCGAGATGCGCCCGATAAAAGTGCCGAACGTAAGCCAGCTTGTTCTTTGTGCAATTGCGCTGAGCATTCTGCTGCTGGGCTGCGCGCCTAACCTCTTTTTGCAATGGCTGCAGCAACCAATTCGCATTGCCCATTTCTGACGGAAACCTGACCGGCTTCTTGTGCTGATCGGAGTTGCCCACCAAAGACGCTGGGACACCGGTGAAGAGATTGAGCTCGTCGCGCGGCGGCTTGGGCTGGCGGTAGCGGCTTATGCGTCGGGTAGATCTTCGTCATCGTCCTGGTCGAGGCTTTGGAGGAACTCCTGGTAGAGGATTTCGGCTTCGGGGTCGGCGTCCGGGGCAATCTCGTCTCCTGTAGGCGTGAGGGTGGTTTCGGTGACGAGGTAGCCGGCTTCCGGCCGGTGGTTGAGGTTGCGGGCGTTGGCGCTGGCGACCTGGAGACCGTAGAGGAGGGTGGCAGCTCGCCTGGTGTCGAGCGTGTTGTGGGCGAGCGCGCCGACGATCATGGAGGCGGCGAGCTGGATGGCTTCGCGATCCTCGAGGGGAGGGAGATGCAGGCTGGGCTGGGTGGCGACCTGAGGCTCGCGTCCGTCGAGCGGGTGCAGGATGGTGGGCGGTTCAGGCGCGGACTTTGGGTGGGCCGCGGTGAGGGTGCGGTGGAAGTAGCAGTAGAGCTGGTCGCGGAGCGCGGGACAGCCGCAGCGCTGGCCGTTGATTTTGATGTGGCGGCAGATGGTGGTCATGGAGTCTCCAGAAAGTAGAGGGTAGACAGTAGAGGGTAGAGGGGGTACCCCCCTCCCCGCCGTTTTGGGGTGGATCTTTGGAATCAATGGGTTGCGGATGGAGCGTGGCGGCAAAATATTGATTTTAGAGATTTTGTGGATAAAATCTCTGGTCTCAATAATTTGGGGCCGGCGGCCGGTTATTAGCCGGTCTTCTTCATCGGGCTGGTTCCTTCCTGGCCGGGACTTTGCGGGTTAAAGGAGAAGAGGCTGCGACGTGGTCGCAGCCTCTTCGGATCTCTGAGATAGGTTCCTTCTCTAAGCTTCTATTTCTATTCTAGAGAGGTTGGGGTAATTCTATGCCATTTTTTTTGAACAGATTTTCTGGTGTGTTTTGTTCGGGTTAGGCGGGTTTTCCAGATTTCCAAGGGCTTGACAGGATTTTCGAGACTCATTCAAGGAGTCGACCCTGTGTCTAAGCTTCTATTTCCAGAGAGTTGAGTGTGGAATTAACATGTAATGATTTTTCCACGGGGAATTCAGTTTGTTTTGTTGGGGTTGGGATGGATTTCCAGAGTGCCGGGGGCTTGACAAGGATTTTCAGGCGGCTAAATAGAGGCCCGCAGATGGGCGCGACCCGCCGCTATCTTGGACGCCGCCAAACGGGGTAGCCGGACTGGGGTTTGCCGTCATTGCTGGAGAACAGGGGCTGATCTGATGCGGACTCTGAATCTGCTGGGGTGGCGGGAGCCGAAGGAGTCAGATTTAACACAGTCTCCTCGTCGATTTTCATGACCTGCACGGCGATGCCGCGTCCCAAGGGGGCAAGAGACAGGCGGATCATCTCCACTACCTGGGCCAACGTAAGTTTGGGGTTATGCAGGCGATAGACCCCTGGAACTTCATTCGCGACCTGCGCCGTGGTCTGAAGGACACGCTGGAATCCCTGTGCCGCCATCTGGGTATGTACGGCTCTGTAGTTAATCCCGGAGGAGCCGTGTTGATGGGTCGTGATGCGCGCCTCGAAGAACGTACGGGAAGACATAGGGGGCCCTCCCCACCTAAGTCCACACTACGCTACTGGAGGCATGCTGCGCGTTATGAGGTTGCCGGGCGACGTCCTTTGGCGAATGCGGAGGAGAATGGGTAGTCCTCGGGGTGTTGGCAGAGGTGGGCACGAACGGGGTTGTGATGGATGTAGTCGCGGTGGGTTTCGAAGTCGTGGCGGTCGCGGATGCGTCGGTCAGTGAAG
The DNA here is from genome assembly GCA_036273275.1 of Bryocella sp. Taxonomy (GTDB): domain Bacteria; phylum Acidobacteriota; class Terriglobia; order Terriglobales; family Acidobacteriaceae; genus Granulicella. The sequence continues at coordinate 59,985 of DASUHZ010000063.1, forward strand.
CCGCGTTGCCAGGTAGGGAGTTTTGAGTCGAGGCGGCGGGAAAAGCCGCCTTTGATGAGCTGGATGGCGCGCTCGAGGGTGATTTCGTTTGGGGTGAGGAGAAGGTGGATGTGGTCGGGCATGACGACGAAGGCGTGGAGTTTGTAATAGCCCTCGCGGCGGTAGTGCTGGAGGGTGTCGAGGAAGAGGTCGGCGGTGGTGGTGGTTTGGAAGAGGCGGCGGCGATTGTAGGTGGAACTGGTGATGAAGAAGGTGCCGTGGTTTGGGGCTCTGTGGGGGATGGCCATGGCTTGGCCAAGCGTACCTCAGGGGCTAAAGCCCCGGAATTCCTCTGAAGCATTACGGCACGGCTGAAGCCGTGCCCTTAACGATTCGTTGTGTGGGGAGGGGGCTCATCGCGTGTCGGAGAAGAGCGGTTCCGGCCGGCGAGGCTCCTCGATCGGGAAGTCCTGCGGAAATCCGGGCGATTCTTCCTTGTACAGGGTGACCCTCGCGTTTCCTTTTTTTTCGTAAACATTGATTGCTCGAAGCCATCTTGGTTGTGGTGGCCCGGTCAGTTGAAGGCGGACATTTTCGTACCATTTCCTATCCCTTGACTGGAAGATTAGAAAATAGGCATGAGTTCCGTTCTTTTCAGTCTGCGCTGTGCCTCCAAATGGCCAGTCGAGCGCCTTTTGCGCGTCGATATAGAACCGCGCCGGCGGCGCACTATCGAGCTTTCCTGCAGCGAAGTCTCCCAATACTTTCTTTTTCTGCTCAAGGTTAATGTATGGTCCGGGCGGGTTCCTCGTTGTTCCAGTGGGCGCGACGCGCTCGATGACTACGGATACGCCGGTAAGAGGAAACTCTCCAACCTTTTCTTCATAGGCTAGGTTAGGAGTCTGGAAATCTAGGTAAGCGAAGCTATCTCCACCGGTTGTTTCCTCTAGATTTCGCTTAGTCAAATTCGCTACCGTTTGCGTCGTTGTTAGTACTCCATCCACGTGCGAGATCGTCGAGGCATACTGATTCTTGCTTGCCTGCACCGATTCTTTCAGGCCCTCTGCAATATCGTTAAAGCGCTGATTTTGAGCGTCTCGAGTGTTCTTGTTGTCTACGTCGGCTCGGTTGATCGCCTTTAGTTCCAGGACGGCGAGAAACGCTAAGATGAATATCCAAGCTAGCTTCTCGCCCCAGTGCATTCCTTCAGTTCGAAGACTCATGATGCCGGCGGCGGCGGCGAGAACACCTATGCACCATCCCGGGGATTTGGGCTGACAGATGAACCAGATAACCAGTCCGACACCAAAGGCGATGAGAGTGACCGATGCCGGGAAACTCATCCACTGCCGTTCAAACCAACTCCGTCGCGAGGTCCTCTGATCGGCCTCGCCGGCTAGAGGAGCCTCTTGATTCGAACTCACGGATGGAGTGTTTTCACCGGCTATGGTGCTTTGGTTCGAGCTGACGGACGGAGTTTCTTCCTGCTCAGGACCGTTATCCAACTCGCTCGCCTCCTCACAGTTGAAGTGAAAAGCCCCGCTCGCGCGGGGCTTTGGTTTTGGCGCGAAGCGTGTGGGTAGGCCGATAAGGTGAAACTTCATTCAATGCAAAATCAATGGTTTGGCGAAGAATAGACCGCATAAGCCGAAAGCGGAATACCCCATAAGGCGAAACGTCCATTGGAGATTAACCAATAAAGTGAAAGATTCCGCGCGACCGCGCCGAACCTTCTTGCATGTCATTGAATAATCGATAGTTACCGCTACTAGATGGCTGCATCAGAATGAATGTTTAGCTCTTGTCGGAAGCTAAACCAATGTCCTGGCCGACCTTGCGGCGTGTCTTCAAGATCTCCTGGACGAGAATCGGGACGATCACATTATCGATCCAGCTCTGTAACTGAACGGCTCGGTCTGATGAGGTTACGGCACCGCACGTCGGCGACTCCGGTGGGGTACAAGTCTGCTGTTCATTCTTCATGTTCAATGACACCTTCCCGCCTTTGGATTGTGGGTTATCGCCAGAAGATTCCCATGGATATGCCGATCATCACCAAGACCCAGACAATCCTCGCGATGATGCCCAAACCTTTGCGACGGTTTTGAGTCCAGAGGCGCTTATAGCGGAGCCTCCAACGGATCCTTCGATAGGTTTTGCGATCATTGCGTTCGACTGCTTCGGCCAACTCAGGGAGATCGCTGAGGAGATGTTTCTCCTGCGTCTTGAAATACTCACCTTTCTTCAACTCGCCATCGAAGTATGCGCGACGGTCGCGCCATACAGCGAGCAGGCCTTCTTTGTCACCAGCGAGCGCACACGCCTCAGCCTGCAGGCAGGCGAGATAACGGGCGCAGTGGTCATGTGGCAGATCGGCGAGCGCATCTCTGCATGTAGAGGCTAATTCTTCCAGATAGTGTTTGCGGGTTCGGGGAAAGCTCAGGGCGTAGTTCGCCAGTGACCACATCTGTACTCCGCGACGAGTTCGCCAGTCACGAAACAGGGCGCGAGCCATTCGGTATCGGCGACACTCAATCATGGCACGTCCTGCTTCTGCCCAAGCCTGAGTATCGCTGTCCTTCCCGCGGTCACCAAGGCCCTTCCAAAGGCGAATTACGAGACGTGAATACTTGTTGGTGTTCAGGATGGCGAATGAATCTCCGGGGTGGAATTCATTCCGCCATCGACTCTCCTGAGCAGCCTTCATGAGCGAAAGGACTTCCCGGGTGACGTGGTGCAAGCGGGTCTGCCGAAACGGCCGAGTCGCAAACGAGGAAGGACGTTCCTGCGAGACCAAGTGCTCCACGAAGCGAGCGACGGCGCGACGAGTAGGCTGCCCACCCTCTTTCAGCTTTGTTTGGAAGCTTTCTGCAAGCATCTGCTCTTTGCCCGCTGAAGAAAAGACTTCCCAGACGCGATTGACCGGCCAGATAGAGTGTTCGACGGGAGCAAAGCAGACGTTCAATGCACATTGCACAGCTTCATCGAATCGTTCCTGATGGCATCTGACGTCGGCGAGCCGAGTTGTGAAGTAGACGTCGTCGCCGGCAACAGGCGCAATGCGATCCAAAGTTGCGGCGGCTTCGCCCCATTGGTTGAAAACCTTCCGAAGGAAGTCGTAGCGATGGAGGTAGAGCGGTACGTCTTCGGGAAAATCGTCCAGTAGTTGGGACCATTCCGGATCGAGAGAGGATGCTTCTGCGCGAGCTTTTTCGAGAAGCTGAAGCCTGCGACGTCTGAATGCAAGGTCTGCGATCATTTGTGGAGGAACTGAGCCAAGAAGCTTCTTACTCAGGTCCCACTCTTTGTCTTCTTCGAGCCAATCGAGAAGCAAGCTCCAACCCCATGCGTATCCCGGAAATCTCTCGAGGACATCCCCGAGTTCGGTAACCGCCTGTCGTCTTCCGCCGGACTGACGTCTGATCCACGCTCGACGCCCTTGAACCTGAGACGGATTCGTCATCCGCAGCTCGACGTCAGACAAGACCTGGAACGCGAAATCATACTGGCGCTGCTCCGTGAGAATAATCGTCAGCAGATCCGCCGATTCATATAGGCCATGATTGAGTTGGAGACTCTTCCGCAGGCAATGTTCAATCTCCCCTGGTGCGGCGAATTGGGGATGTTCCCGGTGGGTCTTTCCGAGAAGCAGCCAGAGGTATGCTCCGCGCGGATAGGCGACGATTCCCTGTCGTGCGGCTTCGACAGCCTTTTCGTCCTGACCGCAACGGGCAAACAAGGCGATCGCGCGTTGATACATCCGCACGCTACGCGGTAGCCTTCGAAGTCCGTCCTCGATGATCGCAACTGCCTCGTAGTAGCGATCGTTCTCGATGAGAATCTGCGCCTGCGTATCGAGCGGATCGACATTCTGCGGTTCTTGCTTGGCAGCCTCTGAAAGAAGCCGAAGAGCTTCGTCTGTTCTGCCTTCTCTCTCGCGGATCCAGGCGAGCTGAATCAGAGCCGACAAATTGTCAGGCCGGTAGTGAACTAGTTCTTCGAAGACTTGCCCGGCTGCCGAGTCATCACCAGTTGCTCGCAGGGCTCTCGCGAGGGAGAAGCGCAGTCCGGAGTGATAGGGATAACGTTCGGAGGTTGGGCGAAGCAGCTCGAGGGCGCGAATTGCATCAGAGCGCCCATGGCCGAAGTCGAGCAGAAGATCCGCCAAGGCTTCTGCCACGTTGGGGTCATCGGGACGAAGCTTCTGCCAGTTCGTAATGATCTTCTCGGTCTCGCGAGGACCAAACAGATCGTTCACATGGCGCATCATCTTGAGGCAGTTTGGCAGGTGTCCGGGATTGCCCAGCCAAATCGGCTCGAGCTCTGACCACAAGGCACGCTGCTCCGCGGCCGGAAACCTCGCAGACAGCTCGAATACTCGATCGTAAGACCAGGAGTTGCCCGGATCGCGCTGGATGGCCTCCAAATAACAGGTGTGGGCAGCTTTCCAATTACACTGTGCTTCCTGCCATAGTCCTTGGGCGCGGAGGGTGGGCGCATCCCCGGCAGTCAGCCGTTCGGCTTCTGCAAGATACCTGACAAGCCGTTGCTGCAGTCTTCGACGATGTGTCTCGTCTGAACTTTCGAATTGCGAGATCGCCGCGAATACAAGCTCCCGCCAAGCCCATGCGTCGTCCCGGTTTCGCTTTACCCGAGTGCTCAGAACTCGGAGCTTTCTCCAGACGGGGGATTCGGCGTATTCGCAAAAGAGGTCCTCAAAATCCTCATTCTCAGGGCGCTCCCGCATCCATTGGGCTGCGCGACTCAGGGCGGCATCGTGGCCCTGAACCGTCGAGATCAGCCAGAGGAGTTTTCTCCGAGCTGGGATCGCGAGTGGAACTTCGTTAACCCACGCCTCAGCATGTCCCAAGGCTTCGAGGGTCAAGCCGTGCATCTGAGAAAAGTAAACAGCTGCTTCCCGAAAGCGAGCTTCGGCTTGCGTTTCTTCGAGCTCCCTCAACCATCGCTCCGCTTCGCTCCATTGGCCCATTCTGGCGAAGAACGGCACGGCGAACACCAAGAGTGGGGGCGATGCACCGAAACGCTTCAGAACGTCGCGACAAACCTGCAGCGCCAGCTCAGGGTTACCCCAGTCTTCCAGCGTGCCGACGTATGTAATCCAGGTGCTCACGCCGTGAATCGCACTTCCCAGCTTTTCCGCCCGGGCACGCAACCACTCCATCGCTTCTGGGACTCGGCCTTTGCGACACAACACGTCCTCATATGCGCTCGCGTAGTGTTCATTGTGTTCTGCAAGGGTGGACGCAATCCGATAAGCCAATACCGCGCTCTCGTGATCTCTCTTGCTCCACCTCAGATCGGCGAGCACGTGCCACGCTCCGGAGGAACGCGAGTTGTTCGTTAGAGTTTTGCGGAGAAGTGATTCCGATTTCGCCTGAGTCTCTGCAGAGAACCGGAGCAAGTCAGCGTAGTCGTAAAAGTAACGCTGATGTGGTGTGGCCCATTCATTCTGTGAATTCACGCCCGGTACTTTTCCGGTTTCTATTACCGACTTCAGTGTCTCGCGCAATAACGCCGTATCGCCGAGCGAACGACAAGAGGCCATTAGCCGTTCACGAACTGCCGGTGACTTCGGAAACATCTCCATAAGTTTCCGGAAATCGCCCAACGATCTTCCGACCCGGCCATCCTCCAGATTCTGGAGAGCCCTCAGATAAAGCGTTCCAGGGTGATCCGGAAACCGCTTTTCGATCGCATCCACGATCGGACGCGCGGACGCAGGTCCGTTGATGGAGTGGGCCCTCCGCTGCGCCTCGGCAGCCTCCACAACCTCAGCTTCCGCAGGCAGAATGGAGTCCAAAATCTCGGCGTGGGTCTTTGACACGGTTGCCATCGCGAGGACTCCCAACGGTCCGTGGTCCGGCGTAAAGGCCGAAAGTAGATACTCAGTACTCCGAAACGCTGACGGATCATGCACAATCACTGTTCCGGCCGCATGATCAATGCCCACAATGGCGACAGCGTGTCCGCTCTCGTCGTCGTCCCAGGAGACGGTGAAGCCGATTCCTGTACTAAGCAGTCGCGTCGCGACTTCTGGAGTCGCGGAGAAGAAACGGACATGAAATCCCTTTTCGCGCAGCCAATCTGCCGCGGCCCACTCTGCGGTTCCTCCGAACGTCACCTCGCGAGCTAGTTCCTCGACGGATAGATCGACACCCGTTGCTGAGAGTGCCGAAGAGATGCTCGTGGGAACACATTCCACGTGCTTCTGGATGGTTCGTCGATATGGGAGCCGTATGCGTTTACCTGATGGGTTGGCCTTTAAGTTGGCAAGCACCTTGCGGTGAAAGGGCGAACGAGCCTCTCGAGCCCAGTGCTCCATGGCGAGATGGTCATCGCTCATTTCTGCAAGATCGAGCCGGGTCCGAGCGAGCGCGGCTCTAAACTCGCGGTCAGCGAGCGGAGCCATCGGCTCGATACGCTCTGCCAGTTTGTGGGCGGCTGCAAGAACCTCGCGTTGCTCGTCACCTTCCAGCGTCTCAGCAAGCGCACAGTGATACCAACACGCAGTCTGGACAATATAGGAGAACTGGCTGGTTTCGGCGGCCCGAGATAGGCGCTCCACCGCTTCTCGAATTTTTCCGAGGTTCAGTAGCGCCGTTCCAAGACTCAGGATGGGCCACGGGGAGTGCGGATCAGCTCTGAAGCCGGACTCAGCGCTTTGTAGCGAATCCTGCCACTGATCGCCCATCCCGTAGACATCCGCCTCCTGGGACCAGACCCAGGCGTTTTCGGGAGAAATCTCATGCGCTCTCTTTAGAAGCTCGTGCGCACGCGAGAAGTCTCGCAGGGCAGCGTACGTGTATGCCCGGTCAGCCTGCCAGCTAGCCCGCAGATCATTGTCGTCGCCCCCCAATTCGGGGTTCTTTTCGAACTCCAGGAGTTCATCGAGGAGGAAGCTACGATTGCCGCTGACATGTCTCGTAAAGTAACGAACGAGAGCGAGTTCTGGCGCACGCTCGCGAGCTTTTCTGTACAGATGGCGCGACAGCCTCCCACCCCCAAGACGTGAAACCACCCGCGCTGCGAAGATGAGCTCTTCTGCGGAGAGGTCGTCAATTGCTGTCGACTTAGTCCAATACTCGGCGGATGCCTTATAGGCGTCGAGGAATCGATGCTGCTTATAGATGCTTTGCCATTTGGCTAGCAGTGTGCTCCTGCTCTCCATGGACAGACCCGAGGAGCCCATCTAAACCTTTCCGAACGGCTGGGATTGGATGACGAATTATAGCGGGTGCATCGGATTCTCGAATGGGGCCGGCATATTCCGAGGCGGCACAAGCGTTAGATCAGGCTGCTTATCGCAACCGTCCTCCGAGGCACTTCGGAGCCTTCCGAGAGCGATACAGTCGCCGCTGCAACGGCACGGGTCCGCCACTGATGAAGCAGTCGTACAGGACCTCGAGACGTGACCGGCCGCGGCTAAAAATCCTGCTCTCCCAGCCGATATCGGCTTGGGCTTCAGTAAAGGTCCGGCAGGACGCCATGGTGTTTAGCAGCGATTCGAGTTCCGGATTGTAAATACGAATGAATTCGACGAACTTTGCGACCAATCCATGCTGGGCCGGGTCGCCAAACCACGGTGAGAGTTGCCGGGTATATGAGACTGAGATCTGGCCCTCGCTGATTTCGTCCGAGGCCCTCCGCTCAAAGGAGAGGTCACAGTCCTCTGAGAGCCGAAAGATCCCTCGCGTCGTAATCGGGTTCCGAAGAGCACGCTGCTGAAGGGTGAAGAATCGATTGCGCAATATGTGGTTTAGATAACCGAAGAAGTGAGCTGCGTCGCCCTGACCTTTTTGAGGATTGAATGTCATGATGCGGTCTTTGCATCCGCCGAGAAATCCATTTGTCCCAGGAGTGCGGAACCTGGACGCGGTTGGCAAAGCGAGCAGAAAACAGTTCAACTCGCTTTCCATGTCTAGTCGGTCCTGCAATGGCCTGCGCCGCATATGGCTAACGACGAACTCTCGTACATAACCAGGGTATTGCGTATGGAATTCTGAGAAGTTGCATGGAATGCGGAAGGTGTCATTGGCAGCGATGTGTGTGTTCATGCGCCGGAGTCTACCGCTTACTCCAAGCCGCCAAGCACTTCTGGAGCGAAAAGGGCTTGGCCTCCCTAGGCCTCCACAGTTAATCGATTCGTGGCTCTTTCCTCGGGTTAGGTCAAGAAGGCGTACATCATCGCTTCACCACGACGGGCTAGGTTCGCTCAGGCCTGGTGTTTACTGCACAAGCGTGCCACGTTCGCGGTTTGGCCTTGGTCCCAGGTGGGAACGCGGTGGCGATGGCCACGCGGTCGTCGGATTCCAGATTGAGGAGTGTTGGACGGAGGTAGCGACTTTACGCGGAGCGGCTGACTAGTTGCGTTCGTAATCGATGCCACGAAAACAGTAGCAATCGTTTTCTACTTGAACAACGGCCCGTTACGTGAAAGCATCTGCTCGGCCAAAGTTGTTCAGACTCAAACGATTATTGCGCATCAACCTCCAGAGGAAACGATTCTCATGTTTAGACAGCGTGCCTATCTGAGGAAACTGCAGCGGGCATCCACAATCGAGCTTGCGCAGATGCTTCTCACACGGGATATTTCGGAGCAAAACTTTCTCCGCCTGTATTTTGGCACCGAGCGTTATGCCCGCATCCGAGATCATGCTGCAACGGCGCGGCGACGCTTCGAACTCGATGAGCCGGCGTTGGGAACGGTGGTCGTTCTTCCGGGCATCCTTGGTAGCGAGCTTGTCGAAGGCAATCAGACAATTTGGCTCGACGTTTGGAGCATTATCTGCGGAGAGTTTGATCAGTTTCCACTTAATTCGGACGGAACAAGCGTCGAAGATATCAATGCGCCCGAACTCGTGCCACCAATACTTTTTCAGAACTACTACGGAGAGATTCAAGCGCGTCTGGCCGCAGACGGTTGGAGAGTAGTTCCCTTCCCCTACGATTGGCGACTGGATATAGCTGCGTCGGCAAGGTCTCTCAAAGAGGCAATTGACAGGTCAGTTGCTTCGGATCAGCCATTGAGATTTGTCGCGCATTCGATGGGTGGGCTCGTCGTGAGATCTTTGTTGAATCAACATCTCGAGCTCCGCAACAGGCTCGCGCGATTCATTATGCTCGGCACGCCAAATTTTGGATCGTTCGCGATTCCACTCCTATACAACGGTTTGGACGGCACTCTGAATGCGATTTCGATTGCTGATCAATGGCATGACATGAATGCGCTCCTCGCCATAGCGAAGACCTTCGTGGGTACGTATCAAATGCAACCTTTCCTTGGTGCCTCTGAGGATGCGGGACGACTCTTCGAGCCGGCCAGCTACGGCGACTTGAATCCGCCGGTTGACAGGTTCGTCGCTGCAAAGGCTTTTCAAACGGACGTTGGCGGGAGTCTTCCCCTGCCACCGGAATCTTGTAACTACATAGCGGGTTTCAATCAAAACACTGTTTGTGGGGTTTGCGATTGGAACCATCTCAGATCGATGGACGGCTATCGTATGAC
>DASUHZ010000064.1:0-20254 GCA_036273275.1 Bryocella sp.
TGTACACACTGAAGAGCCCTGCCGTGCAGTTGCAGGTGATCTCTTACGGCGCGCGTGTCGTGAATCTGGAGACTAAGGACCGCAATGGCAAGATGGAAAACGTCGTGCTCGGTTATGGAGTCTTCGATACATACCTGAAAGGCAAGAACGGGTATATGGGCAGCGTGCCTGGGCGTTATGCAAACCGCCTTGCGAACGGTCGGTTCACACTCGAGGGCAAGACCTATCAGATCACGACGAACGAAGGTTCAACCGCGCTGCACGGTGGCAAAGATGGATTCGATTCCCGGAACTGGACATCGAAGGAAATTCCTTCCGGTGTCGAATTCAGTCTCGTGAGCCCGGACGGCGATCAAGGATTCCCTGGCACGCTGACGGCGCATGTGCGCTACACGCTGCACGATAACAAGGTGGTTATCGAATACAGCGCCACTACGGATAAGCCGACGGTGCTCAATCTCACCAATCACACGTACTTCAACCTGAGTGGTGATGGCAGCGGGTCGATTCTGAACGAAGTAATCAAGATCGACGCCGACAAGTTCACGCCGATCAACTCGACGCTGATTCCGACGGGACAGCTCGAGCCTGTGGCTGGGACTCCGCTCGACTTTACAAGTCCGCACCCGATTGGGGAGCGCATCAACGCGGATAACGAGCAGTTGAAGCTCGGGCACGGATACGATCACAACTTTGTGCTGCGTGGAAAGATGGGCGAACTGCATCCTGCCGCGCAGGTCTACGATCCGGCAAGCGGACGCGAACTGACCGTGGATACGACGCAGCCGGGTGTGCAGTTCTACTCCGGAAATATGCTCAATGGAACCTTAATAAGCCGGACGGGAGCAAAGTACGAGCAGCGAACGGGCTTCTGCCTGGAGACGCAGCACTTCCCGGACTCGCCGAACCATCCGAACTTCCCGAGTACGGAGCTAAAGCCGGGGCAGACTTTCCACAGCGAAACGACCTGGACGTTCACGACGAAGAGCTAGGCGGAGGTTGCGTCGGCAGCGGCGACCTTGGCCTGAGCATCGGCGTCTTGCTGGACCAGATACTCGTCCATGATCACGGCGACGAGTGCCGCTGACGGAACCGCAACGAGCGCGCCCACCACGCCGGCGAGTTCGGTGCCGGCGAGCAATGCGATGAGAACGGAAAGACCCATCAGGTTGACACTGGTGCGCATGATGCGAGGGGTCAGGAAGGCGTTCTCTATCTGCAGGTAGATGAAATAGAAGACGAATACGCCAGCCATCTTCGACCATGAGTCCATGGCGGCGACGGCCGCGGCCAGCAGGATCGTGGTGATACCGCCAAGGACGGGCACGATGTTGAACAGGCCCATCAATACCCCGAGCAGAACGGCGTAACGCACGTGGAGTCCGTGAAAAACAGCTGTGCTGGTAACGCCGAGGATCAGCATCAACGCCGCCTGCCCAATCAGCCATTTGCTCATGCGCCCTTCGGCGGCAAGCAGCGTGCGCTCCAGGCGGTCACGGTGGTCCACCGGGATGAAGGACAAGAAGTAGAAATAGGCGAATTCGCCCTCAAGCATGAAGTAAATGCAGAGTACGCCGGTAGTGATGACATCCAGGAGGCGGGCGATCCACTTGGGCGCCGTCGCGACGACGTAAGAGGCCGCGGTCGCGGCGATGTGCTGGGCCTTTTCACCCAAGGTATCCAGACCGAGGTGATCCGCAAACGGGAGATGCCGTGCCTTTTCGGCCATTGCCGGGAGGCGCTGCGGGAGGTCGGCGGCAAACCGCTCCACATCGTGAAGGGCAGGCGGCAGGGCGAAGACGAAGAAACTGCCGAGAAGGAGGAAGACGATGATGACAAGCCCAAGCACTGCAACTGTGCGGGAGAGTTCGCGGCCAAAGAGCTTGAGTTTCATGACCTGCTGAACGATCGGTGACAGGACGACCGCGAATAGAGCACTGACGTAGACGATTTCCAAGACGCTGCGAAGCTCCCAAAGCACGCCAAGCAGGATCAGCATTGCGAAGAAGAACAGGATGTAACCGCGGATCGCGCGGCTCTGTTCCTGCCGCGGAGTAATTGGAGCGGGCGGACTCGCTGGATGCAGGATGAGTGGCACGGTTCCTCAAGATAACAGCAAACGAGGCTGTCGTCCGTGTGATGCGCCTACAGTCAGTGACGTCGATGTTAAGTGAGCTCTAAGGGATACTGCCGAGGATTGTGAGCAACGCCTCCACGCTCTCCTCAGGAGATTGGCCGGTGGTGTCGAGGATGACGTGGGCCGCTTCGCGATAGATGGGCTCGCGCCGGGCCAGACGCGCGGCGGCGGCTTCGCGATCGCCAAGCAGCGGCCGAACGGGCAGGCCAGAGGCAACGGCCGTGGTGATCTGATGCTGGCAACGGTCGAAAAGTGTGTCGAATTCGGCACTGAGGAGGACGACGCAGGCGCTCGATGCCGTCGAGAGGGCATGGCGATTGGCAGGCGTCTCCAGCGCTCCTCCACCTAATGCAATGACGATGTGGGACTGCTGAAGCGAAGAGATAAGCGCTTCGGTCTCAAGGGCGCGAAAGGCCGGCTCTCCGCTCTCAGCGAAGATGCGCGCCACCGTGCGGCCGTCGCGCTTTTCGATGAAGTGGTCCAGATCGACGAAACGCCAGCGGAGCCGCTCTGCGAGACGCCGGCCAATCGTGCTCTTGCCGGAGCCCATGAATCCGGTGAGCACGATCCGCTCAATCAATGGAGGGCGCGCGTGTGCGTGGTCGGAGCTCTTTGCGGGGATTGGAGGCATGCGGGTCTGAGATGTCTCAGACCCTATGGTAGCGGTTACTCGGAGAGCTACTCCGAAAGATCGACCGGTTCGTCGTCTCCTGACTGTTGCTGGAGCTTGTTGGCGATGTTCGACCAGACGGAATCGCTGGGTTCCTGCTCGGAGACGAGAAGGTTCTTGGCGGTGTCGGCAATGGTTTCCAGGTCGCGCACAAGCGCGGCGCAGTCCGGATTCGCGGAGAGAAAGGTTGCGAGACGAGGGTCTTCGCTTAGTTTTCCGCCTTCTCCGCTGGCGAAGAGCTCCGGCAGATACTGTTCGAACTCGGCGGGTGTCATCGAATCGAAGTCGAGGTTGGAGAGATCACTCACTGCACAACCTCCCGCGAACTCTCCAGTTCGGGTAACTGATCCGGGTGACGAAGAAGTTCGCGGAGCTTCAGGCGCGCCTTGTGGAGTTGCGATTTGCTGTTGCCGGTGGAGCACTCCAGCATCGTAGCAATCTCATTGTGCTCAAACCCCTCAACATCGTGGAGGACGAACACCATTCGATACCCCGGAGGAAGGGAGGCGACGGCGCGCTCGAGGGTAACGCGATCGACCGATCCGGCGAGCTGCGTGTCGCGCGAGCCGAAGTCGCGCTTCGGAGCGTCCTCTTCGGAGGGGTTGATGGTCTCTTCGAGCGAGACGAGCTGAAGTCCCTTCTTGCGCAGGTGCATCAGGACGAGATTCACGGTCAGGCGGTGAAGCCAGGTCGAGAAGGCGCTCTCTCCGCGGAAGCTGCCCAGCTTGCGGAAGAGGTGAAGGAATGCCTCCTGGGTCATGTCCTCGGCTTCAGAGACATTACCGAGCATGCGAAGGCAGAGGGTATAAACACGCCGCTTATGCAGCGAGTACAGCTTGGAAAAAGCATCAGGGTCGCCGTTTTTGGCCCGCTCTATGGCTTCGGCCTCCCCGGCGATCGGAGGGTTCCGCTTAAATAAGCCGGCGTTTGGTTTTGTCTGCATCGTTTGCAAGCCTTGAAGTCCCATAAGCGAGGTCTCCGGTCAGTACGTTCGTTCATGCCGGCTACTCGCCTGCCTTCAGCGTAACGCACCTGTTCACGGAAAGGTATCAAGGGCTTGGATAGAAACTCGGCGGTCCGGGTTGTCCCGGCAGGGAAGATGTCGGGTCTAAGCTCCGATGTATCTGGCGTATAAGGACCGGGCTCGGCCAACGTCCGTGGTCCCCTGAATCAGGGCGCGGCCGTCCGCGAAGACCGTGATCGTGTACGAAGGCGTACGGAACCGCAGCAGCATGCCATTCGCCCGGACCTCGCCGAGGGGTTCCAGCCTGCGTGCCAGGGCCGGCAGATCGACAGGGCGGGCGTGTTCGTGGATCTGTACCGCGTTCCTGCCGCAGAGGGTGATTGGGGCGCGACCCTGGCCGGCGAGAGCCAGGAATCTTCGCTCGCCGCATACCTCGCATTCGGGGCGTGGCTTGCCGGCGGAGACCTCCGAGCGCTCGCCTGTCCAGAGATCGTAGGCGAGGAGTGTACGGCGCATCCGGTCGGTGTGTCCCGTGAGCAGCTTCAAGGTCTCGGTGACCTGGAGCGAGGCTGCGAAGTTGACCGCGGTGGAGAGAATGCCAGCCGTATCGCAGGTCTCGACATTACCGGTCGGGCTGGAGGGGAAGATGCAGGCGAGGCAGGCGGTCGGTTCCAAGCCGGAATCGCTCTCGGTGACGCGCCGAGGGAGGATGTTCATGGTCGCCGCGTAGGCGCCCACGGCCGCGGCGTAGATCCATGGCCGGCCGTCGCGGACGCAGAGGTCGTTGATGAGGTAGCGGGTTTCGAAGTTGTCTGTGCAGTCGAGGACGATGTTCGCGTCGGCGGCGAGCGATTCGGCATTCTGCGGGGTGAAATCCGCGACGTGCGCTGCGATCTCTACATCAGAGTTGACGCGCGCCAGATGCCGGCGCGCCGCCTCAGCCTTGGGCAGGCAGTTGCGGGCGTCGTCCTCGTCGAAGAGCACCTGGCGCTGCAGATTGGAGGGCTCGACGTAGTCGCGGTCGACCAGCGTGAGGCGACCTACACCGGCGCGGGCAAGCAGGCCGGCTGTCGCGGCTCCTGTGGCTCCCACGCCCACGATGACGACGTGCGCGCGGCTGAGCAGCTGCTGTCCCTGATGCCCGATGGGCGCGAAGAGAACCTGGCGGGAGTAGCGCTCATGCGAGTCGACCGGGTGCTGAGCGCCGGCCTGGCTGGGCTTTTCGCCGGACTCCTTATGCTCGCTTTTGGCGGCGAAAGGCATTGAGGGTCAGTATACGAGGCGCTTGCGCGAGCAAGTGACAGTGAACCCGGCGTTCGAAATAAGCATCTCTACGAGAAATAACCGTGTTCTGGAGCAGGTCCGGAGGGTTGACCCTGAATAGTCCGGCCCGCTAACGATCTGAGGGCACGACGGTTACAGCTCGCAGAATGGGCGAGAATAGAGCGTGGAGGGTCCTGAGGTGTCTGGCCGGAGCAGGCTATCGAACTCAGTCGAGAGCCGGCTCGCGAAACCTGCCCCAGGAACGCGAGCGAGCCGGTTGCGATACGCACAAGGTTTCCTAGGAAGGGTACTGCTGACTGGCACGCTCCTCGTTGTCTCGGGGGGGACGGTGGCGTCCGCACAAAGCCCCACTACGATCAACTCTCAGGCTGCAGGACAGGCACCGCAGCCGCAGACCACAAATCCTAATGCTCCCGATGCGACCCCACAGGCCAGCAAGATGCCTTCCGCGCAGTCTCCTGCGGGCTCTGAGGCGGCTTCAGCGACGGTGAGCAACCCGCTTGCGCCGCTGCCCACCAGCATCTGGACAAAAGCCGGAGTGCCGGTTACCGGAGTTCGTTTTGAGGGCGTGGCCTTCGGACCGCATGATGCGATCGTGTCTGAGCTGGAGCAGACGACCGGCGAAAAGCTTGATCCGCAGAAGGTAAGAGCGGACATTCGCAGGCTCTACGCGAGCGGTCTCTACCGCGATATCAGCGTCTCAGGCGAGACGAATGCGAACGGTCTGACTCTTATCTACGCCGGTGTGCCTCGCTACTACGTCGGCCGGGTAGAGATCGATGGCATTTTGCAGGAGAGGCTTGCATCATTGCTGGAGTTCGCGACGAAACTCGATCCCGGAACTCCTTTCAGTGAGCCGCAGATTCCCGCCGCTCTCGCAAGTGTGCGGCAGTCGCTCGAGCAGAATGGCTATTTCGAAGCGAATATCCAGATAGCAACGACGCACGACGATGTGAATCACCAGGTGAACGTCACCTTCACCATCAAGCAAGGACCGCAGGCGCACGTCGGCAATGTTGCCCTCCAGGGCAAAGATCCCGGCATCGATGTTGATGATTTCCGCAAGAAGGGCAAGCTCGACTGCGGATGGATCGCGAGCTCGTTCGACAAATTGATCCTGCGCAAATGCCAGGTGAAGGTGACTCGCGATACCACCACCACGGCACTGAACGGCGTTCGCAATTACTACCAGAAGCAGGAGCGACTTGAAGGCACGATAAGTCAGCAGAGCGATACGTACGCGCCACCGCGCAAGCAGCTTGACTATGACTTCCTCGCCAATCAAGGGCCTATTGTTCACATCACGATCAAAGGGACGAAGATCTCGAAATCCCGCAAGAAGCTGCTGGTGCCCATCTACGAAGAATCGGCGGTCGATCGCGACCTGGTGAACGAAGGTGCATACAACATTCGCGACTTCATGCAGCGCAAGGGCTATTTCGACGCAGAAGACTCCGTAAGGCTGCTCGGCCGCGGAACGAACAACGTGACGGTGCAGTACACGGTGACTCCGGGTAAGCGGCACAAGGTCCGCTCCGTGAAGCTTGAGGGCAACAAGTACTTCAGCGACGCCCTCATCAAACAACAGCTGCGTGTCAAGCCCGCAGATCTGTATCTGCGCAGCGGCACCTACAGCACAGAGCTGGTCGAAGATGATCGCAGCTCGATCGAGGCGCTGTACCGGAGCAGCGGATTCACGCACGTCAAAGTGAAATCCGCGGCGAAGGACACGGACAAGACCACCGCCGGAGAGGCGTTGAAGGTCGCCTACATCGACGTGACCTACACCATCGAAGAGGGAACCCAGCAGAAGTTCGGCGAGGTGGATCTCTCGGGCGTCGGCGGATCGAGACAGAGTGCAATCAAAGCTTTGCTCAGTGCCGAGACAGGTCAGCCGTTTTCGCTGATAACGCTCTCCAATGATCGGGACGCGGTGCTGAGCTACTACCTTGCGCATGGGTTCGATCTTGCGCAGGTTGAGATTCAGCAGCAGCCAGACCCGGAAAACAAGGACCTGATTAACGTCACGCTGGCGGTGTCGGAAGGGCACCAGGTAATCATCGATCACGTGCTGCTCTCAGGGCTGGTGCACACCAAGCCGGCCGTGGTCCAACAGCAGATCCTGGTGCACCCGGAAGATCCGCTGGACCAGGCGGCGCTTCTGCAGACCCAGCGCAATCTTTACAACCTGGCGCTATTCAACGAAGTGAACACCGCCGTTCAGAATCCGAGGGGGAACGCGCCGGAGAAGAACGTGCTCGTCCAGCTAAAAGAGGCGAAGCGCTGGGACGTAACCTACGGCTTCGGCTTCGAGGCGCAGACTGGAACGCCATCGCTGGGGCCGGGCTTGAGGCAGGGACAGACTGCAGCGCAGAACGGCAAGGCCGGCGTAAGCCCACGTGTAGCGCTCGATGTCTCGCGGATCAACTTCCGCGGGACACAGCAGTCGCTGACGCTGCACACAACCTTTGGTCTGTTGGAGCGCGTGGCCACACTCACGTTCAACAACCCGCAGTTCCTCGGCAGGCCGTATCTCACGGCGGCCGTTTCGGGCGGCTACTCCAACGTGCAGAACATCACAACCTTCCAGGCCTCTACGCTGCAGGGTGACTTCCGCGTCACGCAGAAGTACAAGAAAGCCGATAGCTTCATCTATGACTTTCTTTATCGCCGCGTCTCGGTGAATGCCGCCAGCCTGGAGATCACGCCGCTCCTGGTCAGCCAGCTCTCGCAGCCCGTGACCGTTGGCGGCCCCGGCCTGACCTATTTCCACGACACGCGCGATCCAAGCCCGATTGATGCGCAGCGGGGCATTTACTACTCAATCCAGGAGTTTGTCTCGTCGTCCAAATTTGGTGCGGAGACGTCGTTCAACCGCCTGGACTTGTCGAACTCTTCGTATTACACCTTCGGAACCAAGAAGTACGTGTTTGCGCGCAACACGCGCGTGGGGTTTGAGAACACCTTCGGGCAGACAACTGCGAACTCCAACTCGCTGGGAGTTGCGAACTGCAAGGGTGTGCTGCTGACGACAAATGCAACGTGCAATCCCATCCCGCTGCCCGAACGCATGTATGCGGGCGGCGCGACTTCGCACCGCGGCTTCGGTATCAACGACGCGGGGCCGCGCGATCTGACGACTGGGTATCCCGTCGGCGGCTCAGGCGTCGTGGTCAACAGCTTCGAATTGCGCCTTCCACCACCAACGCTTCCGCTCGTCGGCAACAGCGTCTCGTTCGTCATCTTCCACGACATGGGGAACGTCTTCCGCTACCCGAGCGACATGTTCACAAGCATCAAGAACTTCCATCAACCGGACCAGGCCACCTGCCGCGATGTGACAGTCCCACCGCCCGCGCCGGGCACCACGACCGACTACTCCACGGTAAGCGGCACCTGTAACTTCAACTATTACTCGCATGCGGTCGGCATCGGCGCTCGCTACAAGACGCCCGTAGGTCCGATCCGTCTCGACTTCAGCTACAACCTGAATCCGCCGGTCTATCCCGTCTTCTACGACTACACAAACAAGCTCCCATACGTTGGGCAGGCGGCACACTTCAACTTCTTCTTCAGCATCGGACAGGCGTTCTAAGCTGCGATGAACAGAGCGATCAAACTCGGAACGGTGCGAACGGATGGTTGGCTCATCCTCGCAGCGGTGCTCTGCATCCTGGCTCCGTCAGCGTTTGCTCAGGCCCCAGACTCATCGAGCAATAACGCGCCGGGATTAAGCACCCAACCGCAGGTTCCACCGCCTACGACCGCACCCGTACCGCCTGCGCCGGCGACGCCATCGATGATGCCGAAGGTTCCAGGAACGGAACTCGATCGCGTCGTAGCAATCGTCAACGAGGACCTCATCCTCGACAGCGATGTGAACGAAGAACTCCGGATTCAGGCCTTTGATCCGTACCGTACGTCATCGGAGAAGCTGTCCAACGATCGCGCTCTCGAGCGGCTCATCAACCGTGCCCTTATTCTTCAGCAGCTCAAACTTCAGCCTGAAGATGAACCCAGCGACGCTGAGGTGAATAAAGAGATCGATCAATTACGCAGGGACATTCCTGCCTGCGCTCAATATCACTGTCAAACCAAAGAGGGATGGGACCATTTCCTCGCCGACAACGGTTTCACCGAGGCATCGTTCTTCACCCGCTGGAAAGAGCGCATGGATGTGCTCTCCTTCATCGAAGACCGCTTCCAGTTGGGCGTTAACATCACGCCGGAGCAGGTTCAGACCTACTATGACAAAACTCTGCTGCCGGAGTACGCGCGCCAGCGTGCGCCCGCGCCGAAGCTGAATACGATCTCAAATCAGATTCGCCAGGTGCTGCTGCAGCAGCAGATCAGCAACCTGCTGCAGGATTGGTTGAAGAGTCTGCGCGCGCAGGGAAGCGTGGTCGTGCTGCATCCGGGAGAGGAGGCGCCATGAGTCTCACCTCCAAAGATTCGGCTGCCGCTCCGTGGAAACCGGCGCGCCGCCGCCGCGTGGGGCGGATTCTCGGCTGGATTGGCACGTCGATTCTGATCCTGCTGACGGTGCTCATCGTCGGCCTGTCCTGGTACACCACGACAGCGGATTTTCAGCGCCGTGTCAGCGCGGAGGTCGTTCATGTGCTCGAAGATTCGACCGGCGGCCGTGTGGAACTCGGCCACATCTCGTTCAACCTCTGGCACCTTGCGATCGAAGCTGACAACCTGGTCATTCACGGCACCGAAGGTCCGGGCGAAATGCCTTACCTTTCGGCGGCGAAGATCTTCCTTCGACTGCGCATCCACACCTTCATCTCGCATACGGTCGGCAAAGGGGCGCAGTCGCACATCGGGCTCAACTACCTCCGCGTGGAGGAGCCCCACCTTCATCTGATCATCGACAAGAACGGCAACACCAACCAGCCTGTGCCCAAGCACCCCAGCACGAGCACAGAGCCGGTGCAGGACACGCTCCTTGATCTGCAGGCGAAACAAGTTGAACTCGCCAATGGGCTCGCGGTTATTAATGATCGCGCGATTCCGTTCGATGCCGCAGCCAACGATCTGAACGCCAACGTGCATTACATCCGTTCCAGCGACCGCTACGGCATCTCCATCGATCTCGCCGATCTACGCACACGGATGGCGAAAGAGCCGGAGATGCAGTCGAAGCTGCACATGGATCTTCAACTCGGCCGGGATATGGCTCAGCTCACCAAGTTCGATTTCGAGACTGGCATGAACTCGCACCTCACCGCGACGGCGCTGATCCAGCACTTCGCTCATCCGGAGTGGCAGGCCAGTGTCAACGGCCAGCTCGCGCTGAAGCAGATTAGCTATCTGGCCGGAGTTGACGGACTCGAGAATGGAACGCTGGCGCTGAACGTACAGGGGCACAACTGCACGGTTCCTGCAAAGGTCGCGCAGAAGAATCCGCACTTCTGGCAGCGTCACACGCATCCGCACGCTCCGCCTGAGGCCAAGGTGCTTCCGCCCAGCCCGGACTGCAGCGCGGGATATCTGCTGGTCGGCGACATCAAATTGCGGGATGCGGCGTATCGCGACGAGTTTGTCCGCGTCGCTGGTGTGGACGCGAACGCGCAGCTGCACGTCACTCCTACCGAACTCCTCTTCAGTGCACTCACAGGAACGCTGCCTGGTGGCGGCCGCGTGGACGGTGAACTGAAGATTGAGAACTGGCTCGGCGAGGTTCCAGCGAGCGCGCCCGCGACCTCTCCGACAACTGTCGCCGCGGCGAAGGCGGCGAATACGACAGCAAAGGGCGTTAACGCAAAACCGCCAGTCCAGTCCATGACACTCACTCCCGTGCAGCGTGCGCACGCGTATCTAACGGTGATCGTGAAGGGCATTACGCTGCGGACGATCATGGATGTCACGGCGCCGCAGCACTACGGCGATCTCGGCCTGGACACGGCGATCAATGGCCCGGTCAAGGTGGAGTGGGGCGGTCCGGCAAAGGATATTTCAAGCTCTGTACAGGTGGAGGCTGACCTTAAGCTCGCGCCGACGGGTGTTCGGCGCAGAGGAGCAGCCGCGAACATTCCTGTATCCGGCGTCGTGAACGCTCATTACGACGGGCGCTCGGAAATAGTGAACATCAAGACGGTGAATGTTCAGACGCCGGGAACCACGCTTCTCGTCGGCGGCGTCCTTGGCGTCAATAATGGCGATCCCCTCACTAATCTGCAAGTTAATCTGCAGGCACGCAATCTTGCGGAGTTTGACCAGACCCTGCAGACTCTGGGGTTCGAGGCCAATGGAAAACGCGGCAGCGCGGCCATTCCGGTTGACCTTCACGGCACAATGAGCTTCGTCGGAACGGCGAAGGGTGCGGTTCGCACGCTTGATGTCAAGGGGCACCTCGAGGCTGACAATCTCGTCGTGCATCTCGGCAGCGAGGCAAATATTCAAGTCGACTCGGTCGTCGCGGACGCGGAGTACGCCCCCAACACCGGTCTCGCCATCGCGTCGTCCACCATCACACGCAACACGGCTGTGCTGAACGTCTCCGGCACTTTCCATCCGCATCGCGTGATCTCACGTCGCGGCGTTGTGTCCTATGCATGGGACAACGACATGGGGATTGATGTCACGGCGAAGCTCGCGAATGCGCAGGTGGTCGATCTCCTGCAGATTGCCGGCCAGCAGGAGAAGGTAAAGCTCACTGGCACGGCGAACATCAATGCGCATGCGACAGGCACGCTGCGCAGCCTCGCCGGCTCCGGCAACATTACTCTCACCAACGGCCAGGCGTATGGCGAACCATATCAGACAATCGCTGTCGACATCAGCGCCAATGGAACGCAGATCAACGCGACCCGGCTTCTCGTCCAGGCGCACAACATGGCGATCCATGGCAATGGCAGCTATGACGTCGCGAGCAAGCACATTAACGCGCATATCACCGGCAATAATCTGCGCCTCTCGAAGTTTCAGCTGGTGCAGAATGCCAATCCGGACGCTGATGCCGTGGTGTCGCTCAATGTGGATGCGAACGGTACCGTGCAGGAACCGAATCTTCGCGCACAGATCCAGCTTGCGGATATCACCTACCAGAGCCACAAGCTTGGCGCGCTGACGTTAACTGCGAACAGCGTCGGATCGCTGGTGAAATACCAGGTCCAATCGACACTCATCGGAGCGCAGATCGCAGCTACGGGGCAGACGTCCCTGCAAGGCCAGTATGTTACGCATGCGCAAATGACACTCACCGGCGTGAATGTAGCGAACATTCTGGATATTGTTTCGCCGGGTACCATCAAGGCGAGCTCGCAGATTAACGGCACGATCACCATCGATGGGCCGGCCGCCAATCCGCAGCAGCTCACGGCAACCGCGGAGCTCACGAACTTCGCTATCACAATCCAGAATCTGCAGCTCGCATCGCAGGGTCCTATCCACGCCAGCTTGCGGGACGGCGTCGCGTCGCTGGATCAGTTCCATATCAGCGGCCTCGGTACTGATCTGCAGGCGACCGGAACCGCGAAACTCCTGGGGGACTCCAATCCGCAGGGCGGTGCGCTCAACGTCAAAGCCAAGGGCAGCCTCAACCTGCATCTCATCCACACGCTCGATCCGGACTACATCACCTCCGGGAACGTGGCGCTCGATCTCGGTGTGCAGGGCCGAGTGAAAGATCCGTTGCTGAGCGGCACGGTCAAGTTGGATAACGCGAACTTCGCGATGGACGGAATCCCGAACGGCCTCAGCGCCCTGTCCGGGACGATGGTGTTCAACCAGAACCGCCTTGAGGTGCGCGACGTCAGCGGAACCTCGGGCGGCGGCAAGGTGACTCTCGGCGGATTCATAGCCTATCAGCGAGGACTATTCGCGGATCTCACGGCAAATATCGATACAGTTCGCGTTCGCTATGCAGGCCTCAGTTCGACCGCAAATGCAACGCTGCGTCTGCAGGGCGGACCGCAGAGCCTGTTGCTCTCCGGCAACGTGCTGGTGACGCGGTTCGGCGTCGGGCCTGACGTTGACTTTGCGGCCTTCGCGGGAGCCGGGGGGATTCCCACGCCGCCCGATCCGACCGCGTTCAGCAACAAGATCCGGATGGAAGTGCACATCACGAGCTCTCCGCAGCTTGATTTCCAGAACTCCTATGCCAAACTCGCCGGAACCGTCGATCTGACCGTGCGAGGCACCATCGCACAACCGTCGCTTCTCGGCTCCATCAGGATCACAGATGGGAGCGCGACCTTCGCCGGTACGAAATACGAACTCGAACGGGGCATCATTTACTTCAGCAATCCAGTTCGCATCGATCCGACGATCGATCTCGACGTATCCACACGCGTCGAAAACTACGACATCACGATCGGCATCCACGGCGATATGACGAACCTGAAGCCGACTTATCGATCCTCGCCGCCACTCACTGAGGCTGATATTTTCAATCTGCTGGCGCTTGGCCGAACCCAGGAAGAAGCGCAGATCAACACGCAGCAGCAGCAGCAGGCAGGCGAGGACCCAACCACGAGTGCGATATTGGGGGGCGCGCTCAATGCGACGGTATCGAGCCGCGTCAGCAAACTGTTTGGAGCGGGCTCCATCAAGATCGATCCCGCGTTCGTAGGCACGCTGGGTAACTCCACTGCGCGAATCACGATTGTCGAGCCGCTATCGAAGCAGGTAACCCTTACCTATGCCACAAACGTCAATCAGTCGGCGCAGCAACTGATTCAGATTCAGTATCAGCTGAACGAGAGCGCGTCCATTGTCATGACGCGCGATGAGTCTGGCGTCTTCTCGATCGTTTACAAGATCCGAAAGCGCTATCGCTGAGCCAAAACTGGCTATCTTAGCCAAAACTACTGAGGCTGCGCGGGTTGCGTCCCATGCATCCAATTTCTAGGTATGTTTCTATCCTGTTGGAGGAAGCTCCCATGAGAACCCACGGTCGCCTTCTGACTACACTCGCCTGCGCTCTCTGCCTGGCCGCATTCGTGCCCGCCGCCACAGCCCAGAAGGGGAGTGATGCCCAAATACGGGCAGACGCTCAAAAACAGCTTAGCGGCAAGAAGTTCAGCGGCGTTCAGGTCCAGGTGCAGGGCGGCGTCGTTCACCTGACCGGCCAGGTCGATCGCTACGCCGACAAGGCTGATGCCCAGAAGCGCATCGACAAGATGCACGAGGCTGCTTCCATACGCAACGACATCAACGTTGCCGGCGGAGGCAGCGTCCCGGACGAGCAACTTTATCAGAAGCTTGCCAAGGGATTGCTCTACGTGCGCCAGGGATACGAGTCTTATCCGTTCGACAGCTTCACACTGCAGGTGCATAACGGAGTCGTCACCGTCGGTGGGCTCGCGGCCGAACCGGTGGACAAGGACGATGCTCTCGCCGTTGTACAGAACGCGCCCGGTGTTCGCGACGTCATCGACAAGATTCAGGTCGCACCGCTATCGCCGAACGACTGGCGCATCCGCCGCGACCTGTATCACGCCATCTACGGCTATTCGCAGTTCACCAAATACGCGATTAATCCGGCCAAGCCGATCCGCATCGTGGTTGTGAACGGTCACGCCGTGCTGACGGGCGTCGTCGACAGCCAGGCTGACAAGGAGATGGCTAACATGCGCGCCAACCAGGTGTCCGGGGTTTTTTCGGTCCAGAACGAGCTTCAGGTTGCGGGCCAAAACGAGCGCTGACCTCTTTGGCGTGCTGCACAGAGCAGCTCTCATCTCCTTCGCGTAGCATTGTTGTCAGGAATGAGATCTGCTCTACATAGCACACGCGTCACGCTCGAGATGATCAAGTGGGAGCACTCGATCTTTGCGCTCCCGTTTGCCCTCACCGGCGCCGTGCTCGCCGCAGGAGGCTGGCCTCCGCTGCGGGTGCTCGGATGGATTATTGTTTGCATGGTTGGTGCGCGTTCGGCAGCCATGGCCTTCAATCGGCTCGTCGATGCAGACATTGACGCAGTGAATCCCCGCACGGCCGCGCGCGCGCTCCCGGCCGGCCATGTCTCTCGCGGCTTTGTGATCACATTCACAATCGTTTCCTGCGCTGTCTTTCTATTTGGCGCTGCGATGCTCAACCGACTTACCCTGGAGCTCGCCCCCTTGGCACTCGCGGTCGTGTTTGCCTACAGCTACATGAAGCGGATGACCCGCTGGTCGCACCTGGTGCTGGGTCTTGCGCTCGGCATTGCGCCGGCTGCGGCATGGATTGCCGTCCGCGGATCCCTATCCGCGCGCGCTGCGCTGCTGACCGCGATCGTATTGCTCTGGGTCGGCGGCTTTGATGTGCTTTATGCCTGCCAGGACTTCGACCACGACCGGCGCGTCGGCCTGCACAGTGTTCCGCAAGCGTTCGGTTTGCGCGGGGCTTTCTGGATAGCCCGCGTCATGCACGCCGGCATGGCCGTGCTGCTCTTCCTCATGCTGTACGCCTTCGGTCTCGGCATCGTTGCGCTGTTGGGCGTGCTGCTGTGTGTCGCTCTTCTTGCTTACGAGCACGCAATCGTCTCTCCCGGTGATCTCCGCCGAATGAACGCGGCCTTCTTCACGCTTAACGGCGTGATTTCTGTTGTGTTCTTCATCTTCATCGCAGCTGACGTTCTGCACCGGCGCTGAACCAGGTGAAGCCTTGGTCGGCAAAAAAGGGGGCTCGCCCGAGTGGGCGAGCCCGCGTTGTCCTTCCAATGCTTCTTAGTATTTGGTTCTGTCGTGGTGGCGATCTACGCTGTCTTCGATTCGCTCTTTTACGTTCCTGGCTGTCGACGTAACTCTTTCCCGAACATCATGGGCCTCAGCCTGAGCCTCCCGGGATTTGCGCGCCTGGGTGTCGGCGGCGGCGTTCTGCACCGACCCGAGCGCCTGCTCGCCCTGTCCCTTCACCTGCTGGGCCGCGCCGCGGTTTGCCATGGACTGGTTATTTATTGCTTCACCAGTTGACTGCTTGATTTTTCCGGCAACCTCATCGAGCTTGCCCTTGGTCTTATTTTCCATTCCGCTTTTCATGCCACTCTCCTAACGTGCGCACATTTCTTGTGGCACTACTGCCTCGTCATAGTTAGATGCCTCGGCGACCGGAGAGAAGGTTGAAGATCAGAACGATGATCGCGAGAACCAGCAGCAGGTGAATCCATCCGCCCAGTGTGTAGCTGCTTACCATACCTACAATCCAAAGAATGACAAGAATGATGGTGATCGTCCAAAGCATAGATCGGCTCCTTATGATGGGTGACCCGGGGGTGCGGTCACAATGATCGGCGCCGTCTCGGCGGCGTTCGCTTTGGTAAGTTGCGTCGGATTATGCTGAGGTTGTCCCAAAAGACAGATATATCTGCAATTAAGGAACCAACGCCTGAGCAACCAAACGACACGTCGTACCGAGACAACTCTGCAGCAGGCAGGGGCGGGCACTGTTCGCCGCGCAGCCATCCAGGGAGAACGCGGATCGAACAGCCACATGGCTGCGCTGGAACTTGCTCCCGATTGCGAGGTTCTGCCATGCATCGCTTCCGCCGATACATTTGCTGCATTGCTGGAGCGTCGCGCCGAATGCATCGTTCTCCCGATTGAAAACAGTCTGCATGGCTCCGTCGCCGAGCATTACGATCTGCTGCTCACGAATCCGGTCCGCATCTACGCCGAAGGTCTGCTTCAGATCCGCCACAACCTGATCGCCGCCCCCGGCGTGGATCTCTCCGCGATTCGCACGGTTCTGTCGCATCCCGTCGCGCTGAATCAGTGCCGAATGTTTCTTGCCGGGTTCACGCAGGCGCGCGCGCTCCCGTTCTATGACACTGCCGGAAGCGTCAAGCACATCATGGACAACTCACTCCGCGACACAGCCGGGCTGGCCCCGGAGCTGGCCGCCAAGGAGTACGGCGGAAACGTGCTGGTGCGGGGGGTGGAAGACCACGCGCAGAACTTCACCCGCTTTCACGTCATCCGCAGGTCGGACGATCCCAGCCCGGCTGCACCCGAACCCGACAAGCTTAGCGTCGCGTTCGCGCTGGAGCATCGCCCTGGAACACTTGTGAGAGCCCTACAGGCTCTGGCCGCGGCCGGTGTCAACCTCACCCGCATCGAATCCCGGCCTGTGCCCGGCCAGCCGTGGGAGTACGTCTTCTTCGTCGAGTTCCGTTTCGCTGGCGTCGGAATGGCCGAGGCCGCACTCGACGCGCTCCGCCCTGAGACGCGAATGGTTCGCGAACTCGGCCGCTACAAGGCAGCCGCTTCCGTCTCCTGAAGGCCTGTTTTAAAGCGCACAAGGATCCGTGACCGGATCCCTGGCGTGATTCCGCTGGTTAGTGCTGCCGCTTTAGCGCATGCTCGGCAGCATTTGGAAGATGTAAACGCCGACGACGAGGACCGTCATCAGCACGGCCACACCGCCGAGACCCTGGTAATAGGGCCGCAGCCTGTCGACGCGCGCGACGATCTCATCATGTTCCTTGTGCCCCATGGAGACATGGGCGCTGTCGTCACCAAGGAACAACTGATCGGTTTCGTGTTGAGTGAGAGTGGCGCGGTAAATCATCACTGCGATAAAGCCAATGACGGAGGCGCCCCATAGAGCGATAAGGATCGGGAGCACGTGCATGGCGGTGATTCCCCCAGAGTCAATAAGATTCTGGTCCGGGATACCGGGCGGGTCCGATTCTTTTGAGCCTCGGGCTCGTAAGGTAGGCTGGGCCGCCAAAATCATACGCCCTGCGATGTTCGGTGGAAAAGAGGCAATTTCTGGGCATCCGCCTTGGTTCTTCTCTGCATTTTCAGCATGGAGGCGCCCCTCCTCAGAAACCTTAAGGTGGCTTGGGCATCCAATTACCGGGTGCTCGGTGTTGCCACGGGCGCCGCAAAGGCTTGCCCAGCCAGCAAGCTCTGGCTACACTAAGAGATGTGCTCCCGGACTACATCGGTCCGCGAGCCGAGGAGAGGTCCCCATGTCCACCGCCGCGAACCCTGTTGCCGAGGTCGTTACCGGAGCCCCTGAGGCGCCTCGTACGAATCCCGTCGAGCTGACCCCCGCCGCCATCGCCAAGGTCAAGGATATTATGGCGACCCAGGATCCAATCCCGGCGGGTCTGCGGATCGGCGTCGTCGGAGGCGGATGCTCCGGCTTCCAGTACTCCATGAGCTTCGAGAACCAGGCAGGCATGATGGACAAGGTCGTCAAGTTTGACGACCTCAAGGTTTTCGTCGACTCCACCAGCGCCATGTACCTCAACGGCTGCACGGTCGATTACGTCGAGACCCTCGAAGCGGCCGGCTTCAAGTTCGAAAACCCGCAGGTGAAATCCACCTGCGGCTGCGGCTCCAGCTTCAACGTCTAAGGCGCTGGCCGCACGCCGGCCCGAAAAGTTGCAGTAAGGCCTCACCCTTCCGGTGGGGCCTTCGCTTTTGAACGAATGGGCTCGTCATCCGTCTATATAAAATAAGCAGCAAAGCACTGAATTTAATTAGCCAGCACTTTAGCAGAGCGCCTTTCCAGTCTCATGACAGAGTTCACAATCCGCCTTGCCGACGAACGCGGCCGAATCCAGGAGCAGACCCACGCCGCCGCAACCGCTGAGGAGCTGCGTTCCCGCTTCACGCAGGCAGGCTATCTCGTCTACTCGGTCAAGCCGCGCTCCGGCCTCGCCGGCGGCAGCAAACGCAAGGTCAAACTCGAACCGTTCCTCGTCTATAACCAGCAGTTCCTGACCCTGATTCGCGCCGGCCTCCCCATTCTCAGCTCGCTGGAGCTGTTGGCCAAGCGACAGAAGAACCCCGTCTTCCGCGCCCAGCTCGACGACGTTGCCGCGCGCGTCAAGACTGGCGAATCCATCTCCACGGCGTTCGAAGCGCAGGGCGGCTTCCCGCTCGTCTACACCGTCACGCTGCTCGCCGGTGAGCGCTCCGGCAATCTCGAAGAGGTCCTGCAGCGCTACCTCGACTTCCAGCGCGTTTCGCTGTCGTTCCGCAAGAAGCTAAAATCCTCCCTCATCTATCCAAGCTTCCTCATCGTCATGGTGATCAGCCTCTTCATCTTCCTGATCACCTTCGTGGTCCCGCGCTTCGCGCAGCTCTACGATCAGCTCGGAACCAAGCTCCCCAGCCTCACGCTGTTCCTGCTAAGCCTTGGCAAAAACGCGCAGCACTACGGCATCTACTTCGGTCTTCTGCTCGCGCTTCTCATCTATCTGATCGTCCGCTGGACCCGCACCGACTCCGGCGCGAACTTCGTCGACCGCGTTCGCATCGGCACGCCCGGCCTCGGCAATGTCTGGCTCAAGTACCAGGTCGGCCTCTTTTCGCGCACGCTCGCGACACTGCTCACTGGCGGTCTTCCACTCGTTCCGAGCCTCGAAACCGCCGCGCGCTCCATCGAATCACGCCAGATCTCGAAAGCCGTCTATACCTCGGTCGAAACCGTTCGCGAAGGCCAGGGGCTCGCTACCAGCCTCGAAGAGACCGGCGTGTTTCCGGAGCTCTCCGTCGAAATGATCGAGGTGGGTGAGTCTACCGGCGCGCTGCCGGCAATGCTCAACTCCGTCGCCGAATTCTTTGAAGAGGACGTACAGACGCAGCTCTCCGCCATCATGAGTCTCATCGAGCCCCTGATCCTCATCGTTATGGGCTTCGTCGTCGTCATCATCCTGATCGCCCTGTACATGCCGATCTTCAGTCTGGGCAATATTGGCGGCTAGCTGTACGCTTGCCCGCAAGGAGTCTGAACCAATGGCTACCCCCGTAGCAACCCCGCTCCCCAACGACTCGCTCACCGAAGCCGAGCGCGCCGAACGCCTCGCGCGCCGCTATCACGCCGAGTTCGTTGACCTGAAGCACTTCAAAATCCAGCATGAGCTCTTCAAAACCGTGCCGGTCGACATGATGTTTCGCTACAACTTCGTTCCGCTGGAGCAATCCGCCGACGGCCGCCTCTCCATCGCCGTGGCCGATCCCTCGCGCCTCATGGTGCTTGACGAGATCGCCGGCCTGCTTGGCACCCGCATCGTGACTCGCGTCGCCACGTTATCGCAGATCACCGACCTGCTCAAGAAGACCGAGCAATCGCAGCGCGTGCTCGACGAAGCCACCGAGGGCCTCGCCTTCGACGTACTCACCGGAGAGGACACCGCCGACGAGAATATCTCGATCGAGAAGCTCGCCGCCGACGACGACATCTCGCCGATCATCCGCCTCGTCGACACCACCATCTTCACTGCACTCGAGCGCCGCGCCTCAGACATCCACCTTGA